>CAZJMX010000029.1:0-55946 GCA_964547345.1 uncultured Smithella sp. | reverse complement strand
GGTTTTTTTCCTACCCTAAATAAAACCATTTACACAGTTAGATTTACACTCCCTTCTTTGGCGGTAAGTATAGGAAAAGCGTCTTTATGTGTCATGAAAAATAATTTTTCCTGATCATGAATCTGTAAAAAAATTCTCCATTATACCAGAGCCTCCAGCACGTCCATCCTCAGTCCGGTCGGATAATAACTCACTTCCATCCAACCCTGTTTCCTCCGACGGCACGGCCATCGGCAAAATTCTCATTTAGTCACCACTGGCCCTCCTGATCCTGAATGAAACTACCGCCGGAACACGTCATGCATCCCGGCGGTAGGATAAACCTTTCAGGCAGAAGCTTTAAGCATCCTGAAAGGACAGGGCCAAGAATTAAATATTCTAGTAATCTATGTTATGCGCATACCCATAGAACCAGTTGTTGTCTATATCTTTTTGGTGTTCTGCACCATACAGATAGGTCTGATAGGCGGAATCATCGTCAAGATGATATTTCATGAAAGCAGTAATATATTTCTTCGCTTTGTTCCCGTAAGAGTTGGCGGTGCTGCCGGTCATCCAGTCGGTGTGGCTCATACCATAGAAACGGCCAAAGGTGCGGTCAATCGCATCGGGAAGGCTGTTGTACATATTGATTACGCCGC
This sequence comes from uncultured Smithella sp., assembly GCA_964547345.1. Lineage (GTDB taxonomy): Bacteria > Desulfobacterota > Syntrophia > Syntrophales > Smithellaceae > UBA8904. Next base: position 55,305 of record CAZJMX010000029.1, on the reverse strand, counting down.
TGGGAGAGGCAATGGTATCGGCCGTGCCGGTATAGCAAATGGTTTTGGCTTTGGTGGATCTCAAGCTATAGGTAAAATCCATGTAAGGAGCCAGCGCCTGGGTGGTTTTCACACCGGAACCCAGATCATTGGACGCCAGAAGCGCGCCGCCCCCGCCCTTGGAGAAGCCCATGATCTGCAACTTGGCGGTGTTGACTTTGCCTTTGATCGGGTTGGGGCTAAAGGTTGTTGCATTACGGGTGTTTTCTTTTTTCAACTGGGCAATACCGGCCTTGTGAGCTGACGTCCAGGAGGAGTTCGTACCTAAAGTATTATTCGGGGTCATGGCAAAGACAATGTAGCCGTGGGTAACGATGTGATTGGCAATCCATTCCATGTCGCTGTAGGTGTTGGTATAGCCGCCGGTCAGGGTGGTTGAGCCCAGGGTTCCGCTGGAACTGCATGGATAATAAACTTTTGCTGCAGAATAACCGCTATTGCTGGGCGGGGTGTAGGTGCATTTGGTGTAGGAACCGGTTGAGCCCGGCGCCGTCTGTGCCAGAGCCATCGCACAGAAAGATAACGTCATCGCCACTACCAAAGACAAAACAAGTATACTTCTTTTCTTCATAAATTTTCCTCCATGATAATTATTTTTTATTGAACAAAAAGATTCCTCCGGGCCTCCTCACAGACCTCCTTTCGTTAACTCTTCCCTTGCCCCTTGTATCGGAAAAGGATTTCGCAATTTCCTGCTTATTGGCTATTTGCAGAATACATGCCACCTGATCACCCATGACATAAAGAATAAAATGTGATTATAAATTATTTAATTAGCACTCCTGAATAATATTTGCCCTGGACATTATGTCTCAATTGTGTCTCACCTGTCCCCAAAATAGGACACATTGGGACACGGAAATGGGACACCATGACACAATTGACACAAAAAGGCTTCAGGAACAAACATGACTGAATTGGCTGAATTTAATGATATCTTTACAGGGAGTACAGAAAAAAGCCTGAATCTTGAAAACAAGGCTATCTATCTCCAATGGAAAAAATTCATCAATGGAGACGGTGGCATCGATACAACTATCGTGCAACAAGAGACACTGAATGAATGGATGCACTGCAAGGCTTTGAATATTGATCCACTCAAAAAACTTAGTAATAATATTCTCATCGACAACGCTCTTGAGGAAAAGCTCCATCAAAACGAAGCATTCATTAATATCAGCCAGCCGTTTATCCACAAACTCTTCAGGTTCATGAAAGATTTCAGTTACGCGGTTGGACTGTTCGACCGTGATGGCTATCTGCTGAAAGTCATCACGGAAGAAAAATTCCGCAACAATAATATGATGTTTAATTTCTTTATCGGCACCCGATGGACAGAAGGGGACGCCGGTAATTCCTGTGTCGCTCACATCCTAGACAAGAAAAGGCCGAAGCAAATCATCGGCGCCAACCATTATCTGCGATTTCTTCACTTTATTGCCGCATCCGGCGCTCCGATTACCGCTCCGGATGGAGAACTGCTGGGCGGCATTATCGTTACCACGTTTTATTCCGCCACACATCCCCATACGCTGGGCATGGCTATGGCCGCCGCACACGCCATCGAAAATGAGTGGCGGGCCCAAAAAGCGCTCATTCAATGCCAAGCCGCCTTTGAAGAGACAGACATCGCTTCCGGTTTACAAAAAGCCATTATTTCCTCCATCCCGGAAGCCCTGATCGCCATTGGCCAAGAAGACCGCATTACGTCCCTCAATGAGCATGCGCGCAACATGTTCGGGCTCAATCATGAAGACCTCACAGAAATGACGTTGCAAAATATTTTTCCACGCGAAGAAAATCGGTCTTTCTGGGATATGATTGAACAGCAGGAATCCATCAGCGACACGGAGGTCAGAATCCGAACGTCCCAGGGAGTCGGCGACTATTCACTGACGTGCAACAACATCTTATTGTCCAGCGGAACAGTCATCGGAAAAATTCTCATCTTTTCCGAAAATAAAAGAATCAAGTCCATCGTCGCCAAGGTCATCGGCGCCAAAGCAAATTTCACCTTTAATGATATCGGCTGCCAAAACGAGCATTTTAAAGATATTATTGATCAAGCCTGCATGATTTCGCAGAGCGCATCCAATGTGCTGCTTCTGGGCGAAAGCGGCACGGGCAAAGATATTCTGGCCCAGGCGATTCACAATGCCAGCCCGCGCAAGGACGGCCCCTATGTCGCCATCAACTGCGCGGCGATTCCCCGCGACCTGATCGCGAGCGAACTGTTCGGTTATTCCGAAGGAGCGTTTACGGGATCGAAGCGAGGCGGCAATCAGGGAAAGTTTGAACTGGCCGACGGCGGCACCATCTTTCTGGATGAAATCGCCGAAACTCCGCTGGAGATTCAGGCCGTGCTTTTACGTGTGATCGAAGACAAGTGCGTCGTCCGCGTCGGCAGCAGTCAAATCCGCTCGGTGGATGTCCGGATCATTTCCGCCACCAACCGGGATTTGCCAACGGAGATCAGCAAAGGAAACTTCCGCCACGATCTGTATTACCGCCTCAACGTCTTTAACGTCCAGCTTCCACCGCTTCGGGAAAGGACCGACGACATCCCGCTTTTGGTAGAACGCTTTATCCGCAAATATGGGACGGCCCTGGAAAAAACCATCGACGGCGCGGATCAGAAAGTTCTGGAACTGTTCATGAGCTATCGGTGGCCGGGCAATGTTCGCGAATTGCAAAACGTCGTCGAACGAATGGTCAACTATGCATCATCCAATCGATTGACAGTCGATCTGATTCCGCCGGAAATCATCGACACACGCCGGACAGGCCGCCGAAGCCTGGACTTCGAATCGCCCGAGGAAGCGGAAAAAAGACTCATCAGTCATTTACTGTCGTTGAAGTTCCGCAAAAATAAAATCGCCGAACAGCTCAATATGTCGCGCGCTAACTTTTATCGGAAGCTTAAAAAATACGGGCTGATCGAACTTAATGACCGCTAGATCGCGTCAGATCCCGCTGACGTTCTTCCTGCAAAAGACACCCGGCAACGCAGATGTCCGTGCAATGGCCGTCGCAGGGCTCGATATGAACCGTGACCGTCACGGCCGGGAATCTGGCCTTAATGGCATATTTCAAATCACGGGCAATGCCGTGGGAGATCTCCACGGTCATTTGCGGATCCACCTTGATGTGAAATTCGACAAAGCGGAAATTCCCCGCCTTCCGTGTTCTTAATTGATGATAACCATGAACATCAGACTTCCGGTCGGCAATAACACTTCGAATCCATTCCTCTTCATCACCTGGCAACTTGACGTCCATCAGGTCGCCCAGGGCTTGTAACGTCAAATCATAAGCCGCCTTCAGAATAAAAACCGCCACAAAGATTGCGGCAACCGGGTCAAGCCAATGGATTCGCGGATCCGTAAAAAAAAGATGGCTGATCCAGATAATGGACAGACTGATCATAACGCCCACAGAGGTATAAACATCGGTTCTCAAATGCCAGGCGTCCGCCTGAAGGGCGATGGAGTCTGCCTCTTTGCCTACCGCAAAAAGTTTACGGGAAACGAACAAATTGACAACGGCGGATAAAAACATCACGGCAACGCCCCAGCCGGGCGATTCCACCTCTTGCGTGGAAGTCAGCTTTTTGAGCGCTTCAAATACAATCCAGAAGGCGGCAATGAAGATCAGAACGGCTTCCACCAGACCGGAGACACTTTCAACCTTGCCGTGACCGAAAGGATGGCTGTCGTCCGCCGGGAGATGTGACTTCTTTACGGAGAGCATGGCAATGATCGCCGCCAGCAAATCCATACCCGAATGGATCGCTTCGGAGACAATAGAAACCGACCCGATCAGCGCACCGACAATCACCTTGAAGACAACCAGGATGGCGTTGGATGCAACCGACAACATCGCCACGCGTTCTTTACGTTGTTGAATAGATGCCAAAATAATTCTCCTCATCGTCAATGCCTTTCACATATCATGTTCACCGGGCAAATTCTTCCATTTTTACCAGCAGCGGCATGGATTTTCTTTGCAGATCCCGGAATTTGTGATACGCACCTCGCCGTAAACGGTCGGAAATTTATGAATAACAAAAAACTGCTTGCTCATTTTTCAAACGCCTCTCGGACGGACTGGCTAAACTGGCGCTGGCAACTACGGCATCGCGTCACCTCGGCCACCCAGCTTGCCAAAATTCTGGAATCTCCGGCCATGCGGACGGATCAACTAAGTCAGGTGCTCTCAATCTATCCGCAGGCGATTACGCCTTATTATTTATCGCTGATTGAAGAAGGCAACGCCATCGATCCCATTGCCGCGCAATGTATTGCCGACACGAATGAAATCGATGCCGCAAATCATTTTTCGGATGATCCGCTCCACGAAGACGGCTATATGCCCGTGCCGAAACTGATTCATCGCTATCCCGACCGCGTGCTTGCCATTGTCACAAAAACCTGCGCCGTTTATTGCCGGCATTGCAACCGTAAACGCTTCTGGAGCATTAAGGACACACCCGGCCTGAATAAACGCCTGGCGTCCATGGTCCGCTATGTGGAATCCTCGCCGCAAATCCGCGAAGTGATTCTTTCCGGCGGCGATCCGCTGACCTATGATGATGAAAAGCTGGAGATGATTCTGGCAAAGTTTGCCGCCATCCGCCATGTGGAGGTTCTGCGCATCGGCAGCCGGGCGCCGGTGGTTCTGCCGATGCGTATCACCCAAGATCTCTGCCGGATGCTCAAGCGCTATCGTCCCTTGTGGTTTAACACACAGTTCAACCATCCGGCGGAAATCACACCCGAGGCAGCTCAGGCCTGCAACAAGCTGCAGGAAGCGGGAATCCCTGTATCCAACCAGTCGGTTTTGCTCAAAGGGATTAATGATTCTCCGAACGTCATGCGGGACTTATTGCACGGCTTGCAGAAGATATCCGTCCGCCCTTATTATCTTTTTCACTGCGAGCCGGTTCGGGGTTGCGGCCATTTCCGCACGGACCTTTCCTCTGGCGTGGCCTTAATGGAAAACCTTCGAACCCAATGCTCAGGGCTTGCCCTGCCGCAATATGTGGCGGATCTGCCCGGTAAGGCGGGAAAAGTACCCCTTGGAGGTTTGTCGCAAACGATTCAAAAGAATTTAAAGAAACATCAAGATTTTTTTGACTTTTTTGAATAATTGGACTAGGAAGGGCTTCAAATAAATCCTGACAATTTAAGGATGAGGAGAAATATTTTTTATGTACACCGCAAGTGATTTAAAAAAAGGTCTGCGCCTGAAAATCGAAGGCGATCCTTATGTCATCACCGAATTCAATTTTGTAAAACCCGGCAAGGGCCAGGCTCTGTATCGCACCAAGCTCAAAAACATGATCAACGGCAACCAGTTTGAACGCACCTTCCGTTCCGTGGACAATTTTGAACCGGCCGACCTGCGCGAAAAGAAAATGCAGTACCTCTACAAGGAAGGCGACAAATACTGTTTCATGGATAATGAAAACTATGAGCAGGTTTATCTGACGGAAGCACAGGTTGACGATGCCATCAATTACATGACCGACAATATCGAAGTCGAAATTCTGCTGTTCGAAGACCGCCCCATCGGCATCAGCCTGCCCAACTTTGTTGAATTGTTCGTCACCGAAGCCGAGCCCTGGGCCAAAGGCGATACAGTTTCCGGCGCGACCAAACCGGTCAAAGTACAGACGGGCGCCACCGTTTTAGTGCCCACTTTCGTCACCGAGGGAGAAAAAATCCGGATCGATACGCGCACCGGAGAATATCTGACCCGCGTCAAAGGCTAGCGTTGAGCACAGCACATCAAGATGATCATTTTTATCTGGCGCGCAAAGCGAACAATCTTCGCCTGCGCGCCAGACTTATTTCCAGCATCCGTCAGTTCTTCACCGAAAACCATTTTCTGGAAGTCGAAACCCCTGTGCGCATCCCCGCCCCCGCGCCGGAGGAATATATTGAAGCGATTCCTTCAGAAGACTGGTTTTTACAAACCTCGCCGGAGCTGTGCATGAAGCGGCTTTTGGCCGCGGGCTACCCGAAAATTTTTCAAATCTGCAAATGCTTCCGGGCCGACGAGCGAGGACGACGCCACCTGCCGGAATTCACGATGCTGGAATGGTATGTTGCATCATTCGACTACCGGCAGCTGATGGATCAATGCGAGACCCTGCTCCTGGCTGCATTCCGGGATATGGGACGTCCTCAGGAAATTGTCTGGCAGAATAAAACAATCTCACTGGCCACGCCATGGGAAAGCATCAGCGTTGCCGATGCTTTTACCAGATACTCCCCGGTCAACCTGATGGATGCCCTCGACAATGATCAGTTTGATGAAATGCTCGTGGAACATATTGAACCCCGATTGGGATGCGATCGCCCGACGTTCCTTTATGATTATCCGGCCGAAATGGCGGCTCTGGCTAAAATCAAAAAGACAGACCCGACGGTTGCGGAACGTTTTGAGCTCTATATCGGCGGGCTGGAACTGGCCAACGGCTTTTCAGAGCTGACCAACGCACAGGAACAAAAACAACGCTTTGAAGACGCGCTAAAGGCGCGCGCCGCGAAGAACTGGGCGCACTACACCCTACCGGAAAAATTTCTGAAAGCCCTGTCTACCCTGCCCGAAGCTGCAGGCATAGCCCTGGGCATCGACCGCCTGGCCATGATTCTGGCCGATGCCGCCTCCATCGACGATGTTGTCGCCTTCCCGCCGGAGAGGCTCTGACCAAAAAGATGTATTGACAAGCCTTTGTTTTTCCTTTAGGTTACACCCGAATTTCAAAACCATTTCTGGAGATTAAAAGTGAAAAATATCGGGTCATTAGATATAGGAAACACCTTTCACGGCTCTGTGCTGAGTATGATTCTGGATGCCGGCTTGATGGTTAAATTTGTTTTGCTGATTCTGCTTATTCTCTCCATTATTTCATGGACGATCATTTTTCTCAAATTCCGGTATTATCGAAAAATTCAAAAAGAAAATGAAGCCTTTGATTCCGACTATCAGCGCAGCAATAAACTCTCCGACGTTCTGCCTGCGGCCAAGAAATATTCCTTTTCGACGACTGCGGAAGTCTTCCGCGTCGGTTATTCGGAGCTGACCAAAGTCAACAAGCCGATCAAAGAGTCGGCCCCAGGCGAGGACATCAACATGTCTTCTCTGGATAATGTCCAGCGGGCGCTAAACCGCGCATCGAATACGGAAATGACCAAACTCGAAGGCGCACTGGGGTTTCTGGCCACCACCGGATCGGCGAGCCCCTTCATCGGGCTGTTCGGCACAGTCTGGGGGATCATGGAAACCTTTCAATCCATCGGGGCGCGCGGTTCGGCAACACTGGCGGTGGTTGCTCCCGGTATTTCCGAGGCGCTGATCGCCACGGCGGCGGGCTTGGCTGCGGCCATCCCGGCGGTTGTTTTCTATAACTACTTTTTAAACAAATCCAAGGTCATGGTGCAGGAAATGGATAATTTTGCCGGCGAGTTTTTAAATATCGTCGAGCGTTATCTGATCCGCAAGTGAATCGATTCAGGATAAGGTCTTATGCGGCAAATACGCAGAAGAAGTACTGATAAAAGATCGATGGCGGAAATCAACGTCACGCCGCTGGTTGACGTCATGCTGGTGCTCCTCATCATCTTCATGGTCACCGCTCCGATGCTTTCGATGGGCATTGACGTCAATCTGCCGCGCGTCAAATCAAAGAGCATCGATATCGCGGAAGAAAAACTGGTGCTGACGATCAACGAAAACAAGGAAATATTCCTTAACAAAACCCGCCTGCCGCTTGCTGATCTCAACGTGAAACTCTCCGCGATATTCGCCGAGCGTGTGGACCGTGAAATTTTTCTACGCGCTGATAAAAATGTTTCCTACGGCTTTGTGGTTGAAGTGATGTCGGAAATCCGCAGGGCGGGCGTCGACAAGCTCGGCATGATCACAGAACCGCCCGAGGGCATGAAATGACCTCCCGGATGTTCCATAATAGCTCCTTCGGTGTCTCCGGCAATCCTTATAAAATTTTTTTCGCCTCCCTGATGATTCACCTGATGATTATTGCCGTTGCGATGATGTCCGTCCCCGGCGCGTCCCGGCCTCTGACCTTCGGCGCGGCTTATTCCGTGGCGCTCGTCGGGCCCGAGGCCATGCGACAAACGCAGGACGCCTCCTCCATGAAAGGACTGCTGCCGCCCTCCGGTTCGGATTCTCCCGTGATCCTGAAACGCGATACGTCAAGAACCGCAACTTTGCCTCTGATTAAAAAAGACGAAACCCACAAACAAGACATTGAAAAAGCCATCAGCTCGCTTCGGCAAAAAGATCTGTCCAGCACCGCCACCCGTTCAACCGGCGCCGCAGCTTCGACGCCCCCTGCCCCCGCCGGCGCCTCTCCGGCAGGAGAAAACCAGACACGGGCCAATGATTACAGTCGCTTTATCTGGCCGAAAATCAAAAAGAACTGGGTGCTGCCCGCGTCTTTAATGCCGAAAGACAATGTCACCGCCATCATCGAGGTTCGCATTGCGCAAAGCGGCGCGCTGGAGTATATCGGTTTTGAAAAACGCTCCGGCAACACATACTTTGACGAATCCGCCCTGCGCGCAGTAAAAAAATCAGATCCGTTTCCTCCGCTTACAGGATGGACGACCGGCCGTTCCATTGAAATCGGCATCCGGTTTCATTCCGCGGAAATGAGATAGGCCATGATGACTAAAGGAAATCAACGCTCATGAACAGAATTTGCCGCTTCTTTGTTTTAATGCTTTTGACATCGGTAGGCCTTTTCGGCCTTACAGGCATCTCCACAGCCAAAGTCTATATTGATATTGACGCACCCGGCTTTCAGCAATTTCCTGTCGCTGTCTGCGATTTCCAAATTAAAAATCCGCAACCCGGCAAGCCCACAAACATCCATGCCGCCATCGCCGCGCAGATCCGCTCTGATCTGGGCCTCACGGGAATATTCAACGCACTGGATAAAAAAAGTTTCCTCGACGGCGTGGAACCGGGCACGGAAACGATCCGCTTTGCCGACTGGGCGGCCATCGGCGCAGATTTTCTGCTCGTAGGCGATATCACGCAAGGCGCAAAAGAGATAACCGTCGAAAGCCGCCTGCACGATGTCACCCGGGGCCAGCTGCTGTTCAATAAAAGATACACAGGCCATGCCGGCGATTTGCAAGCGCTGGCGCGCGCAATCGTCTCCGATATTCTTCTGACACTGACCGGCGATGAAGGGGACTTCCTGACCAAAATCGCTTTTGTCATCAAAAAAGACTCCCGGGCAGACATTTACGCGGTAAACTATGACGCCTCCGGTCTGAAAAACATCACCACCCATCAAAGCATTGTCACATCACCGCGCTGGTCTCCGGACGGCCAGTATCTGGCCTTCACCTCCTACAAAGAGGGGCGCCCGGAAGTTTATCTGCGTGCTCTGACAACCGGTAAAGAAAGAAAGGTTGCATTCTTCAAAGGCCTTAACTTATGCGGCGCATTCTCACCCGACAGTAAAAAACTGCTCTTGACGCTGAGCAGGGACGAAAATGAAGAGCTTTATGTCCTGGAGCTGGCGTCGATGACACTTGCGCGTCTGACCCGCAATTTTGCCATCGACGTCTCGCCGACCTGGTCACCTGACGGCAAAAAGATTGCCTTCGTATCAGATCGTTCCGGTTCCCCGCAGGTCTTTGTCATGGATGCAGACGGCAATAATGTCAAAAGAATTACTTTTGAAGGAAACTACAACACATCCCCTTCCTGGTCGCCACGCGGCGGTAGAATCGCTTACGAAGGCCTGATTAATCATAAATTTCACATCTTCTCCGTAGATGAAGAAGGCAACAACTTGATTCAACTTACCTTTGGCGATGCGGACAACGAATATCCTTCCTGGTCGCCATCCGGCCGGCAAATTGTTTTCAGCTCCAAACAAAATTTAAAATATCGAATCAGCATCATGAATTCCAACGGACTCAACACACGCGTTCTCAAGGAAAGCAAGGATCAGCTTGTGATGCCCGCCTGGTCACCCCGGCTGAAATAAAAAAAATTCAGGCAGGGGTTGTTATTTTTTCACCTTTGCCGTATAGAAAACCTCATGATTAACTCAGAATTTGACAGGGATATTGAAAAGCAGCGCGGATGCCGGGCGTCGCCCTGACAGTTCCCCGTGTTTTCTTGTTGATTTCATTATTCTATTGACGTCAACCCATAAGTTTTATATAAATACCAGCATCACTTAACATTCACATTTCAAATAACGAAAGGAGTTTATTATGAAAAAACATTTAACAATATTAGGATTATTATTGGTTATGGCTTTTGCGTTCATGATGTTTGCCGGTTGCGCGGAAAAGCAGGCGGTCGTTAAGGATGAGCCCGTTCAGGAGCAGAAAGTCACCGCGACGCAGACCGCGCCGGTTGCTGCTCCCGTTGCACAGGCCGATGATGATGCAGCCCGCCGCGCCAAAGAACAGGCCGACCGGGAAGCCGCCCTGAAAGCCCAGGCCGCCAAGGACGCTGCCGCTAAAAGAAATGCCGCAGCGCTGGCCGACCTCAATATTCAAAACATCTATTTTGATTTTGACAAATCCAGCATCCGCCCCGACGCGCGTGAAATTCTGAAGGCCAACACGGAAATCTTCACCAAGAATAACAGCGCCGCTATCGTCATCGAAGGATACTGCGATGAAAGAGGCACCGCCGAATACAACATGGCCCTCGGCGAAAGACGCGCCCAGGAAGCCAAGAAATATCTGGTCAATCTGGGTATCAACGCATCGCGTGTTGAAACGATCAGCTACGGCGAAGAAAAGCCGGCGAATGCAGCGCATGACGAAGCAGCTTGGGCGCAGAACCGTCGCGCACAATTCCTTCTGAAATAGAAAGCTAAAAGGAGCAAGCATTGAAACGATTGCTTTATCTTTTATTCCCCCTGATGGCTTTTTCTCTCATCGCCTGCGCGACGTCCTCCGATTTGCGAGACATGCGCTCGGATTTAAACCGGCAGATGGAAGAAAAACTTGTCGCCGTGGACACACGCATCGCAGCGATGCAGAAAGAGCAGGAGAAAGATACCACGGCTCTTTCGTCCATGCGCAAGGGCCAGGCCAACACAACTGCGGATTTTGCGGAGCTGCGCGATCAGATCCAGCAACTTCGCGGCCAGGTGGAAACGCTTAAGAAGGATATTGCAAATGCAAAGGATTCCAGGAAGGAAGATGACTATAAGGAAAAGTTCGACAACTTGCTTCTGAAAATCAACTTCATCGAGAATTTCCTGGAAATCGGCAAGAAAGATTATTCAGGCGACGCGACAGGCGACGGCTTAGCAACAGCGAAGGATCCTTCCGGCAAACCAGACAAAGCAGCCTGGTATGCCGCAGCGTATCAGACGTTCAAAGCCGGCCACTATGTCAAGGCCCAGGAAACGTTTCAGGCCTTTCTGAATGCTCACCCCTCCGGAGAGTATTCAGATAATGCGCAGTTCTGGATTGGCGAATGTTATTTCTTTGAAAAGAAATACGAAAAAGCCATTCTGGAATATGAAAAAGTCACCAAGAAATTCCCGAGCAGCAGCAAGGTTCCCTACGCGCTTTTAAAACAGGGAATTTCATTCCAGAACTTGGGGGATAAAACAAGCGCTCGTCTGCTTTTACAGCAAGTGATCAAAGATTATCCCAATACCTCTCAGGCACGGATCGCCCGATCTAAACTTCAGGAACTCAAATAACCGTTTTATCGAAACGAAACAAGAAAGGGGCTTTTTCAAAAGCCCCTTTCTTGCCTAGTCACGCTCAAACATTGATCCTCCCTATAAATTTCTTGACATAAATGATGTTTGATTTTAGAGTTCGCCCGCATTTTCACTGCAAGACTTAAAATTATATCATTATTTTTCAAGCAAGAATGATTGTTGAAGGAGGACAGGATTTTGGAAATTAAAATATTTGAAGGAAAAATCGCGCTGGTCACCGGAGCCACATCGGGGATGGGCAGAGCCACGGCGATTGCTTTTGCCAAAGAAGGCGCCAAAGTCATCATGGCGGCGCGCCGCGAAGAGCGCGGACAGGAAGTTGTGGATCAAATTGCCGCCCTCGGCGGAGAATCCATTTTTATTAAAACAGACGTCAGAAATCCCGCGGATGTCGATAACCTTTTCCAGACCATAGTGGCCAAATATGGCCGTCTGGACTTTGCATTCAATAATGCCGGCGTTTCCCTGGGGCATGTTCCCACCATCGTCAAAACCACGGAGGAAGAGTGGGATCGGCTCATGGAAACCAATGCGCGCGGCGTCTGGCTGTGCATGAAGCATGAAATTGATATCATGCTGAAACAGGGCGGCGGCGTAATCATCAACACGGCTTCCATCCTCGGCATCGTCGGCGAGTGGGGTCTTTCCCATTACTGCGCCTCCAAACACGCGAGTCTGGGACTGGCCAAAACCGCCGCGCTGGAATACGCCAAAAAGAATATCCGGATTAATACGATCTGCCCCGGACCGATCATGACGGAGATGCTGGAAGCGGCTCTGCCTTTCATGCCGAAAATGCTCGATGTGATGGCAGGCAAGACCAATCTGCAACGCATCGGCCAGTCGGAAGAAATTGCAGGCGCAGCCTTGTGGCTTTGCACGGATGACGCAGCCTTCATGATCGGCAAGGAAATCGCCATCGACGGCGGTTATATCTCATATTAAAGAACAAAGGAGACGCACATTGAATACGAAGAGATTTCAAGATAAAGTCGTACTGGTCACCGGCGGCAACTCCGGAATCGGCAAGGCGACGGCTCTGGCTTTTGGCCGGGAAGGGGCCAAAGTGGTCATCGCCGCCCGACGCGAGAAAGAAGGCGCCGAGGTTGTGAACGAAATTAAAGGCAACGGCGGCGACGCGCTGTTTGTCAAAACCGACCTGACGGTTGCCGGCGAAATCGATAATCTGTTTAAAACGATTGAAGCCAAATACGGCCGGTTGGATTGTGCTTTCAACAATGCGGGCGTCTGGCCGAAGATGAAGCGCACCATCAATTATACGGTCGAAGAATTCGATACCGTCATGAACATTAACGTGAAAGCCGTCTGGCGTTGCATGAGACACGAAATCCCTATGATGATCAAGGCGGGCGGCGGCGCCATCGTCAACTGTTCATCTGTCGCAGGCCAGCTCACACAGGAGGGCACCTCCATCTACGCCGCAAGCAAGCACGCCGTGCTGGGGCTCACAAGAGCCGCTGCCATTGAAGTGGGCCGTAAAAATATCCGCGTCAACGCCGTCTGTCCGGGTGTGACCCAAACTCCGATGCTCGAAGCCCAGCTGGCCGACGGAGGGGAAAAGCGAAAAGAGGCGATGCTCAATGTAACACCGCTGGGACGCTTCGGCAAACCGGAAGAAATCGCGAGCACGGTATTATTCCTGTGTTCGGATGCGGCTTCCTACATCACCGCGAAGAGCCTGGTCGTCGGAGGGGGACAGTGCCTCCGCTCCTGATGCTTAAGGGTTCGATGGATTGTGTTTTCAACCCAGGAGGGGTTTGAAACCCGTATCTACTCGCAGGGGCGAAAGATTTTTCGTCCCTGCGTTTTAATCCAGATTGATGATTTTCATGCCGGCAGGAACAGGTAATTGAAAAACCGCCAGATCTTTCGCTTTTTCGATGGCAACGTCTGTGTATTTCACCGTAAGCGCTGTCACGGAATCGGCCATTTTGATGCTGATCTTTCCGGCCAGAAACTTACCCTGATCATAATCCTCATATTGTACCGAATAAACCTCTTTGCCGTCCGCCCCGTTGCGGACAAGTTTGGCCAGTCTTCCGTTTTTCTCCATCCAGACAATTTGCGACGGCCCTGCGGATGTTCTCATCTCTACGCGCCATAAATCATTTTCAGCGCTGCTTGCATAAGATAAATTATTTCCGATGAGCGGCGGATAAGCGCCGGAAAAAATCATGACGATATCTTCAATGTTGAGCGCCCAGGGCAAGAAATGCGCCATATGGGCTGCGGTTGGCTTGCCCACATAAAACTCGGCGCGCGACGGTACAAATATTTTCATTTCATCAGGCGTTGCGGCCAGAAAAAAATCGGGCGTGCCGATCACCGGCATTAATTCGAGGCGTAGATAAGAAGGTTTCTGCAAAACAAGGGCGGTCCGCACCGGATAATGCCCCTGCGCCGTCACGACATCAATGGATGCCGTGGCAACAATCCGGTCATCTAATGTAATCGCCTGCGTTACGCGCATCAGTGCTTTTTCAGGCGACAAGACCGGCGCAGGCGCCATGGGGACTGAGCTTGCGCATCCACAAGCAAACGCCGACAACAATAATGCCATCAGGGTGTGTTTGCCGGAAATAAAAATGGAGTCGACAACCATGTGCTAAACCCCTTCCCTGAAAATTTGACTTTGTCTGTGGAGGCTTATTTTTTATGGATCAGGCCGTCGAGTTTCTTTTTCAGCGCCGGATTGCCCGGATCAATGGCCACAGCCTTCCGGTATTGATCCAACGCCTCTTGATACCGACCGATTTTCAGATAGACATCGCCCAGGTGCTCCAGAATGTTTGCATCATTCGGCAGAAGTTCCATGGCCCTTTTGAGATGCTGAAGGGCGCTTTCAATTTTATTTCTTTTAAAATGCACCCAGCCCAACGAATCGAGAATATAGCCGTTGTCCGGTTTGATCTTCAACGCCGCAATAATCATCTGTTCCGCTTCTTCCAGGCGAATGCCGCGGTCGGCATAGCTGTATCCGATAAAATTCAGTGCATCCGCGTTTTTCGGATCGATCTCAAGCACTTTTTCCATGGACTTGACGCTTTGATCAAAACGGTTTGTTTTTTCCTGAATTGTCCCCAGAATATAATACAGATCGGCATTGCTCGGAAAGCGTCCGATGCCTTCCAGCGCTGTTTTTTCCGCCGCAGGCAGATCTTTGATATCTTCGTATAACGAGGATAAATAAAGATACAAAACGGCATCATCACTTTTCCTGCTGACAGCGCGGTTCATGACGCCAACCGCTTCAGACGATTTGCCCTCTTTTTTTAAAATCATCGCCGTATGAATCTGCGCATTGGAAAATAAGTCGAACGTCGGAGAGACTTTCTGATATTCGGCTTTTGCCGCGTCCAGATCGCCTTTCTGCTCCAAGGCATTGGCCAGAAGATAACGCAAGTTATCGTCGCCCGGTTTTTTTTCCAGAAGCCTGGCAAATTCGGCGGCCGCCCGATCATACTTTTTCAAATCGTAATAAAGAAGTCCCAAGGCCGTGAGAACTTCCCGGTTTTCCGGATCAATGGAGAGGACATTCTGAAATTCCTTGATGGCATCTTCCTCTTTGCCGGATTTCATCAAGATCTCCGCAATCTTCACGCGGAAACTGATCCGGGTGGGATTCAGATCCAGATAGCGGCGGTAAACACCCACCGCGTCATCATATTTCTTCTGCAACTCATAGAGCGCAGCCAGTTCCATCCAAGCCGCTTCAAAGGCGGGTCTTTGTGAAGTGATTTTCGAATAAATGCTTTCCGCCTCGGGCAGACGATCCATCTGCATCAGGGTTTTAGCGTAATAGTACTGGCCAATGATATTGTCGGGATCAATCTCCAGCATCTTTTTATAGGCCTGCTCGGCCTCGTTATACTTTTTTCCCTGCGCGTAAATGGTCGCCAGGTACAGATAGGCAACGACATTCTTCGGCTCCATGGCGATGATAGCCTGATACTCCCGAATCGCCTTTTCATATTCACGCGAGTTGAAATACACCCCGCCCAGAATGGAACGCAGCTCCGTATTGCCGGGATTTTTCGCCACAGCCGCCTCCCCCAGGGAAAGCGCCAGATCAATATTGTTGTTCTCCACATACAGCGCAACCAGTTCTGTCGTGAGATACGGGGAGTCGGGTTGTGCGGCCGTCGCTCGCTTCATTTCATCAATCGCCCCTGCCAGATTACCTTCCAGCCGTTCTAAGACAGCCAGCGAGTAATAATAACCCGCCACCGGCGAATAGTCCTCCGTCTGCGCCGGATAAGATGCCGGACGGGAAGAGAAAGACGCGCAACCGACGAGCAGCGCGGCAAGAAGAAAGCCGCCGATCAGTAAAAAAATATTTTTTTTGTGCATAAGCCAGGGTTCCGTTTCTTACAGGTGAAGCAAAAAACTGTTATCAGGACGCGTCTTGCGTCGAATTCTTTTTCATCAGTTGCGACGCCGGAATAATCGAGACGCCTTTTTCGCGGAAAATATTCCTTGCGTCGCGCAGCGCCCGAATCGTTTCGGGATAAGGATGACCGATCAAAATCACCGGGGCGCTTCCCGCGGGCGCCAGGGCCACATCCAGCAGAATCCGGTAAATTTTGGAATAATCGCGTTCATTGTCCAGAAACACCTTGCGCGAAGCGATGTTTAAGTGAATCTTCCGGGATACTGCGGATGCCTTGGAATCATTCGTCGTTCGCGAATCGATAAAAAACAAATCCCTTTTTTTTAACTGCTTGAAGACGGTTGTCAGCTTGTTTTCGTCGGACATGAATTTCGACCCCATGTGATTGTTGACGCCCGTTGCATAAGGAACCGAAGCCAGATTTTTGTCCAATTGAAAAACAATTTCCTCGTCACTCATTTCCGTAAAGAGAGCGCCGGCTCCCGGTTTTTCTTTCGGGTAAGAACGAGGCTCCATCGGCAGATGCAGCAGAATTTCACGGTTGGCCTGATGCAGCGCCTCGGCCGCTTCGCGCGAATGGCTCAAAAGCGGCAGCACGGCATACGTGATCTCTGCATCAATCTTCAATAACTCGCGCACCGCCGACATATCGTATCCGATGTCGTCGATGATAATCACCGCCTGCCTTGCGGGCAAGGCAGGCGGTATGATTTTGGCGATCACCGTCTTTTCTTTTCCCGCAGGCTTTGCCACAACCGGCGGCACAGGAGGTGCGTCATTCACCTCCGTGACCTTTTCTTTTTCCCGCGCCTCTTTCACCGGGGCGGGCTTTTCCCTGGGTGTTTCAGACTGACCTTTTTTAGGCAGATCCACAAGAACGTTTGTCTGCTTCTTTTTAACCGGCCGCTCTTTGACGGCAACCGGCTCTTCGCGATCAAACACAATCACGTAACCGATGGCTGCAAGCGACAAAACAATCAGCCCAATCAGGATCGCCGTTAAAATATTTTTCTTTTTCGTTTTTTTCATAGCCGGCAATATCCGCTCCGCCTTGCCAATCAGTTCACCAGCGTCTTCTTCATAATATGCCAGCTTTTCAAGATATCAATGGCCGTTTTGAGCTGATTGTCCTTGGACAGATCGGAGCCGTCTTTGATTTCCTCGAATTTGCTCTCTTCCAGTTGCGTGCCGTCTTCCTTGGCGGGCTTGATGTGGCCTTTAAGATCCTTTTCCCGGAGCCGCTCCTCTAAAGAATTCTCTTTCTCGTCGGCAGGCTTGATTAACTTAACAATAATGTCCGGCTTGATGCCTTCGGCCTGAATGGACCGACCGCTGGGCGTGTAATAGCGCGCCGTCGTCAGTTTCAGCGCCGAACCATCTTCCAGAGGAATCACCGTTTGCACGGATGCCTTGCCGAATGTCCGTGTGCCCATGATCAGGGCGCGGCCATTGTCCTGAAGTGCTCCCGCAACGATTTCGGCGGCGCTGGCTGTTCCTTCATTGACTAAAACCACCACGGGAACTGATATTTCCTTGCCGTTGTCTCTGGCCATGGTTTTGGTTTCCATGCTTTTGGTGCGACCGCGGGTGGAAACAATAATCCCCGACTTCAAAAACATGTCGGATACCTCGATGGCCTGTGAAAGCAAACCACCCGGATCATTTCTCAAATCCAGCACCAGCCCCTTCATGGGTTTTGTTTTCTCTGCGACCTCGTCGAGCGCCTTGCGTAAATCCGCCGCTGTCCGCTCATGGAAAGAGGCAATGCGAATGTAACCGATATGGTCGTCAAAAGCTTTGGCCTTCACGCTTTTGATCTGGATAATGGCGCGGGTCAGAATGAAATCCTTAGGCTGAGCCATGTTTTCGCGCATAATCGTGATCGTCACGCTGGTATCCTTCGGACCACGCAGCTTTTTGACGGCTTCCATAATCGTAATGTCTTTGGTGGATTTTCCGTCAATTTTAATGATCGAATCGCCGGATTTTACGCCCGCCGTGAATGCGGGTGTATCTTCAATGGGAGACACCACCGTCAGAACATCTTTCAGGATGGTAATTTCGATGCCGATTCCACCGAATCGTCCCTGCGTTTCCACTTCGAGTTCCTTGTAAATTTCCGGGGTCATAAACGCACTGTGGGGATCCAGCGACTTGATCATGCCATTGATCGCACCCTGCATTAAAACGGAGGACTCGATAGGATCGACATAGTTTTTCTGCACCAAGTCCAGAACTTCGTTAAATGTCTTGATTTCCTTGTAGATGTTTTTATCGCGCGCAGCGACCCCACTGTCATAATAAAGCCCGAAAACAACAAAGATCACTATGATAATAATAAGAAATACCGGCCACTTACGTAAATATTTTTTCATCGTCTGCCTCTTTCGTCATCACGATATTTTTTGTGGTAGTGATATGACGCAATGAAGTGAAAGTATATACTACAACTCCTGATGTTTTCCATCTATTTCGGCAATCAGTGGAGAAATAATGAGGGGGAAATAAGTCCGGGATAACGGCGCTATTCAATCGACCAGGTTGTCTGAGCTGCAGAATCTTTCAGCGTAATACGTTGAGCGGCCAGTTCCTTGCGGATATCGTCGGCCCGCTGCCAGTCTTTGTCCTCGCGGGCCTTCCGGCGCTCCAAGATCAGCGCCTCGATTTTCTGGCCATCAAGCCCTCGCTTTGCAACCTCCGTGGAGCGATCCGTCTGGAAAAACATATCCGGATTCAACTCAAAGACGCCCAATACCCGACCGAAATGCGCAAATATCTCCGCAGCAGTCCCCAGAATGACCTTTTTAACGGACACGGGCATTTTCTTTTCCACAGTGGTGATGTGATTGATCAGACGCGCAGCTTCAAAAACACAGCCCAGCGCCTGCGCCGTGTTGAAATCGTCATCGAGCGCCGCGTCGAACTTGTCTTTGAGATCGCTTATTTTTTTGACGTACTCCTCATTTGCACCCGCCAGCGGTCCAGGCATTTGCGGCGCTGACAGGGAAAGGGTCTCTTTCATCTGCTGCAGGGCCGTGTAGCCGCGAACAAGAGCTGTCCGGGCTTCTTTGAGCGACCCATCCGAATAATCCACAGGAGAACGGTAATGGCTCTGGAGCATGAACAGGCGCAGGACTTCCGGATGATACTGTTTGATGATTTCCCTGACCGGGAAGATATTGCCCAGCGACTTGGACATCTTTTCGGCGTTGATCTTCACAAACCCGTTATGCATCCAGTAATGAGCAAGCGGTTTTCCCGTCGCAGCCTGCGACTGTGCGATTTCGTTTTCATGATGCGGGAACACGAGATCTTCGCCGCCACCGTGGATATCGAATGTCTCTCCCAGATAGCGTCGGCTCATC
This sequence comes from uncultured Smithella sp., assembly GCA_964547345.1. Taxonomy (GTDB): domain Bacteria; phylum Desulfobacterota; class Syntrophia; order Syntrophales; family Smithellaceae; genus UBA8904. Next base: position 35,741 of record CAZJMX010000029.1, on the reverse strand, counting down.
GCCGAGCACTCGATATGCCAACCGGGTCTTCCCGGTCCCCAGGGACTGTCCCAGGAAGGCTCGCCTTCTTTGCTTTTCTTCCAGAGCACAAAATCGAGTGGATTTTTCTTCTTGTCATTGACATCTACGCGGGCGCCTGAAATCATTTCATCCAGATTGCGTCCAGACAATCCGCCGTAAGCGGGATAATCTTTCACGGAGAAATAAACATCGCCGTCCACTGCATAGGCAATGCCTTTAGCTTCCAGCGTTTTGATCAGAGCAATCATGTCCGCCATATGCTCGGTGGCTTTGGGCGTCACGGTGGGGGTGAGCACATTGAGCGCGGCCATGTCCTCATCATGCATTTTGATATACCGGTCGGTGATGTCCGTTATGGTCACGCCTTCTTTGTTTGCCCGGTCGATAATCTTGTCGTCGATGTCGGTAAAGTTTTTAACATAGGTCACCTGGAAGCCTTGCGCTTGCAGATGCCGGAAAACCACATCAAACACAACGGCGGCGCGGGCATGCCCGACATGACATACGTCATAGGCCGTAATGCCGCAGACGTAGATGCCGACAGCGCCCTCTGAAATCGGTTGGAGAATATCTTTTTTTCGTGTCTTTGTATTATAAATTTTTTGTGGCATGGCGTATGGCTTTCATCAGGGGAAAAGCGGGGCAATCCGCAAACCGCTGTCTTCGGCAAGCGAACAGATCAGATTCATATTCTGCACGGCCTGGCCGGCTGCGCCCTTCATTAAGTTGTCAATAGCGGATAGGATGATAACCCGATTCGTCCGGGGATCAATGGCCAGTCCGACATCGCAGTAGTTCGATCCACAAACGGAGGAAATATTGGGATAGGTTCCCAAAGGACAAATCCGCACAAATTTTTCTCCGGCATAAGTCGACACATACAGCGCATGCAAGTCAGCCAGCGTGATGTCTTTTGTCAACGTAGCGTAAATCGTGCTTAAGATTCCACGTTTCACCGGCAATAAATGCGGGGTGAAGGAAATCGCAAAGGTTTCATCCGCCAGCCTGTTTAACTCCTGCTCGATTTCGGGCGTATGCCTGTGCTTGCCGACTTTGTAAGCTTTGAACCCGCCGTCCACTTCGCAAAAGAGCGATCCGACAACAGGGTCGCGCCCCGCGCCACTCACGCCTGAGGCCGAATCAGCGATGATGCTCTTCACATCCACAAGCTTATTTTTCACAGCAGGCATAAGCCCCAGAATGATGCTGGTCGGGTAGCAGCCCGGGTTGGCAATGAGCTGTGCTTTTACAATATCCTGCCGGTAAAGCTCCGGAATGCCGTAAACCGCCTGACTGAAAAGACCGGCGCTACTGTGTTTGGCATACCATTTTTCATAGGTAGCCAGATCCCGCAGACGGTAATCGGCACTCAAATCAATGACTTTTTTCCCCGCCTTCACAAACACGGGGGCAATGTCCATGGAAACGCCGTGCGGAAGCGCCAGAAAAACAACATCACAGAGCTTTGCGATCTCTTCCGGGGTGGCGTCGGTATAAGTAAGCGACGTCCGTCCGAAAAGAGATGGAAATACTTCCGAAACCATCATTCCGGCATAACGCCGGGACGTCACCGAAACGAGTTCCACATCAGGATGTCCGGATAAAATGCGGATCAGTTCCTGGCCCGTGTAGCCGCTGGCTCCGAAAATAGCTGCCTTGATGGTCATAAATGAAACTCCAAAAAAAAGGGAGGCCTGAAAGCCCCCCTTGGATGGTTAACGTTTGGAGAATTGGAATCTCTTGCGGGCTCCCGGTTGTCCATATTTTTTTCTTTCAACAACGCGGGCGTCGCGTGTCAAGAAACCAGCTTTTTTGAGGACGGGACGCAAATCGGCGTCATATTCCAGAAGTGCTTTGGAAATTCCGTGTTTGACCGCTCCCGCTTGTCCCGCGACACCACCGCCGCCGACATTGATATAAAAATCAAACTGATCGTTCTTGCCGGTGATATCCAGAGGCTGACGAATGATCATCTTCAGGCTGGGACGGGAAAAATATTCCTCATAGTTTCTCTTGTTGACCACAATATTGCCGCTGCCTGCTTTCATATAAACACGGGCAATCGCGCTCTTTCTTTTACCGGTTGCATAAAAACGTTGTACTGTCATGACTTCTCCCAAATTCAATGATAATCAATCTTTGATGATTTTAAACCGTCAGCGCTTGCGGACACTGAGCTTCATGCGGATGCGCATTCCCGCTGTAAATCTTCAGCTTCTTCAGCATTTTTTTGCCCAGATTATTCTTGGGCATCATACCGGCAACCGCAATTTTGATCAGGTTTTCCGGCTTTTCGGCCAGCATCTTCCCTGCCGCCGTTTCTCGCAAACCACCCGGGTAACCGGAGTAGGAATAATAGATCTTATCGGTCAGCTTTTTGCCGGTTAACATGATTTTTTCAGCATTCACCACCACAATAAAATCGCCCGTATCCACATGCGGGGTATAGATCGCTTTATGCTTGCCCCGAAGGCGCAGCGCGATTTCGCTGGCCAGCCTTCCCAGAACTTTACCGGACGCATCGACCACATACCAATCTTGTTTTGTTTCACTTGCCTTCGCAGAAAATGTCTTCATATCAAACCCACCACTTATTATAAAAATTTAAAGGCGCAAGCTATGCAATTACCGTCTGTTTGTCAAGAAAAATATTCGCATCGCCCGACCTTTTGAACTAGGCTTTCCCTGATTCGGAATTTCCACCGCGCCGCAAAATCATAACATACTGATTTATATGCATTATTAAATTCCAAACATCGCCAGGCCGGTCAGCCCTATTTTCAGCATAAACCGCTCGTCGTCATGGGTTTTCACATAATCCACCCCGAGGCTCCAGCACTGCTCGGTATAGAGAAGCCCTACGGCATTTTCCACCTTCCGGTCGTTGAACTGATCGAGCCTGACGGCCAACCTGCCGCTTAACCGCGAGGTGATGACCGCTTTAAGCTCAGCGTTTATTTCCTCTATGGAATCCATGGTATAACGATAGCCGACGGTCAGCTTGTCGCCGCGCCAGTCGCTTAGACCCAGATCGCAGTTCATTTCCTTCCAGCCGCTATAAACGCTGTAAACATTTCGGGCCGCAAAAGACAGATAGGGGTGCGGTTTCACATCCAGTTCCATGCCGAAATCCGATAGGGGCCGCCGCTCTAACACCGACCCTGCCATGTCTTTTTTCGCTTCATTGATATCATAAGCCTGAAAGAGCTTGAAACGGAAGAATTCCAGATAATCGCCTGCGCCCGTTTTGTCTTTCAATCGGGCGGTCAACGTATGGGTCAATGACCAGGCTGCCGCATTTTGTTCAGGAAAAACGTTGGCGCCGACGGCAGTCAACGGGGCAAGCGGCTCCAAAAAGGCGCCAATCCTCGGCAAATAATCGGGAATATTGTCCTGCCGCACATTAGGGCTGTAAGAATAAAGAATTTCCGGCCTGACCTCATGGCGCACTTTATCCCATCCCAAGATACCCGCATCGAAAACCCGGGAAAAACGGCTGCCCAAGGTTAAGCCGGCATTGTAGAACGTACGCTCGCCGCTGCGATTGTCCGCGGTTGCCTGCTCATCGTCCCGGCTCCAGTAGGTTCCCCGCACCGTGATCTGGGGTGTCAGAATCGCGAAGCGGGAGAGGTTCACAGGCCACGACAAGGTCGGCGCGACATCCACATAATGTCCCCTGACGCCTTCGCGCCGGTAGAAATAATCATAAGTGCCTGCGAAACCAAAATACACGGGCGTGGAAAAAAGCGGCTGCCGGATGCCGGTCATGATCAATTCCGGATATTTCTGGAGCGTCCGATCATTGTTCGTCTGCGCGAAGTCGTCGATGGAGCTGACCCGGGCGATCACGTTATAGTTGTTCCAGCCCTTGAAAAGGCGCGCGGACGATTCCAGGAAGCGCAGCGATTCGTTCCCCTGAAAGGAAACCCTGCGAAACGGATCTTCATCGGATGCGGCAAAATGGGTCAGATAATAATTGTGTGCATTGAAGTCACGAAAATACCAGGCATCGGACACCCGGCTCAAATCCGTCCGGACATAAAACTGTGAATCAAATTTCGTCTCCGTGTTGATGGAATAGGACCAGCGCCGATGCATCTCCTGCCAGTCGCGGGGCAGGCCGGTGTTGCCATTTTCGGTGATATGTTTGTTGTCCTCCATGAAATCGCCATAGAGCGTCCCGAAGGACTGACTGCCTAGAAAATACCGAAACTCCGCCCCCTGCTTGTAGCCTCTTTTTTCAATGTAGCGCGAATACAGGGTGGCATCCAGTTGCGGATTGATCGCCCAGAAAAATGGAACTTCAATATCCACACCGTCTTTATCCCTGGAGTAGGCCAGATAAGGGAAAAGAAATCCTGTCTGGCGTTTGGTCTTCGCGGGAAACGCAATGATCGGCGTATACAGCACCGGCAAGCCCTTGGCCAACAGGCGGGCATGTGTCACAAAGCCGTATCCTTCGATGGTGACTTTCATTTCCGATCCCATCAACTGCCAATCCGGATTGTCGCCGTCGCAGGTTGTCGCCACCGGCTTTTCGATCACATAGGTACTCTCGCCGGTTTTTTCGATCCTGTCTCCCTTGATATAGAAATGATTGCGCGCGTAAAACACTTTAGAATTATAGGCCACACCGGTTTTGTCTTCCACATTCACTACAATCTTATCGCCTTGGAGCGAATCTTCAGCCATCTTTAGAAACGCCCCGCCCTGCGCGGTCGCCAGATTGTTCTTGCGGTCATACGCCACACTGGCGGCGGTCAGAATCCCATCGCCGTAAGTAATCACAACATTACCCTCTGCGGAATAAATGTCGCGTTCGTTATCGTAGGAGAGACTATCGGCTTCAATTTTCACCGGCACGCCGGCAGGCGTTTTAAGCTCCTGAGCCAAAACCCCGCAGCAAAGCAACAGGGTGACGGACATTGCCCCTAGAATAATTACAAAATGATATTTTAATTTGATTAGCAAAACCCTCAACCTTGATCCTTTTCTCACGCGCTACGCCTTACCACAAGAATGCATCCGATGAAATGACTGTTTTATTTCTCCGGCAAGATAGAGCGATCCGGCGGCACAGATCATATCACGATCATCCGCAAGCTCCAGAGCTCGCCTTAGAGCCTGATCGACATTTTCAGCCACGACAGTTCGAACCCCCAGGTCTTTCGCAACATACGCCAAGTCTCTTGCGGGAACGGCTCGTCCGCTCATCAACTGCGGCAAAATCGTAATCGAGGCCAAAGGCGCAATCTTTTTGAGCATCGTCCGGTAGTTCTTATCGGCCAGCGCGGCAAAGATCAGAATCAAACGCCGTCGTGGAAAATCTTTACGCAGCGCGTGGGCCAGAACATTGATTCCGGAAGGATTATGTGCGCCGTCGAGCAGAAAGAGCGGCCGCAAAGACAGAATTTCCATCCGGGCTTCCCAATACGTTTTTTTCAAGCCATCCTGAATCGCTTTGTCATCGACAGGGAATCCCTTCCCTGCAGCAATTTCTATGGCAGCCACAGCAAGCGCAGCATTAAACCCCTGATGTTTTCCGTGCAGAGCAAGTTCCAGATGATCCAGTTGCCTGCCCATGCCCCGGTAATCCACCAGGCCGTTTTCCTTGATCTTGATCTGGATATCTTTCCCCAGGCGGTAGAGCGCAGATTTTCTCTTGCGACAGACATCTTCCAGTACGCGTAGCACCTTTGGTTGCGTAGCCCCGGTGATGCAAACACCCGACGGCTTGATAATTCCGGCTTTTTCTCCGGCAATCGCGGCAAGCGTCTTGCCCAGATACGCCGTATGCTCCAGACCGATGTTGGTGATGACGGAAACTAACGGGCGACAGACGTTGGTCGCATCAAGCCTGCCGCCTAAGCCCACTTCCATCACCGCGATATCCACCTGCCGCCGCTGAAAAAAAATATACGCCGCCGCGGTCAGAACTTCAAAATACGTAACAGGGGCATCCGCGTGATCCCGGATTTCCGCAAGAATACGGGTAAAATCCTTCTGCAAAATTTTCTTCCCATTGATCATCATCCGCTCCCGAACATCGATCAGATGCGGCGACGTGTAGAGTCCCACCCGATAGCCCGCCTGCTTTAAAATAGACGCAATCATCGCGGCGGTCGATCCTTTGCCGTTAGTGCCGCCGATGAGAAGGGTTGGATAATCGTTTTGCGGATGGCCGAAGCGGGATAAAAGTTTAGTGACGGCCTCCAAACCGAAATGCATGACATCGACATTCAGGCCGGAAAGATAAGCGCCGGTATTAAAATTTTTCATGGAGTTGCCGTTAGATTAGATGCGGATGACTTGACCGTCTTCAATGATATGGATCTTTCTGTCCTGGATGGCGGCGACTTCGCGGCGGATCTCCTCGGCATAGCGGGGCTTCATGTGGTACAGATAGATCTCCGGCCTGGCGCCCTTCAATTTATTGAGTTCCGAAGCCAGAGAGACCGGCGTCAGGTGTCCTGTTTTGTCGGCGATAGTCTGCATGCTGCCGGGCAGAGACGTCTCCACGAAGATGGCTTTCATACCCTTCGTGGTTTGCGCGATTTTCCAGACATGATCGGTGGGCCCCGTATCACCCAGAAAAAGAACCGCCTTGTCTTTTTGCTGAATCACAAACCCCAGGGTTTCCACGGTATGATGAACGCCTACCGCCCGGACCTGAAAATCACCCAGCGCTTTTGTCCTGCCGGGCGTGATGGTCTCAAATTTAATCAGCGGCTCTTTGGCGCTGGGAATCCTCGAAAAATCGGGCCAGATGACATTGTTGAACACATGGCGGTGAATATTTTCAATAACCCCCTTGCTGCTGACGACGACCAGCGGTTTTTTCCGCTTGCCGTAATAGAGGTTATCCGCAAGAAACGCGATGTCACGGATGTGATCCAAGTGCGCGTGTGTAACGAAAATGTATTCAATGCGCAGCTGTTCCTCCAGCGTCAGCGCCTGCGTCACCGTTCCGGCGTCAATCAATACACTTTTCTCTAATAAAAAACTGGTAACATTGTGATGGGGCAGTTGTGAGCCGTGGCAACCTAACACCCGTATTTTCATGTATAGCTCCTCGCTGTCCATGATACTTGCATAAGTTCGCCATAAATTATCACACCTTTGGCAGGCTGGCAATCACTTTGTGATATTTTAAGACATCCTGCCCGGATGCCGTCCGGCCAGAATCATGTTGAATTTAACTGAAATTCATGGCAAATGATTGACCGTAAACAGGCGCGTGCGATATCAAGTCCTTTTGTTCATGAAAAATGTTCGGCAATGAAAAAATGAATTCCGGGAGACAAACATGGAACGAACGGACATCGACTTTTTGGCGCTGGAACGCGAGGTCATTTCCTTTACGTAACAAACATCCTAAAGGAGGTTGTCTTATGCCGAACATCAGCGCAGTGGTCACCAACTACCAATATGAATTCCGAGCCATGAACAGTGAAAACGCCGCATTTCTTTATCTGTTCGACGCGCTCAATAAACTTCTGTGCATGGCCGCGTTTGTGGAACGAACCGGCCCCCTGCCCGGCCCCAGGCAGAGTATCAGCGGAACGGTTTTCCTGAACTTTTACCGTGCCGATCTCGATGGCATCATCGACATGCTGCGTAACGAAAAACCGGTGATGTTCAACTGGTCGGCTGAAAATAAATCAGCACAGATCACCACCGGGAAGGAACCTGTCGGAGAAGAAGAAGGCAATCATATCGCGTCCGTCTTTTCCGGAAAAAAGCCGCAAGCCCGCAAAAGCGTCAAAAAGACAGTTGCCAAAAAACAAAAGAAAACAACAAAAATAAATAGAAGCAGGGGGAAATAAATGAGTCGCTGGATGTTATGGGCAGGAGGATTTTTACTGGCTTTGATCGCTTTGGCGATTTTTTATACCTGGATCACGCTCACCTGGAGTTTCTCTTCAGGCGAGCGGGTTGGTTACGTTCAGAAGCTGTCCAAAAGCGGCTGGCTGTGTAAGACATGGGAGGGCGAAATGGCCATGGTCACGATGCCCGGCGCGATTCCCGACAAATTTCTTTTCAGCATCCGGGATGACGCCGTCGCCGCACGAATCAACGAAATGGCCGGCAAGCGCATCGCCATCACTTACGAACAGCATAAAGGCATCCCGACCAGTTGTTTCGGCGACACGGAATATTTCATTATCGACACTCGCGCCGTTCAATAAGTTCTAAGGAAACCCATGCGCATCATCGATCTATCCGCCACCATCGCGACCAGCCCCGAAGGCACACCGGAATATTCCAGAACGGAAATTCAATATTCAACCCATTCCGACGGCGCCGCACAGGCCGCCATCCTCAACGTCCCCGCGCATCTCTTTCGCGATTCCGAGGGATGGGCGACGGAATGCATCACCCGGCTCGAAACCCACGGCACAACACATGTGGACGCACCCTGGCACTATAACAGCCGGATCAAAGGTAAACCAGCGCAGACCATCGACGAGCTTCCGCTGGAATGGTTCTTCGGCAACGGCGTCAAATTGGATTTTTCCTTTAAAGAAGACGGAGACGCCATCACGATTGACGATATCGAAAAAGAGCTGGAGCGAATTACCTATCAACTCAAACCGCTTGATATTGTGCTGATTCAAACCGGAAGAGATGTCTACTATTCGTCGCCGGATTATTTCTTCAAGGGCTGCGGGGTCACGGCCGCGGCCACCCACAGGCTTTATGATCTGGGCATTCGGGTGATGGGCATCGATGCATGGGGCTGGGACAAGCCGCTTCATATGCAGGCTGCGGAAGCCCTTGCCGGAAATGAAGCAGGCGGTTTCTGGTCGGCGCATCAGGCCGGCATCCCCTATTCTCACATGGAACGTCTGGTCAATCTGGCCGCACTTCCCCCGACGGGATTTCAGGTCGCCTGTTTCCCGCTCAAAATCCAGAAGGCCAGCGCGGCTCCCGCGCGCGTTGTCGCCATCATCCCGTAAACGCAGATAACGGCGCAGACTCAGTGTCCCTACACCTTTTGAGCCACGTCATAGATGCGGCCTGCTTTGACGACAAGCGACGGCTCGCGGCAGGCCTCTATCTTTTCCAGCGGATTGCTTTTGAGCACAACCATGTCCGCGTGTTTGCCTTTTTCGATCGTGCCGATTTTGCCCGCCAGGCGCAGAATCCGGGCGTTATTGATCGTCGCGCACCGGAGGACTTCCGCATTGGTAAATCCGATGCGCGCAAGCATTTCCATCTCACGCCAGAGCGTTCCGTGATACAGGTATGGAACGCCCGAATCCGTACCGCAACCGATCAGCACACCCGCCTGCTTCATCTTCAAAAGATTTCCCGGACCTTGGAGCAGAATATTAAAATAAAGATCGGGCCGGGCGATAAATTTTCCCCTCCGATATAAATTTTCACAACCATACTTTTGAAATAAATTTAATGACTCCATGTTGGCCTGATGGATGGAAGGTTCAACGTCGAGGGCCGTGCGCGAATTGAGGTACTGCCTGCGGACGGCCATCTCACCGGCAATGAACTCCGTGCGATACTGCGGGGGCAGTTCGGTGTAGGCCTCTTCCGCCGCCAGCAACTGCGCAATAATCATGGTGGGAACAATGGCGACTTTCTTTTGCGCCATATCCTCCACTTCCAAATCGGTCAACTGCGCGTCGCCAATCGTATGCTCCAGCGAATCGATTCCGTATTGCAGCGCCCGGTCGAACCCGAACTTGGTATGCACGTGAGCGGCTGTAGGCAGATTCTTTTCCCCGGCAAATTCCAGGATGACGCGCAAATGTTCATCGCTATAGACAGGAATCTTTCCCAACCCGCACATCAGCGATTGGTTATCCAAGGTCAGCTTGATAAAAGACGCGCCGGCGGTGTTTTGCGGCATCTTCTCTTTTAATTCCTGCGTGTCCTTAAACCACAGATTGGGGTTGCCGATCAGCGCCATCGTGAGTCCGGAAAATATGGTCACATCGCCGGGATCGATATCGGGATGGCTGCCGTAAAGATTGGTAAAGGCGTTGCAGTAAACCACCCGCGGGCCGGGAATTTCGTTTCGCTCGATCATTTGAATGGCATCGGAAAGCAGTTTCGGCATCGCTCCCATGTCGCGGACGGTTGTCACGCCGTGCGTCAGTTGCTGAGTATAATTTCTTTTAAACTGGGAATACGTGGTCAGTGCGCCGAAAACATTAAACCTCGATTCGCTGGTTAATGTCGTATGACAATGGGCGTCGATCAGGCCGGGCATGATGTATTGATTTTTCAGATCGACCGTTAGCGCCCCTTCCTCCCGCGCAGGCGAGGTATCGCCAATGGATTCAATGATCCCGCGGCGGACAACAATCACTTTCGCCCGATGAATCGCACCGGAAGCCACATCCACCACATGGCAGTTCGTAAGCACAAGCGCCTTGCCGTGATCGGCGCTGAGCTGATTGTATTTAGGCAGTTCGGTGCAATCCCCCATACGTGGGAGCGAGATATATAAAGCAGATGCCGCCGCCGCTTGTAAAAACTGCCTTCTGTTGATCGAACCGGTTATTGTTTGTTTTTCCACTCAGCCACATCCTCCTTCCGATTGCATTTCTGATGCAGACGCCTGATTGGTAAATTTATACTCAATCGTGAGACCAATGCAAGATTATATTGTTTTGCCCTCAAATTAATGTTAATTATTCAAGGTATTTCAACGTGTCCGGGAGGTTCGTCATGAAACCAAAATACGCCATCGTCTTGATCATCCTGCTGAGCCTCTGTGCTTGTGCGCAGGCGCGATACACTGAAAAACACAACAAGGTGGACGTAACACGCGGCCCTGAGCGTGATGTTACCGTTCGGGTACTTGCGGAAGCCCAGGATTGGCTCAACTCCGGCGCGGTGGTTTCCGCAGGCAAACAATATAAGATCGAAGCGCAGGGAAAGTGGCATGGCGGCCCGATCTGCGGCTGGTCGGGTCCGGACGGCATCGGCGCATCCAAGATGTGCTTTTTCAATATTATTCCCGGTTGGTGCATCTCCACGCTGATTGCCAAAATCGGCGAGGACGGCGAGCCGTTTGCCGTCGGCAATGAATATACGTTTGTCGCCGCCAGAGATGGCATCCTGATGTTTCATATCAATGAACCCGCTTCATCGTGCTCGGACAATCAGGGTTTTGTCACCGCCAGAATCACATCGCCCAGGGTGACGCAGGATATCATTGACGTAAAAATCATCGGTTTTGACAACGGCGTCAAGTCGAGCAAAAGACAGGATTATCGCGAAGCCGTGCTGAACGCCAAAGGCCAGGCCATTGAAAGAGCAGGCGTGGAAATTAAATCCTCCTCCAAAGTAAAGAATTTTAAACTTGCCGAAGACTATATTGAAACCAAAGCGCAGGGCATTTTGCTGCCCAATTTCGAGATTATTGATATCGGTTACGCGGAAGGCGGCACGTATACCATCATGCTGATCGGCAAGATCAAAATGACAGGCCCTGCAAATCGCTAATTCTATCGTGCTGGAAAGTAAAAAGGGAGAGAATGGCCATTCTCTCCCTTTTTTATTCTCCCTGCCTCAAAACAATATCATCGGCAAATCCATATCACCCGCTATTCGTTCATCGCATATTCACCGTTTAAGGCATACACATAGTTTTTCCAGACCCGATTGTACTGAGCATCATCACCCTGCGCCATGATCAGCATGATTTCCTTGCAATACGCTCGCTGGTCTTCTTTTGTGTTCTGCATGCCGTAAATTTGCAGGGCAAAGCGGGCAAAATCGCGCACCATGAAATCAAAGATCTGGTTGACAATGTCTTCGTCCACCTGATCGAATTTGGCTTGTTCCAGAATCAGTTGGCCATAGACCACGATGGAGAACATTTCGCCCAGGGGGAGAGAAAAGAGCGGATCCATATCCTGAGCCTTATCCGGCCCCGCCTTCTCCAACAGCTCCCTGAACAGTTTGATCTGTTTCATAAATATGGCCACATTCGGCAATTTACTATTGGCTTCAAAAACCGGTTGATAGTCATGAAACTGGACTGTGCCCAACCCCTTGGTCGGCCCCTGGTTAAACAGGAAAAGATCGTCTTTAGCCGAGAAATCCGGTGCGACAGGCTTATACTGGGCCGGACTAAAGAAGTAATTCTTCATGAATTTGCGAATGAGCTGAACATTCACGTGCACCGTACCTTCGAGCTTGGACGGTCCCCGGACGTCCGACGCGGCAAGCGAAAAATACGTATCCTTTTCAAAGCCCTTGGCGGCAATCACTTCCCAGAGCAGATTGATAACCTCCTCGGCTTGCAGAGTCACCTTCATCTTGCTCGTGGGATTGTAGAGCAGATAGCGGCGGTCATTGACGTTGGCGTTACGGAAATAGTCGGTGGCACGGCGCTGATAAAGCTTCATCCCCACAATACGCAGCCAGGCGTCGATGAAATTTTTTCTGACGTGCGGCATGTCGGTGACGGGCATGCCATAGAGAACTCGATTCGCGGCGTGTGTGATCGCCTCATAAAAGCAGTGTTGAGTAAGGCCTATCGACCCCGGGCCGATATTGAATTTGCCGATATTCACCGTATTGAGCGATGAATCCCAGGCATGTGATCCCCGCGAGAGAATATCGTCCGCTGTGATCGGATAATCATGCAGCGCAAAGTTGGATACATACTGCTGATGGGAAACCACGTTCTTTTTGAGCTCATAGGCCTTATGATGAAAATTGGTCACAAAGAAGGTGTAGTCGTCCGTGCCGTCCTTGATTTTGCCCAGCGTGGAAACCATTTCCGCCTCGTTGCCGTTGCCGATATAATATTTTTCTCCATTGGCCACCCAGGTGCCGTCGGGTTTGGGTGCGAGCGTCGTTTCAGTGGAGTAAATGTCCGCGCCGTGCGTGCGCTCGGAAAGACCGAAGGCGAAGATCGCGCCATTCTTGAGCAACTCGGCAGCCTTCTTTTTGGCTTTCTCATTGGGGCTCATCCAGATCGGGCCCAGCCCCAGGATAGTCACCTGAAAGCAATACCAATACCCCAGGCCGTAAAAGGCAAGCAGCTCGGAAAATTCGCTGTTGCGGGCCGTATCCCAGCGGCAATCCGGATCGCCTCCGGCATACTGGCTGGGGGTAAGGAGCTTGGCAAAGATTTGTTCTTTGCCCATAAAATCGACAAACTCCCGATACCAGACCTTTTTGTTGAAATCCTCCGTGATCTTTGTCTTCCCCATCTTTTCGAAAAAAGCGATGGTTTTGTCCATGATGGCCCTCGAGCCTTCGTCGGCCATCAGACTGAGATACTTTTTCGGCTGCAACAGATAATTCATTTCTTACTCCTTTCGTTAACCGGATTTTTTCTTCCCGATAAAATAACCAATGACAGCACCCGCCAGCAAACCGACTGCGGCGCCGCTTAGCATGATATTGAACGAATCACGGGCCAGAGCCATCATCACGCGTTCCACCCCTTGCAGACTCTCACCTCTGGTGATGACATGTTGGAATGGAAGCTGCCCCACCAGAAACGCGGACGGACGGAGAAGAAACCCGACAAAACCGCCGGCCAGACATCCCGCCGCCCCAATCCCGATAATCGCCCCTTTTGACTTACCCATCGTCCCTCCCGAATCATTTTGGCTGGAAAGTGTATCAATGTCCGGCAAAGGAAGTCAACTGATTTGCTGGACAACCTGTCTTAAAATCAGATTGCCCCGCCATTCTCTTTCATGATAGGGTCAGCGCAATTATTTTCAGAGGTGACGCGGTATGGAATTTTCGCTGACAACGCCCGCTTTATTGTTTCCGGCCATTTCGCTTTTATTGCTGGCATACACCAATCGCTTTATCGCCATCGCCTCGCTGATTCGCGAGCTTTACAACCGCAACAAAACAACACCGCACCCGCATATTGCAGGGCAGTTGCAAAGCCTGCGCTATCGGATCCGCCTGGTGCGCAACATGCAGGTTTCCGGCGTCGCCAGTTTCTTCGGCTGCGTCTTATGCATGTTCTTTTTGTTTTTAAACCTGCAACTGCCGGCGAAAATCACTTTCGCGATCAGCCTGCTTTTACTGCTCATTTCGCTCGCGCTCTCGCTGCGCGAAGTTCAGGTATCGGTGGATGCGCTTTCTCTGCAAGTGCATGGTCTTGACGCAGATGAGGCTGAGGAGAAAAAATAAGATCAGCTGCTGTTTGAGAGTTATTTTTTTTGCCTGAAACGGCTGAGTTCTTTAAGCAGCCAATCGCGGCTGTTGAGGACCGGCTGGCCGGGACAATGAATTTTGTAGGGTTCCCCGGACATCTCGCTTTTTGTTGCGCTATACGCAATGAAATCTTCAGTACTATGAATTTTGTTTTTGAAATACATGTACTTTTCCTGCATGTGCACTGCCGCTTCCTTGCCTGAATATTTCGTGCCGTTTCTTTCATAGGTGCAGCCTGTTTTTTCGACGTATTGCAGCAGATGATTAATTTCTGTCTGTTGAACATCCGCCGCAAAACACGGGCTGGTAAAAATAAGTATTAAAACGGACATGACCATTTTGATCGCATCATTTGGATTCATGACTCCTCCTTGAGCAAACTTTGCCAGGTATGCCGCTCTAAAAACGAGCCGGGGACGTTTTGTTCCATTTCTGCATAAAGCGCGAATGGCATGGCAAAAGTCATGAGATGAGGATCGCCCAATTGTTTGCGGACATAGACGCGGGCCGAGAGATCGGTGAGGCCCACGATTGCGCGGGGCTTGGCCGATTTTGCCTCATGATAAGGATAGATACCAAGCGTCTGGCAACCGGCGGCATAAGGAATCATCACGTTTTCATTGTCGCCGCGTCCGTAGTTCGCCAGCACAGTAAGCGCGGAGAGCTGGTCGGGATTGGCAAAGAAAATAACCGTCTGCGGCTTTTCTTTTGCGGGATCAATATCGGTAAGCGGCTTGAACACAACATACTTTTGGGGAATATCCAGCATCGGCAGCGCCTGAACAAACTTTGTCACAAGTTCCGGGTTCTTAATGTAACGCTCGCCATGCAGAAAGTTATCATGGCTTTCTTTTGTCATGAATGGCTTGATTTGTTCGGCAAGCTCTTCTCCTCCCGGACGCGCGACATTTCCCGACGACAGGAAATGGCAAAATCCTTCTTCGCCGCCGGGAAAATTTTTATACTGATTGCCGAAACCCAGTCCCACACCGCCGCCGAAACAGCCGAATGTTTTCGCATCGGCAACCGCTGCTTTGCCTTTGGCCGCATGGACGGCAAGCCACATCACACACCCCCATTTGCCTTCGGAAAATTGCATCGCGCCTTCGGGTTTTTCATTGGACCACAAAAGCGCTACCGGTTGATATTTCAGATGAATGGCTTTGGCGATTTGGCTTTCCATGTTGTACCTCATACTTTTTGAATCGGGAAAAATAAAGAGACTTTTGTGCCGCGTCCCAGTTGGCTTTCAATTTCCATTTTGCCGCCGTGGGCGAGCATCAGGTGTTTGACAATCGACAAACCAAGGCCCGTTCCACCCAGATCACGTGAACGCGTTTTATCCACACGGTAAAACCGTTCGCCCAGCCGTTGGATTTCTTCCCGGGGAATCCCCGCTCCCGTATCCGTTATGGTCACAACAAGTCTTTCTTCTTGTTCCAAGACGTCAATGGCGATAAGTCCTCCCTCGGAAGTAAACTTCACGGCGTTATCCAGAATATTGACAAACACCTGGCTGAGCCGGTCGCGATCCGCCCGGACCTGCGGCATTTCTTCCGGCACATGATTCTCGATGCGGATTTTCTTCACTGCCGCTTTGGGCTCCAGAAGAGGGATCACACTGCATAAGACATCCGGAAGATCGACTTCCTCAAAAAGAAATTTCATTTCGCCTAGTTCAATCTTGGAAATCGTCATCAGATCTTCCACCAGACGGTTGAGCCTTTGCGCCTGTTTGATCATGATATCGATAAACCGCTTGGCATCTTCCGTATTCTGAACCGCGCCCGCCTGTAGCGTCTCCAGGTAGCCGATGATGGCGGTGAGCGGCGTGCGGATTTCGTGCGTGACATTCGCCACAAAGTCCGTGCGAATCCTTTCCAGTTTTTTGAGCCGGGTGACGTCATGGAAAACCACCATTACTTTTTCTTCGCCGGGATAGCCGTGAACTTCGGAAAGGCTCACGCGCATGATGACCGGATCGACATTCCCCAGGGTGATCTCCCCGGATACCATCTCGCGTGACTGCTGAAATATCCGGAAAGCTTTCTGCAAATCGATGTTGCGAAAGGATTCCATGAGCGTTTTGCCGGCGATGTCGCCATATTGCTCAGCCAGAAGATTGGCAAGCGAAGAACTGATAAACTCGATCCTTTCTTCATGGTTCAAGATCAAAACGCCCTCATTGATGCTGGTCAGCGCGGTCATGAGTTTGCTTTTTTCTTCGTTGGCCTGCCTGATCTTGTTTTGCAGTTCTTCCACCAGATAGTTGATATTGTCCGCCAGCTTTTTCGTTTCATCCGACGTATGCAGAATCATGTTGCCCGAAGGTTCTCCCTGACGCAGCCGTTCGGTGAATCTTTCCATTGCCCGAATCGGCGCGGCCAGCCGATAAGAAATGTAAAGCGCAACCAGCAGAGAAATGATCGCCACCATAAAAATCGTCAACAATATTTTTCGATAGACGTTTTCAGCCAGCGATTGCACCTCATGCAGAGGACGCGCAAGCCGGACATAGCCGGTAATTTTGGAATCGATCCGGATGGGCACAGCGACATAGAGCATGTCTACGCCGAGGGTTTGGCTGAAACGGATGGACTTGCCCTTGCCGCGCAATCTGGCTTCCTGAATTTCCGGACGACTGAAATGATTTTCCAGTTGGGCAATTTCTTTTCCCGAATCGGCAAACACCTTGCCCTGGGCATCCACCAGCGTAACCCTGGCGCCCGATATCGCGGCAATCTGTCGCAACTGGCCAGACATTTCCTGCGCCGAACTGAGATCAATGAGTTCCGCATAGGTCAGTAACTCCGACTCGATCTTGCCGGTCAAGACTTTATGAATCTCGTCTTTGATAAAAAAATTCAAAACCAGAAAAGAGAAAAAAATAATGACGAGATAGGAAAAAAATATCTTTAAAAAAAGATTGCGCTTCACGCCGACTCCTTATTCCTTTAGGGGACAGGTCTGATGCCGAACGCATTCGCCGGTCACCATATACGTGACCATATCCGCAATACCCTTGGCATGGTCGGCAATGCGTTCCATATTCTTGGAAATCTGCATGATCAACAACGAGCGGTGAATCGACTTGGAATCTTCCATCATAAACGTCAACAGTTCCCGGAATATCTGCTCATTCAAATCGTCAATGACCTGCTCTGTCTGTCGAACTTTTTCGGCCGTCTTCAGATCGCCGAGGATGAAACTGTCCAGAGAATCCTTAATCATCTGGCCTACCAGATCCGTCATCCGGGGCAAATCAATATAGGGTTTAAGCTGGGGTTCTTCGTTGAGTTGCATGGCTTTTTCAGCAATATTGACAGCCATGTCGCCTATGCGTTCCAGATGCCCGGTGACTTTGATTGCAGTGGTGATAAAGCGCAAATCAATGGCCGTCGGCTGCCTGAGCGCCAGGATTTTGATGCAGCGCTCTTCGATGTCCGTATCCAGACGGTCGATTTCATTATCGCTCTGAATGACTTTCCTAGCGATTTCCGAATCTCTGTCGGACAAAGATCTCATTGCCCGCTGAATCGCCTTTTCGGTCAGGGCGCCCAGATAAATCAAACGATCCTTGATTTCCTGCAATTCTTTTTCATAGTGAGAGCTGGTATGCCTTTTTTCTTCCATAAGAATTCCTCCAGTGGGTTTTCATCCGAATCTGCCGGTTATATAATCTTCCGTTTGCTTGACTTCCGGCTTGGTGAAAATTTTCTCCGTCTTGTTGTATTCGATCAGATTCCCCAGATAAAAGAAAGCCGTTTCGTCGGAGATGCGGGCCGCCTGCTGCATGTTGTGTGTCACGATGATAATCGTATAGTCTTTTTTCAGCTCTTCAATCAGCTCTTCGATTTTGGCAGTCGAGATGGGATCGAGCGCGGAGGTCGGCTCATCCATCAACAAAATATCCGGCTTCATCGCCAGGGCGCGAGCGATGCAGAGCCGCTGCTGCTGGCCGCCGGAAAGATTCATGGCGGATTTGTTTAATACATCTTTTACCTCATCCCACACAACGGCTTGTTTGAGACTTTGCTCCACCAGCGCATCCATATCGTCACCACTGACACCAGTGAGTTTCGGCCCGTAGGAGATATTGTTATAGATCGTCTTCGGGAATGGATTGGGTTTTTGAAAAACCATGCCGATCTTGCGGCGGATTTCCACCGGATCAACATTCGGCGAATAAATATTTTTATCCTCAAAAAGGATTTCTCCTTCCACGCGTGTTCCGTCGATCAGATCGTTCATCCGGTTTAAAAGCCTCAGAAGCGTTGATTTACCGCATCCCGACGGCCCGATAAGCGCCGTGACCTTGTTTTTTCCGAACGTCATCGAAATATCCGTGAGCGCACGGCTGGGTCCGTAATAGAAGTTCACCCCGCTGAGTTTAATGATGACATTTGATTCCATGGTTACCACCTTTTATTTCTTCTCATATAGCCGCGAATAACAATCGCGACCAGATCAATCCCCAAAACCACCGCAACCAAGACCAGCACGGTGCCGAACTGGATGGGACGCGTCGCCTCAATATTGGTTCCCGCCGTCGCCAGCACATAGATATGATACGGCAACGCCATGACTTCGTCAAATACAGAACCGGGCAATTTGGAGGTAAAGTATGCCGCGGCTGTGAACATGATCGGCGCTGTCTCTCCTGCGGCCCGGCCGATGCCCAGAATGGAACCGGTCAGAATCCCCGGAAGCGCGTTGGGCAGGACGATGCGATAAATCGTTTGCCATTTGGAGACACCCAGCGATAATGAGGCCTCGCGAAACGTTGGCGGCACCGATTTGAGGGCTTCTTCCGATGCGCCGATGATCGTCGGCAGAATCAGAAATCCCAGCGTCAGCGAACCGGCCAGAATGCTGGAGCCGAATCCCAGAAAGATGACAAAAAATCCCAGTCCGAACAAACCGAAAACAACCGAAGGAACTCCCGCCAGACAATTAATGCCGACTTTGATGAAACGGACGAGTCGGCCTTGTTTGGCATATTCCGTCAGATAGATCGCCGAGGCGATTCCCAGCGGCAGACCGATGGCAATCGCGCCAACCGTCAGATAAATCGTCCCCAGAATAGCGGGCATGATGCCCCCCTTGGTCATCGCGTGCGTCGGAGGCTTGGTGATGAATTCCCAACTGATCGAGGAAATACCGTTAACGATAATATATAAAAGGATGCCGCCCAGAGCCAGCGTAATCGTGAGCGCGGAGGCGCGCACGATTGTAAAAAATATATTTTGCTTCAAATAGCGCCATTTCATGGAATAGGTATTTGCCGGCTTCATGTTCATCCTTTAAAGTGTCGCCGATCCCGTTTGTTTAAACTTGTGAGACACGTAATCCGCAATCAGATTGAATGCCAGCGTGAGAAAAAACAGGACAATGCCGATGGCGAATAGAGAGGAGTAATGAGGACTGCCGTGGGGTGTTTCCCCCATTTCCGCGGCAATGCTCGCCGGCATCGGACGCACAGAATCAAACAGGCTCTCCGGAATCGCAGCCGCCCCCCCGGCAACCATCAGAACGACCATGGTTTCGCCTATGGCACGGGCCATGCCCAGCATAATCGCCGTAGAAATCCCGGACAACGCCGCCGGCACAATGACTTTCGCAATCGTCTCAAATTTCGTCGCGCCCAGCGCATAGGAGGCTTCCTTGAATTCTCTCGGCACGGCATAGAGCGCGTCTTCGGAGATACTGGATATAGTCGGCACCGCCATGATGGCCAGAATGACCGACGCATTGACGATATTCAAACCGGTCGGCAAATCGAAGGTATCCTGCAACCAGGGCGCCACAATCACCATGCCGAAAAATCCCAGCACGACGGACGGCAATCCCGCCAGAAGCTCAATGACGGATTTGAGAATTTCCTTGACGGTCTGAGGGGCGATCTCGGAAATATAGATGGCCGTCAGAACACCCAGCGGAACGGCAATGCATGTGGCAAAAACCGTCACAATCAAGGAACCGACAATCAGCGGAAAGATGCCGAAAGAAGGTGGATCATAGGTGGGATACCACTCCATCCCGAACAGAAAATCCTTGATGGATGTGTGCCGGAGAATCGGGAGGCCTTCCCGGAAAAGGGAAAAGACAATCAACGCCAAAACAATAACGGACACCAGGGCAAAAAGAAAAAACAGATACTTGATGAGAATTTCCTTCGTCCGTCGTGTCATAGATTCATTCTTTCAATAATGTGTTTACTTTTCAAACCCAAAAGACCGCAGGATCTATTGATGATCAAAATCTTACTGCGGCCGGCTTCCGCAAAAGGCCATCTCCAGCCACAGCAAGTTCGTTTTCGATTCTGATTTGGCTATTCTTTCTTTCCCGCCTTCGCATCAACGAGGGGCACAAACCCCTCCTTCGCCACAATCTTCTGTCCTTCCGCCGATTTGACAAAAGCGATATATTTTGCCACATCGCCTGCCGGTTCGCCGTTGGTGTACATGTAAAGCTCGCGGGACATCGGGTATTCCTTGGACATGGCCGTCTGCACGGAGGCCGTAATACTGTTGACCTGCAAAGGCTTCACGCTTTTATTGACATAACCGATGCCCAGATAGGCTATGGCATAACGGTTTTTCGAGACCGCCGTCACCAGTGCGCCATTGGAAGCGAGCATCTGCGCCTTTGGCGTCACCTTGGCTTTTTGCATAACAAAATGATCCCAGGATTCAAACGTTCCGGAAGAAGAATCGCGGGAAATGACCACAATCTTCAAATCTTCTCCGCCCACTTCCTTCCAGTTGGTGATTTTCCCCTGGTAAATCTGGCTGATCTGATCAATCGTCAGATTCGAGACTTTGTTCTTCGGATGCACCACAGGAATAATCGCATCAAAGGCCACGACATGGGCTACCGGATTGACGCCTTTGGATTTGGCCAGATCAACTTCCGAGGTCTTGATTTCGCGGGAAGAAGTGGCAATATCAGTGGTCTTGTCGATCAGAGCCTTGACCCCTTCGCCCGAACCGCCGCCGGAGAGCGACATCTGCACACCGGGATTTTTCTTCATAAAGGCCTCCAGCGTGCCCTGGGCCACCGGCAACACCGTGGTGGATCCCTTGATGACAATGGATGAATTGGCATAGGACACGCCAGTCACAAGAGCAAGGACCGCCGTGACAAGAGCCGCTTTTTTGAAAATACTAAACATTTAAATTTCCTCCTGTTTTTTTAATTGCGCCATTTCTACAGGATCAATGTTACAACTTGATGACAGAATGATGAAAATGAGAAGAAACTGCGAACACTGTCATTTTTTATAGTCGTAGACCGGCTATGGCGTCTCTGCAAATTTGTAGCCGAATCCCCGGACGGTCAAAATGAAACGGGGGTTTTCCATATCTTTCTCGATCTGGCTGCGCAGACGGCGGATATGAACATCAACGGCGCGGTCGGTAATAAAGGTTTCGTCCCCCCAGACCTGATCGAGAATCTGGTTTCTGGAATAGACCCTTCCGGGGTGCCGGGACAAAAAAAAGAGAAGCTTAAGTTCCGTCGGGCTGAGCGAGACTGCCTTTCCATCCATCCGGACGTCACAGGAAGCATAATTGATCAAGAGCCCACCCTGGTCGAATATATCTTTTTCGATCGCTTTTCCACTTTCCTGGGCACGCCGCAAAATTGAACGGACTCTGGCGACAAGTTCTTTGACGCTGAAGGGCTTGGTCATATAATCGTCCGCACCGATTTCCAGGCCGATAATCTTATCCACCTCATCGCCCTTGGCCGTCAACATGATGATCGGCAAAGAAGCCGTTTGAGGATTGGAACGCACCGCCTTGCAGATGTCCAACCCGTTCATGCCGGGCAACATCAAATCCAGAATCAGCAAATCCGGCTTTTCCAACCGGATTTTTCGCAAAGCCACCTCACCATCATGGGCCTTAACCGTCACAAAGCCGTCTTTGATCAGGTTGTAAGACACCAGTTCGGCAATATCTTCTTCATCGTCAACAATCAGGATCTTGGCCATAGTTTATTCAGTCACGAAATTCTGTGATGCAGATCAGCCATCACGGCCTTACAAACAGCCGACTTTCCGGCGCTTACATGGCAGGAGGATTAGTCCGCCACAACTTTAAAAACTTCATCTCCTGGACGGACGCGATCAGACACTTTCATCCCGATGATGTCGCCTGCCGATGCCTTCTGCACCTTCTGGCCGCTAATCTCCAGTGACTCGATAACATCGGTAAATTCCGTGGTATATCCAGAGAACTTTAGCATGTCACCCGCCTGCAACTCTCCTTCGGTGATCGAAATCGCGGCAACTGAAGGCTTTGCAAAATATTTAACCACTTCGCCGACCTTTTTTTCCGCCATAACCCTACCTCCGTTTATCAAATCTTGAGGCTAAACTTCTGGAGTACTGATTGACATGAAAGTCATCTTCTCCGGGAGTATAAGAAATTCGGTCATACATGTCAATTATTTAGAATGTCAGTGAATAAAAAAGGCAGGGTAGATACCCTGCCTTTTATTATTAATTTATGCGGATCGGCTAGTCAGCCTTTTTAGCCTTGGCCTTCGGCTTTGCCTTTTCCTTCTTCTTCTCGTCCGGAATATATTCTAAAATGGAGACCGGCGCATTATCACCAAAACGGTATCCGACTTTCACAATGCGAGTATAGCCCCCGGCGCGATTGCGAAATCGCTCAGCCAGTTCGCCGAACAACTTGGCCACCATGTCTTTATCCCGCACAACCGACAAAGCCTGACGCCGCGCATGTAGATCACCACGCTTACCCAACGTGACCATTTTATCCGCCAGTTTACGCATTTCCTTGGCGATGGTATCCGTCGTCCGGATGCTTTCATATTTGATAATCGATGTCACCATATTCCGGAACATGGCTTCCCGATGGCTGGACGTCCGTCCTAATTTTCTGCCCGCCTTACCATGATACATTGTTTACTTTTCCTTTCCTGACTGTCAAATCCTGACGATTTGTCAAATACCGTTTTGCGCTATTATCTTCTTTGCGTCTCTACCTTTTACGGATTGATTTCCAGTTTCATCCCGAACACAAGACCGTATTCGTTAAGAATATCCTTAATTTCACTGAGCGACTTGCGACCGAAATTCTTAGTCTTTAGCATTTCCGCCTCTGATTTCTGAACCAATTCGCCAATAGTGTTGATCCCGGCATTCTTCAGGCAGTTGGCAGAGCGGACGGAAAGTTCCATGTCTTCCACAGAGCGCATCAATATTTCGTTGACGTTTCCGCTTTCATCTTCTTTTTCGACTACCACTTCTTCATCAACTTCTTCGAAATTGATAAAGACGTCCAGTTGCTGCTTTAATATCTTAGCCGCGAACGCGATAGCGTCCCCTGGATTCAGTGATCCATCCGTCCAGACTTCCAAAACCAATTTGTCGTAATCGGTAATCTGACCGACACGGGCATGCGATACAACATAATTCACTTTTTTAATAGGTGAAAAAATCGCATCAATATTAATCGTTCCTTCGGGTTGATCGGGATCCAGCTCCTTTTTAGCGGGCAGATACCCCTTCCCCATCTTCAACACCATTTCTGCTTTTAACGCCCCGTCTCCGGATAGCGTCGCGATATGATGTTCAGGGTTGAGAACTTCAATCGTTCCATCGGTAATGATGTCGGCTGCTGTAATCGCTCCATGACGCACTGCATTGAGCCTAACTACCTTTGTATCGGCAGCCCCCAACCTAAAACGAACACCCTTTAAATTTAAAATAATATCCGTCACATCTTCCTTGGTTCCCGGAATCGAGGAAAATTCATGTAAAACACCATCGACTTTTATAGAGGTAATTGCCGCTCCCTGAATGGAAGACAACAACACTCGTCTTAACGCATTACCCAGCGTTATCCCAAATCCTCTTTCCAACGGCTGAATTGTAAATTCTCCATAAAATCGTGTATGTGTAGTCTCATCCACATCAACACGTTTGGGACGAATTAAACTCGACCAGTTTCTCTGCATAATCAAACCCACCTTCTAGCTGGCTAATTAATATTAAAATTGCTTACTTCGAATAAAGTTCGACAACAAGCTGTTCCTGTATCGGCATCGTCAGGTCTTCACGAACCGGCAGCATTTTGATGGTCGCCTTAAAGTTATCTTTATCCAAACCCAGCCAATGTGGAATGCCGCGTCGCGCGACGGTTTCCATCGCTTCGAGAATTCGATTAATTTTCCGAGAACCTTCCTTAATCGTTACCTCGTCTCCTGCTTTCAACAAATACGAAGGGATGTTGACCGCTTTATTGTTTATTAAAAAATGACCATGGCTGATCAGTTGCCGAGCCTCGACTCGCGAATTGGCGAATCCGAGGCGGAAGACCATGTTGTCCAGTCTGCGCTCCAGAAGCACCAGCAAGTTCGTGCCGGTGATGCCTTTTTGGCGATCCGCCTTTTCAAAATACCCGTGAAATTGTTTTTCTAAAAGCCCATACATTCTTCTGAGCTTTTGCTTTTCACGCAACTGCGTACCATAATCAGACGTCTGCTTCTTGTGCGACTGACCATGTTGTCCCGGAGCATAGCCCCTTCTTTCAAAGGCACACTTTTCCGAATAACAACGATCGCCCTTCAAAAAAAGTTTTAAGCCTTCACGGCGACACAAACGACATGAGGAATCCGTATATCTTGCCAAAAAACGCCTCCCTTTACTTTTAAATCCTGTTTAATTTATTATACTCTGCGCCGCTTCGGCGGTCTGCAACCGTTGTGCGGAACAGGCGTTACGTCTCGAATCATAGTAATCGTCAGTCCGGCCAACTGCAATGAACGCAGGGCGGATTCCCTTCCGGCGCCCGGTCCTTTGATGAAGACTTGAACGCGACGCATCCCCTGCTCTTTTGCTTTGCGCACTGCATCCTCTGCAGCCATCTGCGCAGCAAAGGGCGTGCTCTTTCGGGAGCCTTTGAAACCCTGTAACCCCGCCGATGACCAGGAAATCACATTGCCGGTCATATCGGTAATTGTAATGATCGTATTATTGAAAGTGGATTGAATATGCGCAACCCCTTCAGTAATATTTTTCTTTTCTTTTTTCTTGCCCGTTTTTCTGACTACTTTCGCCATTTTTCCTCCGGTCGAAAATTAATTCCAGCTACTTCTTTTTGCCTGCGATGGCCCGTCTGGGACCTTTTCTCGTTCTGGCGTTGGTATGGGTTCTCTGTCCTCTCACCGGAAGCCCTTTGCGGTGACGTAAACCGCGATAAGCCCCGATATCCATCAAGCGTTTGATCGACATCGATATTTCCCGGCGCAGATCGCCCTCTACCTTGAGTTCCTTGTCGATAATATTCCTGATCGCCGCAATTTCGGAGTCGGCCAGTTCGTCAGTTTTGGTATCCGGGCTTACGCCTGTTTCTTTCAGGATTTGCTTTGCTTTAGCTGATCCAATGCCGTAGATATAAGTCAAAGCAACTTCCATTCTCTTGTTTTTTGGTAAATCAACACCTGAAATTCGTGCCACCTAATAACCTCCTGAAATGTTAAAACTAGCCCTGACGCTGCTTATGTTTCGGGTTTTCGCAAATCACGCGCAAAACACCCTTGCGTTTGACTATTTTGCACTTCTCACATATTTTTTTTACTGACGATCTTACTTTCACGTCCCGACTCCTTGTCCACGGTTAAATATTTACTTCGTTCTATATGTGATTCGGCCACGGGTCAAGTCATAAGGGGACAGCTCCACCGTCACCTTGTCCCCGGGCAGTATTTTTATAAAATGCATGCGCATTTTGCCGGAGATGTGAGCCAGAACCTTATGCCCGTTTTCCAGTTCCACCCGAAACATCGCGTTGGGCAACGGTTCCAGTACTCGACCTTCTACTTCAATTGCTTCCTCTTTGGCCATACATTTACGACTTCATCTCTTCCGTCCAGTTAAAATACTACACTAACTCAACTTGCTTAATACCTCTGGACCATTGTCCGTGATCGCCACGGAATGCTCAAAATGAGCCGATAAACTTCCATCTTCCGTAATTACCGTCCAGCCATCAGCCAATATTTTTACTTTATACTTACCGGCGTTAACCATCGGCTCAATGGCCAATATCATTCCTTTTTTTAGTTCGATCCCTCTTCCTTTTTTGCCGAAGTTGGGTATCTGCGGTTCTTCATGCAGACTTTTTCCGATCCCATGTCCCACAAAATCCCGTACAATGGAATACCCGCCTGCTTCAACCGCCTCCTGCACAGCGGCAGAAATGTCTCCCAAGCGATTGCCATCCCGAGTCTGAGCTATGGCTGCATACAAACTTTCTTCGGTCACCTGCACCAGCCGCATCGCATGATCACTGATTCTGCCTACAGGTAGCGTAACCGCCGCGTCACCGTAAAATCCCTGATAATAAATCCCATAATCAAGGCCGATAATATCGCCTTCCAATAAAACCCGATTGGAAGGCATACCGTGAACGACTTCTTCGTTAACCGACGTACACAGTGAATAAGGATAGCCACGATACCCCTTAAACGCCGGCTTGGCTCCTCTTTTTTCAGCGATGCCCTCGGCTATTTTATCCATCTCCCGGGTCGTGATGCCAGGTTTTACTTTTTCCCGAAGCACACTCAATGCTTCCGCGACAATCCGGTTGCTCGCTCTGGCTTTAGCAATTTCATCCGGCTGCTTCAGAATGACCATGAGTTCCAACCTTCAGAAATCGCTTCTTTATCGCCTGCGGGCAATGTGTCCTTTTTTCATAAACCCTTCGTATTGACGGGTCAGTAAATGCGATTCAATCTGTCCTGCCGTATCCATCGCCACACCGACGACGATCAACAATGATGTACCGCCAAAATAGAAAGGCGTGTTCAGTTGAGAGATCAGGACACTCGGCAGCACGCAGATAATAGAAACATAGATGGCGCCGCTGAATGTCAAACGCTCCAGTATCTCTTCAATATATTCGGCGGTCTTCTTTCCTGGGCGAATGCCCGGTACATAGCCACCATACTTTTTCATATTTTCCGCCATGTCATCCGGTTTGATGGTCACTGCGGTGTAAAAGAAACAGAAGAAAAAGATCAACGCGACAAAAAGAACTTCATACCCGACCTGGCCGGGCATTAAATATCCGGCAAGATTTTTCATCCAACCCTGGGGTGCAAAGTTGGCAATGGTAGCCGGAAACATAATAACCGAAGATGCAAAGATCGGAGGAATAACGCCTGCCGAATTAATCTTAAGCGGTAAATGTGTTGTCTGTCCGCCATACATCTTCCGGCCCACAATTCTCTTGGCATACTGTACCGGAATCCTTCTTTGCGCCGCCTCCACAAAAACAATGGCGCCAATCACGGCAATCATAAAAATGAACAATAAAAGCAAAACAATAAAGTTCAATTCTCCGGATGAGTACAAACTCCAGGTACTACCAATTGCTCGCGGAATGTTGCATACGATACCCGCGAAAATGATCAGGGAAATACCGTTACCGATGCCTTTCTCCGTGATGGTTTCACCCAGCCACATCAAAAACGCCGTACCCGACGTCAAGGTGATAATGGTCATCAATATAAAAGTCCAACCGGCATTCAATACAATCGGCGCACCTGTGGGTGACGCCATTTGCTGCAATCCCCAGGCAATGCCAAACCCCTGCACGATACTTAACCCAACGGTACCGTAACGAGTATACTGTGTTATTTTTCTTCGGCCGTTTTCCCCTTCCTTGGATAGTTTCTCCAAATGCGGAATGGCTACGGTCAGTAAATTAATAATAATGGATGAAGTAATGTAAGGCATGATGCCCAGCGCAAAGATCGAAAAGGAGCTCAACGCACCGCCGGCAAACAAATCCATCAACCCCAGCATGGAACCTTTAGCTTGGTCAAAAAAAGCTAAAAGCGCCACGTTATCGATTCCGGGAGTGGGAATGAAAACGCCAACGCGATAAACTGCAATAAGAAGCAAGGTAAACAGGATCCTTCTCTGCAATTCAGGTATCTTGGAAACACCACCTAATCCTTCCAGCAAGTTAGATTACCTCTTCAATAGTTCCGCCTGCGGCGGTAATTTTTACTTTTGCGGCTGCACTGATTTTGGCTACTTTCAAAGTTACGGGAAAGTCAATATTTCCTTTAGCCAGTACCTTGATGCCGTCGCCCTTTTTCTTGACCAGACCGCTTGCCAGGATCGCTGCCTCATCAATGACTGCGCCTTTTTCAAACTTACGGCACAGATCCATCACATTCACGGCGACATAGCTTTCGCGAAACGGGTTACGGAAGCCTCTTTTCGGCAGCCTCCGGGACATCGGCATCTGACCGCCTTCAAAACCATCGCGCACATAACCGCCAGAACGTGCTTTCTGTCCCTTGTGACCTTTGCCGGATGTTCCTCCGTGGCCGGAGGCGTCACCGCGACCGACCCTCTTTCTTTTCTTGGTGGCACCGGCGGGCGCTTTAAGAGAACTCAAATCCATAAACCTTACTCCTTCGACTCTTCCACGGAAACCAAGTGGATCACTTTATTAATCATGCCACGGACCTCGGGAGTATCCACCAGAGTCACGGTGCTGTTCATTTTATTCAAACCCATGCCGCGCAGAATTTTTCTTTGCTTTTCCGGCCGCCCGATATCACTTTTTACCATTTTTATTTTAATCATCTTACCCACCGTAAGCACCCTCGCCGTTTTTTTACTTGCCCCTCTGGGCTGCAATTTCCGCAGGATCCTTCAACTGACAAAGCCCTTCTACGGTTGCTTTGACCAGATTGTGCGGATTGTGCGAACCCAGGCATTTCGTCAAAATATTATGGATGCCAACCACTTCCAGAACGGCTCGCACCGCACCGCCGGCAATTAACCCCGTCCCTTCGGAGGCAGGTTTCAACAATACCTTCCCTGCACCAAACTTACCCAGAACCTCATATGGAATCGTTTTATTGGACACTGCAACCTTGACCATGTTCTTCTTGGCCATTTCCATCCCCTTGCGGATCGCTTCGGGAACTTCATGCGCTTTACCCAAGCCCGCTCCGATCATGCCTTTGCCGTCACCTACGACAACAATCGCGCTGAAACGAAACCGCCTTCCTCCCTTGACAACCTTTGCCGTACGATTAATGGCAATTACGCGGTCGAGGAGCTCCACATCTTTCTTTTCTCTTCTGTCTATCGATTCTTCTCTGATCATGAGTCCCGTTCACAAAAGTAAATTAAAATTTTAGACCACTTTCCCGCGCGGCATCAGCCAATGCCTTTACACGGCCATGATAGAGAAATCTTCCTCTATCAAAAACGACTTTATCTACTCCCAGGATCTGCAAGCGGGTTGCAATCAACTTGCCGACTTCGCGGGCTACATCCACTTTCTTTTTACCCCGCAACTTTCCAGCCAACTCCTTGCTCAGCGTCGAGGCCGTCGAAATAGTCGTGCCTAGAGCATCATTGATTACCTGAGCGTAGATATGTTTGTCCGAACGGAATACGGAAAGACGCGGCCTCTCGGATGTACCCGTCAGTTTTCCCCTGACTCTTTTTTCTCTTTTATCTCTGATCTTTAATGTCTTCTTGGAAGCCAATGTTCCACCTCTTTAAGGCTGTATTGAATTTACTCTTATTTCGCGCCTGCCGCTTTTCCAGCTTTACGGCGAATATACTCACCTGCGTATTTGATCCCTTTGCCTTTATACGGTTCCGGCTTCTTCAGCGCTCGGATCTCCGAAGCAACACGTCCGACCATTTCCTTGTTGATTCCCGACACCTTCAGGTTGACCTGTTTCTCAACTTTCACTTCAATGCCTTCGGGAATGCTGTATTCGACTGGACTGGAATATCCTAAAACCATCTTCAAGGTCGAACCGGCGACTTCCGCACGATAACCGACACCAGATATTTCCAATCCCTTTTCAAATCCGGTACTGACACCGGTGACCATATTATTGATCAATGTTCTGGCCAATCCATGATAGGAACGTACAAGACGATCCTCCGATTGGCGCTCGATGACCAGATTGTTTTCTGAAACCGTCATCGCAATGCCATCCGGCATTTTGGATGACAACGTCCCCTTCGGTCCTTCAACTTTCACCAGTCCGTCCCCTTGGGTGACTTTCACATTTTTGGGAAACGTGATCGGTTTTTTACCTATTCTCGACATGAACAAGAACTCCCGTTTATAATCTTTTGATTGACTACCAAACCTTACAAAGAATTTCACCACCGACATTCGATTCCCTGGCTTCCTGATCGGTAATAACGCCGCGAGAGGTGGAAAGAATCGAAATACCAAAACCATTGAGCACTTTGGGAATTTTATCCGCCGGCACATACACTCTGCGACCCGGTTTGCTGACTCTTTTAATATCCGTGATCACTGTCCGCTTTGCATCCGGATATTTCAGTGTAACCTTCAACATCGAATGTCCGTCTTCGTCTTTGACAACATCATAGTTATTGATATACCCGGCCGTTTTCATCACTTTTGCGATATTCACATTCATCCGGGACATATTGATGTTCACGTTTTTGAAACGCGCATTATTCGCGTTTCTAATTCTTGTCAGCATATCGGCAATAGGATCCGTCATCCCCATGCTTTTTCTCCTTCAACTAAATTTACCAACTTGATTTTATAACACCGGGAATCTCGCCCTGAAGGGAAAGTTTCCGCAAACAAATTCTACACATTTCAAACTTTCTATAATACGCTCTGGGCCTTCCGCATATTTGACAGCGGTTATACTCCCTGACCGAAAATTTCGGCTTCCTATTTGATTTTGCGATTAATGACTTCTTTGCCACGCGAATTTCCTCCGGAGCTTACTCGTTTAATTCTTAAAGGGAACGCCCATCAGCTTTAACAATATCCGGGCTTCCTCATCCGTTTTTGCCGAAGTGACGATGGTAATATTCATCCCTTTGATCTTTTCGATTTTATCGTATTCGATTTCCGGGAAAATAATCTGCTCATGCAGACCGATGGAATAATTCCCCCTGCCGTCAAAGGCACTGGGCGATATACCCCGGAAGTCTCTAACTTTCGGCAAAGCCACGTTCACCAGGCGGTCGAAAAATTCATACATGGTATCCTGTCTTAAGGTGACACAGCATCCAATCGGCATTCCCTGACGCAGTTTAAATGTTGCTATTGATTTTTTGGCCTTGGTGACCACCGGCTTTTGTCCTGTGATCATTGTCATTTCCTGCACGGCGCCATCAATAATCTTGACATTGGATATCGCCTCGCCCAGTCCCATGTTGACAACAATTTTCTCAATCTTGGGAACCTGCATCGGATTAGTGTAGCTGAATTCCTTAACCAGCGCCGGCACTACTGTTTTTAAATAATAATCCTTTAATCTTGCCATTTTTTCTTAACCCACATCGATTGCGTCATTGCACTTGCTACAGATACGAATCTTTTTGCCGTCCTCGAGAATGCGATGTTTGATTCTGGTCGTTTCCTTGCACTTGCCGCAAATGATACTGACCTTGGAGACATCCATCGCCGCTTCTTTTTCCACGACACCACCCTTGCCTTTTTGATCGGGCCGCTTGTGCTTTTTGATCACATTGACCTTCTCGACGACCACTTTGCTTTTCTCGGGTATAGCCTTCAGAATCTTGCCGGTCTTACCTTTATCCTTGCCGACAAGAACTTTAACCATATCTCCCTTTTTCAATCTGCCTACACTCATTTTTCCCCTCTTCGAAACAGGCTTATAAAACCTCTGGAGCCAGAGATATAATCTTCATAAACTGCTTTGCTCTCAGTTCACGGGCAACAGGTCCAAATATTCTTGTCCCGATCGGTTCCATCTGATTGCTAATTAAAACAGCCGAGTTGTCATCGAACTTGAGATACGACCCATCCGGCCGCCTCACTTCTTTGACAGTCCGGACGATGACCGCCTTCATCACATCGCCTTTTTTTACTTTGGAATTCGGAATTGCCTCTTTTACGGCCACAACGATCACATCACCCAGAGAGGCATAGCGCCGCTTAGATCCGCCGAGGACTTTAATGCATGCGACCCGCTTGGCACCAGAATTATCGGCCACATTTAATATTGTCTGCATTTGAATCATAAATTAACTCCACTTAAACAAGCTGCTTGACCAACCCAGCAAGGTTCTATTTCGCTCTCTCCAGAATTTCCAGCATCCGCCAGCGCTTGTCCTTACTCATCGGCCGCGCTTCGATAATTAGTACCGTGTCGCCCATCTTGCACTGATTGAGCTCATCATGGGCTTTGTATTTAACATGCCTACGAATGTATTTATGAAACACAGGATGCTTTACCAATCGAGCGGCTTTCACCACGATTGTCTTATCCATTTTGTCACTGACGACTACACCTTTAATGGTGCGTTTGTTGCTCTTTTCAGCCATCTTAACGTGCGGCCTCCTTTTCCTTCAACACCGTTGCCGTACGAGCGATATCCTTGCGCAGGCGGCCCAAGCTCGCGGTTGATTCAAGTTGACCCGCGGCGTGACGAATATTCAGCCGGAACAACTCTTCCACTAATTCACTATTTTTGATTTGAAGCTCGCTAATACCGAGACCCCTGATTTCTTTAATTTTCATCAGACATCTCCCTTGATAAAAACTTTGTCGCTATGGCTAGTTTATGTGCAGCCAGCCGAAACGCCTCTTTGGCGACATCTTTGGTCACACCTTCCATTTCATACAAAACCGATCCCGGTTTCACAACCGCCACCCAACCTTCCGGAGCGCCTTTGCCTTTACCCATACGAGTCTCAGCCGGCTTTTTCGTGATCGATTTGTGCGGAAACACGCGGATCCAAATTTTGCCACCGCGTTTGACATAACGCGTCATCGCAACACGAGCCGCTTCAATCTGCCTTGCAGAGACCCAGCCGCATTCCGCTGCCTGCAGACCGTAGTCGCCGAATGCGATGGTTCCGCCCCGGTTGGCTTTTCCTCCCATCCGGCCCTTCTGCAGTTTTCTATATTTTACCCGTTTTGGCATTAACATAATCTACAACTCCCGTTTATCCTCACAACAACGATTCCTTCTCGGAAATTTCCATTGCTGGAATAATTACTGTTTTTCATTCTTTGTGGGCAAAACTTCCCCATGAAAGATTAAAACTTTTACGCCGACCAAACCATATGCCGTATGAGCTTCAATAAATCCGTAATCAATATCCGCCCGCAGGGTGTGCAGTGGAACGCGTCCCTCACGATACCACTCCGATCTTGCAATTTCAGCGCCGCCGAGTCTACCGGAACAGGTGATCTTGATTCCCTTTGCGCCGAATTTCAGTGCGTAACCCACGCATTTTTTCATGGCGCGGCGGAATGCGACGCGTCTTTCCAGTTGCATGGCAACGTTCTCAGCCACAAGCTGGGCGTCTGTTTCCGGTTTGCGGACTTCCAGAATATTGATAATGATCTCCGCCTTCGAGAATTTTTCAATTTCCGCCTTGAGCTTTTCGATCTCCGATCCCTTTTTCCCGATAATGACACCGGGGCGGGCCGTATAGATATTTACTTTGGCTTTATTGGCCGCTCGCTCAATTTCAATTCTGGAAATACCGGCATGATAAAGTTTCTTCTTGAGGAACTTGCGAATTTTTAAATCCTCAAGCAGCATGCCGCTGTAATTCTTTTCAGCAAACCATACAGACTGCCACTTTTTAATGTAGCCTAATCGTAATCCTACCGGGTTAACCTTCTGACCCAATATCGTTCCTCCTCTTACTTTTCTTCCACTACAACGGTAATATGTGATGTTCTTTTCTTGATTCCGGCCGCCCGACCTTGCGCTCTGGCCCGCCATCTTTTCAACGACGGGCCCTGATCCACAAATATTTCCTTCACGTAAAGCGTGTTTTCGTCAATATTGGGATTCTGAGAGGCATTGGCAACAGCGGACTTCAGAACCTTGGCAACAATCCCCGCCGCGTATTTTCGGGTAAACATCAGGATATTAACGGCCTCCTGTGCTTTCTTCCCCCGAATCAGATCGACAACCAGTCGAACTTTCTGCGGCGACATTCTAATATATTTTGCAACTGCTTTTGCTTCCATATTTATCAACTCCAAACCTGTCCGCTGTTAGCGAATCAATTACTTGCGAACTTTCGTTTTGCGATCGCCTGAATGGGAATAAAAAGTCCTTGTCGGCGCAAATTCGCCCAACTTGTGACCCACCATGTTTTCCGTCACGTAAACCGGAATGAACTTTTTCCCGTTGTGAACGGCAAACGTAAAGCCGATTAACTCTGGTGTGATGGTTGAACGCCGCGACCAAGTCTTAATGACATTCTTGCTGCTTTCGGCTTCCATTTTTCTCACCTTGGCGAGCAAACTTTCTTCTATATAAGGACCTTTTTTGATCGAACGTGCCACGTTATTTTAACCCCTTCTCTTGACGATATATTTATCGGTTCTCTTGTTCTTTCTGGTTTTATGCCCCTTGGTTGGAACACCCCAAGGCGTACACGGATGACGACCACCGGAGGACTTGCCTTCACCACCACCCATCGGATGATCAACAGGATTCATGACAACACCGCGATTGTGAGGGCGTTTGCCCAACCAGCGGGTACGTCCCGCTTTGCCGATGCTGACGTTTTCATGATCGTTGTTTCCGATCTGGCCGATCGTTGCCATGCACTCAATGTATACCTTGCGAACTTCACCGGAGGGAAGTCTCACCTGAGCGTAGGTTCCTTCTTTCGCCATCAACTGGCCATAAGTTCCTGCTGACCTGATCAGTTGGCCACCCCGACCAACTTTTAATTCTACGTTATGAATTAAAGAGCCCAGCGGTATATTCTTCAACGGAATCGCATTACCCGGTTTGATGTCCGCTTTTTCACCGCTTATGATTACATCTCCCACATTGATCTGGGCAGGTGCCACAATGTATCTTTTTTCGCCATCGCGATAATTAAGCAAAGCTATACGAGCCGACCGGTTAGGGTCATACTCAATGGTTGCGACTTTTGCAGGGATATCCGCTTTGTTTCGGCAGAAATCAATGATGCGATATCTTCTCTTATGCCCCCCGCCGATGAAGCGCGCCGTGATCCGGCCGTAACTGTTTCGACCACCGGTTCTCTTGATCGGTTTTAAAAGGCTCTTGACCGGTTCGGAAGATGTGATTTCCGCAAAGTCAGAAACGCTCTGAAATCTTCTTCCGGGTGATGTCGGTTTATACTTGATGATTCCCATTTGTTCAATCCTTAACTCATTCTATATGCCTTCGGCGACTTCAATGCGGCTGCCTTCAGCTAAAGTAACAATTGCCTTTTTCCAAGAACTCTTCTGTCCCAAAACCCGTCCCATTCTTTTCTTTTTACCCAAAACGTGAAGGACGTGAACATCGGTAACTTTTACTTTAAATAACTTTTCCACAGCGCGACCGATTTCCACCTTATTGGCCTTGGTATCAACCTGAAAATGATACTTGTTAGACGCTTCGCGTTCAATATTACTTTTTTCCGTAATCAATATTTTTTTAATAACCTGATGGATTTCCATTATGCCAGCAATGCCCCCTCAATCTTTTTTATAGAGGGTTCAAGAAGGACCAGATGCTCATA
>CAZJMX010000028.1:0-60057 GCA_964547345.1 uncultured Smithella sp. | reverse complement strand
ATTTAATTTGGCGGCAATATGAAAATCTCATTTACACAGATTAGTGTACAGTCTCAGGCGATAGTTTCGTGGGGGGGGCGGGTTGAAAACTTGGCCTGTACCCCCACCCATAATGCGAGACAAGAGGTCGCTAAGTTCCTCACCTCTTTTTAGACATTCTATGTTCTATCGGTTAGTTTTTTGATTTCAATTAGAAAATCTTGTATTTTTTGCTTTCCTAATTGCATGATTTGGTCTCCTTCATTCATAAGTGCCTTGTCCTTTTTAATTAAGGCTGTTTGATACATTTGCATTGCTTTTAACTGAAGATTTACGCCTTCAACATAAAGCCCATGAACATTTCTTAACTCTTGTGTGTTTGGTGATATATTCATTAACTCTTGACTGTATACTTGGTATTTGGGTATTACTATGTTACTGAGGGTATTATAAATCGTAGTATCGTCTTTATAATTGTCTCCCGTTACATTTGAATAGGCGCGCGTAGCTTCTTCTTCAAGAATAGATATTTTTTTTATTTTTCCATAGTAATTGTAGAAATCCACCATGACAAAATTAACGGGTTCTTCAACTTTATTTTTAAAAGTGGATATTGATAACGTCTTACCAGAGGAAACTTCCATAAGCCGCATTGTATAAAGATATTCAGGCTTATTATCGGTGTATCCAGATAAAGAAATATCCGTAACCAATAGATGTGTAGCACCAAGCATACTACCTATTGTTCCCCGTGATTTATTATTAACCAAACCAGATTCCTGAAATTTTAATTCGCTTAAAATCGCCCTCGTTTTTTGTCTATCTATGATTGTAAAGTTATTCTGATTGCGAAACATTGAGAGGAAGGAGCCCTCAATCAAGCCCACATAATACGATTCATGTTTTCCAATGTTCTCATTAACGATAGGAAACCCAATATCAATAGTGCCAAAAAGCACAGCCAAACGAACGGGAATGTCTTTGTACGCTAATTCCAGTAATGAATATTGGATGTTAAGCAAATGATGAGATTTCAGTTGAAACTGTTCAGTTATGATTTTACCTTTTCGCTTAACAGTAAGCGAAGTCGTATCATTTGGATACTTACTGTCATAAAGAATAAATGCTCGATATTTATCTTTGATATTTACGTCATCAATCTTTAAAACAACATCCCCTGCCCGTATTCCTACTTTATCTGCTGGTGAATCTTTGACAACCGAAGCAATTTCTACTTCACCATGTCTGTTGATGATTATTTGAACTCCAACATATACTTTTTCAACGCAACATCGGGGATTTTCTTTGGCTAAATTTGCCATATAAAGTTTATGTTTTTCACTTTTAGCTGTTGTAGCGCACGATTGGATAATGAAAGAGAGCAAAATAACAACAACACATAAAAATAATTTCACATTACTTTTATTCTTAAAGAGTTGGCTTGACAGACTCAAGGTATTAGAAAAAGTAGAAGTAGCTGAAATGAAGGAATGCCGGGCAACTTTGATAAAACATCGGGACATTTTATTCATAAGTGCCATTCCTTGTCATCGTTTGGTTGATAATTTTAATGTGGACTCGAATATGACAAAAATAAAGTATCTTTGCAATACAATAATCGCCTTGATAGGCCTTTTAAAAAATCGGATAATTAAGGAGGGTAATATATTGCATTCTCGACATGACATTTGGCCCTTGCCCCCCCGGCTTGCTCATCTTTTCATGTTGCAAAAAAGTGAAGCATAAAGTTCACTGGGGGGGAATCATTTCAATGACTCCAAACAGAATCTTTTTTATCCAATAGTGGGAACATAGTGGGAATTTATGACCGGGCAAATAAAAAGGGGCTAAGCTTTACTTGCCTAACCCCTTGATATATTTGGTGAGCCCTGTCGGGATCGAACCGACAACCTACTGATTAAGAGATATTAGCGACGGTTAATATTATCAACTACTTACAATACCATTGCCTGCAAACTGCCTGCAACATGGCCATCACAAATAGATAA
The DNA here is from genome assembly GCA_964547345.1 of uncultured Smithella sp. Classification (GTDB taxonomy): domain Bacteria; phylum Desulfobacterota; class Syntrophia; order Syntrophales; family Smithellaceae; genus UBA8904. The sequence goes on along the minus strand of CAZJMX010000028.1, from coordinate 58,069 downwards.
AATTAGATGGCTCCCTGCCTTCCTGCTGTTTGCCTGAAACCACTTACCGAGATCGTTTATAAAGGCCTTTGTATGAGAGCAGGAAGGCAGGGAGCCGTACCTTTTTCTCCTTCCCCTCTTCCCCCTTCCCTTTCCACAGTCCACCGATTTCTGCATTTGGGGATTTCAAAACCTGCAACCGGCAGTTTCAAAACCTGCAACCGTAATTAAAAATCAGCATTTTTGGGATTGTTTTCCTTCTCCCGGCACCCGCTGCCCCTCCATTTTTTAACCATGACTGTTGAAAGTTGCAGGTTTTGAAAAAAAGTTGCAGGTTTCTTGCAGGTTTTTTTTTAATGGTTGCCGGTTATTATATTATTATTTCAATTACTTACGTGATATTGCAGGTTTTGCACGTTTTTTTACAACACTTTTTAAATATTGAGTTTCCTTTCTTCGCATCCGCGCGCGTTTTAATATAATGTAATGTAATGGGGGTATAAGGGGGAATTAATATATAGAAAGTCTTGTAAAAAAACGTGTAAAACCTGCAAACCTGCAATTCTGAATAAAATGGTGATGGCTGGGGGGAGGTTCTTTGGATTTTATTCAGGACCGCTTTGCGGGGATCGGCAGCTGGCTGCTTTATTCAATAGGATAAGGTGTCTCATTAGACGGTCTTTATCTTCGAATGCGGGGGGGAAGGGGCGGGAATGGTGAAAGTGTAATGATTTGTCATGTTTAAGATAAAATGAATAAAATCGGCTTGCAAGGATGGGCTATAGGCCTCTTTTTCCGGGAGGGGCTTGTCTTTATATCTTTCAAAAAGGACTTTTTTACAAAAGAGACTCTGGCCTATGGGAAGGTATGGGTTTTTGTTTTTCCGATCTTCCTGTCTTTGGAAAAGCCGGTCCCAGAGCAAAAGAAGGCACATTCTGAAACCGGCCGCAGGTTACTTCTGGCGGGCGGTAGTGATCTTTCTTTTTTTCATCCAATTATGCAGGTTGCCTTCGGTGGTATTCTCAAGGTCGGCGATGCGCTTCTGGGGAACGTGCAGCGCGATCAATTCGCGGATCCGGGATTCGTTTTTATCCAGCTTGGATTTGCCGGGGCCTTTAGGGCGTCCCAGGCTTGTGATAAATTTGCCGCTCTTTGAGGTATATCCACCATCGGATGCAATCAGGGCCTTTTTGGTGGCCAGAGCGTTTTGTGTGCGCTGGCTGATCAGGTCGCGTTCTATCTCGGCAGCCATGGCTAAGACCATGGCCACGATTTTACTTTGGAGGGTATCATCGAGCTTCCAGCCGCCTTTGGCCGCGTAGATCCTGATTCCCTTCTGGGAGCAAGTGGACAGGATTTCCATGATGTCCAGCATCGAGCGGCCCAGACGGGATAATTCCGCGACGATCAAGGCGTCGCCCTTGGACAGATCCTCAAGGATGATCGGAGCAATGGCCCGATCACGCCATGTTTTCCGGCCGCTGATCACTTCATCGACCATCCGGACTTTGCCAAGACTCATATCATTGGCCAGTTTTAAGATTTCCAGTCGTTGATTTTCGACATCCTGCTTATTCGTGGACACCCTGATATACGCGATCGATTTCATGATTTTCCCTCCATATTTAATGAATACCGATTATTTGTGATTTTAATATCATTACTATTATCCTATTGTCAATAGTTTTCGTTGTCTTTTATATCATTTATTATCGCTTCGTTTTTAGTATCATTAAAAGAGGTTTCCGGGCAATAAGTGAAGCCGGATTTCCGGAATCGGGTTTGCCTGGTTCATCCATCCGGCATCGGCCGCACCGATGGCAGCCAGGATCAGGCGCCGCTCGTGCCTGCCTGCGGCTGACGTCACGCCCGAGATCGATGGAAGCCCGAAACCGGAAACCCGGCGACTGGGACTCCCTCCCCCCTCCTGATGGTGATTGGCATGTATTTTTAACAGCAATTGGACTTCGCTTTCATCTGCGGGGGGCGCGGGGTCGCTTTATGGACCGTGAATAATCTATTCAAAAAAGCCTTCGGAAATTAAAAATAAAACCCTGTCAAGAACTTTTTTCATTTTCCCGGTTGTCTGTGGGACGGCTGTGGACTCCTGTGGACTCGTATGGACTGACCCTTTAATTATTTAATACCATTCACTAAAAAAGTAAAAAACCCGTGTTATAGTGCAACCTACACATAGTCCACTCTCCTGCCACGGGAGCGGCGGGGCCTGACCACCCCCCTAAAAAGCCGCTCCCGATCGGTAGAACCGGCAAAGGATGATATGGCCCAGAACAAGATTATACGCTTAGGATTGGATAAAGTCGTGGAAGACCTGATTACCAACGGGCACACGACATCGACCGCCATATCTCAAAAGCTCAAGGAATTAGGCCATTCAGTTTCGCAGCCTACCGTCTCGCGGTATCTTGCGGAATTAAAAGACACCCGTCGGGAAGAAACCAAGAAGATTGTTGAAGATCATGTTCAAAAAAACGTTCCTGCCGATCTGGACGCCTTGCAAATGATGGAGGCCCAGTGTCTGGCCTGGGCGGGAGAGAATAACGCCGCCTTTGCCCACAGGCTCGCGAAAAAACATATACAGGATGCTGCTCCGGACTGGATTAATATGATCCTGGGGTTAGGAAGCCTGGATGCTAAAAAGAGCAATGAGGCATTGGAAAACATTATGGATCAATGCCTGCGCTGGGTGGCGGACGATTTGCGCCTGCAAAACGCCCGGATTGCCGCGATGAAGCAGGCCTCTGCCATTATTCAGATGAAACTGCACTTTGCTCTGGGTGAATCCACCGACGGCAAGATCATCTTTCTGGATTCCGACCGTGGTGATCGACTGCTTCAAGATGAGCAGCCCGGCCGGTTTGTAGTGATTCCGGGAGGTCAGGCGAATGGCTAAAGACCTGGTCTTTGAATTATCAACCACACAGAAGGCGTTTGTTTATTCCCCTGCCAATATCAACCATTTGACGGGACCGATGGGTGAAGGCAAGACGCATTGCGCCATTGCCCGGATGATTCACCATGCATACCGCTGTAAATTGCGGCCGCTGCAAGCCGCTATCATCCGCGATACCCACGAAAACATCAAAACCAGCACCGCCAAGTCGATTCTTGAAATTCTGGGAGACCGGGCTGTTTTTAAAAACGATTTTAAAAAACTGTATATCAAGGCGGAATATCCCATTGAATGCGATCTGTTCGGCATAGACGATGCCGCCTCCGTCAGCAAGTTACAAGGCCCGGCCTATGGGACGATCTGGCTTGAGGAACCGGCCCCGATTCTGGAAAAAGCCAACGCCGGCCTACCCTATGACGTCTTTGAAGGCGCCGTGTCTCGATGCGGCCGGCAAACCGGCAGTATTCCCAACCTGCAAATCACCCAAAACCCGGCAGATGAAAATCACTGGACAACATCCCTGATCGACGAACCGGAAGATTATCTGATTGCCGACGACGGCACCGTGATCACGAAAAAGACCTTTCACATCCAAAAAGGGGAAAACAAGTTTTTAACGCCGATGCAGCGCGCCATGAATATGGCTGCATTCAAGAAGGATCCCGGAAAGTGGGCGCGGTATGTGGAAGGGAAAGTGGCTTCTGTTGTTCAGGGGATTATTGTTACGCCCGGCTATGGCCCGGATAAGCATTTCAGCCAGAGGATTTTGCCCTGGTATCCCAAACTGCCGTCTTTTCGGTTTTGGGATGGATACCAGCACCCCAGTTGTATTACCTCCCAGTTGATGCCCACCGGGCAGTTGATTATCCACGATGTGCTTTCGATGGATGGCTACGGCGTCAAGGAACTGATCAGCGATAAGCTCAACCCTTTACTGATGACGCCCAAATATAGAGACAAGCTTGTGACCTGGCGTGATATCGGCGATCCCTCCATGACAACCCCCGATCAAAGCACCGTCACCATGTCCGCCGCCAAGATTATCAATAAGCTGCTGGATACCCGTTTTGAACAAGGCCCGGTCCGTTGGGGCAACCGCATCGACCCTCTGAACAATGCTCTGGGCCGTTCGATTGTCAACGGGCAACCGCTGATTCTCCTTTCCGCTTCCGCGTCCGACGTCCACAAGGCGCTGAAGGGCGGCTGGCATTACAAAAAAGATAACAACGGTCACCGGATGGGCGAACTGCCCCTGAAAAACGAATATGATCATATCGGCATGGCGCTGGCTTATGGCATTGCCATTGTATTCCCATACAACGCACGCGATCAATATCAAAAAGACAAAGAAAAGGTGGACCGGATGCAACGGATGAAGCGCGCGACCTCTTACGGTTCCGGCGCGACGCTGCCCCAGATGCCGCCGATGTCCGCTGATCGACGATTGATGTAAGGACAAAACCATTATGGCTTCAAACGTAAAGATGAAAACAGGCAAAGCCTCCCGCAAGAAAGATCGCTTTTGGGAAATGCAATCCGGCGGGCCTTACTCCAAAGCGGAAGGCGACGCCGTGGAAATTTTCAAGTGCACAGGCTGCGGCGCGGAAACCGCTCCGGATCAAGGATGGCGCGGCGCACCTTCCGGGCATACCTGCAAGCCCGGCTGCCCCTGTCTGTCATCGGACTGGAATCCCGGACAAGGTTACACCAAACAGGGGAAAAAGAATTTTGACCGAATATTCCCTAATGCCCCAGGAGCAGGATTATGACACAAGGCCCCGGCATGATTTATGATCCACTACAAGATCCCGCGCTCGATATTCTCCGTCGCAAAAGAGAAATCGAACGGTCGATTGCGCGCGCCGATTCCGGCATTGACGCCCAGGAAATGCGCGAACGCGAATCCGCCGCCCAGGCGTATGCCGGAGAAAACGAAGCACATTTCGCCTCGTATTTACAGGACTGCGTCAATCAATCCGTCAAGGCCAATGAAGACATCCGCAATACCCAGGCGCATTGCTGGCGGGTTTACTGCGAAGATGAGCCCATAAATTATAGCCGAAAGGACGCCTGGCAGTCCCGCATTGTGGTGCCCAAGCCCTTTGGAACGGTGCAGTATGGCGCCTCGGCCATCAAGCGGGCGTTCACGCCCAAGTTTTTATCCGTCGCCAACAGCAAAAATCCCGCGTATGGCGAATTCTGGAAGCGCGTGATGGATTATCATCTCAACGAGCAGCACGGAAAATTTGTCGTCCGCTTTACCGACGCGACCACCATGGCCCTGGCCGTGGGCATCAGCATGGAAATGATTCCGCGCTGGCTCCCGGGCGCAGGTCTTTCGATTGAACTGATCCCGCCCTGGCATATTCACCGCGACCCGGATGCCGCGCCGCGCGATCCGCAAAGCGGCCTTTACTGGATTCATCAGGAATGGCTCGACTGGCATGTTCTGAAAGCCGGTGAGACCTCTAAAAAATATCAAGACGTCAATCGTGTTCGCGAAGCGGAGCAACCTGCGTCAAATAATCCCTGGCTGACGCCCGAGGCCATTGCCAACAGAAAAAAGATGATCTGGGAGCGGGCGCAATTCCGGCCGATGATTCATACGTCCGAATTCTGGGGGGCCGTGCTGTCTCCCCATGCGGAAATGCTGCTTCCCAAGGCGCGATTCACGACGGCCGCCGGCCGCGTCATTGAAAAACCACGCGCGGTTGACTACCGGACGCTGCGCTGGCTGGGCACGGCTTTTTCGCCCATGCCCGATCTGCTGAAATTCAACGGGCGGGGTTTACTGGAAGGGATTTTGTCCTTATGGGAATCGATGTGCAATTTAATGTGTCTGCATAACGACAACCTGCAATGGGTGGTCAACCCCATGACGGAAATCAATGTGGATGCCCTCAAAGACCCGACGGACACCGAAACATGGCCGGGAAAAGAATATCTGACCAATGAAACCATCTCCGGCCAGCAGGCCGTAAGGACGGTTCAGCGCCGCAGCAATACCAACGACGTTCTGGCTAATATGCAATACCACGATCAAAATTATCAACGCGGCTCCTTTGTCAGCGATGCCGTGCAGGGCCTGCCCGGATACCGCAAAGACATGACGTACCGCGAAGCAGCCATGAATCTGGATCAGGCACTCGGCGTGTATTCGCTGATGGGAGAAAATATCGAAAACGGCGCCATCGGGTTTACTACCGCCGCCGCGGAAATCATCCAGGAATATGCCGTCTATAACGATTATCTGCAAATCTTCACCGAAGACGAACTGGCAGGCTACGGCATCCGCCGCAACCCGCAGGGTAAAAACGGCATTGAGGGGCTTCCGCCGATTGACGGATCGTTCCACGTCAGTGGTATTCAGACGCTGATGAAGGATAACGAAACTCTGACGAACATCAAACAGGTTATTCTGCCGCTGGCCAACCATCCCCGGTTCGGCAAATATATCGACGGATACCGCACGCTCAAGGCCATCGAGATCCGGACTAACATGAAGGATGAACAAATCATTGTCGATGAAGCCAAGGCCAAGGAAATTGACCTGGCTGAAATAGACACACAGAAAGCCTCAGCCGCCGCCCTGGAAAAATTGCAGGAACTAAGCGAGGCGGGCCAGATCGGCAAGTTGGTTTCCATGCTGCAGTCGATGAACGGCGGCCGGACCCAGGCTGATCCGGGCACGCCCCGAACGGAGGTTCGGGAATGAAGTCAGGCACAGACACGGATATTCGCACAGGCCTGCCGCTCGCCATGATCAACGCCTCCGCGGTCACGGATAAAGCGCAGAAAAGCGAGCAGGCGCTTCGCGAGCAGGCAGAATTTCTGGGACTTGCTAAAAGTCCGGAAGGGTTGAAGCTGCTGGACTTGATTGAAGGCAAGCTTTTTGTCCGCATATCGCAATTAATTACGCAGGATGCGGAGGCCAAAACCTACGTGGATTTACTAACCACCCTGGGCCTGAAAGAAAATGCCGCCAAGAAGGCGGTTGCGCAACTGGTGAGGACCAAAGTGCCCATGGAATAGAATACTTTAAGAGCGCGGCCCGGTGTTCCGGACTGAGACGCCACCGAGGCCGCCTACATTTTTTAACGCGGGCGGGGTTTTGTAAAGACCCCGCCCGTAGATACCGGACGTTGCCCGCTGATCCCGGGCAAACAGCAAAAGAGGGGCATGTCGGCTGCCGACCCGAACATGTCCCTCTTTTTGCGTTTTTAGCAACCCGGCGCCAACAGGCGCTTTAATAACCGGCCCCTCTCTCAAGAGGACGACGCCGACGAAAAAAAGGAGTTTTTATTATGGAGTTGAATCAAGAAAAGCAGACGACGCCCGACAACGATCTTGGCGCAATCATGAGGGATGGACTGGCACAATTCGACATTACCGATGATGCCGAACATGACGCAGTCGCACCCGCATCCGCGCCCGCATCCGCGCCCGGCCCTGCAGCGCAACCTACCGGCGTCCCCGCCGGCGACCCGCCATCTCCCCCCGCTCCTTTTCGCTTCACGTCGCATCCCGAAGCGGAGAAAGGATACAAGCACCTCCAGGCCGATTTCACCCGCGTTTCGCAGGAAAATAAAACCCTCGCGGAAAAGCTTTCGGCCATAGAGCAGGAAAAGGCCAATCAGGCCGCCCAGTCCGCACTAGAACTCGAATTCGAAACGTTTGCCGAGCAAAAGCGAATGGCCATGCTCAACGATATCGATGCCCTGGAACCGGACGACAAGGATTATAAAACCCAGGTGGCTAAAGTTCAAGCCCGTTACGACAAGGAAATGTTCAAGGCGTCACAAAAACTCATTTTGCCCGCCGTCCCTGTCGAGCAGGCCCCGCCCGTTCCCGCCGCACCGGCTGTAAAACATGAGGTACCGCCTGCCGGCGTCGCTAATGAAATTGAACAAGTGAAAGCATATACCCGCGAATTTATTGCCAAACCGGAAAACGGATTTAAGCCGGATGATCCCGCGTTTTGGGGCTATGCCGCCCAGGCGCCCGACACTGATGAGCACGGCAATCCGCTGACGCTTGACGATCAAATCCGCTGGGCTATGGAACAAACCGAAACCTATCACGCCTCGATCCGTTCGCAACCTTCACAGCAATCCGCCGATGCTGCCGCAGCCAACCGCGCGCATCTGGATATGCCCATGGGCCGCGCCGCCTCCGGAACCCCGCCGGGACCCGGCGCCAAGGAAGATAACACGCCCTATGGCCTGTCGGATGCTCTGGCCGACGCGACCGAAGCGAGGCGTTTGTAACCTCAAAAGAAAGGACAAATAAACTATGTTTACCTGGAGCTATGATGCATCAACCGGCACGTACAAAAGCCATGCGATGTCCAAAGAACTATTGAAAGTCGCCGCACGGAAATTCCGTTTCGTCCCGTTTACAAAAAAAGTCAATGGCTACGGCCGTAGGCAGGGTGAAACCGTTACGCTGCCCTACTACAAACCGCTTTCCGAACCGACGTCCGCGCAACTGGAAGAGCAGACCCGCATCCCGATCGATAAGCTCGAAATGGGCACCTACACCATCACGATCAAAGAATGGGGACGCGGCGTTGAATTCACGTCTCTGGCGCAGGATCTTTCGGCGCTTGATCCCAAAGACGGCGCACAGAAACGCCTGACCGAGCAGATGGACGCCTGCATGGACGGCGCCGCAGCCGATGCCTTTACCGGCGCGAATGCGAAAATCGCCTTTATTCCGACATCGCTTACCGGCGGCGTCTGGGATACGGACGGCACCCCTTCCACTTCGGCCACGGTCAATCTGACCAAAGACCACATGGGCTGCATCCGCGATTATCTGGCCAATACGATTCACACGCCCTATTTTGAAGGCGACCATTACATCGGCCTGTTTTCCACCAAGGCGCTGCGCGGTTTGAAAAACGACCGCGTTATTCAGCAGTTCAACATGTACTTGCAGAAGGGCGATATTTTGTATCGCAACGAACAGGGCATGATTGAAAACATCCGGCTGGTGGAAGTCAATCACGAGCGCGCCCTTTCCGACGGCGTGGGCGTAGGCTCCGTCCTGGGTGAAGGCGTTGTCTTCGGCGAGGATGCCGTGGGCCGACTCGAGATCGAATATCCGCATCTGCGCGCGGATATGAATTATCAGTCCGACTTCGGCCGCAAGAAGGCTGTCGCCTGGTATGGCACCGTCGCCTTCGACGTGCTGTTTCAGTCGGCCACCGACCGCGAGGCCCGGATCATCAAGGTGACCAGCGCCTAGAACCTATGCGGCGCGGTAAAGCGTTAAGCAGTCATCATTAATAACAACCCAAAATCCCCCTCTTGAAAAAGAAGGGGGATATTTCAGAAAGGAGAAACACTTATGTTACAGCAAGGAATTATGGCTCTGCTCCTGCATTTGATTGTCGATTACGACGATGCACTGGGCGTAGATATGGATCAGTCCGCCGCGGATATCGGCGTTTTTGATGTCCCGATGAAATGTGAAGTCATCGAAGTAGGCGCAATCGTCAAAGAAACCTGCGGCGGCGACACGACCACCCCGATTGTTGATTTTGATTTGCGGCCCACCGCAGGCTCCGATACCAGCCGCGGCGCCGCCGACCTCGGGCATCTGGTGCTTGCCACCACGCCCGCCGGAAAAGTCATGTATGACAAAGTAGGCCGCGGCACAATCCTTTACCCCGGACAGGAGATTGTCTGCCAGTTGACCACCGCCGCCACCGGATCAAACAAGACCGGCCATGTTCAGCCCTATGTCCTGGTGAAACCACTGGATGAAGTGAAGGCCAATCTCGCCAATATGGTGGAGACGAATTAAAAACGGTGAAGCGTATCTCGTTGCTCGTATCTCGTAAAACACGGAATACGAGCAACGAGAAGCCCCATACGAGATACGAGATACGAAAAACGAGATACGAGATAATGAAAGGAGTCTTTTATGGCAGAAATAGCTGCTGCAAATGTGGCCGTCAGTGTTCCTTCCGGAAAGCGCGATATCGGCGGCGTGCATGTCGCCAAAAATATCACGATGGCCGAGATCACCTTCGGAAACGACACACTGACCTATCCGACCGGCGGCATTCCGATGCCCGCCATCGGACAGTTCGGTTTTAAAAAGGCGATTGATTTTGTTGCGGTGGAGCAACCGCCGGCCAACGGGTTTGTCTACAAATTTGATCGCGCCAACCATAAACTTAAAATCTTTACCCAGGGCGTCCGGACCGGATCCTCGACCGCCGCCGATGCGACTTCCGGCTCGTTGGCGGAAAACTCCGCCGCCGCCGAAACCGCCCTCCGACTGATGGGCACGGCCGTGGACACCACCTACGATCTGGGCGCGATGATTGAACTTCCCGCCGCTATTGCGCCTGCCGCCGCCACCGTGGGGCTTTTGCTGATCGGAGAGTAAACCGGGTCACAGATTTAAAAACCGTCGGGGGCGGTTGCGTCCGCTCCCGACTTCATTCAAGGAGACACTAAAACATGCCGCAAGTATTATACGTTAAATCACAGGATGGGAAATCAACCATCCCGGTCCAGATTCTAAGGTCTTTTTCGGATTCCGCAGGCCAAAGCGTCTTTTTACACATGAACGGAACCTATGGCGATAAACTGGGATCCCCGGTGAAAAGTCTTGCCGATCTGCAAAGCCTTCCGGAGCCGCACCGCTCGCGCGCCATCTCCTGGTGGGAGCGCATCGGCCGCAAGCAATCCGAAGAGCATTACAAGAAAATCGCCGAGGCTGACGCCGCCCGTGCCGGAGACTTTCAGGAAGCACTGGCCGCGGATGAATTCAATTCGGAGCTGGACTGTCTGCTTTACACAAGACGCACGATAGAGAACGGGAAAAAAGGCCCGGCAGCGTCTGCGCCTAAATCCTGGATGGAATGCGGATTTTCAACCCGGCCCGACTGGTGGGGACAGGCTGCATCCATCGCCTTTAAAGATTTTGCATACGAGATACTGCCGGCAGGCGGCGCCGTTCCGGAAAAATAAATGCATCGTAACGAATTCCTTCCCTGATCAGGAAGGCTCACAACAACAAAACAGAGGTTCAAGTCGGCAATCCAGTATTTCAGGAGATTGCCACCTATGCCCTCATCCAATCGTATTGACGCTTTCTCGGCTTTAACCGGCGGCGGATTCGGCTCGCTCGACAAGCTGCCCGGATATCCCATCCGGAACACCGGCGCCATGGCTTTTGGTATCGTTTCGGGCGTCTATCATGCCTACCAGTTTAATGCTTCATCCACCGCGCCTGCGAATCCTCCTCTCACGATTGCCCCTCTCACCGGCACCGGCCGCTGGGAACGCTGTGAAATCGGGTCACCCGGCGCTCAAGGCGTCCAGGGCGTCCAGGGTCATCAAGGCGATTACGGCGGACCGCAAGGTGCAGCAGGCACACCCGGCGCTCAAGGGCCGCAAGGCATTCAAGGGGCTCTTGGATCGCAAGGGTATCAGGGTTATCAGGGCGCAGCGGGATCCCAGGGATCCCAAGGTTCAGCAGGACCGCAGGGATCCCAGGGAGATATGGGGATTACCGGCGCACAAGGCCCGCGCGGTTATCAGGGAGATACCGGCACGAACGGTTACCAAGGCGCGCAAGGCGTCACCGGCGCGCAAGGGTTTCAGGGCAACGCCGGACAGGCCGGCGCGCAAGGTCCGGCAGGAGCCAGTGTTCAGGGACCGCAGGGTGTTACCGGTAGCCCCGGCGCTCAGGGAGCCATAGGCGCCCAAGGATCTTTCGGACATCAGGGATATCAGGGGTATCAGGGAGTCACAGGCGCACAGGGATATCAGGGGTATCAGGGAGTCACAGGCGCCCAGGGTCCCGCAGGCCAAAGTGTACAGGGCGCTCAGGGCGTCACCGGGAATACGGGCGCACAAGGCGCAGCCGGATCCACAGGCCCGCAGGGTTCGCAAGGCAATCAGGGACATCAGGGCGTCACCGGCGCCCAGGGCAATCAAGGGTATCAAGGCAACCCCGGCGCCCAGGGTCCCGCAGGCCAAAGTGTACAGGGCGCTCAGGGCGTCACCGGGAATACGGGCGCACAAGGCGCAGCCGGATCCACAGGCCCGCAGGGTTCGCAAGGCAATCAGGGACATCAGGGCGTCACCGGCGTCCAGGGCAATCAAGGGTACCAAGGCAACCCAGGATCGCAAGGACCGCAAGGCACAGGCAATCAGGGCCCCCAAGGCGCAACCGGGAGCACCGGCTCTCAGGGAAACCAAGGCAATTCCGGCCCGCAGGGCAATCAGGGCTCGGACGGCACCGGGATTCATTGGCAGGGAGCTTGGATCAGCGGCGGCAATTATGATTCTGCCGATGCCATCACTTATTCCGGAAGCTGTTATATCTGCATCCTTCCGATCACAAATTCAACAACGGCCCCGAACAGCGACCCCACCCATTTTAATGTTTTCGCGCTTCAAGGAAGCCAGGGCCCGCAGGGGAATGCCGGCGCCCAAGGCACGCAAGGCAATCAGGGGAATGTCGGATCGCAAGGTGCGGCAGGCTCGCAGGGTTCGATGGGAAGCCAGGGCCCGACAGGATCGCAGGGTGTCACCGGCGCTCAGGGTACGGCAGGCGCACAAGGCGCGGCCGGTACTCAGGGTGTACAAGGTGCGACGGGTTCCGCAGGCTCGCAAGGGAATCAAGGCTATACCGGATCGCAAGGCAACCCCGGCCCGCAGGGTTCGATGGGCCCCCAGGGACCGACAGGCTCGCAAGGTGTCACCGGCCCGCAAGGATCAGCCGGATCGCAAGGCGCCTCCGGGACTCAGGGTGTCACCGGCGCGCAAGGCGCAACCGGTCCGCAGGGAAATCAAGGCTATTCCGGATCGCAAGGTGCTGCCGGCCCTCAAGGTTCGATGGGCAGTCAAGGCCCCGGCGGCCCGCAGGGTGTCACCGGCGCACAGGGATCAGCCGGATCGCAAGGCGCGTCAGGCGTCCAAGGCACAACCGGCGCGCAGGGCGCAGCCGGCCCGCAAGGCAGCCAGGGAAATGTCGGATCGCAGGGCGCAACCGGCGCGCAAGGTAATCAGGGACATCAGGGCGCAGCAGGCGTGCAAGGGGCTGCCGGCCCGCAAGGTAACCAAGGTAATCTTGGCCCGCAAGGGTATATGGGATCACAAGGCGCGACCGGCGCCGCCGGCGCACAGGGCGCAGCAGGATCACAAGGTCCCAACGGTGCGCAGGGTCAGGTCGGCCCGGCTATCCGGGATTTGTACCGCAACCTCGTAATGTCCGTTGCCGCAAAAGTAGCAACGGTGACTATCGACGAAATTATTTTACAGACCGCAGATTTAAGCGCCGCAATCCGCCTGACGTCTTTTTCCAAAACGATAAATGGAGCCACGACAGGAGCCGATGGACTGGATACGGGATCACTATCCGTCAGTAACTGGTATCATATCTGGGCCATTGCGAAATCCGACGGGACAGCCGCCGGATTAATGTCGCTTTCGTCCACAGCCCCCACAATGCCCAGTGGCTACACGTATAAGGCATACCTGGGCGCTTCCCGGTATGATGGCGGAACTAATGCATTCTATCCTTTGGCTCAAATTGATAAAAAAGCAGTTAGCAACACAGGATTAATGCTGAATGCAGGGAATGCCACTACGCCAACATCATTTAGTTTTTCAGGCGCAGTCCCCGCAACGGCTAAAGCCGTTACGGCTTATACATTAGCCGTAACCGGAACCGTCGACTTGAGCATTGCCAGTGCATTATCCGGATCAACCCTGGTGGGAAAAATCATGCTCACCACTACAAACTCTATTCGTGTGGCATTTTCTTTGCCTATTATGACGGCTCAGGCGTTGTACTATTTAGTGTCTACAGGCGCAATATACATTACCTGCGCCGGATGGGAATACTAATCGGATAAAGAACTATTATGGCCAGTGACTGGGTTTTTCAAGATAATTCCGGATTTTCTTTTTCAGACACGGATGCCGTGGTCTGGGCGAAAGACGGCTATATGGAGAGCGATGATCCGCTTTTTATCTGCCGGGCGTGCAATATCAGTTTTTTGCAGGATCCCGTGTTGACGCTTGATTTTAACTGCTGCCCGCGCTGCGGAGTGGAGATGACGAGAGGATAAAGAACAAAGGATAAAGGCAAGAGGAAAAAGAAAAAAAGGAGGAACACTTATGAAAGCTGGCGCTTATCAAGAGGGAAGCTATTCGGAAATTAATTTTCGGTTTGGCGAGAAAAGCAAGGTGCAGCCCAAGAATATGGAAGCGCTGACGCCGGATATGGATGTAACCGTTATTCTCAAGGGCTCGATCAAGAGTTTTTCCGCAGGAGAACCCTGGGATCAAAGCAAGCGTTTTTCTCTGGCCATGACATCCTGTGAAATCGTCCTGCCCGATTCGGACAGGGAAGACTCTCTGGACGCTGCCCTGAAGGCGGCTAAAACGACGTTGAAAAAGGTGAAATGATGAACGGAAAGACGCTTTCGCAAGCCTTTATGAATTTTATCGACACCCGGGAAATCTCGGAAGATTACGCATCCCAGCACAAAATCTATAAATGTCTGGATATGGCGGCCGCCATCTTTATCCGCGACATCCGCCTGCTGCATAATACCTGCATCATCCCGACCGTGGCCGGTGTGTCCTCTTATCCGCTGCCTCCCGATTTTCTGGATCTTTACATCACGGACCGCCGCGGCCGCTCGCTGATTAAATACCATAACGGCGTGCATAACTCCTTTCCTTGTCTCATTGATGAAAGTGAAATCTTTCTGGCTGCGAATACCACGCCGGTATCCATTCCCCCGGCGATTGCCATTTCCGACGTCACCCCCGACAGCCTGCCGGCGCTGATCACCGGCACGGCCACCGCCACAGGCGCGGCGGCCAATGGCCGCTGTATTCTGGCAGACACGGCAAAAAACTTCACAACCCTCAATGTTTTTCCCAGGGATATCGTTCATAACGGGGCCGACGGCTCCATGGGCTGTGTGCTTGACGTGATCGACGACACGCATTTGGGCGTGGCCCTCTTCGGCGGAGCCAATAATGACTGGACAACGGCTGATGCCTACGCGATTCAGTCCGCCGCCAAGAAAAGCCTGATTTTGTGCGCACCGCCGGAACTTTCCGGCCATGTGATGACGATCCCCTATATCTGCATGCCCGCCCCGGTCTTTTCCGATTACGGCAACTGGCCGCTCCCGGACTATACCTGCAATGCCATTGCCGCAGGCGCCGCCGCTCTCTTTAAACTGCCGAAGATGGAATATGTGGAATCCCAGGCCATGGGCGGATTGTTCAATGAAGAATTGAAGCGTTATAAAGTGGAACGCGGCATTGCCAAACTCAAACAAGGCCCGTCGCACCGCCGGGAAAGGATATTATAGAATGTCATCGGAAGAAACCAAACGCCCGATTTTGAATTTTGATTTCAAAGGCTCGTGGTTGCCGTCGGTCGATCCGCTGCTTGTCGGCGGGAAAAACTTTTCCGTCCTGCAAAATCAAATGCCTTGCGCAAACGGACTGGAAGGCGTGCCCGGCTATTCCAAAATTACCAATACCCCGATCTCCGACACCTATTACGATGTCCGGTCCGGCATCCAGCTGCGCACTAAAAACGCGCTACGCTCTGCGATCTTCCTCTCTGCGCGGAATTCAGCGGGCAGCGCCTCGGCTATTTTGCAGCAACTGGCCACGGACGCAAATGCCGATATCCCGAATTTAAAAGACTTCGAAACCACTCCGGTGCATATCGATGCTCCAGGCGCAGGCCCCGGGCGTTTTGCCACCTGGCCCAATAACCAGATCGCCTACTGCAACGGGAAGGAAACGCTGGTTTACGGCGGACCGGAACGCCCGCTGCCCAAGTTTGTGGTGGTGGACGCCCCGCTTTCCAGCACCTTGACGAATCCGGTTGATTATACGGAAGCGATCAATAATCTGCTAAAGACCCCCGGCAATGTCGTGCGTCTGGGCGCCAGCGTCAATACGGCAGTCAAAATGCTACTGCATGGCGACGATCAGGCCGACGGCAGCACCACGATCACGGATTCCAGCGACACGCCGCATACTTTCACCGCGCACGGCGATGCCAAAATCAGCACCAGCCATTCTAAATTCGGCCGCGGCTGCCTGTCGTTTGCCGGTACGGGCTGGATCGATACCCCGGCGCACGCCGATTTTTACCAGGCCGACACCGATTTTACGCTGGACGGTCATTTTCAATTTGCGGACAGCTACCCCACGGGCACCCAGGGCCTGTTCGGCCAGTATCAAGACGAAGACAACTATTATTTCGGGATGTATCAAACGATCATTCCCTACATATCCGGCGTGATAAAAGTCTTTATCAAGAACGCCGGGACGGAAACGACGCTTTCTTTCTCGTGGCTTCCCACCGGCAAACGGTATTACCATTTCTGCCTGCAAAACATTTCCGCCCTGGATCTCACAGTGGTTCATATTGACGGCGTGCCGGGGACAACAGCCCCCCTGGTCACCTTCCCCGACCTTACCGGCGATTTCGAAATGGGCCGGTGCCGGAGTTATGTGCTGGGCAGCGTCACTTCTTTTTATTTAGAAGGGCAGATGGATGAATGGCGGCTGACCCAGGGGCAAGCCCTCTGGCCGTCCACCGCCTCTTTTACCGTTCCCAGCACCGCGGGCGTCAGCGGCAGCAAAGCGTGGGTGGTCTTTAGCCCGCGCCCGATTCAGGCCGTCAAATATTATCTGTCCAACGCCAACCCCATTGCCGGCGCGACGATTACGGGCCGGGTCTGGGATGGCTCTGCCTATACCCCCCTTACGCTTATGGACACCACGGCAGGCTTGACGGTGGATGAGGGCAGCACCGTTTTCGAATCCACCATTGACCTGGCCCGACCCCGACTGCTGGACGGCTCTTACTATTATGTTTATCAATTTTCCATCAGCGCAGGCGAGGCGGAAATCTATCGGATGACATTCGATGTGCCGATGCAGCCTATCCGGGATTTGTGGGATGGTGTGCCCCGGCCGGTACTGGAATGCCGCTTTTATCATGGATCGGTCTGGACGGACGCAACAATGAATGTCGTTGAGTCCACCGCGTCGGGCGTTACGGGATCCGTCGCCTATGTTGCATCGGTAGGCGGACTCACCTCTACGGAAATGATCGACTTGGCCGTTTCTGAACGGGCCTGCGCCTTTTATATTCTGATGTATGAACGCGAAAACGGCAAAGTGAACACCGCCGCCGCGGTCTTGACGCCTTATGTTTGGAACGGCTCGGCCTTTGTGGCTCCGGTGGGTATTATGGATGAAACAGCCCCGGCCAGTAAAACACTGGCGCAAAGCGGCCATGTCTCCTGGACGCCGCCCCCCTTCGGGGAAGAACACCCGAAAACGGAACGCGGCGACACCCGCTGGCGCTATCGCCTGATGGTTTCCGGCACGCTGTCGGCCGATGTCTGGATCGACAAGATTATTGCGATTCCCGCGCCCCAAATCCACGATCGCGGATATGCTTTTCCGTTTATGTTTCAAAACCGACCCATGTTGTGCAACCTGGTCTCGACGGGTGAAGGAAACCGCGTCGATTACGCCGTGACGACCGCATCGGAGGGCTGGAACGGCGAAGATTCCAGCTTTGGCGACGGAAAGCAACCCCTGTATCTCGGCGATCAATCCCCTCTGACCTGCGCGTGTGAAATCTATCAGCGCCTGTCGAATTCCATTTACACCTTTGCCCTCTTTTTTAAGGCGTACGGCGTGCATATCCTGAATGGTTATGATTATGAATCCTATAAGGACTATCCCCTGTCCGATAAAATCGGCTGCCCCGCCCCCGAGACGCTGGACACGTATCAGATTTTTACGTCCCGCGAGCAGCAATCCTCCCGTTCGATTGCCGCCTGGCTGTCTTTTCAGGGCCCGCAGGTGTTTGATGCCGGCGGCATTTCTCCGATCCCCGGTCTGGAATGTTACTTTGACCCCCTGGACCCCCGTTGCATTAATTTTGCAGCCATTGCCAATTCCCGTGGCTGGTGGGACCCCGACCGGCCGCAGTATAATCTGCAAATTCCGTCCGGCGCCGGACAGATCACCCCAAACGTCTGGGTGGTGCATGATTTCCGGGAGAACCGCTGGTATCCCAAAACACCCGCAGGCCCCTCCCCCTATCTTTCCGCCGTGGTGCGCGTGGCCGATGCGGGAGACAAGCAATACATTTACGGCGCCCGCGCCGACGGTCATCTGCTGCGTCTGGAACACGATACCACCTGGGACGGCATGGCGATTCCCCAAATTATCGAAACGGGCGAAATCGTCCCGACGGGCAACCTCTGGGATACCTCCAAGATTCCCCGGCTGAAACTGTATTACAAGCCGCTATCCGAAGCCGCAAATCTGGTGATCACGATGTATCGCAACGGAGCGGAAGATCCGGCAGGCGATGTGATCGCAACGATTCCGCTGCAGGGTACGAAGCGCTTTGCCCGCTTTAATAAGAAAATCGACTTTGACGGCGCGGCCACGGTCCGGTTTCGCTTTGCCACCGCCACATCCGCCTCCGCCAAAGGATTGCAGCTTTTTGCCTGGTCCATTAAGTATGAAAAAACAGGCATTGACGATCAATAATTTAAGGAGGTTCCGATGAATAGTCCCGCTTCTGATTACAACTTGCAAAACGCCATCCTGAAAGAAATGGCCAAACCCTCTTCCGCCGGATCGCATATCAATATTGAAAAACCAATGACCGATGCGGCCGCCACCGAGGCCAACGCTGCGGCACAGGATGTGATTGCGTCCCAAAGAATGGCGCAAAATCAAAAGCAGTTTCTGGCGCGTCTGTTTTTTGCCAAGGATCAGCTAAGCACCTGGTCTAAACAAAATGATTTGGCGACGCTGATCAGCGCCGCGGCCATACCCGCGCAGGTCATCGGGGCAAAAAAACAAATGGACAGTGTAGATCGGCAAAATACATTGATTGCCGATCTGATCAAGGGAAACGCCGCCAACGCGCAGGCGGCCACGGATGCCGCGGCCGAGCGCACGGCTGAATTTGAAAACCGGATGACGCCGGCTGACGTTTCAACTGTTGTGGATGACCACGCCATGACGCTTAGAAACGCCGCCGCGCCGTTTCGCCGCCCTGTCAATAAAGGAGGTTTATAATGGCATCTTTAGCTATTGCCGCCAATTCGCAAGTCGCAGGCCTGACCGGAAGAAAACCCAAGATACCGCTCAATCAAGTTCTGGTCTCGCAGATTCCCGCCGCCCGCGAGATTGAAAGAAACCGCGTTAGCTTGAAACAGGCCCAAGATCAGTTTGATCAGGAGCAGTCCCTGCAGGCGGAAATTGCCAACACGCAGGCCGCAGGCGCCAAAACCGCCAGTATGATTCAGGGCGCCAATCTGGCCATGACGCTGGGCACGGCCACAAAAGACAGCTGGATGCCCGCCGTCAAGGAAACCGCCGGTAAAGTGGCGGACGGGGCGATGCCCGCTGTTAAAAACGGCATCACCAGCCTGAAGAAGATTTTAACAGGAGCGCCCGCTGCCGAAACCGCAGCCCCGGTTGTGGCCACCGGAGCCACTGAGGCCTTGCCCGCCATTAATACACATGGCCTGACAAATCTTCCCGGTGCGGAGCCTTCCGCCATCGGAAATAGTCTGACAAGCGCTACGCCGCAAGTGGCGACGGATGCATCGCTTGCCACCGCGGCGAATGCCGCCGACGTCACCATGGCCCCGCTGGACTCTTATACGCTGGGCGGAAATACCAGCACACTTAGCGCGGAGGCCGGATTAACAGGCACGGCCCCGACCGTCGCCCCTGAAACATCGCCCTTTGGCGGAGCGGCCGGAACCGCAGCCGCGGTCATTGCCTATATCGCCGCTGCTGAAATGGCCCGCGGCTTATGGGGCGGAAAAGGCCAGCCTTATGATGAAAAAACAAAACAGCAGCGCGTCGTCGATTCTCCCGTCACATCCGGCGTAATGCTATCGGTGGCTCCCGGCACAACGATTGCGCCGGACGGGACCGTGGCCGGCGATGCCTATAAAAATATGTCGGCGCTCAACCGAACAGCTATGGCTCCGATTGACTGGGTTTTCGGGGAATCCACGGATTCTATCCGCGAAAACTTTGATACCGCCGTGAACGCGATTCAGACGCCGTTTGGACGCGATGCCGGCACCGCAGGCCAGGTTGCCAACGTTCTGGTGAACCCGGCAGGCTATGCCGCCAGCCGCTGCATCATCGTCACTGCCTGTACGTCTCCGGATTCACCGGAAGTCAATATTACGCGCGAATACCGGGATAAATTCCTCACGCCCGAGGAGCTGCGCGGGTATTACATGATTGCAGAAAAAACCGTGCCCCTGATTCACCAAAGCCCGCTTGTCCGCAGACTGATCAAGTCCTGCCTGGTCGATCCGTTGATTGCCTGCGGCCGCTTCGAGTTGGGCTATACCCGCCGCATCCCAAGCCTTTTTGACCGGCTGGTGAAGCGATCCTTTCTGGGTCTGTGCCGTCTGGCAGGCCGCACCCGTTCATCTTTCGTCCGATTAAACGGCGAAATCGTATAAGGAGTTTATTTCCATGCAAAATCCCTATGGCGCCGTGCCCGAAGCTCTGAGAGATACCCGCTTGTCGCTGCGCGACATCATGTCGGATATCCTGGTGACAAAAAAGATGGAAGGCGATTTGTCTTTGGCAAAATCCAAAGCCGAGACGGATACCGCTCTGGTTCAGGCCGGCATCGACCGGGACCGTCTGTCCAATACCAAAGATATAGCGAGGCTCGATCAAATCGACCGGCAGCATGCCGATACGTTCGGCCTGGCCAAGGCCGCGCAGGAATTTGACCAGGGCCCGAAATTTCAGAGCCAGAAAGACTTGAACGACGCGCATGTCAAACTGCTCAACTCGCAAAATGCAAAAGAGCAACACGACCTAAAAGCAAAAAATGAATTACTCACCGGCAAGGAATACGCCACCCGGATAGGCGCAGGCTACATGGCTGATCTTCTGGGCGTAGGCGATGAGAAGCTTCCGGCCCATCAATGGGAAGGCCTGGGCAAAAATATCATGCAAATGCACCAGAAAAGCCCCGGTATGCAGTTTATTGCCGCAGGCTACAAGCTGCAATCCGAACTACAAGACCTCCGGCAGCAATACCATACACCCGGCTTGCCTACGGAAACCAAGGCCACGTTAAAAAAGACACTGGAGTCCAAAGCAAAAAAACTTGGGTTTATTAACGATCTGATGAATGACGATAAGCTGGACCCGGTCAAGGTGGCCACGGAAACCCGTAAAAGCTGGGCGGAGATCCCGGCGCTACAAAATCAGTATAAAGATTATGACGACTACCATACTAAAACTTTCAACGGTCTCAAGGAATCTCATGGCGCGTATCATGACGAAGCCAAACAGTGGAAGCTCTATCTGGCGACGGCGGACATTTCGCCTAATTTTATGGAAGACCTGCAATCCGCGAACACAATTATCGGACAATTTGCCGAACCCAAGCTCAAGGATCAAATCACTACCGGCACCAAGCAACGTCTGGACAAAGGCGATTTGAAAGGCGCCTATCAATATACGACGGACTGGGCCAAATACCTGGAATCCCGCAAGGGCGCGGTTCCGGTAATTTCGCCCAAAAAAGAAACGCCATCTCCTGCAAAGGCCCCGTCTCTGGCTGAATCAGTGCCGCATCCGGGCGTGGAACGCCTCAAAAACACAGCCGGAACCTTAGCCGGAGCCGCAAAAACAGCCTGGTCCGCCACCGGTGGAAAGCTGGGCGATGCCATGGACAAACGAAAGTCGGAGCATACCAACGCCGCCCGGCAGGAACTGGCTGCATTAAACCGCACGCCTACGGCTACAGAAATGGAAGATATTCAAAGAAAATATCCGTATGCGGCTTTTTAAAATTACGCTTGACGGAAACCATTATTTTGATTACATAAAATAGACAGTTCAATTGACCTGTCTATTTTGCTGCACATAAGGAGTTGATGATGAAGATAAAATCCATTGTCCTACTTGTCGTGTTTATATTTCTTATTTTTTCCAACATTGCCTCTGAACAAAGGCGCGGCTGCTGTTCGCATCATGGCGGCGTTTGCGGATGCTCATCAACAGGCCGCACTATCTGTTGCGATGGCACGTTGAGTCCGTCATGCGGTTGTTAAAACTCGCGCTCCTAATCGTTTTTTTTACTACACCTTCTTTTGCTTTTGACGCAGATGTTGAACAAGTCTGCTTTTCACCCAGCGGCAATTGCCAAAATTTAATCATTCAATATATCGAAAACGCAAAAGAAGAAATCAAGGTGCAGGCTTATTCATTTACATCGGCACCCATTGCCAAGGCCTTGTTATCAGCTTATCAACGCGGTATTGCAGTTGAAGTTCTATTAGACAAGAGTCAAAAAACAGAAAAATACTCAATTTATAAATTCTTTGAGAATCAAGGCATACCGGTACAGATAGACGCCGCACATGCGATTGCTCATAATAAAATCATCATCATTGATCAACAGATTGTTATTACGGGTAGTTATAATTTTACCCAAGCAGCGGAAAGCAAGAACGCAGAAAATATTATTGTTCTGGAATCTAAAGAATTAGCCAATATCTACTTAAGGAATTGGGGTAAGCATAAAGCGCATTCTTGGTAAAATATAAGGAGCCTATCATGAAGAATAAAAATATTTTTTTGATAGCATTGATCTTTCTATTGATGCTTTGTAAATCCCAAGTATATTCAAAAGACAAACCATTTCCCCCCGCACCATGGCCACCCATTTCGGTAAAATTAGAACTATCTTGTAAGGATAATAACCTTTATACTGAAACGATTCAAGCGCTCTATAATTCACTAAAAACAATAGATGATGTATATGTAAGTGATAACCAAAGCGCTAATTTTATTATACGTATTAATGTCATGGAAGCAAAAAATGAAGTTGGCTCTCTAATCGGTGTGATCTATTCAACCGTCATCATGAAACCGTTTGATAATAAGATGTTGATTGCGTTACTACCTAAGGAATGTTTCGAATATAAAACAAAGAAAAAAACTAACAACAAAAAAACGAAGTTATCAAAAGAAGATTCTGACATGATGAATAATATACAACAAAAAATTGATAAGTGGGATGAAAACACGAAAGACTATACTACTAATTTTAGAAAAGTTTTTTGGTTAAAATACACGAATGATCTTGCACGCTTTGAAAGTCTGTACACCCACGCCGGTGCAAGAAACGAAGTTCGTTCTGTATGTCAAGATTTGATACTGATGATTAATGCGAAAGACTTTCAAAAATTAAGACAAGAAAGATATCAATAACAAAAATTCTTGACATCTTGCCTAGATTTCCCGTATTGAGTAATCACTATAACAAACAGCGGCTCTTCCGCACCCGTCAGCAGCGGTTTTTTTATGTGATCTGCATGCAGACATAAAAGCGTCAATCTGGTGGGTCAAGTGGGCCGAATAAAACATCCGCAAGGAGAATAAGCCCCGTCCTCTGTTTGGGATAGTTAAGACCCGCCGCCTTATATAACGCGGTGCAACTACTAAACAAACAGGAGGCACCAAATGTCTGCAAAAGCCACAGAGAAGTACCCCGTCGTTGTCGTCAGCAACAATAAAATCACCACCACCAGCAAGAACATCGCCGACGTATTCGGGAAAAAACATAAAGATGTTTTAGAGGCGATCCGCGCTCTTGATCTTCCAGTCGAATTCAACGGGCGGAATTTTGCGCCCGTTGAATACCGAGACGCCAAAGGCGAGAAACGCCCCATGATAGAAATGACCCGTGACGGTTTCACTATTCTGGTGATGGGCTTCACCGGCCCCAAGGCGATGAAGTTCAAGCTGGCCTATATCGAGGCCTTTAATAAAATGGAGCAGGAACTCAGCGCACAGGTGCCTGCTTCCCGGCTAGACACGGAAATCCTCAAGATGCTGCTGGCGACCACGCAAGCGGTCGAAGCGTTGCATGGAAAAATGGGCACGCTTTCCACCGTGGCGGACTCGCTTGCACACCTCAATGATATGGCCCGGGCGATGACAACCTCTGTGCAGCAGTTAAGCCAGCTTACCCAAATTGAGGAAACTGTCCGCCATCATATTGATGTCTTTAAACATTCGTATGATAAACGCTCTGAACTGGATTATCAGCGGCATACGGCGGATTCGCTGACGCAGCTGCGTCTCAGCTCGGATATGAAACAGGTCAAAGACTTCCTGTCCGATATTGATAAGCGCCTGGAAGAGGAAGAACAGGCCCGTGGCGGCATTATGCGCTATCTGGAAACGTATCTGCCCAGCTATGAGCTGGATGTCCGCACGACGACCAACATCACGCCGGATAATGATCCCGAAAAATTTCTCAAGGAATCCTGCACGCTTGACCCGTTTGCTTCGGTTGAATTTGTCTTTCTGTATAAGATTTACAAGGCCTGGTGCCTGAGCCGTTTTTCTCAGGCGCTAGGCAAGGTGACGTTTTGGGATCATCTTTCTCCCCGGCTACCCGCCACGGTTACGCAGGAGGTGCGCAAGTCGCAAAAAGTATTAGTGGGGATCAAACCGGCTTCCGACAAGCTGACTAATGGAAGTTAGGGAGGCCGCCCATGGATAAAAAACAATTTGAGCATTTCGCCCGGAAGGCATCTGTTATCACAGACCAGCTTTTTGCCACAACCGATACGATTTCCGGCTTTCAATCAATGATTTACGAAATGGACAAAGATGAGTTTTCCGGATGTCAGGATAATACCTACAACGTGATGTCGCACCTGACGGACCGGCTGAAGCTAGAAATCAACAAGCTGTCCGACCTGTTTAAGGATGAAGAGCTGCCGGCTAGCCCTGAACCGCCGCATTCGCTGTCCGCCCGAATGCAGTAAAAATAATTTGACTCCGGCGGATGATGATGTATAATTGCCGTGAAAGAAATCCGGACTGATCATCCGGATATTTAACAATTTGTGAATTTACAAAAACCCGGTCGGCATTTGTTTTGCCTGCCGGGTTTTTTTTATGGAGGAAACCGATATGCCGGACACCGACCTCAAACAGCTTGGCGTCTCTTTATCTCAATCCCTTTTCGCTGATCAAAAAACCCCTGCAAACCCGGATTTGATGGATATCGGAAAGCAATTATCCGCTTCGCTTTTTCCCGAAAGCCAAAAGCCCGCAGCCTCCCCAAATAAAGACAAAGCCGCCCCGCGCGGGTTTTTTAAAGAGGCTGCATCTTCTCTGGGCGCTGGATTTGCCGCAACGGGTGAATCCCTTTCGGGCTCAGCGGAAATGGTCGGGATCCCCGGCGCAGAAAAAGCCGGAAAGTTTTTTTCCGATCTGCAGGAAACAGATGCTCTCAAACGTCCGGACTATCTGAAGGAAGGCACGGTTCTGGACAAACCGGAATATCTGGCGGACTGGCGCTGGTGGACGCGATCCCTGGGTGAAAACCTGCCCAACATGCTGACCGCGCTGATTCCGGCAGGCGCCGCCGTTAAAGGGGCTCAGGCGCTTAACTGGGGCACGAAAGCTATTCGCGCGGCAGGACTTTCCGCCGGCTGGTCCGGATCGATGGCGCTCGAATCCGGCGCGGCCTATTCGAGCGCCAAAAAGGAAATGACGGCCGAGGGCCAACTGGACGCTTCCACCATTGAGCGCATTGCCACCATGGAGGGTCTGGTTGCCGGAACCGCCAATAGTTTACTGGAAATTTTGCCGATTGATAATCTGCTCTTTAAGCAGTCGGGCGGCGACCGCCTTTTAAAAAAGATTCTTCGACAAGCCCTTTGGGAGGGCGGCACGGAAGTGGCCCAGGAATCGGTCAATGTCATGGTGGAAAAATACGGGCATAAGCCGGATCAGGAATTATCAGCAAATATCGGCCGACTGCTGGAAGCCGGACTGATCGGCGCCGTTCTGGGCGGAGGCGCAGGCGCCACCGTGGGCGCGGTGCAAAACCGGCAGGATAAGAAAAATAATGTGCTGCGCTCTATGGGGATGAAACCGCCCAGCGCAAAGCCGGATCCGGCCGCCGCCCCGATGACGACATCCGCCGTGGACAGCAAAACCGCCATTACGGAAGAAGACCGCGCAAAAACGATTACCGAGACGCAGGCCGCTGAAAATAAAGCCAAGGGCAAATCGCTTTTTGATGCCGTGGCTACCGAAGATCTGGCCGAACAGTCCGAATTGGAAGCCGCCCGAAAAGCCGAAGATATCCGCCGCACCGCCGAAACGGCCGCGCTTGCCGCCAAGGAACAAGAGCAACTGACCGCAGCCGTCTCCGACGCGCAAAGCCAACATGCCGCGCTTTCGACTGCACTTTCCGCCGGAGATATACGCAAACAGGCCATTGTCGATGAGGTTTTGGGCCTGTCCGAGCGCGTGCTTTTGTCTTCTTTGCAAAAGGATTTAAAGCTGACGGTAGCGCCCGCCGGGCCCGGCGTTTATTCCATCGAGACGCCCGCCGGACCGCAACCGGCTAATCTGCTGGATTTGCGGCAACGCCTGGCCGAAAAGCGCGTGGCTGATCTGGAGGCATCCGATCTCAAAGCAAAGGCCGATCGTGAAGCCGTCCGGCAGATGGAGGATGCGTCCGCCGCCAAGAAAACAGAAAAACAGGAAGCCGAAACGCTGGGCTTTGTCCGGTCGTTTCTGGCGAAAGGCAGCACCCTTTCCCCCGAACAACGGCAGTATCTGGATGCCCGCCGCGAGCAGCTGACGCCGAAGGAAATTGAGCAACTGGATCAATCTCAGAACAAGGGAGTACCACCCCTTCCCCCAACAGAATTCGCACCTGCCGGACCGATCTCGGAAGTAGAAAATCCGGATAAGACCCCCGCGGCTATTCCCGAGGAACATCCCGAAGCACAGGCCGCCATGATTGATCTGATGCTCTCTGATCTGGATAATGCCTCTGAGGGCGGACTGAAGTATGATGCCGCGACCGGGATGAATAAACGGCAAAGCACCGGTGTGGCCTGGCTGTCCGATGCGGTAAAGCAGGGATTGAAGGTGGATGTGAAAGCCGCGCGTGTTGCTCTTTTTAAAGCCAAGAAAAAGGAGACGCTGACGCCTGCCCAGCAGGAACACTTTGATGCGCTTACAAAAGCCGCCGACCGGCGCGGCTATGGACGGATTGCCCGGCAGATGGCCTGGGGTGAAAAAGGCTTTTCTCCTGCAAATAATCAACAAATTTCTGTTGATGATCTGGTGGAAGGCGACGCCGTGGTGATTGCCGATGAAGAATTTCGCGTGACGGATATTGACGAATCCGGCAATGTCACCCTTAAAGACGGCACGATTCGCAAGGTTAAAGACGGCACCGTGCTGTCCGGCGTGGAATTTGTCAAGCTCAATGAGACGGCGCCAGAGTTTGAATTCAAGGTTCAAGGTGAAAGGATAAAGGACAAAGGCGATGGGCGAGAGGCTATAGGCGATGAAGAGCAAGGCCGGAATCCACTCCCTGCTTCCGCCGGCTTTAAGATGGGTGATAAAGTCAGGCCGAAGAAAGGCAGCGGCATACCAAAAGACTACGCCGGGAAAATCGATCACATCACCGCAGCCGGAGACATTAAAACAAATAACTCCGGATCTCATTTTTCAGCACAAGATTGGGAGATAGATATCGGAGAGAATCCACCCCCTGCCCCCGCCAGCGGGGGAGAAAGCGCCCAAACCCCGGCGCAAAGCCCAGCCCCGGTCGAGATCGTTGAACCTGAGGCATACTTGCAAGCTGAAATGAAGCAAACGTCTAAACGTGAGCCGGATATGGTGGATAAAGATCAAATGAACGCTTTGCCGGAAAGCGAAGAAGGAAACCCCTTGCCGCAGGTAAACGTCCCGTATATGGCCACGGTTTCTAACGTTCTTACTGAGGACACCCTTCAGAAACTTCTTTCCGGCGAAATAAGTCCCGATGATTTTGAATTTCCGGCTGATATTTCACCCCATCAACTTAACGCATTCTGGGATGATTTATATGCCGCGCGTGAAAAAGTTGAGATTCAAAACAAACCCATTATTGAAGGCTTGAAAAAAGAATTAGAATCTTTAAGTAAGAAAAAAGACACTGCTTCTTTTACCCGTAAAAAAGAAATCAAAAGTAAAATCGATGACCTGACCGGCGAATATGAAATCATTACGGACATATCGGAACCTGCCTTTCAAAACGCGCAAGAAAAATTATCACAACAGATCGTCAAGACGGCCAGGGCGGAAGGATTAACGGAAACCGAAGAAGAAATTTACGACATGATTTCTGATTTTTCGGATGGCCGCATGCACGAACAGGGCGACACCTGGAACAAACCGCTTGCCGATCAAGTATTGGAATATTTAAAGACAACAGAAAAGGTCAAAGCCGAGTTATCACAACCGGAAGCACAAGAACCAGGGCAGATGACCCGCGCTGAATATCGGGCGTCAGAAAACAAAAAACAGTACGACGCGATTGTCGCGGCTCTCCAAAAAGGTAAGTCTATTGAAGTCCGAACGCAAATGCGAATCACGCCTTTGACTTCCCCCGATCACATCCGAATCAACAAAAATGGTGATGTGCAAACGATGGAAGGTAAAGGCCGTTGGGTACATATAACCGGACAGATGTTAGAGGGTCTTGCCGTACAAGCAGGGATGAAATTCCCGCGATTCGATGAACGAACGCCGCATGCTGATTATGTTGAACAGGCCGTCTCTGAAGGCAAGCCTGTCCCCGAAAACGTGCTTGCGGATTACCCGGATCTGAAAGAGCAAGCACCATCTACTAAATTGGAAGACTTTGGCGAAAAGATCGGCGGGGCTAGAAAAGATACGGCTGAACATGGTTACACGATGGGTGGAAAAATTACCAAGGAAGACGACGGCCAACCGGCATGGCGAAAGCAATTTATCGCCATTAAAAAAGTTGATGGTACAGGCTGGACGCTTGCCGACGCTAAAGCCGCTAAGGCAGGAATGATCACCAGAAGTTCTGGACAAGTTTTTTCTTCTCAGGAAGAGGCGGAAAAGGCTATTCCTCTTTTTGCCGTGGCTCAGTCTCATCGCGTTTATGAAAGCAGGGACACAAAAGGTCAATGGTCAATCTATAAAAAAGTTGGTGACCGGAAATTGTTCAAGGTGGTAAATCAGGACTTCCCTTCCCGCGAAGACGCGATGAAGCATATGGCGGAACACGCGGAAGAAATCTTGAATATCAAGACGACCTTTGGGGAAGAAATACTTCCCGTGCCGGAAATAGCAAAACGGACAGGAGCCGAACGACGCACCGCTGACGCCACGCCGGAAATGTTCAATGAAACATTTGCGCCCAGAGCTATTGAATTTGGGAACTGGAATAATCAGGAGGAACGGCAGCAAGTTTTAAATCACGCCTATGATGGGCTTTTGGATTTGGCGGATGCACTAAATGTATCCCCCAAGGCACTGATGCTCAATGGCGATCTGGCCATTGCTTTCGGGGCAAGAGGCCAGGGGCTTTCCGGAGCAAAGGCGCACTACGAACCTAATTACGGCGTTATTAATCTTACGAAGATGAAGGGCGCAGGATCGCTGGCGCATGAGTGGTTCCATGCCTTTGATCATTATCTGGGCCGTCTCGACACAAAGGCTACTTCTGAAAAGACCACGAATAAGCGCGGGGATTTGACGTATCCGCATCAAGCAGACATCCATACATTTCAAAGCCACGGCAAGAGTGTCCGGTCTAAATTACGGGCTGAATTGCAAACTGCTTATAAATCTTTAATGGAGGGGATGTATAAAAAGGCCGAGCAGTATGTCGAAGATACGAAAGTTGCGGACAGATTTTTAGCGGCAGCCAGAGAAAACCTTGTCAATGAGTTAAAGGAAATACGACGTGGCCTGGAAGAAGATCGTACCAGCTGGGGCGGTAAGTGGGTGAAATACGGAAAGCCTGCAACGACGGAACAATTTGCAGAGCTTGACCGTTTGGCAGATATTCTTGTTGAAGGCGGAGACCTGACAACGAGCTTCAGGTACAATAACCCAGAAGGGGCAAACACTCCCATGAAAAGGCCGCCGGGAATGAGCCGGGCAACCCACGGCAAGCTGACGGCCCATCGCTGGACAAACGATACTCTTGAAAACATTAATGCAATCATGAAGACCGTCAGAAACCGGCAGGGCTTCAATTCAGAAGGAACCGGTAGTCTTGATCATCTTCGGGCGGCAATGAATACGTATTCCGCCAGAATAAAGATGTTGTCAGAGGCCAACAATAAGACCGAAAAAACAAAGAGCGTTCCGACCAATTACGCCATCGAAGCAAAGAAGATGGATCAAGCCAGGACGAGCGATTATTGGAGCGAACCGCACGAAATGGCGGCCCGGGCGTTTGCGGCTTATGTCGAAGACAAGATTTCAGCACAAGGAAATCAGAGCGATTTTCTGGTTTATCACGCACACGGCGGAATATTCCTGCCAATGATTGACGGATTTGTGGCACGACCTTACCCTGAAGGGAAGGAGCGCGAAGCGATCAATAATGCGTTTGATGATTTCATCGGCATCCTGCAAACCCGCAAGACAGATAAGGGCGTGGCCATGCTTTCGGTGGAGGAAGCCAACATCCAACAGGAATCAGATGCCTTTGCCAAGCAACTTGATGATTATGCGGCCGCGAAAATAAGGCCCCGCTCAGTTGTAACTGTTGGAAAAACACCTTATGTGCTTGAGCAACTCGGTGCTGAACCCCTTCCGCTCGTGATCACAAAAGAAACCATTGATAAAGTGACGGCAGACAAGCATGGTCTGTCGCTTGACACGTTAAAGGAACTTCCGGGGCACCTTGCCGATCCCATTATGGTCTTTGATTCAGCGACACAGCAGGCAAGCCTGGTCGTGATGACCGAGTTAAAACAGGACGGTAAAACCGTTGTGGCAGCCATTCACTTATCGAGAGAACAAGGCCGTAATGTTGTTAATGATATTGCAAGCGTCCACCCGCGCCAGAGTGAAACACATTTTATCAATTGGATAAATCAAGGTTTGCTTCGGTACATGAATAAAAAGAAAAGCCGCGCGTGGAGCGTGACAAGTGGGCTACAATTGCCCACGGTGAGAGGCTCCATACCCGGCTCGGATAAGAAGATACTCTTTGAGTACGATATTGTCAAGAGGGAAGAAGATCGTCAGTATTCCACCCAGCCCACAAACCCACCTACCCAGCCCCAGCTTTCCGAGCCCGGCTTGAATGATATGGTGCGCGGGCTGGCTGCCCTGCTCAAGGGGATCAACGTCGTCGAGAGAGATGGTTCGCTCTGTATCCGGACGAAATCCGGCGACGAGGTTCGGATTGCATCGGCGGAATATATTGACCCGGATGGCGTGGCGATTACGATTGAAAAACATTATTCAAAAGAAAAGATGGTCGGAAAACGCATTGCCGGGATGTTTGAACCCAACAAGAAACAAATCACCCTGGTGCGCGACGTGGCGGGAATCTGGACGCTCTCGCACGAATTCTATCACTTTCTGGAAGATATCGGGGCGGTATCAAACGCGGACAGAGCGTTGCTTAATACCAAAATTGCTTCTCTGATCCGGAAGGATCCGGATACTTTCGGTTATCTGGCCAACCGTTCTCTGCCGGAGCAGCGAGCGGATTATGTCGGCCGGACGCTGGTGGGCATGTATGACGCGACGACGCCGACCGGAAAGATCATGGCAAAAATCCGGGAAATCATCGACAGGGTAGTAAACGCGATGGGGATCCGGACGGGGGGCGGAGTTGTTAGGGATATTGAAACGGGGGGGATTTATAAGGCTAAAGGGAATCCACCCCCTGCCCCCGCCAGCGGGGGACAAGAAGGGATGCTGTCCGTGGCAACGACGGCGGAGGATGTTATGGCTCGGGTGACGGCTGTGGCGGAAAAAAGAGTATCGCAGGCGGTGAATATTGCGCTCGGGCGCGTGTCTCCGGAAAAGCGCGAGTTCTGGCGCAAATTCACAATATACTGGAATGAATTCTGGAAACCCTTTTCGACGTTACCCAACTCCGATCAACTGATGGCCAACCGGCTGCGCGGCATGGGCAATGTGGGCAAAGCCATGCGCTTTGTCGAGGCGCTACATACCGAGCTTGACGTATATCCTGACGACATCAAAAAAGACATGTTCCGTTTTCTCGACGGCCAGATACCGATTGAATTACTGCCGGAAAAGATTGAAATAGATATCCCTAAAGAAACCGGGCGAATTAGCTGGGCCAAACGTTCTGTACAAGGCATCATTCAAAACCGTGATGTCAAACCGCCGCCATCCGGCGAGACAAAAACTGTTAATCCACGAGAAATCGCTAAGAGCCTGCAGCTCCGCCATCACATTATCGGCGAAATGATGGTGGAACGTGGCCTACTGATGCAACAACAATTCGATGCACGCGATGGACATTACGTTCATTACATGTACGCCAAACATATTGTGGGCGATGACGCACCAGTCGGCATTACATCTTCCGGGAAAATGAATTTATCAGTCACGCTCTCGCGTAACCCGAATCTGACCATGCAGCAGCGCAAGGAACTGGGCCTGATTGATGATGCGTCGGTGGCTGTTCCGGTGGGCATGGGAAAAGCACTGATGGATATTGCCAAGTTCGACAATCTGAAACCGATAGCGGATAATCCCGACTGGGTCTGGCAGCCGTCGGTCGTCCGCGTGCCCATCGGCAAGAAACTGGATAAGGCCATTCATGGCCGCACCCGTAGTTATGTAATGATGGGCATAGGGAAATTAGTGGATGAGGTTACAACCTACGGCGAAATAATGCGAACGAAACCATCGCCGGAAACATCCGAAATTCAACAGATTTTAATTGCGGCGCTGGATAAAGCGCAAAAAGAAACCGGCAAAGCCCCGGAAGGCTTTGCCCAAGCGCCCAATACGCGCGCCTACGGACCATTGGCCGGAATGTTTGTAGCCAAACCGATCCTTGATGATCTGATGCCGGTTATGGATGTTATGACAGATCGTGGAAAGTTTCTCAATACCATCATCGATATCGAACAAAAAGGCATGGCTGCCTTTAAAATGGGCAAGGTGGCGCTTAACGTACCAACCATGGTCCGAAATGTAGGCTCTAATGTTATCCAGATCAACCTGAGTGGCCGGAACTTGGTGCAAATATTTAGGCAAAACGGCGATCTGCACAAGGGAATTCAGTCCTTCCAGGCAGAAGATCAATATTATGCAGAAGCGCGCGATATGGCCCTGTTTAATACGAACTGGTTCGCCACGGAAATTGGAGAGGTGCTAGAATCATTGCGCAAGGCTGAATCAGGCCGTATTGATAAAGTAATGATTTTTATCAAGGATGTGGCCAAATTCTATGGCCGCATCGATGACTTGTTCAAACTGGCTATGTACCGCCAACAGCGCGAATCCGGCAAAACCATAGAGCAAGCCGCACTCCACGCCATGAAGTGGGGCATGGATTACTCACTTTCGTCGCGGTCAGTTAAGGGGTTACGGCAAACGATCATGCCGTTTGCGACCTACCAATACAAAATCGCCCCGCTGATTGCCGAATCGCTCAAGCGCCGCCCCTGGGTGCTGGCCAAATTTGCTTTGATTTATCCCGCGGCAAAAATGCTGGCCATGAGCCTGCACGATATGGACGACGATGACTGGGAAGATTTGCAAAAGCAGCTGCCCGCTTATATTAAAAAGTCCGGCTCGATGATGATTCTGCCTGCAAAAACAGACAAGGGACAATGGCAGTGGGTGAATCTGGAATATTTCTTCCCCTGGGGCAATGCGCTTGCTATATTCCGAGACGCCCGCGCAATGGATTCCGGCGAGGCCCTGCGCGATCTGGGTATTTCCAATCCCTTCCTCTCGATGTTTTATACCGGCCTTTCCGCGCGTGAGGATTCCCCGCCCCTGCACGCCTATTTCGGCACACCGATTTATAACGCGCTGGATCCCGCGCCGATGAAGGCGGCAAAATATCTGGAATACATGGTCAATACCTGGATGCCGTCGATGCTCACCCGTCAGGGCGCCGCAGGCTATACCGGCAAGTGGATTGCCGGCGGCGAGGACCGCTGGGGCCGAGAAGTGACATTAGGCCAGGCCGCAGGCCGCTGGCTGGGGCTTAATATCGTTTCGGTATCGCCTGAACAAAGCCGGGCACAGGCGTCTGTCAAGATCCAGGAGATGCGCAAGGAGATGTCGCGCATTGAGGCCGATCCGTCGCGCGACGATGAAAACAAAGAGGCCTACCGCGCCCGCCTGAATGCAAAGCTTGCGGAGATCGCCGAGGAATCGCCCGCGTCGGTGCTGCCGATTACCAAAGCCAAAGGCGCCGATCCTGTTTATGAAGCGCTCAAAGACATGGCCGCGCGCGGAATTCTGCGCACCGGCCCGCCTGCGCGCACGGTGGAGTTAAACGGCGTGCCGCTGAAAATGACAATGGAGCAGTACCGGGATTATCTGGATCGCTCAAGCGACATTGCCCGGCGCAAGCTTTTGCCTCTGGTGTCTTCGCCTGCCTGGGACGCGATGAGCGATAAACGAAAAACGGAAGTGGTTTCGGGGATTGTGTCCAATGCCCGCAAAGGCGTGCGGCAGAAAATCAAGGTGGATATCCGGTATGCTGAAAAAAAACTTGATTAATAACATAATATCGGTATAATTACCAGCAACGAAAAAAAACCGGCCTGATCAGCCGGACATTGTCCAAACAAAATACCCGGTCGGCATCCCTTTTGCCTACCGGGTATTTTTATTTTAAAGGAGATAAAAACCATGAAAAAAATGATCAGTGTCCTGCTTATTGCGTTATGCCTTGGGTTGCCCCATTTTGCTTCGGCTGCCGGGTCGTGCACGGCAACGCTTAGCGATTCCGGTTTGTATCACATCAAGATTCTGACGTATGCGTGTACCGGCGATGCCGTAAACGGCGCCATTCCGGCCAAAGCCTCACCCGCAGTGTATGGCTGGGTCTTTATGGTGACGACAATACCTGGTGCAGTGACGGCCCCTACCAATAACTACAGCCTTTATCTGTCCGATGCCGACGGGGTCGATATTTCAGCCGGGTCTTTAACCAGCAGATCCGCGACGGCTGGACAGCAGTATCTTACCGGGCGCGCGGTGGCCGGGCCGTTAACGCTAACCGCTTCCGGACAGTCCGTCGCCAGCGCCACATGGACGGTCAAGGTCTGGATCTATGAACAAAAATTTTAGGGGAATAAAATGATGAAGAAAAATATTTTCTTTACGACGATCACCTTTTTCGCAATCCTGATGTTTTGCTACGCTGGTATTGCCCCGGCCCAGCCGCCGGCGTTTCCGTCACAGCCGGTGAGCCAAGGACTTGACGCCGCTGGTGTGCAGGCGCTGATCGAGGCTGGCAGTAGCATTGACGCTGTTTTCAAATCAGTCTCAGTTGCAAAGCAAAGTGGCGTCGCTGGTACATTATGCCTTTATGAAGCAAATTCGACCGATGTCCATTGCGCTGGTCTTATCGGCCCTACTTCTATCACAGGCGATGGCGCGTATGTTCTTCGCCTTCCCAACGCAAGGGCTGGTGCTTCGGGGCAAGTGTTATCCGTAACCAACGCTGGCGAAACCGGAGATGGGACGGCAGCAAGTCCGTATGTTCAGACTGCGTCATGGGTTACAGGTGCTATTACGGTTGCCTCCGGATCTTTAGCCCTGTCCACATCGGAGATCGCCGCAGGTGCGTGCCAGACCGTCACGCAGGGATCTGTCAACAGCGCCGCCGCCACAGGGGTTGCCACCACCGACGTTATCTCGTTTACTCCCAACGCCACGATCAAAGCCGTTACTGGTTATGTCCCATTGACCGCAGGGGGGCTCACCATTACCGCCTATCCAACAGCAGGCTATGTCAATTTCGATGTCTGCAACTGGAGCGCCGCCGCCATCACGCCAGGAGCGGTGACAATCAACTGGAGGGTCACGCGATGAACAAACGATTACTGATAATCCTATGCATCATCCTGATGGCTGCGCAGGCAAACGCCCAGGGTGTGCCGGGAGTGGGATCAGCAAAGCCAACGGCTGTGAGTGCTTGCACAGACACAACATCCACAGGGCTGTTAATACGGCAGGGGTTTGAAAGCTGCACGGCAGGCGAAGGCGCTGGAACGTGCACTGCTCTGGCTAACGCACAGACGGCGACGCTGGATAATAACGAGGTGTGGACAGCTACAGTGACAACAGGTGGCGCGATCAATGTGGCACATGTCACCAGCCCTATGCGTGGGTCGTATCAACTGCATGTCGATGGTGGCGACTCCACATCTACGTCCCTTACTTCGCCCACTTTCAGCCCTAGTGGTAACACGACATATTATCATTTTGTATTTAAATTTGGGGTAGCACCGGCGTCCGATAGAAGCATTTTTGCAATCAGGACATCCGCAAATGCAGCGATTGCGACTATCTATCTAAACACATCCGCTAAACTATACATCTATCAGGCCGGTGCGGATGATGCGGTGACAACTGACGCACTAAGCGCCAACACTGCGTATCATGTGTGGGTATCCCACACAAAAGGCACGGGGAATAATCAAACCATAACGCTGGAGTTTACGGCGGTCGGGACGGCATCGCCCACAGGGTCGGGAAATAAGTATGCCATATCTAACACAGGCACGCCTACAGGGACTGCGGGGTTGATTAGATACAGCTCCATTGTCACCAATGTATATTTTGATCAAGTAATGGTGTCTAATAGCGCGATTACCAACGTGTGCGAGTAAGGAGATCGATCTTATGAATCGGGTTTGTATATTCATCTTTATATTTATTTTATTGCCTATACTGTCTTGGGGTGCGTGCACAAACAACGGTGACGGCACATTCACCACGTCTGGCAATGAATACACGGACGTAAATGACTGCGTAAATATGGCGGCGGCTGGCAATACGATCAACGTCGTTTCTGGCGATGGGGCTGCTACGTGGCCCGCCAGCGCAGTAACCATTCCGGCAAATAAGCCACTAAAGATCATGGGGCCTGGGCGGGATAATTTAACAATTACACTGGCTGGAAATTATGCCTTTGTGGTGCAACCCTACGTGGGAACGACAGAATTACCAGCCACCAGAATCAGCGGTTTTAGTTTTGTGTCCCCCGTTATAACAGGTACACATACTGCGTCGGCAAGCTCATCCACAATTCTTACTGATGATACAAAATCATGGATTACTAATAGATTATATTCAGGCTATTCCACGATCACGAATGTGTCTAAAAGTGCGCACTGCCAAATGTCCAGCAATTCCACCACAACGGCGACATGCACTGGTGGACTAAAGCTCATCTCTGATGGCGTCACAATCCGCCAGTGGGAGCAGGGTGATCAGTATGAGATCTCCAATTTGCGCTATGGCGCTATTTTTATACAAGGAAGTGGCTGGCGTGTTGATTCAATCACATACAACAACATTGAATCAGATAATGTTGTCGGTTCGACGTCGAGTGGCGTCGTTACAAGTTCATCCAGCACAACAATAGAAACCACAGGAGTTGTTGATAGCAGTATTTTTATAAACGGAAAAGTTGTGCATCTGGGGTGGGGATCATTCCAAAAGGCAAGTAACATCTGGTCTGCGGCTCCGACGCTTGGCGGTGTCGGCAATGTAATCATAGAGGATAATGTTTTCACGAGTAGCAAAACAGAACGCAAACAGTTTGCTGATACTAATTACGGTGGGCGTTATGTCTTCCGATACAATACGATTAATAACGGTTGGTTAGAAGTGCACAGCTTACAAGATGACGACATTCGTGCAGCCAGGCACTGGGAGTTTTACGGAAATAAGTTCAACGCGACAGCATCGGGGAATGGAATCGGTGTTCAAGCTGGTACCGGATTCATATTTAACAACCATATTTTGCCCAATGGTGGCAGCGGCAGCTTTTTACTATACTGCCTCCGCACTGAGTCCATAGAAGGCAATGCTGGTATGTGCAATGGGTCGTCAGAATGGGACGGCAACCAAGATGCTACGGGTTATCGTTGTCGTGATCAAATAGGTGCTGGGACAGATGATACCACGTGGAATAGTTATACCGTATCTGCTTATGATAACGACGGAAGTGGAAAAGTCCGGTTGACAACCTCAACCCCACACAACTTATTGGTCACAGATAAGGCTTTCATGATCTATGGGAGCTTTAACGGTAAATATACGATTACAGCCGTTGGCGAATCTACGATTGATATTGATCTTGTTTATTCTGCTGCTATAGATAATGCTGGCGGTTATGGGTCAGTTTTAGGTCATCCATCGGTTCAGTCCAGCGCACCAGTTTACGGGTGGGGCAATTTAGATGGTGCAAATATCAAACCCATTTCGATTGACGCTGCAAGCACGGATCACATCAAAGAAGCCCGTGATGTTTTTATGCAGAGAACCGCAGCTTTTGACGGCACCATCGAATCAGTTGGTACGGATAGCGGCGTTGGCTGTGGAACGCTCGCCAATCGCCCGACAACTTGCACAACCGGCGTTGGGTACTGGGCAACCAGTCAATCATGTTCCGATCTCACGGGCATGGTCGGAGTAGCGCCGCAAACGCCTATCGCTGGCACACTATACAAATGCACGGCAACGGACATTTGGGAATCGTATTACACCCCATACACCTACCCGCACCCGCTGCGTGATGGTGATCCGCCGCCAGCAAACCAATACACACTTACCATCACCAAATCCGGCACAGGCGCAGGCACTGTAACAAGCGCCCCCGCCGGAATCAACTGCGGCGCAACATGCATTTATAATTACGATGAGAACACGGAAGTGACGCTCACCGCCATACCCACCGGAAGTAATGTCTTCGCCGGCTGGTCCGGCGCGGGCGGTTGCACCGGCACAAGCACCTGCGTTTTGGCGATGACAGAGGCAAAAGCGGCCACGGCCACGTTTAATCTGCCTGCGGCTGTTACCCCGGTTGCGGCAATATCAGGTGGGCGAGTATCGGGCGGAGTTTTAAGATGATGAGTCACATGCGGCAAATATAAAACACGGAGGTAACGGTTGATGGATCATCTTGAGGAAATGAAAGCGGCAATGAGGGAAGTAATGCAAGATGAAATGAAAGATTTCTACATCGATCGGAAGACTCATTTCCAGCATCATGAGTTTTTGACCGGCCTGAAATCCGGGATTGAGGGCTGTCAATCGGTAATCGGAAAGGTTTCGATAGCGGCATTAATCGGCGGGCTCATAACCGTGATTGTCATGGGCGTCGTGTCATGGATCAGAAAATCACTGGGGATGGGATGAATTACTACATCATCAGAACAGAATTCACGACTGCATCCACCATCGGCGATTTGTTTGTCCAAAACGGGCAGCAGTTTTTCTCGTACATCCTGGAGGACAAAGACCGCCAACGGCAAGCTGATGGTTCAATCATCCCGTGGAGCCGTGATCTGAAAATTCCCGAAGAGACAGCTATCGCTTACGGAACGTATCAGCTGATCACGAATCACTCTAACCGTTTTAAGCGCGTGATGCCGCTGCTTGTAAACGTGC
Organism: uncultured Smithella sp.; assembly: GCA_964547345.1. Lineage (GTDB taxonomy): Bacteria > Desulfobacterota > Syntrophia > Syntrophales > Smithellaceae > UBA8904. The sequence goes on along the minus strand of CAZJMX010000028.1, from coordinate 18,628 downwards.
CGGACTTTACCGGAATCCGGATGCATAACGGATGTACGGCAAAAAATACAGAGGGCTGCCCATTACTGGGATATACAAAGGCGCAGGATTTCATCGGCCAGAGTTTGGCCGCGTTTCACGATTTCATGAAGATTCTCACGTCGGATCTAAAGCGAGAGCGCGTGCACATTACGATCACCCCAAAAATTATCGGGGCATAAAGGAGGACATCAATTATGACAGATTCAGCAGAGACTATTCAACCAGGATTTTTGCAGGATGACGCCGGGAACAATTCGACCATGCGGGCGATGAGCATTGTGTCCCTGATTGCGGCGATTCTAACCGCCGTTATCTTGTTGATCAGGCCGCCTGCCGATCCGTATTCAGGGCTGTATATTTTTACGGCGTTTCTGGTGGGCGCTTTTGTGCCCAAGGCCATCCAAAAGTTTGCCGAAGTCAAGGTGCCGATGAAATGAAGCAAAATATCATCATAGGCGTTTTGACTGCGGCGCTGCTCCTTGCTGTTTCATCTGCCGTCTATTTCTGGTTTGCGGATCGCTTTAAGCCGGTCGTTTCGCAGATTGAATATATCAAGGTGCCGGAGGTCAAGACGGTGACCAAGATCGAGCGGGTGACGATCCCCGGTCCCGAACGGATTGTCACGATTGAAAAGCCTGTCATTGTGGATAAGCTGAAACTTCCGGATTGGGTGAAGTCCGCCGATAAGCAGGTGATCGCCACGGCGGAGATTGCCCCACACGAGGGCAAGACAAATGCCATAGCTGTGCTGGATGTAAAAACCGGCATCAGCGAAATCATTGCAAAACAAGAACCCCTGCCCTTTCTGGCGTTTACCCGTGACAAGGAGGTTTACGTACGCGCCGGCTACGATACGTCGCTTTCCGTGCAGGGCACGGTCGGCGGACGCTGGCGCTTTACCCGGATCGGCGCAATTCGTGTAGGATTTTTTGCAGAAGCCTCCAACCGCTCTGGCGGAGAGGCCGTGGGTGGAATTGAGGTTAGTTATTGATTAATGTACTTGTATAGCACCAACATTTTTTAGTTTTTGTATAAGCACCTGCATTTCTTCACTGTTCTTGCAGATTTGAGAATCTGCATATCCATTAGCCGTATCTAAAGTCAATACTGCGCCCGATGCGCTTTTTAAGCGTTGATCGACATTTTCTGCTACAATCTTTGTGAGTATCATTGTGAATTCACCCACAGCTAAATCATTTTTCGGTTTTAGGGCATTTATGATTTGATCAGATTGTTCTGTATTAAGAAGCTCTCCGATGAAAAAGTGGACAACATATTGACCACGCTTAAAACAAGCATCGGAACCCGCGCCCTGATTTAAATAGAACAGATAAAATGTTATCCAGTTATCTGGTTTGATATCAGAAAACAGACTTGTAATCCTCTTATTTTCGCTTGAGGTCTCCTTCTTGATTTGATCATTTACGATTTTTAAAATATCCAGAGGAAAACTATTAATAATACTATCTGCCTGATCCGCATCGGAAATGAGATTCTTTTTTTTGTCTTCGTACTTTAATTCAACCATTTTACCATTATTTATCGCTTTTATTGCACAATGAACCCGTAATGGCCGGTCTAGTATTTTTTGAAAAATGAACCTCATCGCTGACCCGGATGTATCATGTACTGCCAGGCAGTTAAGACACAGAACGGCATGATGATTCAAACTATTTTCATCTTGATACCAAGGTCGCATGAGAAGATCTCCCTTTTCGGGATTATCATCATAAGAGACAGACAATCTTTTTTGGCATACTATACAAGTAAAAATCATTTATGCCTCCTGTAATCCCAAGGCGCTATCACATTATTTTCTATCCACAACCCTCGTTTTTCTTTCCGGGCTTCTTCTTCTAACTCTGCATAGCGCTGATCTTTTGAATATTTTTTATAATGCCAGGCCAACCCCGCTCTTAACAGTTCCTCGTTTAAAGAATGACTGTTGTATGAAATCACGGCGATATTCCGACCATATCGATCAAGACCTTTAATTTCCATTTGAATAATTTTTCCGGCAACTGCGTCGATTGCAAACTCTTTTGCTTTTTTCCCATAAGCCTGACTTTTTTCCGGACAATCGATCCCATATAGACGAATGTTTATTTCTTGTCCGTTATGCAATACCTTAATCGTATCTCCATCAGTAACACCTACGACAAATGCATTGAAGGTACCTGCCTCAGCAAAGAAAGCTAATATTGGCAATAATGCCATGCATATCAACAGTCTGCATATGACTTGGTTGCACTTTGATTGGCAAGAGATGTGTCGCGCGCCAAGATCAATAAAATACCTGAAACGGGTAGTACACTTTACAATTTTCATATTTTTCAACGTACGGTTTGACCAGCTTTACGACGATCCGACTTTGACCGCCGAAAGTCGGTCTCTTAACTCTTTTAGCAATTCATCCTGTTCTTTAAATCTTTGTTCATGCTGATCAACCTTAACACGCAAATTATTTAGTTCCTCGCGCGTCGTGATGGCGTCATGAAACGCTTCAATATTGCTGCGCAGCGCCGTGCTGTAAATAGAGGGGTGCTTAAGAACGTCTGAGGTTTTGCTGAGATAATCAGAGAGTTCGATGGATTGAGGAGATGGAGGAGGAGGATGACCGTCAACCAAGTCCGATTTGGCGACAATCTGTTTTCCTGTTGGCGGCGTATCCGTTTCGCCCCGTAAATAACCTTCCCATCGAGGAAAAGCCGTTCGAACGCCCTTCCAAAAATTTCGAGGATTTTTGACGCTAACCCGACCAGTACGAAAATCCGTAAGGTATTGAGGTGATATACCTATCGCTTCAGCAAATTCTTTTCCATTGATCGCTTCGTTCGTGCATAGAACATGAATTCTTTCATCCATCGAAATATTTATTGTGCTTATGTTTAATTTTTTACTTGACATATGTATTTTATTTGTGTTAACTGTCACCTAACGTTTACGATTAAAAATTCCATACGGAGTCACTGGTCATGAGTCCGAACACTGCACACGCCAAAATAATACAGCTACAGAAACAATCGGATAGTCTCCGGACGGAAATCCGCCATCTTTTAATTGATTTGAATTTAGCCGGAAAGGGAACAAACTTGTATCTGGCCCGCCAGTTGACGGGGATTCTGGGTCGCCATGTATCCCGAAATACCGTGTCCATGGCTCTTTCCGGATTTAGATCCACATCACAATATCTGTCCTATCTATCCATCATTAAAGAATACTTGATCGAGACGCAAGCCACCGCCGTGTTAGCTAACACGGCACTGAATAATATTCAAGAAAAAAAGGAGGTTAATGATGGACAGTGAAACGATGTTGTCGATTGATGAAGAACCCAAGGAAGCTTTTGCAATCAGAATTCCCAAGCACATGAAGAAAGACTGGGACAGGCTCAACAAAACCCAGCGCACGCAGCTCAATGACGCGCTGATCCGCGCGATGGCATCGGAATTGAACATGCTGTCGTTTGATGCGGATGCGTACATCCACGGGAAAAAGACAACCTAACGACACGCCATTCCGAAAGGATGAACAAATGACCGACGATACCAAAATTATTCCATTCATCTATGATGAAAACCCGATTCGGGTGGTCAAAGACGAACAAGGCGAACCCTGGTTTGTAGCAAAGGATGTTTGCGCGGTGCTGGAGATTGTAAATGTATCCAAATCAGTTGACGGTTTGGACGATGATGAAAAGGGTCTAAGAAAAGTATATACCCCCGGCGGACAACAGGAAATGATTACAATAAATGAGTCCGGCCTTTATACACTGGTCGTCCGGTCGAATAAACCGCAGGCAAAATCTTTCCGCCGCTGGGTGACGCATGATGTTTTGCCCACTCTGCGCAAAACGGGCGCTTATGCGATGCCCGGACATTCCGAAATGGATTCGACTACGATGTCTACTCTGGTGTCTCTGATTGCCAACGTTGCAAAGTTGATCCAAAAGCAGGAACGCATCGCTTCTCTTCTGGAAGAGCAATCGACGAAAAACGAAAAAGTAATTGACGCGCGTTTTATTTATGATCTGGACACTTCGGCAACGGCCGATTTTTTTGAATTCCGAAAAACACAACTCGATAAACTGACGCCGGATGTTCGCCGCTTTCTGATTTCCCGCACGGTAATAGATAAGGAAGGCGCGACAATTCTATCCTGGCTTTACGCCATGTATGAGCAATGGTGTTTTGCGGAATGCTCTATTCCAAGTGGACGCAATACGTTTTATTCCGACGTTCGTCTGGCGGTTTCCGGATACGGCGAAATCAAAACGGGCAAAAGAAGTCAGCTTTATGTGACGGGCATTCGTTTACGAGGCGACAAAGACTGATGCGGGAAGTGATCACTCAAAAAAACGATACAACAACGGTCATTAAGACGCCGTGGCTGTCTGGTGATGACGCCTGCGTTTATATGGGCATCAGCCGGTCGGAATTTTTCCGAACGGTGGCGCCCCATGTTCCCTTTAAACAGATCGGCCGGATCCGCAAATATAATATTGCCGATCTGGATACGTTTTCACTCAAATAAAAAGTGGAGGTAATTATGGGTTTGTTTGATCCCATCAAAGACGGGCAGGATGTAACCCGCGAGTTTATCCAGGCCCTGGCGGCTGTGTCCCTTTTTCTGGGGGTGATGCTGATTCTTTTTATGCTGTGGCAAATTATTTTCCCCTCTCCCCGCGTTTCCGAAGCCCGGGCCTTGTGGCAAAACGAACAGGTGTTTGCCCGCCTGCAAGCGGCCCGCGGCGCTGCGGCCTCCCGGACGGTGGTTTATGAGGAAGGACATCGATTGTTTTATTACCTGGACGGAAGGAAGGTTGAAATCCGATGAAAGCCAAAAAAACCAGCACCCGTCTTCCTGAGCCATGCCGGGTGTCGATCTTTACACCCACGCATGATCCGCGATATTTGCCGGACGTTTACGCCAGCATACGGAATCAGACGTTTGATGAGTGGGTGATCCTTTACAATAACGACGCACAGCCGCTGGGCCTTGGTCGCCATGATCCGCGGATCAAGGAAATCCGGATGCCCGTTTCCGGCGCGGACGCAGGGATCGGTGCGCTCAAGCGTATGGCCTGCGATAATTGCACCGGCGATATTCTGGTGGAGCTTGATCATGATGATCTGCTGACGCCCGACGCGATTGCCTGTGTCCGCGCGGCGTTTGACGACCCGGCGGTGGGCTTTGTCTATTCCAACGCGCTTTACACGGATATGGATTTTGGAAAGCGGGAACGCTTTAACGCCCGGCACGGCTGGCAATACCGCGAAACGCTGTATCAGGGACATCTGCTTGATGAACCGATCTCTTTTGCGCCGACACCCGCCAGTGTGTCGCGCATCTGGTATGCCCCGGATCATCTGCGGGCGTTTCGCAAGTCCGTCTATGAGCAGGCCGGCGGGCACAACCCCGCGCTTTCGGTTCTGGATGATCAGGATCTGATGTGCCGGATGTATCAGGTGACCCGCTTTAAGCATATCGACCGCGGTCTGTATGTTTACCGCGTACATGGCGACAATACGTGGCTTGCCCGCAATGAAGAAATCCAAAAGGGCGTGATGCCGCTTTATGATCAGTATATCGAAGCGCTGGCGCTGTCCTGGGCGGATCATCACGGCTTGGGTAAATATGATCTGGGCGGGCGGTTCGGGCGACAGAAACAATATGTATCGGTGGACCGGCAAGACGCGGACGTGATCGCCGATCTGAACGAGCCCTGGCCCATGGAGGATAGTTCAGTGGGCGTGATCCGGGCGTTTGATGTGTTTGAGCATTTACGCAATCCTCTGCACACGATGACCGAGCTGTACCGCGTCCTGGCCCCCGGCGGTTATGCCTTTATTCAGGTGCCGTCCACCGACGGCCGCGGCGCCTTTCAGGATCCCACGCACGTTTCTTTCTGGAATGAAAATTCGTGGTTGTATTACATCAATGCCGCCTGGGCCCAGTATATCGACACGCCGGTGCGCTTTCAGGCGCTGCGCAATTACACGACGCCTAAAAATGAGCAGCAGGTCTGCTGGTCGGTGATCCATCTGGCATCGCTGAAAGACGGACTGGTTTTGCCTGGGCCGATTGATATCTGAAAAGAAGGTACGAGACTCCATCCAAGGATCAAGGTTCAAGGAGGAAGGATGATGCTGGGGATTATTTTGAAGGTGACGGAACCGAGGCGCAGCGAGAAAAGCAACGGCATGTATCAGATGGTCTTCTTCCGGGATATGGTCACCGGAAAATCAGCGCGGCTTTGCCTGTCCCATGATTCCACGTCGTTTCGGAACTGGGATGGCGCGATTGCCGAAGGGAACGTGCTCGACGATTTGAATGTAAAAATGAATGGCGTCGTTGATATTCATTCGCATCCGCGACTGGTCACACGGATTAAACTCCGGCTGCGTCAGCAGGCGGCGTAAATTAAAATACAAGGAGGAAAAATTGTTATGGATGTCCTCATTCTCAAAGAGGCCGGATATGCAGAGGCTATTTTTGGTTTGTCTTTGTCGCACGGGGTATCGCTTGAGCGTGCCCGCGACGTGGCGCTTAAGCTGTCCGCAAAAGACGGCGGACATAATAAGGTTTTAGAATCGATTTATGTCTGGCTTAATGTTGTGGCCCCGCGTTACTGGTGGCAGGAAGCGGATACCTACCGTCTCAGCACGAAACAATCCGCATCAACGATGCACACGATTCAAAAGCGTCCCTTAACGCAGAATGATTTTGAGCAGAATATTCATCCGGAGGCACTGGATACGGTCAACCGCCTCATTAGCTTTTATAATGAAACTAAAAATGTCGATGTTCTGGTCCGGTTGAAAAATGAACTGCCGGAAGGTTTTTTGCAGCGCCGGATCTGGGTGCTGAATTATAAATGCCTGCGCAATATCTTATTGCAGCGCACGACGCACCGCCTGCCTCAATGGAAATATTTCTGCCGACATATCCGCGCAAATATCGAACATCCGGAATTGTTACCTCCGGTGTTTGAGGCCGATGTCCCATGAAGCCAAAAGAAAACGCCGCGCCGATGTTTCGGGTCAACGATTGCGCGCTTGCGGATTGCTACTTCCAAAAGAAAATGAAGGCCTGTCCGTATGCCAACGCGGTGGAGACATGCCCGAAGGTTCAAGCCGCGAGGCAAAAGGCAAAAGGAGAGTAACGTGGATGTAAGTCAAGTGGTCATATTGTTTTGTTCCTGCGCCTCTATCTGGGCCTTTGCGAGTAAACGGCATCATTATCTGGGCTTTGTGTTCGGCCTGATCGGACAGCCGTTTTGGATTTATACGAGCTTTCAGGCTGCGCAATGGGGAATTTTTATCGTCAGCCTCTGGTATACGGCAAATCATATCCGCGGGCTGATTAATAACAGATGAAAGGTGAAAGGCATGTTTAAACTTGGTAAAATCAAAACAACACATCGGGGTTTCCCCTATATCGATTTTCTGGATCGTTATAATGTTTCCTGTTCTTTGCAAATGAGCAGCCTGGCGGAGAATCCCCGTCCCGGTACGTCGGCGGTCTGGCTCGGGTGCGATGACGCCGATCCACGCGTACTCGTACCCGGAAAAGGATGGTTGCCTGTGATCATGCCGAAAATATATGCAGCCGACACCAGAATGCACCTGGACCGCAAGCAGGTCGCGGGATTAATTTATCATTTGATTAAGTGGCTTTTGACCGGAAAATTTTAATTGTCAACGCGGTGAAGTGTTTCCGGCCCGGCGGACGGAAATGTAAAACGTTTTCAAAAGCACGGTTTGTATGAGAGGCGGTCCGCCGGCCGCCACAATCAGGAAAACATGAAGTGGCGGGCTGCCCGCGCAGTAGTGGTAGGCACAGTGGATGCCGAAGCGAACCCGGATGAACGCCACTTCATAAAATAAATACACCGCATCCACAGGAGGAATTTTATGTCTGCCCACGGAATCATTATGGTTGGCGCCTTCGTGATTTTTGGCGCATTTGCGTTTGCCTGGGGGTGGGGACTTAAATCCATGATGGTTGCCAATGCCCGTCGCCGTGAGATACTGGCCACACGAGACCACCACATCGCCACGGAATATTCCTCTGCTCTTCTGAAAAAAGCGTCGCGACAGCCTGTGCCGATGGGCAAAGCTATTGCGAATCTAAAAGAATTGAAATCTAAATCCAGGGAGATCAAATCATGATTGCCAATATTACAGGTCTGTCCGACGGCGGATTTGCCACAATTCGGGACAAGCATAATCTACCGATGAATGTGGGCGTGCTGATTTTTCACGTATCGGTGAATGAAGCCGCGCCCACCAACGTGATTGCGTATTGCCCCGCGTTTCATAAAGAATCCGTCATCAAGAACCTGTGCCGTTTGCAGTTTGTCCGCAACGCGCCGCAGATGGCTGAAATAGCGTCGATGCCGAATCCGGGATTGAAGGATGCAGCTGTGGAAAATATTGATGAGGAGGTTGGCGATGACGAGAATGCTGGTTGATAAATGCGCCCTCCGCGGGAAACTTGCGGAGCGGGTGAAGGTTCGGGCGCATTGTTCCTGCTGCCCGGATGATCAGGATCATTTTATTATGGTCTCGCCTCCGGCGCCCAAGGTGAAGATCCGGAAATACTGCCACCGGCATCGCCAGCGCCGCAAGATGACGGAATATTGAGGATGATTTATCCGTTAAGAGAATATGGACGCGGTATCGAGTTTTCTTCCAATACACTTAATGATCCAGCCGTCGCTGAAATGATAGATAAGATTGACCAACGCAATAGGTGTGCACTGCATTGTATGGTTTATAGCTGTAAAAATGAAAAATATCGAAAATACCGTCGTGGCAAAAATAGATGCCGTTATTGCGGCGTGAAAATTAAAAGTGGGAGAAAGTGATTATGAATTGGATCAAACGTAAATTGAGGAACTGGCTGGGTATTGAAGAACTCGATAAACATTATCGTGATTTAGTGAGCATAGGCGTGGATGTTCATTTCAAAAAACCGCACATGATTTTGATTTATTCTCATTTGAATGGCGGTTTAATTAAGCACATAGATGCTGCTTTTGATAACCTGCAAGACCTGACTGAATTAGTCCGGGAGCTTGAGGACAGGTACAAAACACGCCGGACTATTTGGGATGTTCCAAGGCCTGCGAATAATAGACCAGGCCGTTTAATACAAAGGTATTAAAGGATAAAATAAATAGGAGAAAGCAATATGGAAGACTTTATTCACCGAACCATTACATTCAATTCACCCTTCGAATTATTCACCGACGAAGGCGACCTTATCCAAATCTCAGTCTCCAGAACAGTAACGAGCGCTGGACTGTCCTTTGTTTCTGCCTCTTATGGAAAACAAACCATACAGTTTCATTCCAACGAGTCGGTTCAGCATGCACTGGAGTTTGCAAAGCAGATCATCATCGCCTGTGAGCATGAGTGCAAATTGCCAATTTTGTGAAATAAGCATGGATCCCCCGCCTCGTGCGGGAAGAACGATAAAGGATATTTGTGGACGTTCCTTCTGTTTATACTCAATTCTTTCTGCCAGGTGACGTGGTCGAGCTTCGCGCTCTAGGGCTTTCCGGTAAAAATTCCGCGTGGGAAGGGTTTGCCGGCGGCAATGCCGGAATCGTCTCGGGATATTTCAACGATGGCGATAAGCTTGCCGCCGCCGCCGCTGCTCTGGATCGCGCAGGAGCCCGCGGGGTTTACTTTACGGTCAATCCCTGTATGCCCGCGCTGATCTCCCGCGCCGCTAACCGTCTGATCTGTCCGAAAAAGGACGCCATTACGTCGGATCAACATATTGACCGGCTCCGCTGGTTTCTGGTCGATCTGGACGCCTGGCTCCTTGATGGATCGCGCCGACCGTCCGGAATATCCGCCTCTAATGAAGAAATGGCCGCTGTCCGGATCAAGGCGGAGGAAGTGGCCAAGTATCTGGAAGAAGAAATCGGTTTTGCCCGCGCGCTGCGGGCCATGTCGGGAAACGGTTATCATCTGAATTACCGCCTGCCGGACTTACCCAACGACGATGAGCATAAGACCCTGATCCGGGATGCCATGGCAGCGCTGGCCGAGAAGTTCGGAAAGGTGACCATTGATGTGTCGGTGGTCAATCCGGCCAGAATCTGGAAGTATTATTCGACTACGGGCCGCAAGGGCGATTCGACACCCGACCGGCCGCATCGGGTGTCTTATATTCATCCGGATCAGCCGGCGCTTCTGTCCGATCTGCCGGTGACGGATATCGAGACGTTAAAAAAATATGCGTCGTCTATTGCCACGATGACGACGCCCGCGGCAGGCTCCGTTCAGGGAACACCTCCCCCTGCGGCGTCGCAGCCTGCCGCGGACAAACCCGCTCCGCCTTCTCCCGTTCCCCACGCCTCTTCATCGTCCGGTACGCAACGTGTGATGAAGAAAAACGAGCTGGGGCCGCTGGATATGGACAAGTATTTGTCGCATTTCGGGATCGCCTACGACGTAAAGGAAATCAATGATTCCAAACGCGGCCCGGCGATGTCTTACCGTCTGGAACGCTGCGTCTTTAATCCGGATCACGGCCCGAATGAGGCCTCGATCATCGTGCCGGAAAAGGGAGCGTTTCTGTATCAATGTTTTCACGCATCATGCAAAGGCATGACCTGGAAGGACGCGAAAAGGCAGATATCCGGCGGGAAGAATCTGGCGGAATTCTGCCGGGGGTATGACCCTAATTGGGAACCTCCGCGCGAAACGGGCACGGGCCTGATGGCCGCGCTTCCTACCCCGATGACAAATGCCGAAGCGCTGAAAAACGGCATTGGCGGCGGTCCACCGGTGCAGCAACCCACCGAAGTGGATCCTCGCGAATTCTACGAGCAAAAAGGAAAGCGTCCGGTCTTTGTCCCTTTTTATCTAGCCAAGTATCTGGCCGCCTATCTGCATCCGATTTGTCACACGTCCGGCGTGTTTTATCATTATGCGGCCGGCGTCTGGAAGGAGTTCTCTAAAACAGAGATCACACAAATCTGCGTGCACGCAATGAAAGAACAGATCCAGGCGGCCTGGATCGAAGCGGTTACGAAAATTCTCTCGGGCCTGGTGAATCGCGAAGAACGCGAATGGCCGGATAATCCCCTGTTGTTGAATGTAAAAAACGGCATGCTGAACATCGAATCCCGCGAGCTGCTGCCCCACGATCCGATATACGGCAGCCGCACACAGTTGCCGGTCAATTACCTGCCGGTGGATGTCAAGGGGTCCGCCCGATGGGTGAAGTTTCTGGAGGAAATATTTCCGGATGACCCGGCCTATGACAAACGCGGGATCCTGATGCAATTTTTCGGGTATTGCCTGCTTCGCGACGCCCGCTTTCAAAAAGCGCTATTCCTTTACGGCACAGGTGCAAACGGAAAATCAACGGTGCTGGATGTGTTGATGGCCATGGTGGGCGCGGAAAATACGTCGTCGCTCACGCTGCAGGATTTGTCCAAACAGTTTCGGGCGCATTTTCTTCAACATAAGTTGATCAATATCTCGACGGAAACGGAAACCCGCGATCCGCTGACCACGTCCACGTTCAAGGCGGTGGTGGACGGATCGCCGCTCACGGCGGAGCGCAAGTACGGAGAGGCGTTCCAGTACCGGCCCTACGCGAAGTGGATTGTCGCAATGAATGAAGCCCCGGTGATTCCGGATAAGTCCTACGGTTTTGGCCGCCGCGTGATGGTGCTTAATTTCAATAAACGTTTTGAAGCTGATGAAATAAAGGACCGCATGGCGGAGTATCTGATTGAAGAGATCGACGCGATTTTCTCCTCGTGGGCGGTGGAAGGTCTGGCGATGCTGCTGAAAAACGGGAAGTTCCGCGTCGGCAATTGTGTTCAGGACGATACGGACCGTTTGATGGAAAATATGAATCCGCTGCTGATCTTTGTATCCGAATGCTGTGAGATCGATGATGATCCGGATCGCGACCGTTATGAGTTATCCAAGGTTTTATGGCTTGCGTATACGGAATGGTGCCAGGAAGGAAAAAACAGATCGATGGGACGGAATAACTTTTTTGAACAGCTGCAATCGACATTTACGCGGGTGCGCAAAACCCGCAAGGAAATCAAGTCCAGAAATGACGACGGGGAGGAAGTGAAGTCGCATATCTCCGTCTTTACGGGCATCCGACTCACAACGCCGGGGCAGGCCTACGCGGAGCGCGGTCAACAACGATCAGAAAAGTTTTTTGATAAAAAATCTTATTAGGGAGGATGTGAGGCATGATTAAAATTCTCGGGCATAGTTATGAGGTTATTGATTCGCCTACGTTGATGGAGGAACGTGGTTCTTCCGGTACGTGCTGCCCCAATACGCTGCAAATCAAAATCAGCAGCCACGCCCCTTTGTCTATCAGGGAAGAATCTCTGTTGCATGAAATATTTGAAGCCATCCGGTATCATTTGAATCTGACAGATGACGTTTCTCATCAGGCGATGTCGTCTATGTCCGAAGCGCTTTTTGCGGTCATGAAGGACAATCCGCAATATTTTAAGATGTCCGTCCATCCGCCCATCTATCCACCCGGACATGGATATCAAGGAGGAGACAGAAAATGAAGTTAAACCTGACTGTAAAAGCAACGCTTGACCGGGACTATGTCGCAGCTCGCGATAAACTGATCCTCGAAGCGGAGACGTATGCCAATAAACGCAACGGATCGTCTTGCGCCCGCGAGATCGATGAAAGTGTCCGCGAACGCTGGGCCGCGGCCTGGAATTATGATTTTCATACGCAGATGAATGTTCTGGCCAGACAACGCCTGGGCGCATTGTTGTAGTGAATATAATAACACAAACCAAAAATAAGGAGACTTAACGATGGAAGAGAAAAAAATAGACGCCCCGGAAATGTTGATGGAAGAACCGACCACGACGAAAGATCCCTGCACGGCCCCCCGGCCCTTTAGGATACATATTATTCACCACAACGATGCCGATGGTAAATGCGCCGCGGCCATTGTTTTGCGTTATTATGCCCCCCGCATGTCGTTTCCTCCCGAACGAATATCTTTGTATTCAGTTAATTATAACATCCCGGTGGATGTATCCCAGATGGCCCCCGACGATCTGGTGATCATTGTTGATTTTTCCTATGCCCCCGACGAGATGAAAAAAATTGAAGAAGCTCTGGCCGATAAGGCTACGGGAAATATCATCTGGATTGATCACCACAAAACCGCCGAGCGTTACGGGTACGCCTATGAGGGTCTCCGCGATTTTACGAACAAAGGCCGGTCGGGTTGTGAGTTGACCTGGCAGCATTTTTTAGGCGTTGAACCCGCCCCCCCCGTAGTTACGCTGATTGGGGATTATGACGCCTGGCGACTGAAAAATCCGGATTCCATCGCATTCCATGAGGGTATCAAGCTCTTTTGCTCCGAGGTCTCGGATCCTCTCTGGGCACCGCTTCTGGATTCCAATCCAGACGTTTTTAATCTGGTGCTTGCCGGCGGGCAGATTGCTTTGCAGTATCGAACGGTTTATTGTGCGGGGATTCGCCGTGACTTCGGCTACGAGACGGTTTTTTCCGGGCATCTGGCGTATGCGATGAATGTGTTCGGTTTCGGATCCGGCGCGTTCGGCGATATCTTCAATCAATATCCCCTGGTAATTGCTTATATTCACGATGGAACCAAATTCACCGTCTCACTTTATAGTGAGACGGTCGATGTCGGTGAAATCGCGCTTGCCCACGGTGGTGGCGGTCATAAGGGTGCTGCTGGGTTTGTGTGCTCCATCCTGCCTTTCTATCCGGTCAAGGGAGATTCAATATGACAGACATGATAAAAAAACCCGAGCAGCCCGGTAGCCAGAGCCGCCGTGGAGCGGAATGGGATCTTTTTGCCGCCCTGGTCGCCGCTCACATCGAAAGTTATACGGTGCCGCAATACGGAGATAAACCGGACGATCAGGTTGAGCAGTGGACGCCGGAGGATTGTATGAAGACGATCAAACGATATACAGATCGTCACGGAAAAAACCGTCGCGGGCCCGCCGAGGATCTCCGCGATGCGCTCAAGATCGCACATTATGCGTGTCTGGCGTACTCGAAGATGGTGGACAGGCCCGCCGTGGCCGTGGTTGAAGAGGATATTATATGATCAAAAATTACACGTCAACCGTTCCGGTCGGCCGGAGCGTTCAGCATATTGAGGATTGTCTGATACGCCACGGCGCAAAGAACATTATGAAAATGTACGATGCAGACAAGAAACTAGAATCTTTATGCTTTATTATTAACGTTGATGGGAAAGACCTGCCCTTTAAACTGCCCGCCTCAGTTGATAAAGTTGAAGCGGTCTTAAAAGCTGCAGTGCGCAGACCGACTGCCGAGACGTATGCAAAAATAAAAGAACAGGCGTCGCGGTGTGCATGGAAACTACAAAGCGATTGGGTTGACATTCAGATGAGCCTAATTGAATTGAACCAGGTGGAGATATTGCAGGTGTTTTTGGCCTATGTTTATTTTCCGGCTCAAAAACAGACCTATTTTGAAAAAGTAAAAGGCAGCGGCTTTTTAATGCTGACGGAGAACTGACGAAGCGGTGGGCTGGATCGCCCTTGTTGGGCAATCTGTGGGCTGCGCGGAGGTAAAAACATGGAAGGTGAAAAAGAAATAACAGACCATATCATTAAGTATCGCAATACGCTTTTACATAAAGTCGAGGCGGCGATATTCAATAAGTTTATAAATTCTCCCGTAGAAGATTTTACGGAGTATCAGGAAGGTTACGAAGCGGGACTTAGCGAGGCGTTGGGGGTTGTGCGTGAGTTTTTAATTAAGTAGCCCAACGAAAAGCTCACCGGGAGCGAACGGAGTGAGCGATCAGGTGGAGCGCCATTGTTGGGCGCTTTTATAAAACAACAGAGGTAAAAAATGAGCAAAGAACAACGCGAGTATGAGGCAGTGTGGCACTTAATTTGCGCGTTATCTAAAATATGTTGCGCTACCCCTGAGATGATTATCGACGCATTAACAGGTGTCCTATGGAGCGAGGACGAGGCAGAAATTATCAAGAGGCATGAATCTTAATAGGCCCAACGCCGAGTTCAGGCGGAGTGAGCCGCAGGCGAGGGATCGCCTGTAACGATTGGTTATCTGTGTTTTTGGAGGTTTTTGAATGGAAAATGAAGATCAAAAAGTTGTTGGTGATTTGCCTGCTTGTATATATTGCAAAAGCAAACCGGCTCTGTGGACCGAGGAAGGTATTTTTGCAATAATGTGCCCAAACGATAGTTGTCCAGGCCACGCTATGCATGGCGACACGTATCCTTGCGACACTATAGAGGGGGCACGATCAGAGTGGATTGATACGCATTTACTTCCGTGCCTGCGCTGCGGAGGCAAGGTGCGGATTGTTAAAACTCCGCCAGACGCACCGGGGAAACAAGCGCAGAAGTTTATACATTGCGACGGTTGCGCATGGGGATTTTCTCCGGCTATTATATTACCAGACGCTGAGTTAGCTATAAAGTGGAATGACAGATAACATAAGAATATGACGAATCGGCACACTTCTTACCGGGTCAGAAAGCAGCGCAAAATCAACGCGATCTGCGCCAAAATGCGAGCGGGCAAGGAACGCAAGCGGCTAGAGCAGAATTATGAACCACCATATGATCGTCCAAACCTGTGTATGCAGGTAATCGTCAAGGACTTTGAATGCGCTGATCCAAAGGCCACGACGTACCACCTGCAAGCGTGTCCGGCTCGCCGCGATTCTTACTGGATTTGGGAAGAAAAAACGCGTTGGACTAAGCCAATGGGCAAAGCGCTGTTTTTTCGCACACTGTCAACAAAACACCCGCGCTTGATGCCGGCCCTGAATTATTAAAAGTGTTTTGCGGACGAAATTGTATGAATGGTCACTGGAGGACGTACAATGCCTGCATTGAATTTTAAAAAGCGTTTTGCGGCCGATGTCGCGGCTTTCCGGAAGCGGCAGTCGGTCCGCGCCAAGCGGAGCGATGGTCGTAATCCGCGGGTAGGTCAAATATTGTATCTTTATACCGGGCAACGCACAAAAACCTGCCGCAAACTGGGCGAAGCCGTTTGTCTGTCGGTCGATCAGATCACCATCACCTGGACCGGTGTCAATATCAACGGTGTCTGGTTATCAAAACAGGAGGAAGAAGCCTTTGCCCGGGCGGATGGTTTTGAAAGCGCAGGAGATCTGCGCATGTTCTTTAATTTAGAGCAAGACAGTCTCCCGGTCGAAGACGCCTTGCTCTTTAAGTGGTAACCGCGGAGATCGGGAAGGGAAAAAGAATGATCGACATATCAAAAGGACGATACTGGGATGAAGGAATAAAGCTCGTCAGTGGTTGCACGAAATGCAGCCCGGGATGCAACAATTGTTGGTCTCTGGCGATGGAAAATAGATTTTATCAAACAGAGGCGAAAGGATCCGGAAGCAGAAAAGTTGAAATCCATCCCGACCGTCTGAGGCGATTCAACACGCGCCAACCTAAGGTCTTTGCGATCTGGAATGATTTGTTTTCCGAAGCTGTTTCTGATGATTTTCGATACGCAGCATATCGAGCAATGATCATCAATAAACAGAATACATACTTGTGCCTTACTAAAAGACCACAAATGATGGCTGAATATTTGTCATCAAGGAATTGTTTTGCAGCGCCACCGTTTGATAGTGGAATATGGCATGGTCTGACCGTCTGCAATCAGCAGGAAGCCGACGAGAAAATCCCGATCTTTCTGCAGGTTCCAGGAAAAAAATTTCTGAGCATCGAGCCGATGCTGGGGCCGATTGATTTACAAAATATTATATTTACCGACATCAATAAAACTGATGCTCTCTCAGGAACTGTTTGGGAGTACGGAAGGAACGTAGGCTATTATCCATATCCGATTCAAGCTGTAATCCTTGGCGGCGAAACCGGCCCCGGCGCACGTCCGATGCATCCTGATTGGGTGCGATCTGTCCGCGATCAATGCGTTGCTGCCGATGTGCCGTACTTTTTCAAGGGCTGGGGAAAGTGGCGTGGTGATGTTGATTTCCACGGAATGAAATGGCCATTAAAAATGATGAAACCACGTGTAATCGATGGCCGGACGCATGACGATCTTCCGTGGGGATTATGCAAATAGAAGCATCCGACATGGAGATTTTGGCTGTACTGGTTGCCCGAGAACTCGCGCCTCTTCTCCAGCGCAAAGAATGGCTTTCCTTGAAAGAGGCGGCGCTGGAATATCACATCGGCGAGCATCGCTTAAAGCATTTAGGCAAAACAGGTTCTGTAAAGGGGTTCCCCGATCCGGAATCGAAACGGGGTGATTGGATATTTCACCGCGGATCGCTGGATACATATCGTCTTTCTCAGGCAAATATGTCCAATAGCATCGATCAAAAATATCTTGCAATCAAGGCCCGGATGCGCTTATGAAAATCTGCATGACGCTCTATCAACGAAAAAATGGTTATTTTTATATCCGGTTTTATCGTGGGAAAGAGCAATCCCTGCTCACGCAAGATAAAATCAAAGCAAAAGAATTATTCCGCCGCATGGAGGAAGACTATCTCCATGGAAAATTGCTGCATTTATCAAATTACAAAGCCGTCACGCTGGGTGAATTCCGGAAAAACTATGTTGAGATGTACCGGTCAGGACTGAAAATCAAAACAACCAATCAGGACAAATTATCTCTAAAGCTTCTGGCCGAAGTGATCGGCGATAACACGCATTTGTCCATTATTGCAGCAAAGGCCCGATATCCACACAAACCAAAAATCGAAGAGTTTAAGTCGGCCTTGCTGGTCCGAAACGTCAAACCGGTCTCTATTAATTCATACATGAGGCACATCAAAATCGCGTTTAACATTGCCCAGGAGCACGACCTGATCGAAAAAAAGCCCGCAATCAAGATGGTCCCAGTCGGCAAACGCTTGCCGAAAATCCTCTATCCCGAACAGATCGAGAAGGTTCTGGCCAAGGCAAAGGAAGACGATCCAATAGAATGGCTCTACTATATGTTGCTGCTATGGACCGGCGCCCGCCGGGAAGAAGCGGCACGCGCTGACTGGTCAAGGATAAGCCTGGTTCACGATCATATAAAGTACGTTGGGAAGGCTGATCGTGAACGCATGGTAACACTGCTGCCGCCAATTAAAGAGGCGCTATTGCCCTTTAAAAAGGATTTGGGGCCTGTTTTTCCTCATCAGCACCTGGATACATACACTCACCATTTCAAAAAGCTGGTCCGCGATTGCGGCATTACAGATATACATCTTCACAACCTCCGGCACACCGCTGCCACCTATATGTTGAAGTCCGGCATTGACATTAAAGTCGTCCAGAAGATCCTCGGGCATGCCAGCGTCACGACAACGGAGATTTATGCCGACGTCCTGGATGAAATGATCAAGCAACAAATGACAAAATTTCAGTTCAAATAATCTTTCTATTTGCCTTCCGCCTGCCTGCTATTTGCCTGCAAAAAGTGCTAGATTTGCCGAGATTTGAGGAGATACAAAAAAAGGGCTTCCGGTGTAAACTCCGAAAACCCTTGATTTATTTGGTGAGCCCTGTCGGGATCGAACCGACAACCTACTGATTAAGAGTCAG
>CAZJMX010000027.1:0-60152 GCA_964547345.1 uncultured Smithella sp. | reverse complement strand
AAATATCCCATCATCCAGGCGGGCATGGGCCCTTTCAGCAACAATAACCTTTGTGTCGCGGCGGCCAATGCCGGTGTGCTAGGCCTGCTTTCCACGAGCGGCCTCACCAGCCGGGATCAGCAGCCTTTTGTTTACGACGCGTTTATCAAAAGCGCCGAGGCATCCCCGGAGGATGATCTGCCCACTGCTCTGGAGAAGGTTCTGAAGCGCACCCATCGTCTGACAAAAGACAAAGGCGGTGTTTTCGGCATTAATGTTATGGTGTCGGCAGAAATGGCCGTTGAAGCGAAGATCATTGTTGATACCGCCATCCGGGTGCGGGAAGAAAATCCCGAGATGAAAAAAAGCTTCAAGGTCATCTTCACGTCCGCCGGTGATCCGGTGGGATGGAAAGACAAGATCAAGGGCGCCGGATTGATCTGGATGCATGTGGTTCCTTCCGTCAAGGGCGCTCAGCGCTGCAAGAAAGCAGGGGTTGATGTGATCGTGGCTTCTGGCCACGAAGGCGGATTTCATACCTCCTGGGAACCGGTCCATTCCATGATTCTTTTGCCCGCGGTAGTTGAAGCTGTATCCGACGAGAAGACCCTTGTTTGTGGCGCTGGCGGTTTCTGCGACGGCAAGACCCTGGCGGCAGCATTGGTTCTTGGCGCCGATGGCGCACAAATGGGAACCCGCTTCCTGGCAACACAGGAGAGCGACTTCCACCAGATCTGGAAAGAAGGCGTGGTTGCTGCCGGAGACAGAGGGACGCTTGTGGCCCGGGGCTTTGTGGGACCGGCCCGCTGGTTGAAGACCCCTCGGAGCGAAGAGCATGCCGCAAACACCCTGAAGAAATCACCCGGCGTTTTTCTGGGAGTGCCTGATGACTTTGCCACGATGGATATGTCTCTCATTGAGTACGAGATGGAATCCATCAAGGCGGTTTATGATGGGGATAAGGAAAAGGCCCTGATGGCCGCAGGCGAAGCTGCACAAAGGATCAATGACATGCCCAAGGTGGGCGACATGGTGCAAGTGATTGTTGGGGAGGCAGAAGATATTCTTCGCGGTATTCAGAAAAAGTATCTTTCTTAAAGCAGAAAATACAAAGCTAAAATCGGCACAACACCTTCCTTCCTGACATTCGAAGACGTCCGGAAGGAAGGTGACATACTCAAACGAGAAGGGGGGAAACTTATGCGAAAATATAACTGCTTTATCTTTTTCGTGGTAGCCATCATTCTGTCAGTGATGTTGTCGCGGGTGGCATTGGCGGAAGAAATTGTGATCGGTTTTTCCGGCCCCTTAAGCGGCCTGGGTGCTGAATTCGGCCAGGATTGCGCAAACGGCGTGGAAATGGCCATCAATGAAATGAACACTGCAGGCGGCGTGATCGTAAATGGCAAAAAGTATACGTTCCGGTTGGAAAAGATGGATGATCAGGTGAATCCGCAGATCGCGGTGCAAAACGCGCTTCAAATGCGCAAGGAGTATAAAGCCATCGCCGTCTTTAATCCTGTGTTCACCACGATTGCCCCTCTGATGAAAAGCAACCTGAACAGCAAAAACGAATTTATCGTCATGGCCTATACCAGCATGCCCCAGGCGACTGAAATGGGGAACCCTCTGACGGTGGTCACCGTACAGCCCTTCACCGTTTACAGCAAAGTGGAGGCGGACCTGGCCTGGGAAAAAGGCTGGCGCAAGGCCGCAATTGTCGTAACCTCCGGTGGCTACGGCGATATGTGGCGCCAACAATTCCGCAAAGAATGGGAAAAGAAGGGCGGCCAGATCACCGTGGATAAGTCCGCCAATTATTATACCCGGACCGATTTTGCCGTACCTCTGGCTGAAGCGCTGGACAGCAACCCCGATTTCATGCTGATCGGCGGCCCTTCATCCACCACGGCATTGATTATCGAACAGGCTCGTGCGAAAGGATTTGAAGGCGGATTCGTTCTGATTGAACAGGCCAAACTCGACGCCATCCGGGCGGTTATGGAAAAACCGCTGGGAATGGAAGGATGCATCGGCGTGGCGCGGGTGTCCGACATTCCCTTTGCGGTGTCGGAAGCCTTCACGCAAAACTACACGGCAAAATACAAAAGAAGCTTAACGTGGGAAGTGGTGACCAACTATACCAGCATGTTCGCGCTGGCAAGAGCCATTGTCGCCTCCGGCGCCGCAAGCGACGTTCGAGCGATTCGCGCGGCTTTCCCCAAAGCCTTCCCCATGCTGGGCGACAAATATCCGATGGAAATATACGGCATAACACCCGGCGGGCGTTTTATTGCCGCTGCCGCCACTCAGGAGGTCAAACACGGCAAATTCAAACAGCCGGGGGCTTATGTGTGGTGGGCTAAAACGCAGAAAGAATTTGACCAGATCAAGAAAATCACCAAAAGCTCTACGCCGGTGTTCTGGCTAAAGATGAACTAAGTGTCTATCCATTGATGGATTTGTAAAATGTAAGAAATGATATGGAAAGAAAAGGAGATTAGATATGAAAAGAAGTTATTTATTTGTGGTTGTTGCTTTGGCATTAGCCAGTATGTTGTCCGTGAACGGCATCGTCCAGGCTCAGGATAAGGCGCCCACCCGGGCCCAGGCTCAAGAGCTGCTTAAAAAAGCAATGGTTCATGCAAAGGTTCTCGGATGCGAAAAAGCATTTGCCGAATTCAGCAACACCAAAAGCACATTCAATACCGCTTACCCCCAGACCTACATTACGGCGGGAGACAGCAATGGCATTACGCTGGCTCATGGCGCGTATCCCGTCATCGTAGGGCAGAACCATTCAGACGTGAAAGATGCGGAAGGCAAATTCTTTGTCCGGCAAATTCAGGAAAATTTGAAAAAAAGTAAACGTTCTGAAGTGGATTACAAATGGAATGACTCAAAATTACAAAAAGTGGTGGTGCGCCACCAGATCAGCGAAGTCTTTGATTGCGGCGGCTCCCGCGGCGAGATCAGTTTTTCAGTGGTCTATCCGTAGTGCTTTGAATTTCCAGACACATGGTTAGGATGTGACACCCCGGCCCGAGATCAGAACGGCCGGGGTGCTTTTTAATAAGCAATTCACGAGTATGAGCAGCTCTGAAACAGCAGTGCAATTAACCCACAAATCGTTATCCGCCTCAGTTAAAACATTCTACTGATCACAATTGCCACTGGTCGATACTTCACTGTAATTATAAAACATTTTTCTTTTAGAATGAAATTGCGTGTGGTAAGAGTAAGTCAAACAATGAGTGCAGGTTAACTAGACACATGAACTTAACATCCAGGCAGCTTAAATTTGATTTGTTTGATAACTCGGTGTGTTCTTATTCACCGAATGTTGCTGCTGCAATTGAAAAATTGTCCTCAGCGGTGGGTGCCGAATCCCGCGGATCAATCTTCACACGCACCGAGGTTGT
The DNA here is from genome assembly GCA_964547345.1 of uncultured Smithella sp. Classification (GTDB taxonomy): domain Bacteria; phylum Desulfobacterota; class Syntrophia; order Syntrophales; family Smithellaceae; genus UBA8904. The sequence goes on along the minus strand of CAZJMX010000027.1, from coordinate 56,751 downwards.
GGATTTTATCCTTGATTTATCTGGCTATACCGTAGATCAACCACTTCATGAAAAGCGACTTTTGGAGCCTTCATTCGGTGGTGGTGACTTTCTATTGCCGGCAATAGGGCGACTGCTAGCAGTGTGGAGATCATCGCAACAAGCAGAAAATGTAATCGAAGTGTTAGGCGATTCAATTCGCGCTGTTGAACTGCATCGTAAAACCTTCGCTACCACTCGTGCAGCCGTGATCGAGCGAATCAAACAAGAAAAGATAGATGAACAAAACGCAGTAGCGCTCACTGATCTTTGGCTTGTGCAGGGGGACTTCCTTCTCACACCACTTGACGGACAATTTGACTTTGTTGTAGGGAATCCTCCCTATGTTCGCCAAGAGTTGATTCCAGCGCCATTGCTTGCCGAGTATCGTGACCGCTACCAGACGATGTATGATCGTGCCGACATTTATATACCATTCATTGAGCGATCTCTTTCAGTGTTGGCTAGGGCAGGCACTCTGGGCTTTATCTGTGCGGATCGATGGATGAAAAACCGTTACGGCGGTCCGCTTCGTAGTCTTGTTGCTGATCAATTCCACATGAAAATCTATGTCGATATGATGGATACCCCGGCGTTTCATTCCAGTGTTATTGCTTACCCGGCCATCACTATCATCAGCAAGGAAACTCCAGGTGCGACACGCATTGCCCATCGCCCAGCCATTGACAAAGTTACTCTGATAATCTTGGCAGACGCATTGCTTGCGCGAAGCCTGCCGAAAGAGGCTGGAGCTGTGCGCGAACTGGCTTGCGTCACTAATGGGTCTGAACCGTGGTTACTCGAATCTTCGGATCAGATGGCATTGATTCGCCGCCTTGAAAAGCAATTTCCTGCCTTGGAAGAGGTGGGTTGTAAAGTGGGTATCGGTGTAGCAACTGGAGCAGATAAGGTGTTTATCGGTGACTTTGATACACTCGATGTAGAGCTTGATCGCAAACTGCCACTGGTTACAACGAAAGACATCGTGTCCGGAGAGGTGCGGTGGTGTGGTCAAGGTGTCATTAATCCATTTGCCGAAAGTGGTTGTCTTGTTGATTTGCGGAAATATCCGCGCTTGCGCCTTTACTTGGAAGAGCATCGCGAGATTATGGCGAGCCGTCATTGTGCCCAGAAGGTCCCTGCCAACTGGTATCGAACTATAGATCGTATATCCCCCGCGCTGGCATCAAGACCAAAACTCCTAGTTCCAGATATTAAGGGCGAGGCTCATATCGTTTTTGAGGGTGGAAAATTGTACCCTCACCACAACCTTTATTATATCACGTCCGACGAGTGGGAATTGAGAGCATTGCAAGCTGTTATGTTGTCATCCCTCACACGTCTATTCATATCGACCTACTCAACCAAAATGCACGGTGGATTCCTCCGGTTTCAGGCGCAATACTTGCGTCGCATCCGTATTCCGCGATGGTCAGAAGTTTCAGCAGCATTACGGACAGAACTAGTGGATGCTGCGATAAAGAGAGATATTCAAGCCTGCAACCGCTCAGTATTTAAACTATTTGAACTTAGCAGCGAGGAACGATCCGCCTTGGGAGGCAATGGAGAGTAAAATGGCCCTAGATCTTGTCAACTACAAACAAAAAACCCATGACGCCATAAGAGCCTTCTGGGGGAGCCGTGACGCAGCGAGACAAAAGCAGATTGCATCAGGGAAGTCTGACCAAGGCGACCGTGCTGGTGTTACCGCAGGCAAGAATATGGATGGATTCTTAACTTTGGTGCTTGATATTGTTCGGGCCAATGGGCTTGCCCATGCCGAGATTCATCAGAACCGAGCGATGTTGACATTGCCCGGTTACTTCAGGCCGACAAAGCTTTGGGATATTCTTGTCATCTACAAGGGTGAGTTAATCGCAGCCATAGAGTTGAAAAGCCAAGTTGGTTCGTTTGGAAACAACTTCAATAATCGCACCGAGGAAGCCATTGGCACTGCACACGATATTTGGACTGCCTATCGTGAAGGAGCATTCGGAAAGCAGCCATGTCCTTTCATTGGCTGGTTGATGATGGTCGAGGATGCCCAGAAATCCAGATGCGCTGTCAAGGATGCGTCGCCCCATTTTCCTGTATTTAAGGAGTTTAAAGGCGCCTCTTATCTCACGCGGTATGAATTGCTTTGTCAGAAATTAGTAAAGGAACAACTTTATACAACTGCCGCACTCATTACCTCGCCCCGAAGTGCTGCTGCGACGGGTGAGTTTTCAGAGATGTCGGCGATGACAGGACTCAGAACATTTGTTACAGTTCTTGCAGGTCACATTGCCGCAGCGGCTGCCAGACTCAGGTGAAGAAAGGTATAAGAGTTAACTGATCAAATCACCCGTATGCTGTTTGATGCAACAAATGACAATGAATTACCTTATCAGAATGGCTACCTATCACGAATGAAAAAATCAGGTGAAACTCATCTCAGTCGAATCAACGCAACATAATAAACGAGGAATAAATAAATGCGACCAATCCGTGAAATTCTGGAAGCACAAAGCATCGTAGTGATCGGAGCGTCGAGGGATCAGGAAAAGCCGGGGGCGCAGCTTTTGAAAGTTCTGAAAGAAGTGGGCTTTCAGGGGCGTATTGCAGGCGTCAATCCGCAGGGCGGGGAGGTCTTGGGGATGCCTCTGTATCGGAGCATGCAGGAGGTTCCCTTTGATGTTGATCTGGCGGTTTTGCTGATTCCGCCTAAATTTGTTCCGGCGGCGCTCAGCGACTGCGCGAAGAAAGGCGTGAAGGGTGTGGTGATTTCCGCCGAAGGGTTTGCGGAGACGGGAGCGGAAGGGGCCGGGTATCAGGAAGAGGTCCGCGCGATTTTAAAATCATCCGGCATGAGAGGTTTCGGCCCCAATACGCTGGGTCTGGTCAACACGAAAACAAAACTCACTACATCATATTTTGCCACGCCCCAAATGCTTGCGCCAGGTTCGATCGGCTTTGCCGCGCAGTCCGGAATTTTTGTCGGGGCGCTCCTGCGCTATTTAAGTTCACTCAATGGATTAAGCCTCTCCAAAGGCATCGGCCTGGGAAACAAGGTGGATGTGAACGAATCAGATGCTCTGGCATATCTGGCAGACGACGAGCAGACCAAAATCATCGGCCTGTATCTGGAGGATGTCAAAGACGGACGCCTGTTTGCCGAAAATCTTAAAGCCGCCGTGGCGAAAAAGCCCGTGCTTCTGATTAAGAGCGCTCGTACGCAGGCCGGAGCAAAGGCATCGGCTTCGCATACGGCAAGCCTTGCGGTAGCGGATGCGGTCTTTGACGGCGTTGTCCGTCAGGCGGGTGCGATCCGTCTTTACGCTATTGATGAATTTGTCCGCACGCTGAAAGGATTTTTGAACATGCCGCTTCCCAAAGGCGACAGGCTGGCTTATGTAACCTACAGCGGCGCTCAGGCGATCATGAGCATCGATGCGACGATGGAACTGGGCTTAAAAGTCGCAAGTATAACAGACGCCACGCAGGCGCGGATTGCCAAGGTCATTGCAACAGCATCCAAGACGAAAAACCCAATTGACATCTTTCCCGACTGGCTCACCTTCGGGTATGAAAAAACAACATCGGAAGTCGTCAAGGCTCTTCTGGATGATGACGGCGTTGACGGCATTATTTTTATTTCTTTCGGGGATAAAAATCCGGAAGTCTATCAACCCATGATTGATATTCTCAAGGCGGACCGCCGCAAGCCGGTCTTTATCTCCCTGCTGGGGGATAGTAAGGACAAGGAAGTCTGCGAGCGCTTTCTGGACGCGGGCGGCATTCCCTGCTATGATTTTCCCGAACAAGCCGTCCGCGTTTTTGCCCATATGCGGCAATATGCGCGAATCAGGGAAAGAGGGGAGTAGGCAACGGAGTCGGTTGTCCTACGTCAATTCTGGCGGCAGTTCCGTCTCAAATAGTGCTTGACAGACAAAGCCGGTATTATTAATTTTGAATTAAGTATATTTCATATTCTCCTTACAAACCCTGCGCTCCTTTCCACTCATCAAGATTCAATTTCAAGATTCCTCACATGCGTTCGGAACGTTTTTTACAATGGCTACACCATATCTTTCATTATGTGACTGAACCAGGGATCATTGGGTTGATGAACAAATCCGGATCTCATCTTGTCCTTCTGATCCCCTTTCCATCTGAGTTGCACATAAACCGGGTCCTCCGACATTGAATTACTGATATTGTAAGTCTAGGAAATGACGTTTTAATGTTATGATATTATTGTATAATAAAAGAATTTCATGAAATATGAAATATTCTTCATGAAATTTGTTGACAAAGAAAGTTCGTTTTATTAAAATGCGGGCCATGATGATGAAGGTAAGCAGAGATCGACTAAGCAGTCAGGTTTATAACATCCTCAAGGGAATGATAGCGGACTATCGTTTTAACCCGGGCACGCGCATCAACGTGGAGCAGATTGCCAAAGAAGTCGGCGCCAGCCGAACGCCTGTGTGGGAGGCGGTTCACCGCCTTGTCCAGGAAGGTCTTCTGGAGAACATTCCCAACCGTGGCGTTTTCATGTGCGCACTGACACCCAAACAGGCCATAGAGCTCTATACCGTCCGGGAAACACTCGAAGGGCTTGCGGCGCGCCTGGCGATTCAAAACATTGACGACAAAACCATCGACAAGATGAAAAAGTGCCTCGATCAGCAGTATAAAGTGGTTCAGAAGGAGGATCTGGTCAGCTATTCCCGATTGGATTACGATTTCCATGCGATGGTTTATGAGGCAAGCGGCAACAAGACGCTGCAGGAAATGCTCGAGACCATTAAAAATAAAATGCGGCCCATCGCCATGCACATCACCCCCATCCTTTCCAGTTTGTATTCTGATCATGTCGAGATTCTGGAGGCATTCCAACAAAAAAATCCTGATAAAGCCGAAGCTGCATTTCACAAGCACAACCATCAAATGATCGCCCAGATTCAAAGCTCTATGGAAACCGATGAATGGAAGGAGGCGCCGAAAGGCAGCCCAAATTTATAATGAGGATAACATTTACGCAACCTAAAGGAGGTAGACCATGTACAAAAAAGTGACACTGCTTGCCATAGCCCTTATGGTATTTTCGTTTTTCTCAGGGCCGCTGTTTGTTCCCGGCGCTCAGGCGACGCCGCCGGAAAAAGTAAAAATGGGGCTCATGTTCGGATTGACCGGAGCCGCATCCCCCATCGGACCGGTGCAGCTTGACGGCGCAAAATTAGCGGTCAAAGAAATCAATGCCGCAGGCGGCGTAAAGTTCGGCGCCAAGAAAGTGCCCATTGAAGTCTTTGTGAAGGACGACGAATCCAAACCGGATATCGCCATTCGCCGTTACCGGGAAATGGTTGATGAAAACAAAGTCGATGTAATTGTCGGCCAGACCTTTGCTCCGATCTCGGCTGCGCTCAATAAGGAAGTCAAAAAGAGCGGCGTTGCCTATTTCCCCGTCAACGTGGTGGCCGTTACCATGTTTGAAAAGAAAGAAATGGCCGAAACCACTTTTTCCATCCACGGATGCGCATACTCTATCGGCTACGCCGGAGCGTCCTACATTGTCGATAAACTGGGCTATAAAAAAATCGTCTTCTTCGGTCCCGCCTATGCTTTCGGGCGCGATCAGTGGGCGGGCGCCAAAGCGGCCTTCGAAAAAAGAGGGATCACGGTTGAATATGTGGAATCCCCGGTGGGAACCAGCGACTACACATCCTACCTGACAAAAATCAAAGAGAAGAATCCGGAGATCGTCATGCTGGCGCACTGGGGCGTTGATGCCATTAACGTGCTGAAGCAGACGTATGAAATCGGCCTGAAAAAGACCTCCAAGATCTGGTTTGACTGGATGACCAATTCCTTCGGCAGCGGTGTGCCTCCGGAAGCTCTGGAAGGTGTTTACTCGCTGATGTCCTGGTACTACGATATGAAGGGTTTCCAGGATGCAGCCATCGTCAAAGCCTCTGATGCTTTTACCAAGAAATTTCAGCAGGAATACAAATATCCGCCTGATCCCTATTCCGCGATGGCCTATGAAGGCGTCATGGAAGCCGTCCGGGCGATGGAGCTTGCGCAGTCTGTTGACGGAAAAGCCATGGCCAAAGCCTTGATGGCCAGTCCCAAATTCAACTCCATGAAGGGTGAGGGAGTCTGGAGAGCCGACCATCAGCCCGTCTTCAAATACGGGGCATACGTTGTGATCGGTAAAGGTGCAAGTGAACGAAAAGATAAAAAATGGGATCTGGTCAAGATTATCGGCGCCTACTCGGGCGAAGACTATCTGCCGCCATTGTCTACTCTGGGATATTAAGCGTTATCAAAAAGAGGGGCGGAACCCCGCCCCTCATTGAATGTGGTGAGATATGACAACAGAACAACCGATAATTGAAACAAAAGGGGCGACGATCAACTTCAATGGTCTTGTGGCAGTCGATTCCGTAAACTTTACCATGAAAGAAGGCGAAGCCATCGGGGTGATCGGACCCAACGGAGCAGGGAAAACAACATTTTTCAACCTGCTCACCGGCCTCTTTTTCCCTACGGGAGGAAAGATCTTCTTCTTCGGGAAGGATATCACCACCGTCCCGCCGCACAAAAGGGTCACGATGGGAATTGTCCGGACGTTCCAGTTGGTATCCGTTTTTGATTCTCTGCCGGTTATCGACAACCTGATTTTATCGACCCACCGGATCAGCGGTAATCAGGAATCCAAGGGAAAATTTTTCTTCAGCGATGCGCATCATCATCAAATGGAAGCAAGGTGTATGGACGCTCTGAAACTGATGGGCATCGAAAGCAAGGCGCATGAGATGACCTCCGAGCTTTCCTACGGGGACAAACGCAAACTGGAGTTGGCTGTGGCGCTTTCTCTGAACCCTAAAATACTGCTCCTGGACGAACCGTTTGCGGGACTGAGCGACATGGAGATTTGCGAGGTGTCTCAGATCCTCCAGGAAGTCAAAAAGAAGTTCTCCTTCGTGATCATCGAACATAAGATATCCCATATCATCGATCTGGTTCAGCGGTTGTGCGTCATGCATGAAGGAAAGCTGATTGCCGAAGGGCCGCCCGCTCAGGTGCTGTGCGATCCCCTGGTACGCGAAGTCTACTGGGGCAAAGAGGAGGGATTGACATGCTCAGTGTAACGAATATTGAAACCTCCTATGGCCGCGCGAAAGTGCTTCACGCCATATCGATTCAGGTCAATTCCGGTGAAATGGTTTTTATCGCCGGGAGAAACGGCGCCGGCAAAACGACGTTGCTGAAATCGATTGCCGGTTTTCTCAAACCGTCAACAGGAACCATCACTTTTAACGATCAAAGCATTCTGGGGCTTCCGGCGGAAAAGATCGCCCTCTCCGGGATCCGTTATGTCTTCCAGGACAAACGGGTGTTTTCACAGTTGAGCGTCAGAGAAAACCTGGAGCTTGCCGCATACCCGTTGAAAGTCAGCATCGGGGATGCCATCCAAAAAGTCGTCAGCATCTACCCGAAGATTGAAAAGTTTCTGAACCTGCGCGCGGGAACACTCAGCGGCGGTCAGCGGCAGATACTGCTCATCGGCCGGGCGCTGATCGGCGACCCGAAGCTGCTGCTTATCGATGAGCCGACAGAAGGGCTTGCCGCCGGAACGATCAACGATATTTTAAATGTGCTCTCCACGATGAAAGGGAAGGTGTCCATGCTGATTGTAGAGCAGAATCTCTCCGTTGTGGGCATGCTGGCTGACAAGGTTTACATGATGAAGGAAGGAAAAATCGTTCAGGAAGTGACGGATAAAGCGCAGATGAACGATAAATTAATGCTGGAGCAATGTTTATAGATAAGGGTGCCGGTGCAGAAACATGCCGAAGGTGAGAAAACAAAATACATCGAAAACAAAGAAGGAGAAAAGATATGAAGGGAAAGAAAAAAACGCAGAAGATTGAAGCCGCGAAGACAGCCATTGTATTGATTGAACCGCAGTATGATTTTCTCAAACCGGGTGGCTCTATGTATCAGCATATCGAAAAGCAGCTGGAAGAAAGAAATGTCATTCCTAATCTCGTGGATTTCATCGGTAAGGCCAGAAAGAAAGTCAAAAAGATTATCTATGTCCCCTTTGAGGAATTTGAGCCGGGATTTCCGGAGATCGATAAAAAAGGCCCGGGCATGGGCGGCCTCCGTGGTCTGGAAATTGATATGCCGACAGGCTGGAAAATCGACGGCAAGCCCGTAGCGGGCGCGTGGGTGAAGGGAACACCGGGACCCGAGATTATCCCTGAACTGACCCCGAAAAAAGGCGACATCATCGTGAGAGGAAAAAAGACGCTCGATGCCTTCTGGTCCACCGCACTGGACTATACCCTGCGCGTCAATATGATTGAGTGGCTGGTCGTTGTCGGTTTCCATACCAACTGGTGTGTGGAATCCACAGCGAGGTCCGGCTACGATAAAGGATACCGGGTTGTGGTCATCGGTGACTGCACCGGTACGGATACGGCCGAAGAGCAGAATTATGCCGAAACGTTTATTTTTCCAAAGATAGGCTCCGTCATGAACTATAAAGAATTTTTGAAGAGCCTTGTTTAAAGAGCCCCCTTTTCCCCCTCCTTTGCTTTCTCCTTCGGATGTTTCGGGGGAGAAAGCTCTTGGGGAGGCGTTAAAAAGACAGGACTGAAACACACGCGTGCAGTTTTAAGGAGTATTGACATTGAAGACAGATAACAAAATAATGAGCCTGTTTAAGACAGGCCCCGGAAGAAGCTTTCTCGACATTGCTATGATTGCCGCCGGTTTTCTGGTGCTGCTTCCCGTTCTGGGCATCAACCGCACCACAGACTTCATGATCTTCTGTGTCTTCGTTCTGGGATTCAATCTCCTTTACGGATTCATGGGAAGGCTCTCCTTCGGCCATATGCTCTACCTCGGGACGGGCGCCTATGCCATCACGCTTTTTTCTGAACATGTTTCGCAAAATCCGCTGCTCGCCATCCTGGCCGGAATATTGGCAGGCGCGCTCATCGGTGTGATTATCGGGCCGATTATCGTCCGGACAACCGGCGCCTGTTTTGCGCTGATTAATCTTGCGTTCGATCAGGTCGGATATTTTCTCGTCCTGGTTGCGTTTTCCAAATACACCGGCGGAGAAGACGGGATGTCGGTTTATTTCTCCAAGATGGGCTTCCTCGATTTCGGACAAAAGCCGGTGATGTTCGGCTTTACGCTTTTGTGTCTGCTGCTTACCTATTATTTGCTGAAGAAGTTTACGTCCTCTCCCTATGGAATTCTGATCAAAAGCATCAAAGAAAATGAAACACGGGTGAAATTTCTCGGATACAACACCTTCAACTACAAGTGGATCACTTTTATCATTTCCACGTCGATTGCCGCGTTTGCCGGGGCGCTCTCGATTTTGAATTACGGGTACGTCACGCCCAGCTTTATCGATCCCTCACGGGCGGTGGAAGTGATCTTTGCCGCACTGATTGGCGGGTCCGGAAGCCTTTACGGCGCGATCATCGGCGGTGTCATTTATATGGCCATCAGCAATTATCTTGCCTCCTACATATCGCGCTGGGAGATGTTTCTCGGGATCGCGCTGCTCATTTGCGTCTTCCGTTTCCGCAGCGGCATCTGGGGATTTCTCGTGGATAAATTTAAAAGTCGTGCAGCGGCATAAAGAGAGGTTATCATGATCAACACCATTGCATACGGATTAACGATCGGCGGCATTTTATATATCATCAGCATCGGGCTGTCGCTGACCTTCGGTACCATGAGGATCGTAAATTTCGCCCACGGCCTGATCTACGCCATCGGTGCATACTTCCTGGTTACGCTTCTGCCGATAGCCAGAGATAATTTCATTCTGGGGGCCTTCCTGTCCGTCCTGGCGGTTGTGCCGATCAGTTATCTCATTGAAAGATTTGTGGTGCGCAAACTCTATGGCGTGTCGATTGATTATGCCATCATCGCCACTTATGCCGTCGTGCTCATTGGCGTTGACCTCATCAAGTGGATCTGGGGAGCTTCTCCCATTCCTCTTTCCGATCCGGTCGGGATCGATGTCCCGATCTTCGGCATCACGCTGCCTTTGTACCGTCTGATCATCATTTTACTGGCCATTGTCATCTTTATCGGATTATCCATCTTCTTTAAAAAAACCATGGTGGGGAAAATCGTCACGGCGGCCCTGGAAGATAAAGATGCCGTGCGGAGCCTGGGCATTAATGTCGATAAGTATTTTGCTTATATCTTTATCATGGGAAGTTGTCTTGCCGCACTGGGCGGCGTCTTGTATGCACCCATCACGTCAGTTCATCCCTATATGGGCTCGATGGTTCTGCTCATCAGCTTTGCCGTCGTGCTCGTGGGAGGACTCGGCAATATCAAAGGAACTTTCGTTGCGGCCTTTGCTCTCGGTATGGTCATGTCTGTCACCGGAAGGCTCTGGGGACCTGCCGCGGAAACGATGGTGTTTGTGGTCATGGGCATCGTTTTAATCTTTAAGCCGATTGAAGTGTGAACTGATCCACAGCTTCTCCGGAGAAATAAAAATGGAAAACGCCAGGCCCCGCGAAATTGCAGTCGATATTTTCAACGCGGCGCTCAGAGCCGTCGATCCTCTTCAATTAGTTCAAACCCATTGTGACTTCATATCCGAGGCGTATTCCCGTGAACATTGCAATAAACTCTATCTGGTGAGCTTTGGTAAAGCCGCCTTTGCCATGACACAGGCGCTTGCCGAAAGCCGTCTCCGGGAACTGATCACCCGCGGGATTGTCATCACGAAATATGGGCACGCACCAGGCGCTCTCGGAGCCAATATCGAGATTTACGAGGCGGGTCATCCGGTTCCTGATGAAAAGGGATTGTCTGCAACGAAGCAGGTCATTGATTTACTGAAAGACAGTGATCATCAAACCCTTGTGCTTTGTCTGATCTCCGGCGGCGGATCTGCATTGCTTGCCGCCCCCTGTGAGGGTATTACTCTCGCCGAAAAACAGCAGGTCACGGAATTGCTGCTGAAATCCGGGGCGAATATCAACGAGCTCAATTGCGTGCGAAAACATATTTCCGCCATCAAAGGCGGAAGACTTGCCGAAATTGCCTATCCTTCTAAAGTCATATCCCTTATCTTATCCGATGTCATCGGGGACCCGCTGGATGTCATCGCCTCGGGGCCGACATCGCCTGATGAAAGCACCTTTCGGGATGCTCTCGACGTGGTGGAGAAATATGACCTGAGAGATAAAATTCCGGATCGAATATTGACGAGATTGATAAAAGGTTTGGAAGGAAATGCAGGCGAAACCCCCAAAAAGGGAGATCCGGCATTCGAAAAGTCAGAAAATATCATTATCGGCAGCAATAAAATAGCAACCAAAGCAGCGGCCGGGAAGGCTGAGGAATGGGGTTTTGAAACAACGATCCTGTCGACTGAAATTCAGGGCGAAGCCCGGAGCGTGGCGAGATCGCTTGCGCAAAAAGCCATCGACATCAGAAGACAAAGCGCAGCCGGCAAAAAAATCTGTTTGATTTCAGGCGGCGAGACAACGGTGACCGTGCAGGGAACAGGTCTCGGCGGCAGAAACACGGAACTGGCCCTGGCTTTTGCCCAGGAGATTCCCGGTATGGAAGGGATCACCCTGCTGTCTGCCGGGACTGACGGTACGGACGGGCCCACCGATGCAGCGGGGGCGGTTGTGGATGGCCAAACATTCAGCAGGGCCGATGCCAAAGGCCTCTCACCGGCAATTTATCTGAAGCATAACGATTCCTATACATTTTTCAAAAACACCGGCGAACTCCTGATAACAGGATCAACCGGAACCAACGTCATGGATATACAAATCATCTTGCTGACATGAGAAGCAATTGGGACGAAGTCAGATCCGGATTCAAACACTGATCATACCGAGATGATCGGTTGAATGTCGCAATGGTCTGAAAATCCGGCAGCGGGAACACCCAGGGCTTGCAGGAGCCTTGCCCAGTAGTTGACTTGAGCGGCGGTGGACGCCAGAATCACAATTTCGCGTTCGCTAAAAACAGCTTTGAGCTTATTGACGAAATCCGGAGGGAATATCAGAGGCACACTCGAAATTAAAACGGCATACTCCATGGCGATAATTTCCCGTTCGGAGAATGTTTTGACTGCTCCGATCTCCACTCTTCCCTGAAGGGCGGCAAGCTCTTCGTGAGTAATGCCATACTGGTCATAGTCATAAAAATTCATATCAATGCAAAACGGGCAGGCGACGGAAAAGGATGTCCGCAGACGAACCAGTTTGAGGATGCGCTTGTTCAGGGTTTTATCCTTGTGCGCGACCAGGGCTTCCATGATGCCGGAGCTGATCGCCACTTTGGGGTACCAGGCCAGAAGCCTGCCGGGTAAAAGATCGCGGCCGGTAACTTTTTTAGAAATCCAGATGCCGATTCTTAAATAAAAGGGGATAGATTTTGGCGGATCGATAAAAGCTTTCATGACGACCTCCTGACCGAGATAAACATGGAAACGGTGAGATAATATGCAATTGATCTTTGGATATTGCAAGAAACAAGTTTATAAACTAAAATTTACCAAATGACGCAGCCTTATCCGACAAGGAGGTTAGCCATGGTTCAAACACAAGACTTGCCGGTCAGGAAGATCCGGGCCGCAGTATTACGTAAACAAGACGGTCCGCTCCAGATCGAAGCAGTCAGTATGGAAGGCCCGCAGGACAAGGAGATCCTCATCAGAACCGTTGCCTCCGGCGTCTGCCATACGGATATCAGCATGGAGCATCACTGGGAAGCAAACGACGGCCCGCAGGTTTTGGGGCATGAGGGCGCGGGTATTGTTGAAGGGATCGGTGGAAAAGTAACGGCAGTGAGGCTGGGCGATCATGTTATATTGTCCTATCAATCGTGTGGAACATGCCGTCCCTGTAAAAGCGGGCGGCCGGCACGATGCCGAAGATTTTATGAATTGAATTTCGGCTTTCACCGATCCGACGGCAGCAATGCTCTGGAGCGAAGCGGCGTACGCGGACATTTTTTTGGACAGTCTTCGTTTGCTTCACACATCCTGGCCACCGAACGCAATATCGTTAAAGTCTCCAAAAGACTGCCGCTGAATATTCTGGCGCCGCTGGGCTGCGGTATTCAGGCAGGGGCGGGTACGATCATGAACACCCTCCAGGTTTCCAAAAATGAAAGCGTGGCTGTTTTCGGAACGGGAGCTGTCGGCATGGCTGCCATCATGGCCGCCCGCGTCGTCGGGGCTCATCCGGTCATCGGGGTGGATATTACACCGTCCCGACTGAATCTTGCGCTGGAACTGGGTGCAACACATGTTATCAACAGCCGCAAAACGGATGTGGCATCGGCTATGAATAAGATTAATGCGGGCGGCGTGGATTATGTGCTGGAAACGACCGGTAATGCTCAGGTAATGCATCTCGCGCCTGAGGTGGTCAGGAAAGGTGGGACTGTGGCTTTCTTCACCGGTGGTGGGGTTCCCGATTTTGTGCCAAGGGGGGTAAAGGCTGTCCAGGTTGTTGCAGGCGATGCGGTACCGCAGATTTTTATTCCGAGACTGATCAAACTATATCAGTCCGGCAAATTTCCTTTTGACCGTCTTTTGACCTTTTATGATTTCAAGCATATCAACCGGGCCATGAAAGATTCCCTGAGCGGAAAGACCATCAAGCCGGTTCTGTGCATGCCTTGATCTCATCTCCAACGGCAATGATGCCTTCGGACAAAACGCGAACGAAGATGCCTTCTTTCGGCATGACGCAGTCGCCGATGGCATGATAGATGGCGCAGGGCGCAAGACACGTTTTGCCGATTTGTGTAACTTCCACCAGTACGTCCGCGCCGATTTTCAGTCGGGTGCCCAGGGGCAGGGTGAAAAGCTCAAGGCCTTCCGTCGTCAGGTTTTCCGCGAAATCGCCGTAATTCACGTTCAACCCCTTCTGACGTATTTTTTCGACGCTTTCGGCGGCAAGCAGGCTGATCTGACGGATTTTCATTCCAATATGCGCGTCTTGTTCCAGGCCCTGGTCAATCACGGCGCGTGCCGCTCCGACGTTATGTTTTTTCTCGCCTTTTTTCTCGCTGATATTGACGGACAGAATTTTGCCCATGTTATGCCCTCACCGCAATAGCTTCAATTTCCACCATAGCGCCTTTGGGCAGAGCTGAAACTTCAATGGTCGAACGCGCGGGTGGGTCGCTTGCGAAGAAACCGGCGTAAATTTCGTTAACGGAGGCAAAATCCGACATTCTTTTTAAATAGATAGTGGTCTTGACAACCTGGTCCAGCGTCAGACCGTTTTCTTCAAGGATGATCTTGATGTTGGTCAGGACCTGCCGGGTGGCCGGTTCAATGTCCATTTCGATTTTGCCCGATGCCGGATGGATCGGCAACTGCCCCGATATGAAGATCATGCCGCCCGCTTCAACGGCGGTCGAATAGGGGCCGGAGACAGGCAGGGCTTTCGATGTCATAATTTTCTTTTCCATGCGTTCACCTTTATTTTCTCGTTAAAACAAAAATTGCATTTTGCGCAAACAGGTTGGGCAGAAAATGAACTCTGCCTTTTGCGCCCAGATAATAGCGCTGTTCAATATGGATGTTTTTCTTTGCACAGTAGTCAATAAAATCATCAATGGTCAAGAAGCGGACATTGGGTGTCTCAAACCAGTAATAGGGCAGGGCCTCGTTGATGGGTGTTCTGCCTTTGAAAAAAAGGGTTGAACGTGCGGAAAGATGTGCGAAGTTGGGAAAACCGACGATGACCTTGTGGCCCACGCGCAGAGATTCCTGAACCACGAAATCCGCCTTTCTGATTTCCTGCATGATCTGATTGAGAATGACATAATCAAAGGAATTGTCGGGATAGTCCACCAGGCCGCTTTCAATATCGCCTTGCAAAACAGTCAGGCCGTTTTCCACGCAGACGTGCATCTGATTTTCATCCAGTTCGATGCCCTGCACCAGCGCTTTTTTATGTTGCCGTAAGAAGGAGAGCAGTTCGCCGTTGCCGCAGCCCAGATCCAGGATATGCGCGCCTTCATCTATGATTTCCGCAATAATCTGATGGTCAAGTTTCATAGGGTATTTCTTCTTTTCGTTCAGGTCTGCGCAAGATTAGCCAGAAAGTTTTTAATCAATCTCGTCTCGTCATCGATTTCGATCAGAAAAGCGTCGTGCCCGTAAGTCGAGGTCAGATCAAAGTAAGTGGTGTAGGCGTGTTTGCGTTTCAACACCCGGACAATCTCCTGGGACTGGTATGAGGGATAAAGCCAGTCGGATTTGAAAGAAAGCACCAGAAAACGGACGGCGGTTTTTTTAACGGTCGGGATGAAATGTTCCCCGGCGAGGTCAAAGTAGTCCAGCGCTTTGGTGATATACAAATAGGAGTTGGCGTCAAACCGTTTGACAAAGTTATAGCCGCGATAGCGCAGATAACCTTCCACTTCAAAATCGTCGGTAAACTGAAAACTCAAATTGTCGTTTTTGAGCTTACGCGAAAATTTTTCCTCCATGGACTGATCGCTCATGAAGGTGATATGTCCGATCATGCGCGCAACGGCCAAACCGTTTTCCGGTTGTCCGTGTTCGTAATAGTATCCCTTGCGCCAGGCGGGGTCGGCCATGATGGTCTGGCGGATGACCTCGTTGAAGGCAATTTGTTGTGGTGAATGTTTGAGCGCCGTGGCGATGGGAATCACGGACAGCACCCGCTCCGGATAGGCCGATGCCCATTGCAGCGCCTGCATGCCGCCCATGGAGCCGCCGATGACGCACAAGAGCTTCTCAATGCCGAGATGATCAATCAAATGGCGCTGGGCTTCCACCATATCCGCGATGGTGATCATTGGGAAATCCAGGGCGTAGGGTTTGCCTGTTTCGGGATTGATGGTAGAAGGCCCGGTGCTGCCTTTGCAACCGCCGATGACATTGGAGCAGACAATGAAATGCTGATGCGTATCGAGCGCCCTGCCGGGACCGATCAAACCGTCCCACCAGCCGGGTGTTTGATCTTCTGCGGAAATTCCCGCGGCGTGCGCGTCGCCGGAGAGCGCGTGGCATACCAAAATGGCATTGGATTTGTCGGCGTTGAGCTTCCCGTAAGTTTCATAAGCCAGCGTAATCGGGCCAAGGCTACGGCCTGATTGCAGCTGGAGGGTATGCGGCGGCTCGGCAAACGTAAAATGATGGGGATGAATAACACCCAATGATTCTTTTTTCATTTAAATAATTTCCAGCATTCTTTCTATGGCGCCCCGCGCTTTGTCCATCGTTTCCTGCGGAACGGTGATTTCGTAGTTCATTTCCTGGAGCGACCAGAGAATTTTGTCCAGATTGATCCGCTTCATATTCGGACAGACAGCCTTGTCGGACACCGGATAAAACTGCTTTAAAGGATTTTCTTTTTTCATTCGGTGGATAATGCCCAGTTCCGTTCCGATGATGAATTCGGTGGCGGCATCATCGTGAACAAAACTGCACATCTTTTCGGTCGAGGCGACGAGATCAGCCAGTTTTGTCAAGTCCGGCCTGCATTCCGGATGAACCAGAACTTTCGCCTGCGGATGGAGTTGTTTTGACCTGACGATGTCTTCCGGCAAAATCCGGGCGTGCGTCGGGCAGAATCCTTCCCAGGTGACGAAGGTGCGGCCGAGCTGGTCTGCAACATAGCGGGCCAGATACTTGTCCGGAACAAAAATGATTTCTTCATGTTCTTTCAAAATATGCTGTGCCATCTTGAGCGCGTTGCCGGATGTGCAGCAATAGTCGCAATGGGCTTTTACATCGGCGGTCGTATTCACATAGCAGACGGTAACTGCGTTGGGATGCTGAGCCTGAAGCGTCTGCAAACCTTCCGCGTCAATCATGTCCGCCATCGGGCAGCCTGCCTTTAGATCCGGCAGCAGCACCGTTTTGGATGGCGACAGAATCTTGGCCGTTTCCGCCATGAAATGCACGCCGCAAAATATAATCACATCCGCGTCGGTTTTTGCCGCTGCCATGCTGAGTCCCAGAGAGTCACCCACGAAATCGGCAATATCCTGAACTTCCGGCAGTTGATAGTTGTGCGCCAGAATCACAGCGTTTTTTTCTTTTTTTAGTTTTTGAATCTGATGGATGATATCCATTTTAATATCTCATTTCCTTGTCTTCTTGTTTTTTGATCCGGACAATATTTTTGAATTTTTACTCCGGACCAATTGATCCAGCGTGATGTCGACCAGTGTGTCACGGATTTTGTCGCCCAGGGATGACCACAGATCGCGTGTGGGGCAGATGCATACGCGATCACAGGCATCGGGATTATTGACGCAGTTGACCAGGCAAATGACGCCGTCCACCGCTTCCACTATATCGCAAAGAGAAATACTTTGCGGCTCGCGGGCCAGCATGTAGCCTCCGCGTGCGCCACGGATGGATCGGATCAGCCCGGCGCTTTTAAGCGGAATGACAATCAAACTCAAATATTTCTCTGAGATCTCTTCGCGGGCTGCGATATCTTTGAGAAAGACAGGCTTCTCGCCGTAATGTCCGGCAAGGTCGATCATCATACGAACGCCATATCTGGATCGGGTGGATAGCTTCATCGTCAACGATTCATTCCAAGCAAATAATAGGTAAGCAAATGCCAAGTTCCTTTCATAAATACACCGGTTTTAAAACCACATACACTATTCTCAAGCTAGTAATTAAGACAGAAATGAGCGTTTGTCAAGAAATATGGGGAAATCGGATGTGATTTCGAATTTATCCCTGAGGAAGCTGCTAAGAGGATGTCCGCCTGTTATTTTCGGATAAATTTATCGATATGGCGCGCCACCGATATTCCCAATTCTTTTGGATTTTCAGCATCTGTATTTTTGGGTTGATCTGTGACGAAGATGTTCTCTTCACTGAGTGTTTTACCGGTTGAGCCGTTGAGGAGTCTTACCTGAGCCGTGAGTTTTGTTATGTGCTGTGGGGTTTTGCTGCGCGTTTTCAGAGTGATGCGCGTCATCACCAGGCGGACTCTGACAATGAGAGCGTCCTCTTCTTTGAATGATCGGGATGAGGTCTTGACAATCATCGGTGCTGTGCCGATATCCAAAAGTTCCTGCAAGGCGGCATTTTCACAGACAACCGCAATGCCGGGACTGGACTTGGACAGAACCTCCTCTGTTTCGAAACTATTCAAAATGATTTTACGATAGGATACTCTGACGTCGTCTGCTGTTTTGTCTCCTTCTTGTCTTAAAGTTTTCTTTACACCGCATGACGCAAGCAACGATAAAAATAAAAACGCGATTAAAAAAACAAGATATGGATGCTGTCCGCTTCGTAATCTCTGCATGGTTCTTTCCCGATCGTTTAATTTGGACGATGGAGGCATGCTACAATAGTATCAGCAAAATAAAAAGATGTAATTTGAATAATGAATTGACTTTAGTAGATTCGTTTCTTATATAGTTTTAAAATATAGAATTTCGCCATCAACTGCTTATGGATTTCATATCGGAGGCTTGAGACTTGGGACGTGAAAAGTTCGACATCGAAAACATGAAGTTGGAAGATCATACCCATCAGGAGTTTGTTGAATTTCAGGGCGATGATCTTTTTGATGTCAAAAATTATTTCTGGGAATTCCTGGAAGATGCTATTGCCAAAAAGTATTATACTTACGGTAATCCCCTGACGACTGCGCCCGTTTCTCAGGTGGAAGCGTACGATCGTTATACGGACTCCGTCAAGCCCTATCTGAATTTTTCATCCTATAACTATCTGGGGTATTCTGTTTATCCCGAGGTTATTAAGGAGGTGCAGGATGCTTTGGCCCGATACGGCACAGGCGCCGCGTCTGCGCCGCTCTTCAGCGGTTATTACGACATGACCCAAAAACTGGAAGAGACGATTGCGGCCTTTAAACATAAAGAAGCGGCTTTGGTCTTTCCCACGGGATACAGCGCCAATGTGGGGGTCCTGTCCTGCATATTAAAACCCGGCGATGTTGCCGTGCTGGATATTCTTTCCCATGCGTCCATTTACGACGGCGTGAGACTGGCCGGGGCGGACATTAAAGTCTTCAGCCATAACAGCCCGCGCCATCTGGAGAGAGTGCTGAAGGGTTTGAAGACCAAACGGATCATTGTTTGTTTGGAAGGCGTCTACAGTATGGACGGAGATCTGGCGAATCTGCCCGAGATCGTCGTGATCTGCAAAAAGTACGGCGCAAAAATTTTACTGGATGAAGCGCACGCCACGCTGATTTTCGGAGAGAACGGACGAGGCGTGGCGGAGCATTTCGGCGTCGAAAATGACATCGACATCACCATCGGAACCTTCAGTAAATCTTTTGGGGCCATTGGAGGCTTTGCGGTTGCCGATCAAAAACTCATCCGGTATATGCGGGTATCCGCCCGATCTTATATCTTTTCCTGCGCCATGGCGCCGCATACGGCAGCCGGCATCTTAAAGGTATTAGAGATTTATGCCGATGATAAAAGTCAGCGCGATAAACTCTGGGAAAACACGCGCTATATGCATAAAGCGATGAGGGATGCCGGACTTGACATCGGCGAGACGAAATCGCAGGTTATTCCGATATTTGTCGGCGGTGAGATGCGGCTGTGGGAAATCAGCAAGCGCGTTTATGAAAAAGGATTGTATACAGGCGTGGTAACGTATCCGGCTGTTTCAACCAAACGTACGCGCCTGAGATTATCGGTGTCGGCGTATCACACGAAAGAGCAGATGGACGCCTGTGTTGCCATTTTGCGGGACGCCTTTGATGACGTTCCTGAACAAAAGGTTGATTAAAATGATGAAAAAAGCAGCAATCATAATATTGTGTTTGTTCCTGATGCCGCAGGCGGCCTTTGCCGTTTCGCGATCTTTCCATCCCCTGACCGTTAAAGCGGCCATGCTGGTGGACATGAACACCGGCCGGGTACTTTATGAGCAAAATGTGGATCGGGTGATTCAGCCGGCTTCGCTGTCCAAAATCATGTCGTTGTATCTGATCTATGAAGACATTGAGATGAAAAAAGCGGGTTATTCGGATCTGGTCTCAGTCAGCGCCAATGCCGTTCGCACCGGCGGGTCCAAAATGCTTTTTGAGGCGGGCGCACGCTACGAGCTTTTGGATCTGATCAAGGGCATGGCCGTCCATTCCGCAAACGATGCCAGCGTGGCTCTGGCCGAGCATTTCGGGGGAAACGTGGAGACGTTTGTCCGGCGCATGAACGCCAAAGCCCAAGAGCTGGGTATGAAAGATACCCACTTTGTCAATCCTCACGGATTGCCGAATAGAAAACAAAAAACAACCGCGCGGGATATTTATGTGTTGTCGAGTGAATATCTTCACCGTTTTCCCCATTCTTACAAAATTCACTCTATTGAACGTTTTGTCTTTAATGATGTGATGTTGACCAACCGCAATGACCTGCTGTCCAGCTATCCCGGAATGGATGGATTGAAAACCGGTTATGTCGGCGCCGCCGGATTCCATCTGGTGGCAACGGCCGTGAGGGGTGACACAAAATTAATGGCTGTTGTTTTGGGCGCGAAGAACCGGCGCATCCGCTCTCAGCAAACCAGAATGCTCCTGGACTATGGATTCGGCAGGGTGGGAATCAAACAGGCAAAGGCCATGATCGGCGGATAACTCCGAACCTTCGTATTCCCTTGCTCTCTTTTGTCATTATTTTCCGGATGCAGAATCAAGCATTATTCAAAAGGATTCCTGCTGGTTTCCGGGTTTCGCCGGGAAGACGTCCGGCATATCCCC
Organism: uncultured Smithella sp.; assembly: GCA_964547345.1. Classification (GTDB taxonomy): domain Bacteria; phylum Desulfobacterota; class Syntrophia; order Syntrophales; family Smithellaceae; genus UBA8904. The sequence goes on along the minus strand of CAZJMX010000027.1, from coordinate 35,968 downwards.
GGTTTTCAATTCACTGCGAGAACTCATCAGATTCTTCAATTTTATCCGCTTTGTCTGTATTATCGGCTTTGTCTGTCTTGATGGATTTGCTCATAGCTTTATAATTGTCCGTTAAAATGTAAAGCTTATCCCCGGGCAGAATTTTTTTGCCATTCGAAATTTTGTTCCAGATCATCAGAGCTCTGAGCGGCACATTAAATCGTGCGGAGACGCCTGCCAGACTGTCTCCTTTTTTAACGGTATAGACATGTTCACCCTTGTCACTATACCACTGCCGGATGAGCTTTTCATAGCGCTCGGGAAAACCGTCGGTGGAACCTTTGGGAAGGTGCAGCAGATGGGTTCCTGAGGGCAGATGATACAGTTTAATCTGCGGATTCATGTCCTTGACGATTTTGAAATTCGTGTTTGCAGCTTGTGCGATAATATGAAGAGGTACGGGCTGACTGGCTTTGATTTCCATCGTGGCAAAGGGCTTGGACCAGTAAAGGTCGTCTCTGCCTAGGACATAACCATATTTTATCGGGTTGGACATGATGATTTTTGCCGCCAGGATTCGGAAAACATACCTTTGTGTTTCCTGATTTAAATAAAGTCTATAATAGTCATTGACTTTCTGCACCATGATTTCGGATTTCAGACCGTCTTCTCCCATATTGTAGGCGGCTGCGGCAAGTGTCCAGGAATCGAAGAGTGCGTAAAGGTCTTTGAGATATTTGACCGCCGCCTCTGTCGCTTTGTAAACGTTTCTTCTTTCATCAATGTCACTGTTGACAGCCAGTCCATATTTCGTTCCCGTTCCTTCAATAAACTGCCAGTAGCCCACGGCTCCCTTATTGGAAAACGCGAGCGGTCGCAAAGAACTTTCCGCGATGGTGATATATTTGAGATCATCCGGCATGGATTGGGCTTTCAAAGCTTTCTCGATGTGGGGGAAATAGCGATTGGCGCGTTTCAGCCACAAAATGATGTCGTCGCTGTTGTCCAGCGATACCAGCAATTCTCTTTCCAGCCGTTCGCGAACGTCGGGGTCGTGAAGAGGAACCGGCTCGCCGCAGAAGGAGAGCGGTTCGGTTATTTTGATGGCTTCAATCATCATCTGGGCGGGTGTTTGCGGCGCTTTCACTTGTGTGTAACCCGCAGGAGCGTACACAATGCATGAACTGGCGGTTAATATGCCGATGATGATTGAGTTGTGAAAAAACTTTTTCAATATGAAGCCTCGCAAAGATAATTTTTGATGTACGATTATTTATTTTCAGTTTTCGGCGTAAGTGTCGGGTTGGCCATGTTGTCCCGAATTTCCTTGAGTTCCCTTGAGGCGCTTTCCTTCACGTCCTTGGATTGTTGAATTGCCGAATCTTTTGCTTCTTTGAGAGCTTTCGGGATGTCCTCTTTCATTGCCTTGGCGTCCCGGACGACGGCGTCCCTGCTTTCCTGAAAGACTTTGACAGCGCCCGTTTTGACGTCTTTGGCGGTATCTGTGACGGTTTCCGTAACGGTTTTATCCGATGCTTTCTTCATGTCGTCGGCTGCTGGTAAAGTCATGCAAAATCCGAGAAGGAAGCAAGCGACTAATAAACAAACAGCAAAACGTTTCATTTTATAACCTCCTTCGCCATACTATGGATTTATTCTAATTTGTCAAATTATAGGCAAAAAGAAAAACAATTGTCAATGAAAGGAATGATAAAGTTATTCAGTGAGTAGTATCAGGTCGCGAGAAAAGTTATTTCAAACGGCTTGATATCAAATTCCCAGATAAGCTTTTTTTACATTTTCATCATGCAGCAGGTCGGAGGCTTTGCCTTCCATCGTAATTGCTCCGTTTTCCAGGACATAGGCGCGATGGGCGAGCTTGAGCGCCATGAAAGCGTTTTGCTCCACCAGAAAAATGGTGGTGCTCTGTTCGGTGTTGATCTTGGCGAGAATTGAATAAATCAATTGGGTCATGAGAGGCGACAACCCCAGAGAGGGTTCATCCAGCAGTAACAACGTGGGGCGTGCCATGAGCGCGCGGGAGATGGCCAGCATCTGTTGCTCGCCGCCGGAAAGTGTGCCGCCTTGTTGATGGCGGCGTTTGTGAAGGATGGGGAAAAGCCCGTAGATGTAAGCTATATCTTTTTTAATTGCGGAATTGTCGTTTCTTAAAAATGCGCCCATTTCCATATTTTCCAGGACGCTCAGTTTCGGGAAAATACGCCGTCCCTCCGGGACTTGGGAGATTCCCATGGCCACGATTTTATCGGGATCTGTTTTTTCAATCGATTCGCCGTTGAAAAGGATCTGCCCTGAGCGAATCGTTGTGATACCGGAAATAGACATGAGTGTGGTGGACTTTCCCGCGCCATTTGCGCCGATGAGCGCGATGATTTCGCCTTCACCGACCGATAGGGAAATGCCTTTGAGGGCGCGGATGCTGCCGTAACAGGTCTCGACATCAACTAATTTCAGCATCAGCTTCCTCTCCGAGGTAGGCTTTGATGACGCCCGGGTTTTGGCGAATTTCCTGGGGCGTGCCGCGCGCGATTTCCTCGCCGTAGTCGAGCACGAAAATATTCTGCGCCAGATTCATCACCAGTTTCATGTCATGTTCGATCAGCAGAATGGAAAGATGATAATCCTTTTGCAATTGAGCAATCAGCGCATCGAGTTCGTTGGTTTCCTGGGGATTCATGCCTGCTGCCGGTTCGTCAAGCAACAACAGGCGAGGCTCGGTGGCCAGGGCGCGCGCGATCTCCAGACGGCGCTGTGCGCCGTAGGGCAGGTTTTTGGCCAGTTCGTTCACCATAGGAGCCAGGCCGATGTATTCGAGGAGGGCATAGCTTTTATTGACAATGGCCTCTTCTTCTTCGCGTGTGGACGGCGGGCGGAAGATGGCTCCGAGGATGCCTGCCCGCGACCGGCTGTGGCAGCCGATCATAACATTTTCCAGTACGGTCATACCGCCGAAAAGGCGGATGTTCTGGAAGGTGCGTGCCATGCCCAGCTCCGTGATGCTACTTATTTTCAAACCATTGAGCCTTCGGGCCTTGCCATTCGGCGGACACATGAGAATATCGCCCGAGCTCGGTTTGTAGATGCCGGTCAAACAATTAAATAACGTGGTCTTCCCCGCGCCGTTGGGTCCGATGAGCGCCGCGATTTCTCCTTGCCGGATATGAAGGCTGACATTATTCAGCGCCCGCAGGCCGCCGAAATCCATGGTCATATTTTTTACTTCCAGAATGTTTTCCATGCTTCACTCTTTCAGAAATTTTATTTTTCAGCCTTTTGATGAAATTCATATTGCCTGCGGCGGTCGGCCAAAAGCCCGCCGGGGCGGAAAATCATCATGATGATTAGCGCCGCGCCGAACAAAATCATCCGGTAGTCGCCGAGCACGCGCATATATTCAGGAAGCAAAATGATGGCCAGCGCCGCAATAATGATACCGGGAATGGAACCCATACCCCCCAAAACCACAATTGCCAGAATCATCGCCGATTCCATAAACGTGAAACTGGCCGGATTGATGAAGGTGGTTTTAGCGGCAAACAAAACACCGGCCATGCCTGCCCACATCGCGCCCAACGCAAAGGCTGCAAGTTTGGCTTTGGTCTTGTCAATGCCCATCGCTTCACAGGCCAGTTCATCTTCGCGCAGCGCCACCCAGGCGCGTCCGATACGGGAATGCTGCAGGCGATAGGTGACGAAAATCGTCAGAGCGCACAAGGCGATCAAAAGGAAGTACATATAAATTGCGGACTGTTCCAGCGAGAGTTCCATGCCGAAGAAGCCCGGACGAGGAATGTTCGAGATGCCGCTGGGGCCAAAGGAAAATGCGTTCCAGTTTTCCAGAACCAGTCGGAGAATTTCCGCAAACGCCAGTGTGACAATGGCCAGATAATCGCCGCGCAGCCGCAGCACCGGAAAACCCACCAGAAGACCGAAGAAGGCCGCCAGGAGCGCGCCCACCGGCAGAAGCGTCCAGAAGCCCAGGCCGAGGTGATGCGTCAGCAGGGCGTAACTGTAGGCGCCAACGGCATAGAAAGCGACATAGCCCAGATCAAGAAGCCCCGCGAGGCCCACTTCAATGTTCAATCCCAATCCCAGCATGACGTAGATGAGCGCAGTGGTCATGACATTAACCTGGTAGTGGGAAAAGACAAAAGGAAAGACGAGGACAAATGCGGCGACTATCGTCAGCGCCGGACGGTAAAGCTTCGGCTCGGCAAAGAGCCGTTGCAGCGTCGATGGGCCTGCCGCAGCCGCAGCCACAGGCATGGCGTATGATTTCTTTCGTAAATATAACTGCCACAAAAAAGAGAGACTGAATGCGACAATGCCAACGGCTGCGATGTTGATCCAGCGCCAGACGACGACATTTTCAATCGTATTGACTTTGATGACCATCATCGGAAACGTCAGCAGAACCAACCACAAGGCGATGGTTGCAGATTGTTTGAGTTCTGCGGCATACTTCATCGGGGAATCCTCCGTTAAACTTTCTGCTGGGAGGAGAGTCCCAGAATGCCGTCGGGCTTGAAGATTAAGATTAAAATTAAAAGTGCGAATGCAAAGACGGATTCATAGTCGCTTGCGATGTAGCCTGTGCCGAAACTTTCGGCAAGCCCCAGGATCAGGCCGCCCAGCATCGCGCCGGGAATGCTGCCGATGCCGCCCAGAACCGCTGCGGTAAAAGCTTTAATGCCGGCGTTGAAACCGATATAAAAATTAATCCGGCCGACGTGCGAGGCAATGAGGATGCCGCCCACGGCCGCTAGCGCCGAGCCGATAATGAACGTCCGGGAGATCACGCGATTGACGTTGACGCCGGTGAGCAATGCCATGTCACGATCCTGTGCGGTGGCCCTCATGGCGCGTCCCATTTTGGTGAATTTCAAAAGCAGGGTAAGGCCGGTCATGACGAGCGCCGACGTCACAATAATGATGAAGTCGGATGGGCCGATGAAGGAACTGATGCGATCCAGAAAATCCGATTGCGGCAGCAGGTTGGGGAAGGGGAGAAAATCGGAGGTCTGAGCCAGCATGACATAGTTTTGCAAAAAGATGGACATCCCGATGGCGCTGATGAGCGGCGAGAGCCGGGATGCCTGACGAAGCGGTTTATAAGCGATTTTTTCAACGGTGTAGCCGTAAGCCGAGGCGTAGAGGATCGCGACCACGCCCGCGAGAATTAAAACTGAAAAGCCGGTCAGGCCCTGCATAGTGAGGATGGATGCGGCAATCAGCGCGGTAAACGCGCCAATCATGTATATTTCACCGTGAGCAAAGTTGATGAGTTGCAGGATCCCGTAAACCATCGTATAACCCAAGGCGATCAGAGCATAGATGCTGCCGCGTGTAAGACCTCCCAGTATTAAGTCCCAAAAATAATTCATCACCCTTTGCCTGCGCCTGACTCCTAATGCCTTACGCTTAACGTTATTTCAATTCAACATAAACCCCGTTTTTGACTTGATACATCGAGAATCCGACGCCGATGGCGTCGCCGCGGTCACTAAATTTTATTTTCCCCAGAGGTGTTTCCGTGAAATGCGCACGCAGCGCTTTGTGCACTGCTTTATATTCGGTGGACTTCGCTTTATCCATTGCGTTTAAGATCGCGAGCATCGCGCTGTATGCATTGAGATAGAAAGCGCCCGGCTCAGCGCCGTAAGCTTTTTTATGTGCATCGATAACTGCGATAGCCAGGGGGTTTTGGGTCGTGTCTTTGGGGCCTGACGCGTAGACGCCTTCCGCCGCAGTTGCCGCTACTTTGATGAACGTTTGATCTTTCACGCCGTCGTCGGAAATAAAAATCGTTTTCATGTTCCTTTTTCGCATCAATTGCACAACTGAAGCGGCTTCCGGGTGGTAACCACCATAGATGACCGCTTCTGCGCCGGAGTACTTGATCTTCTGAATGATCGCTGAATAATCCACCGCGCCGGGAGTTATTCCCTCATAAAGCACGACGTTGGCATCCTTTTGTGCATCCAAAAATTTTTTTGCATATTCCGCGAAGCCTTTGCCGTAGTCGCCTTTATCATGAATGATTGCGACTTTCTTGAGTTTCAGTGTTTTAATCGTGAAGTCGGCCACAAGCTTTGCCTGCGCGTCATCAGGTGCGATGGTGCGGTGGAAGTTCGGATATTGGCCGGAGAGGGTTAACTCGGGGCTGGTTGCTGAAGGGGATATCACGATGATCCCGGCGTCTTTGTATGTGCGGATTGCCGCTTTGGTTGCGCCGCTGCAAATGTGGCCGATCACCGCATCGACTTTCTGCGATGCGAGCTTGGTGGCCACATTGGTGGCCAACTCCGGCTTGCAGGCTTCATCCTCGATCACCAATTGGACTTTTTTCCCCAGGATGCCGCCTTTGGCGTTTGCGGTTTTGACGACAAGCTCGGCGGCTTTCACCGTGGGGATGCCGTAAGAGGCCAGATCACCTGTGTGCGCGCCCGCAATGCCGATTTTGATTGTCTCGGCCGATAGCGCCGTGGAGGTTGAGACGAGGGTGAATAAGAAAATGGAAAGCAGAATCCATCGGAAAAGAAGATTGTTTTTCATATTTTCACTCCCTGAAAGAATGGTGCCAAACTACTACTTGAAAAGGACCGTCGCGTCAAGATGGAATCAGATATAAAATACCTCTTGAATTTCAAATGATTATTCAATACTCAGAGAGATAACATCTGGAGGGTTGCGGTATGAAAAAAGATTATTCTTTCTCTAAAAAAGATACTGAACAAATGACGGCTCTGGGACTGACGAGGCGGGATGCGGCGAAACAGTTGGCTGTCTATTCCAGAGGTCCGAGTTATTTAAAGCTGAACAGGCCTTGCACCCTGGGCGACGGGATTCTATCCGTTACGCCGGCGCAAAGAAAAAAACTGGTCCATCAATTTGAAACCGAAGCCGGTGAGCATCGGTCGATGAAATTTGTTCCGGCGTCAGGAGCGGCGAGTCGTATGTTTGCCCATTGGTTTTCAGCAGCACGGCAAGGCAGTTTCGGTGACGACTCGGCGGACAGGGCATTTTGCCGCGATTTAAAAAAAATGCCCTTTGTGTCTTTGCTTGAGCAGGACCAAGTTGCCCGCCATCATCTTCAGCAACAAAATATTTCCGGTCTTCTGGATCATATTTTATCTGCGGAGGGACTCCACTACGGCTGGCTGCCTAAAGCTTTGATTCACTTTCATGCCTATCCGTTAGGTGAAATCAGAACGGCACTCGAAGAACATCTGGTCGAAGCGGCAAGTTACGTTCGCGATAAAAAAGGGATTTGCCGCATGCATGTCACGCTCTCCGAAGAGCATATTGAAAAAGTAACGGCGAAGCTCATGGAGGTTAAAAGTAAGTTTGAAAATCAGTTCCAGGTTCGCATGAAAGTGGATCATTCCATTCAGTCCCCTGCAACGAATATCATTGCGGTGAATGAAGACGGGACGCCTTTTCGCGACAGCGACGGACGTCTCGTGTTTCGTCCCGGCGGGCATGGTGCGCTTTTGCAAAATCTTGCGGCGCTGGATGCTGATTTCATCTTTGTTAAAAATATAGATAATATCGTGCCGCATAATCTTCTTGAAAAAATTCTGCCGTATAAAAAAATGCTGGGTGGGCTGGCTTTGCAGATACAGCAGACGATATTTACCATCCTGCGCGAAATGGAAAAGGGCAAAATATTATCTGAAAGGCTGGATGAGTATGCCGACTGCTGCCGTCAAAAGCTCAGTTGTGTCTTTCCTTCGGATTTCCAGCTCCTGTCGCTTACGCAAAAAAAGAAAAAACTGATTTCGATTTTGAACCGGCCTTTGCGCATCTGCGGGATGGTCCGGAATGTCGGCGAGCCGGGTGGCGGGCCTTTCTGGGTTGACGAAGCGGATGCCACGCAATCCCTGCAAATTGTTGAATCCGCGCATGTCAATGCCAATGACCCGGGTCAGCAGGCCGTCTGGCGGAATTCGGAATTCTTCAATCCGGTGGATATGGTGTGCTGCATCAGGGATTATCGGGGCGAAAAATTCGATCTGGAAAAATACGTTAACCGCGACGCCTATCTGATCAGTTCCAAGACGGAAAAAGGACGCAAATTGCTGGCCCAAGAACTACCGGGACTCTGGAACGGCAGCATGGCCGACTGGAATACAGTATTTGTCGAGCTGCCTCTGGCGGTGTTCAATCCGGTTAAAACCGTTGACGATCTTTTGCGGCCGCAGCATACGGCGGGTAAAAGAATCCGCAACCGGTGAATCCGGCCGGGGCGCCTCAGCTCTACAGGATCCGGCTTTCACATTCTTCTTTGCGGGCCGCGCTGCTTCTGAGCGTTGTTGTCTCGCCCTGATGACGGCAGATCACATCGGCTTCAACACCTTTGGGCGCATCGGAATAGCGGACGCACAAAGCGGCGGCAAACGCTTTAGCCGACTCATCGCCATAGGGAACCAGGACGTACGGGCCGGGGTGGCAGTCTATATTTAAGACCAGATCACCGTCAATGGTCAGACGTTCCAGGGCGTCGTTGTCGGCTGAGTTGCGTCCGACAATAATTTTTGCACCGCAATCAGCGCGGAAGTGCCGTCCGTATTTCAATAGTTCATAATCGCGGATTTGAAGGTCTTCCCCGCGTTCCATCAATTCACGCAGGCGTCGGGAAAAGATCGGGTCGGTCAAAAGGCAGCCGCCGGCAGGCGGCGGATAATGCCGGATGCCGAATTCATCCGCAAGTCTCATCTGATCTTTACGCCCGCGTCCGGAAATTCCAAGCAGTTGCAAACGGTCAATTTTTCCTTCTCTTTCCGCTTTGATCGGTTCAAGCAATTGCGCCGAAAGGGGCCTTAGAATATAGTCGGCGTAACCGGAATTCTTGGCGACCACATAAAGAGATTGTTTGGTTTGCGACATGGGACGTTGTCCCAGCACCTCGCCGGTCAGTAGAAAATCCGCGCCCGTTTCTTCCATTTTCCGGCCTGCAATGGCGAGCATCAGCGTGTGGCAGTCAATGCAGGGATTCATGTTCTTGCCGTAGCCGTAACGCGGAGCTTTGAGCATTTGCAGATGCTCGGCGGTGATGTCTTTGATGATCAACGGTGTGTTGATCTGGTCGGCGGCTGCTTTGGCTTTGGATGCGTTAAAAAACGGCGTGACAAAGGTCATGCCTGTAACGTGAATATTTTGTTTTTGTGCGATCTTTACGGCCAGGATGCTGTCGAGTCCGCCGGACAAAAGGGCGATGGCTTTGGTCATGTTCAGTACCGGACAATGGTGGCCGACCAGGCTTCTTTCATCAATCCGCGCAGGTCTTCGCTGAAATTAAAATTCACAATATAGATGTCCTTGTCGGTTTTGATCTTGGCGCCGTTGAAACCAAACGCATAGGGCGGTTGATTTTTGTCCAGACCGGAAAATGAAAAATAACCGGAGGTGGTCGCGAAACGAAACGTGCGCAGGAGAGTCTCTAGGGTCCTTACCGGATCATCCTGGTCGGACACAAAAATCAGTTCATTGCCCGCTTTTTGCAGAATATTGACAAACTGCGGGGGAAGGTTGCGCGAAAAAAGAACATACTTTTTATTGTCGCGCGAAACGACGAGATCCGCTTTAATCGAAAGATTAAATCCGTCCTTTTCAATATTGAACACCCGGACGTCAACATCTTTTTCTCCCTGGATGTTCAGGAGGGACAGCAGGGCAAAGGAAAATTCCCTGGCTGGCGATGCAGGTAGAATCGCAACCGGCGGCAGTGAATAAATCTCCTCCGGTTTCCCTACCAGGCCTTTTTCGGGCGAAATTTCCGTGATGAAGACGGAATGCTTGCGAGCTGAGTTCACAACAGCCCTAGGCAAAAGGGAATCAGACTCATACATGAAACGAAGACCCTGGATGGCCGATGACTGCTTCGGATCCTTTTTAGCAATGATCCAATCCACGGAAACTTCCAGCGGCGGGAGAGTCCCTACGGAGATTGGTTTTTGCGCTTTGGTGACTTCATAGGTTCTGGTATTTTTGAGGATCTTTTTGAGGATCATGACGATATCGTCTTTGTCGTCGATGCTGATCAGATGATAATTACTCCAGCGGTCGCTGATCATTTTTTTCAGGTGAGCGTTAGAGCGGTTGCCCCGATCCAGGAAGATTGTGGATCCGTCGAGTTCCACGACGGGGATAATTGAGCAATCAATGGTTAGTTGTTCCGTTTTAGAGACCGGTAGATAGTAATTGCCGCCTGTCATCATCGATCCGTTCATTTGCGAAACAATATGCTTGATGACCGCCAGACGGGTGGCGGGAGACAGAATCGGAACATCCTTTTTCTCGGGTGGTTTGTCCATCTCCGCCTTTTGTTCACGGACAGGCGGGAGCGCTTCAATTTTCTCTTCGATGATCTTAACCGATTGTGGCTCGGGCCGTTTTTCTTCCGGTTTTGTTTTGTCTACTGCGGTTTGCCTGGGTGCGACAGCCGTCTCCTTTTCCGGTTTGACAGGTTGGGTTGCCACTTTCACAGTGGTTTGACCGTCCGGCAGGCGGAGGATTTGACCGGCATAGATTTTGTTGATGTCCCTGATGGACGAATTCATCGATTTAATGATGAGCAGCGTCGGCTGCGTCTTGGCTGTGATCTGCAGTTCGCGGTGGATGATGCGGATCAGGGAGTCTCCTTTTTTGACCTGATAGTTTTGCGCGCCGACTGAAGCAGGGGGTTGGGCGGTCGCATCCGTTGCCTGCGGCGAAACTTTTTCCGCCGCGACGGGAATGGGTTTTCCGGGCAGAACAATTGCCTGGCCTGCATACAGCTTGTCCAAATTTTCTATATCGGGGTTGAGTTCCTTGATCATCCGGTAATAAGGAGGAATGTCTTTTTCGGTGATGCCGGGGATTTTGCGAATAATTGCGGAGAGTACTTCTCCTTTTTGAACTGTGTATGTTTGGAGCGGTTTTTTGGAAACGGCCGTTTTGGTAAAAGTCAGCTGCGCCGTGTCTTCCTGAGCCGCTATTGCCTGCGAGGACATTATCACGGTTGCAAGAATCGTCAGTATTAGAAAAGACCGCACTTTCATCCTCATTATCCCTTGTCTCCCCAATGAAAATAATACTTTACTTAATTACTTTAAGTGTTCGGAAAAGTCAATGCCCATCGGGGATAAAAACCCGTCAAATGAATGATGAGATTCGGGTAAACGGAATTCAAAATAGGAAATGAAAATAAATTAAACGACTTTTTTCATCGCGGCAATGGCCACTTCAATCTGGTCGTCATCCGGCTCTCGGGTTGTGATCCGCTGAAGCATCAGACCCGGCCAGCTCAAAACCTGCACGAGTTTGAACCGGCTGTATTTTCCGGTGAAGCGGATGGCCTCATAGGAGATGCCGGCAATAACGGGCATCAGCAGGATCTTGTACATCACCCGATGCAAAAAGTCCGGTCGTCCCAAAAGTGAAAAGACTAAAATGGAAACAATCATGACAAATAAAATAAAGCTGGTGCCGCAGCGGGGATGGCGTGTGGAGTATTTCTTTACATTTTCAACGGTCAGATCCTGGCCGTCTTCCCAAGCGAAGACGGTTTTATGCTCCGCGCCGTGATACATATAAACACGCCGCATGTCGTTCATCAGGAGTGTCGCGGATAGAAAGCACAAAAACATGCCCAGGCGGACGCAGCCTTCCAGAATATTGAGCAAAATCAGATTGTCAATATAGCTTTTTATCTGAGTGAAGAAAAAAGCCGGCACGACGACGAAAAAAAATATGGCAATGGCGAAGCTCACAACAAATGAAACATACATCTCCCAGCCCTGAGGTTTTTTTTCTTCTTCAGAAAGGGCGACTTCCGCGGAAAACATCAGACATTGAATGCCGATGATCATCATTTCAAATAAACTGATTGTGCCCCGGATGAACATCCAGCCCAGGGGCTTGTATCGGCGGGTCAGCGGCACGTAGTCACGTTCCTGAAAAACAATTTCTTTGTCCGGTCGCCTCACGGCAGCGGCGATTTTATTACCGTGACGCATCATGACGCCTTCAAGGATGGCCTGTCCGCCGGCGATGTCTTCGGGGTTTGGTTTGCAGCTCATGGAATTGTTGTACCCACTTCAAATTTTATTTTGCGCTTTCTTATAGTATTTAGACAAGGCTGTCAAATTGTCATTTCGGCGGCCAAATTGTCTGTTGCATGTTTGAGCATGAATGATATAATGCCGCCAATCTGGCCAGAAGGAGGATCGAAATGGCAGCAGGGGATTCATCCGCCGCTTTTATCAAGGAATATCAGGAACGGTTTGAAAAGAAATTGAAAGAGAACGAAATTGCCCTTTTGGAGCACTGGAAAGGTCAGCTCGAAAAAATTGAAAATTCGAGGCCGGACAGCATTGCGTCTCTGCAGCTGCAGGTCCACAAGATGTCGGAGATGATGGCCAATCGGGTCAAGGTATTGAAAAAGGGCTGAGATGGAAAGTATCGCCGATTTATTGTTCGAAGTGGGTATGCTGTGCAAAACGCCCCGCAGCGGCTACCAGTTTCTGGGAAGCGGCAGAGAATCGGTTGCGGAGCATATTTTGCGCACGGTGTTTGTCGGATACACACTTTGCAAGATGAACAAATCCCTGCAAGAATTGCGCGTGCTGAAAATGTGCATTCTGCATGACTTGCCCGAAGCGCGCACCGGCGACATGAACTATGTCAATAAAAAATACGTCGATGTGAATGAAGCAAAAGCCGTTCAGGAGCTGACAGACGGCCTTTTTTTCGGCGATGAGATCCGGCAGGCCATTGATGAGTTTAACGCGAAAGAAACACTGGAATCCCGGATCGTCCGAGATGCCGATCAACTTGCGCTGATTTTACAGCTCAAGGAATATGGCGATCTGGGCAATAAATATGCCGACGAGTGGATTCAATACGCTTTGCAGCGTCTTTCAACCGACGAAGGCAAGAAGCTTGCAGACCAGATTATTCAAACCGATTCATCACACTGGTGGTTCAAGGACAAAAGCGACTGGTGGATCAACGGCAGCAGCCGTTAGCCGTTGCGTATCCTCACGGAGGAAATACCATGTACCGGAAAACTATTTTTCTTCTTTTTTCTTTCTGCATTGTCATGCACCTTGTTTCTTGCGCCACGCCGTTTGGCTCAGCGGTTATTTCCAGGCCGGATGAGCATTCCCGTATTTTTGAAGCCAAAGAAAAAATAATTCTCAGAGCGATTGCCACGGTTTTAAAAGAAAAGAGCATTGGCGGCAATGTCGCCATTGATTATGCGAATAACCGTGTTGGTTCCGAATTTGTCGTTTCCGGCGAATGGCGAACGAAAACGAACGCCCGTGTGAAAAGAATCAACTGGAAAGAATGCGAAGTGACCCTGACCGTGACGACGGAAAAGAAAACGGACAAAGGCTGGGAAATGCGCCGCCTGCTGGAAAAGGATCAGTATGACAGTTTTTTCAGCGTGATTGATTTAAAGATTTACGAAGAAATGTCCAAGATCGAGTAGTTAAATTTATTTTCAGGAGGGGGCTATGGACGCGAAGAAAAGAGTATCTTCCGTGCTGGATGAATTCAAAAATTTTGCATTGAAGGGCAATGTGGTCGATCTGGCCATCGGTGTCATCATCGGCGCGGCATTCGGAAAAATTGTCGATTCACTGGTGAAGCACATCATTATGCCGCTGATCAGTCTGGTCATGCCCGGCCAGCAGGGGTATCTGGCCTGGAAGTGGATCGTGAACGGCAAGGAAGTTCCCTATGGGTTGTTCATTGGAGAAATTGTCAATTTTGTGATCGTTGCGCTGGCTTTATACATCTTCATTGTGAAATTTTTGGGAATGATCATGAAGAACAAGAAGGAAGAAGCGGCCGCCCCGCCTCCACCGACAAAAGATCAGGAACTGCTTATGGAAATTCGCGATCTTTTGAAAAAATAAAACATCAACGGCCTCCGTTATCGCTGAATGTTTTGCGAAAGCGGAGGCCGTTTGAGTCTATTCGACCTTAAACTGCACATCCTTGAGTAGCTTTCCCGCAGCGTCGCGGATTTCGACTTTCCAGTCGCCCTTCATCGCATACAGATTCTTGTCCGCCCGGGTTCTCCACTTGGGGCTAGCCTTTAGCGTCAGATTGGTTTTCAGAAGTTCCTTTTCATTTAAAATCCAGACAAATGTGATTTCCGTGTCTGCGGCGATGTTTTTGGCGTCCAGAAAGCAGATGACTTTGGGCGTTTTGGCGGGAAAGGTGTCGGCGATGCCTACCGGCTCACGGTTGTCGACGCCGGTTCCCATGACCAGCCGGGTGATTTCAACGCTGGCTGTCTCCTGGCTTGCCGGGGCCTGTTTGGTTTCATTTTGACCGTAGACCGTAAATCCAAAACCAAATGTCATTAGAACGATCAAAATTAAAGCTGCAGTCAGTTTTTTCATTTTGTCCTCCTCGAAATTAGAGTTGGAAACAGTCGATGCCGTTCCCAACTGTTTTTTCACTGACCTAAGTTCGCATTGACAAAATCCCAGTTAATGAGATTTTGAATGACTGCCGTGATGTAGTCCGGTCTGCGGTTCTGATAATCCAGATAGTAAGCATGTTCCCAGACGTCAACGGTGAGCAGGGCCTTTTGTCCATGAGCCACAGGGGTGTCGGCGTTCGGCGTTTTTGTGATTTTCAGATCGTTCCCGTCTAAAACCAGCCATGCCCAGCCGCTGCCGAATTGCGTGGCGCCGGCGTTTTTCAATTCCTCGACAAACTTTTCATAGCTGCCGAAAGCGGCGTTGATTTTAGCGGCAATGGCGCCTGTGGGCGCTCCTCCTCCTTTGGGTTTCAGGCATTTCCAGTAAAAAGAATGATTCCAGATCTGAGCGGCATTGTTGAAAACACCCGCTTTGGCCGGATCTTTCGCAGCGGCGGTGATGATCTCCTCAAGGTTTTTTCCCTCCAGGTCCGTTCCGGCAATGAGTTTGTTTAAATTGTCCACATAGGTCTTGTGATGCTTTCCGTGATGAAACTCCAGAGTGTTTGCGCTGATGTAAGGCGCGAGAGCATCTTTGGCGTAAGGCAGTTCAGGTAAATTGATGGCCATTGTTTTGATCTCCTTTCTTTGATTAGTATGAATTAGTATAGGTCTCTTGTGTATTTTGTCAAATATTTGTTGGATCGCTGTATCGGGGCGGCGCCGGGTCTGATGCCGGTGTGGGCGTGTTTGTCGTTTTTGGCGCCGTAAGTTTCAATCCGATGGTAAAAATGAACATGAAAAGCGAGAAAATCAACGCCGGCAGCGCCGCTTCGCTGCTGAACACATAAAGGGCGATGCCCCCTGCGAGCCCGTAATTTTTCATGGTACCCAGAAGCAGCAATGATGAAATGTTCTGACGGGGAACTTTGTGGAATTTGCCGATCAGCCAAAACGCAACGCTGATGAGGGCAATGGATAGGACGGCAACAAGCGAGATCAGGACAATAGCCAGAGGCCATTGTCTGATCAGTTGGACATTTTGTGCTGCCATCGTATAAAAAACAATGAAGAAGCATACATCGGTGACGGTTCCTTCGTGGCGGTCAATGAGCGGGGCCCAGTTTCGATCAACGGCGATCCGAGAGAAAAGAAGAGGCAATCCGATGAGCGCAAGGAAAAGCACAATCAGCTTGTCGTAGGACATGGGGATATACTTGAGGAAGGCCACGCCGATCAGTGGGATCAGGATCAGTGCGGCCACATGTGTTCCGGCAAAACCGGCAAAAGTTAAAAGTCTGTCTCCTTGCAGTCTGTCACTCAGCGGCAGGACGGCTACTGCCGGTGGAACAGCTGCGATTAAAATTAAGCCGATCCAGAATTTTTCATCGCGAATTAAAAATATACTTCCCAGAATAATGAGATTTCCCAGAATCAGATAATTCATCAGACTGCCCAGGAGCGCTCCGGGCAGGATTTTTTTGGGTTCGCGGAAAAAACCGGGCGGGAAGCGAAGCAGTGTGACCGTCAGAATGATCATGATGGCGGGAAGAATCAAAAAGGAAGTTGCCTGCTCCGCTTGCGGCAGAAAAAGTCCCAGCAGGATCGCACAGGCGAAAAGCAAGTTGGAAAACGTTGCAAGAATCCCGACAACTGACATTTTTCCTTACCTCCGCAGCATGCTGATTTTATTAGCAGGGAAAATTCCAAAAAGAAAGAAAATATTAAACGGGATCATGCGCACCCCGCAGGTGATGATTTGTAAGACATCCGGTCCATCCGATCAAAAAATATACTGGAAATTTTACACATCCAAGGCACGGATCGGCAGAAAATGTTACCCCCTGCTGATGGTGCGACTCATGAATAAAAAGGCAAACGAATCAGGTCATTACAAGATAAACATTTCGGCGCAGAGGCCGATGCTTTCCGGCGCCGGGAAGCGATGCCGAAAGCCGCAGAAAAATGACATGTCTTCAGGTCGATTCAACCAAAGTTAATCCTTTGCAATATTTCATTGACAGGACGTGGCCGTCTTTCCTATAGTCATTCCGTCAGAAAGGAATGAATGGCCATATGAAGATGATCGTAGAAAAAATCAGCCGGTTGGCGGGGGGTATCGTTTTGTGCATTATTTTTGCCTTACCGGCTGCAGCCGAGCAACGTCTGGCGCTGGTGATCGGCAACAGTAGTTACGAAACAGCACCTCTGGTCAATCCCGTCAATGATGCCACAGATATGGCTGCCGCATTGAGAAATTTGGGGTTTACCGTCATACTTAAAAAAAACGCCAATCTGGAAATGATGGAAGAAGCTATTGAAGATTTTGGAAGTCGTCTGAAAAAAGGCGGCGTCGGCTTGTTTTACTATGCCGGACATGGCATTCAGGTATACGGGTCGAACTATCTCATTCCCGTAGGCACAAAAATTAAAAAAGAATCCGACATGAAATACCGTGCGGTTGACACGGGACGAATCCTGGATGAGATGGACAACGCCGGCAATGGCATGAACATCGTTATCCTTGATGCCTGCCGCGACAATCCCTTCGGTCGGAGCTTTCGATCTGCCGGCCGCGGTCTCAGCATCATTGCCACAGCACCCCGTGGCACAATGATTACGTATTCCACAAGTCCCGGCAATGTAGCTGCAGACGGCAAGGGACGCAACAGCCCCTATACGGAATCCCTCTTGAAGCACATGACAACACCCGGCTTGCCCATAGAGCAGGTCTTTAAACAGGTTCGACAGGATCTGTCTCAAAAAACACGGGGGCAGCAGATTCCCTGGGAGCTGTCCTCCTTAAGCGGCGACTTTTACTTTAACGCAAGCGGCGTCAGGATCGCTCCCCGTCCGGCGGATGCAGGCGGCGTGGTTCCGATTGATGATTTGGCGGACGAACGCAGAAAGCTTGCGGAGGAAAAGGAAAGGCTGCGCAGGGAGAAGGAGCTTCTCGCCGAACAGAACGCCCTGGCTGAGTCACGGCGCAAGATGGAAGAAGAGCGCAGAAAATATGAAGAAGAAAGACAGCGGCTCGCCAGTCTGCCGCAAGCGGATCCAGCCAGAGGGACGAGATCCATCAGTATTTTAAACGCCCAGGTGACCGAGGTTAAATTTTTCGAAGGCGGCTACGACGTGCCTCCCAAGGATCAACGAGTCTACCGAGGCAGTTTCCCCAGGACGGGCACCCGCTATGTGATTTGGGAACTTAATCTGGTTCATCCCGCGCCGGGGGTCAGGAAGGATTTTATCATCGAGCACATCTGGTTTTATCCCAGCGGTGGGGAAATGTTCCGGGCAAGTTTTAAATCCTATATCCAGTCCGACTGGGTTAATTCTTATCATAATTCAGGCTACGGATGGAAAGAGATATCCGCCAGCACCTGGGCTGCAGGAATTTACCGTGTCGATTTGTATGTAGACGGCGTCAAAATAGCCAGTGAAAAATTTAATATCTATTGATCACTTTGGATTATTATATATTCACTGCTTTCCTTCGTGGAAATTTGATATACGGGCTGATTTTGGAATTGATGTTTTTCCCGGTGCCGTCATAGTTCAGGGTGACGATGGGGACGCCCGTGTATTCCTCTATGCGAGAAGACATGGCCTCGGTGACGAGACCTGCGCAGCAGAAAGCGGGATTGGTCTGCACAAAAAGGGATATGTCGGGATAATGCTGCATCAGTGCGGAAATCTTCAGCAGATTGTCGGTGGACTCGCCGAAGTGCTGCAAGGTCACATCAAAGTCGTCGTAGATTATTTTGTAATCGATGGCGGGGCCAAAGGGCGGCTCATTGAGTAATTCATTGCATGTTTTGTAGTAGCTTTTCTCCAACTGGTTGACGAGCGTGATAAGCGTTTTGGTGACGAGGACGTCCATGAACTCCCCTTCCAGAAACCAGCGCCGCATATAGGGGCTGGCAATGAGTTTGGCAAATTCATTAAACGGCGTGGTGATGACTTCGCCGCCATAGTCTTCGATGCAGTGAATCAAATCCTGATTAAACACATCGTTGTCTCTGGCATACATATCGCCGAAGACGGCCACTTTCGGGCGGTGTCCGGGAACCGTCTCTATTTTTCTAAACAGGTTGATCACTTTCGTCAGATCGTCATCTTTGTTTCTGCCGCCCAAGAGCGTGTTGTAAAGTATAGCCACCGACTGGGCAATCACCTTATCCGTCATGCCTTTTTCTTTTTCATAGGGACGAATCTTGCAGCCGATTTTGCGCAGCATTCCGCCGAACATATGAGCGAAGTATGCTTCGATGGAGGCCTGCATGGAAATGTCGCTAAGGGATATGCTGCCGACGTACATGTCTACTTTCTCCAGACCGTGTCCTGCGGCTTCCATGATGCTTTTCATGAATTGCGGATATAACCGGATATTACAAGCCACGTGGCTGTCAAAGCACCAGCCTACCGTCTGGGCGGGATCCAGAAGGTTTTCTTCGATGTAGTCGATGTAGCTTTCTGCCATCAGGTTGACAGGCAGGCATTGTCCGGTATTTGTGCGCAGGCCGCGCTGAATGATTTTTTCAGTGAGCGGCACCATCCTTGCGTCGATGCCTTCTTTGATAAATACCGCTTCCAGCAGTTTGGAGTTGATGGGATCAAAACAGGGGAAGAGTAGCGTTTTGTCTTTGATTTTGGCGGTGCTTTCGGAATTGAGCGGCAGAGCGCGAGATGAAACCAGGCGGAGATCTTTGTTTTTATGGTGGTTGCTAAATGAGCGCACGGCCGCCTCAATGCGTGTTTCATAACCGACGTTGGAATCATGCTCGTCGAGCTCGAGGATCAAATAGGGTTTGCTGTATTTGTCCAGAATGCGTTTAAAATATTCCAGGGTGAAAGAATCAGGACTGCATTTGAAAGAGGTGACATAAACCGGATAAAGGCCGGGCGTTCGGGCGATATGAAGCGCGGCCTTTAAAATCTTCGCGGAATAATTCCAGTGCATTCTTTTGAGCAGGGGATCGATTTCGGACAAATCTTCCTGATCCACAGGCAGCATGTCCTGATAAAATGTTTTGATATCGAGGGTGCTGAAGATATCCGGTATGCCCTTGTTCATCGATTTTTGCATGATGGCATAGGGTCTGCCTAAAAGTGCAACGCTGATTTGGTCTGACGCAGGCTTTTCTCTCTGATAGACGTTGAGAAGGTTATTGCGGCCTTCGAAATAAAAGGACAGCGCCGCTTCATAGGCGTTATAAATTTCCCAGTAGCCGGTATTTAAGATCGACTTCAGGATCGAGAAGAGTTCGATGCGCGATTGGAAAGAGTGATGGTTGATGACCGGCATGATGGTTTTATTTTTGAGGCGCAGGCTGTTTGTGCCCGCCGACAAGGTGGCCGCAAATTGTGTATAATAGCAGTAGTAGCGGTAATCCTCATCTTTTTGCTTTTCGGCTTCCAGATACACGGGTAAAAAAATGTAATCGCACTTATCGGCCAGATGCTGCACATGACCGAAGAAGGCGTTCATCGGCGCGCAGAATTCCGCCCCCGCCATCTTTTTGCCGGACTTTATTGCGTTTTTTAAATTTTCAGACGTCACGGTTTCCACGCCGAGTGTGGCGAAAAAATGTTTCCACAGAGGCATCTCTTCGGCCAGATACAGGGCATGGGGAATACCGATCCTGACGGACTTTTTAAATGTGGCGGGCTTTTTGGCCTGCGGAAATACTTTGCTTCTTTCTTTGATCAGGTCATAGTGCTTTTTGGTTGTGCCGACGTAATGCTTGGTGTCGTAGTCGCGCCCACAGAGAAAACCGAATGCCACGGTATCGTCCTGGACGGTGACTTTGTTGATTTTGCAGTTGTTGTGACACAGTTCGCAGACTTCATTCTCCACGGGAATATTTTCCAAATAGAGCGACAAACCACGGAAAGCGGAATCCTTCACGGCGTTTTCCGCTAAAATGAGCGCGCTGCCCAATGCGCCGGTCAGGTGACAGAATTGAGAAACAAAAATGGGTTTATTCAGACGGCGCTCAAAGGCGGCAACCAGAGCTTGGTTGCGGGCGGTAGCGCCCTGAAAGCAGATGTTTTGCCCGATGCTGCCCTCCACCGCGACTTTGGTCAGATAATTTTCGCATACCGAGTGCAGAACACTGGCCAGGACTTCATCCACGGAATATCCTTCCGTCAGATAGTTGTTGATGTCACGTTCCATGAAAACGGTGCAACGGTCGCTGGAAATGGGCGAAGGGGTATTGATGGCGCGCCCGGCATAGTCGGCAAGACTCACGCCGAGTTTTACGGCCTGTTCCTCAATGAAGCTGCCGGTGCCGGCGGCACAGACATTGTTCATGACGGAGGAGGTGACCATGCCGTTTTGCAGGGTGGTGAATTTAGCGTCCTGGCCGCCGATCTCAATGATGGTGTCCGCATCGTTTTTGAGTTCATAGGCGGCGCGCGCATGCGCGGTGATTTCATCAATGATCAGATCTGCATTAATGATGCGGCCGATGAACTTGCGGCCTGAGCCGGTGGTGCCGACACCTTCAAAAATAAAGGCACAGGCATGTTTTCGGGAGATATCGTCAATGGCCTCAAAAATGGATTGAACGGCTTTGACGGGTTGCCCTGCGGTCTGTGTATAAAGACCGGCCAAAACGTCGTTTGATTTGTTGATCAAAACCGCCTTGGTGCTGGTCGATCCGATATCAATGCCCAGATAAACTTTCTGCTTTTCTTCGAGCGGCTGGTAAATATCCACCTCAACTGCGGCGGCATTATTGCCGGGTTTATATAGATAACTGGCATCCGTTACAAATGCCGGATAAGTCGAAAGAGTAAGTCTCAGCGGGGGATAGCCGTATGTCTTTTCTTTGATTTCTTTTATAAAAAGATCGTCCCATGTTTTTACGCCAAGTGGTGCGCGATTCGCTTCTTCCCGGTAGAGGAGCGCCGCGCCGATTGCGCCATAGAACTGACTATGAACGCCTATGATGGGTTCGGTTTGCAGGAGGTTTCGGAAATGCTTGACGACGGCGGAATTCATGGAGACACCGCCTGCCAGAATGAGCGGCGTGCGGATATTCGAATCGGGAAAAAGCGTATCGATGACATTTTTAGCCAGGCCTTCGCAAAGCCCGTCGCTGATCTGGCCTACGGAATATCCTTCCTGCTGGGCGTGGATCAGATCGGTTTTGGCAAAAACAGCGCAGCGAGTGGCTATTTTCGGCGTGTTGCTCTGATTGCAAAACGCGACCGTGCTGAGCGTTTCGATGCTTTTGAGGTTGAGCCGTTTGGCCTGCTGATCGAGAAAGCTGCCGGTGCCTGCGGCGCAAGAGGAGTTAGACCGGAAACGTTCATAGTCACCTTGCTTGTTAAACGTAATGAGACCGAAATTCTCGCCGCCGACAAACAATATGCTTCCGATATCGTCATGATATTTTTTTACCGCTGCAATCATAGCGATCTGGGTGTCAAAACGTTCGACGTCTTGCAAAAAATCAGGTCCGGACGCCGTCATGGCGACGCCGCCGATCCTGGAAATGTCGATGCCGATGAGCATCGAACGCAGGGTGTCGGAGATGGCGCCCTGGTGAAACCGGTAATCTGAGTGGATGATGGCGCCTGTTTGATCAACCACGGCGATGGCCAGTGCTACGGATCCAATATCTATTCCAACGATGAGCATGATGGTTCAACCTCAGATTTTATATGCGTCGAATCATGCCGTGTTTCGTATTATTCGTCAATGATGAAAATGAAGGTTCAGGCAAGATAATAAAAAACTCCCTATGGCTTTCAGGGCAATACGGCCATAGGGAGTAAAATGGATCAGTTCAATACTATGTCTTAGAAATAGTATTTGATGCCTGCGCCGACATTGATGCCATGCAGTTTCAGATCGACATCATCGTCATTGATTTTGTTTTTGTTGAGGATGTAGTTGTAGCCGACTTCAAAGTTGAATCCGACTTCGGGCAGAGCCGGGAAGTTCCATTCAGCGCCGACAAAAACGCCGGGGATATAGAGCGTGCCCTTGAGGTCTGCTTCATCTACTTTGAACTGACCGTATCCGAATTTTCCACCCGCAAAGAAACGGCTGTTCTGCTTCACGATGAAAGCATACATGACTTTTGCTTCAACGAGCCACAGATTGGCTTTCATGTCGGTGCCCGGGGTGTCAGTTTCTGCGGAGCCGTAGAAAAGATTGCCTTCCACACCGATGGCGGTGTTGGGGCCAACCCAACCGCGCACGGACAGACCGTTTAGCATGTTACCGGCGATGATTCCCTGATAACCGACACCGATTTTCGCTTTGTCCGCTGCAAATGACGGGGCAGCGCACAGACAAATCACCGTAAACATAACCGCTACATAACCCAAAATTCTTCTCTTCATAAAAGTTCCTCCAATTTTTTAAAGTTAACGAAGCCGTTTATCCGCTTTGAATAAACGCCCTGCATTATATGTTTCCTGCATTATTTTGGCGGCAGGCCGTAGTAGAAGTCAGGCCTGTCTTGAATTTGCGCTACAATAAGGCAAACATTTTCGTTTGTCAATAGCTAATTTCACGGTCTTTGGCATTCATTTTCCGTTGCTAAAATCCATGCAATTGATTAAACAAAAAGAAATAATACTTTCGGGGATTTCTTCTGCTGAAAATTATAAACAACCGCAATGTGATTTTTATCCTGGCGCTGACGCTTGGACTTGTCTTTCCGTACCCCGCAGGCTGGACAAAACACCTGATGATGCCGGCGCTCGCGCTGGTCATGATGCTGGCAACGATCAGTGTTCCCAATGATTATTTTCTTAAGCCACGTTCGATTTTGCTGCCGTCGCTTTACGGGATTCTCATGACCTATGTTGTGCTGGGCGGTTTTATTCTGGCGGTTTCGGCGCTGCTGATCTCCGATCACAATTTGTGGATCGGTTTTGTGTTGATCGCGGCTGTGCCTCCGGCGGTGGCCGTCATTCCTTTTACGGCCATTCTGGAGGGTAATGTTTCTGATACGCTATCCGGCACAGTGGCCTCTTATCTGGCAGCGCTTGCGGTCATGCCTTTGATGTTTTGGATATTCATCGGGACGAGCTTTGCCGATCCTTATAAACTACTGTGGATTATGCTGCTTTTGATTGTCTTGCCGCTAGTTATGTCGCGAATGATCCTTTACTTCAATCTTCAGGAACGCATCGCGCCCGTGCGCGGATTGCTCACAGACTGGGGGTTTTTTATCGTCCTGTATTCGATGATCGGCGTTAACCGTGATTTGATTTTTGCCGAACCCATGATGATCTTGCCGGTTACATTGGTTGTGCTATTGGCGACATTTGTGCTAGGATATGCCATCGAAAAAGCCGGCGCTCTTTTGAATCTGGACAAAAAACGCAGCGTCACTCTGGTTTTATTGGGTACGCTGAAAAATCAGGGAATTGCCGGAGGTCTGGCTATTGCTTTATTTGAGAAAGAGGCGGCTGTGCCTTCCGCCGTCTACAGTGTCTTTATGATTATCTACATCATGTGGCTGGATTTGCGCAGGCGCTTGAAGTCAGGCGTGAGGAGACAACGGCTCTAATTTTCAGTTTAAAGTTAAAATTTGTGAAAACTTAAAGTTTTTTGTAATGATACAGCACGGCTTTTAAAAGTGAGGCACTGTGTCCCAGTTGCACGTAAGCCTCTTCCTTTGTGATGCCGCGATTTTCAGCCCGAAGTTTGTAGCCCAGTTTGCGGCTGAGATTCGCAATGCCGGCGATTTCCCTTGCCAGATCTTCTTCAAAATTCTCCGGTTTCATTTGAATGCCGTACATATGGCCGGTAATCTTCTGCGGTTCATCGAAGATGGTTGCGTCGACGATTCCGTCATTGGCATCGTGAAAGGTTTTGTTAAAGTCATCATAGGGAATATTATGCAGCGGCTGGGACAAATCAGCGATGTAGTGCGCGCAGTAAGCGAGATGGTATTCGGCATACTTTCCCGCGCGTTTGTCTTTTTCGTAGGCGCGAAGCGAGGCGATAATCGCGCCGTAGAGATGACCCTCCATGTCCAGTAATTTATTTCGCTGGTTGTAGCGTTCGATTTGATCCATCACCATTTGAACGGTCACTTCCGCCTCAGCGTTATTGTTGTGCCAGTGGTTATAGGATTCAATATTGCCCGCTTTAATTTTTGCCAGATCCGGTCCTGCAGCGTTATACCATGATACCAGGCCTGCGGTTTTGGCCACGGCCAGGTGTGTTTTATCATGCCAGGCGAGGGTTTGCGACGCAATCATTGAGATGCTTAGAATAACGAATAATTTTAATACGGGATTTTGTGTCATAGGAGTTCCTGTTATTTCATCCGGCTGAAAAGAATACTGCCCAAAACCAGCATGGCTGACGCAAAGAGTGTGATGATGCCCAAGTCGATGTAAATCGGATAGGTGTTCATGCCCAACAATGCGCCGCGAACGCCGTCAACCGTATAACTGAGGGGGTTGAAAAACACAAGCTTCTGCAACCATGACGGCAACCGCTCGTCTACCGGAAAAAGCGCGCCGGATAAAAAGAAGAGCGGGAAAATTAAAAAAGAGGAAATCACCTGAAATCCCTCAAGGCTCTCCAGGAGCGAGCCCAGCGCCAGTCCCAGCGAAACCAGAGCAATGGACGTAATGAGCAGGATTAGCATAGCCAGCGGAATCCCCCAGGGATTGACGGAGGGGAATAGAAAAGAGAACAAAAACAAAATTGCCACCTGCAACAGGACATCCGTACAGCCGCCCAGCACTTTGCCGAAAAAGATGCTGATCCGTGTGACGGGTGCGACCAGAATGGCTTTGAGCACGTCTAGTTTACGGTCCCAGATAATATAGAGTCCGAAAAAAACCGAGCCGAAAATGACCGACATGGTCAGCACACCCGGATAAATGTAGTCGCGGTAGTCGACGGAGCCGACCGAGAGACTTGCGCCGATGCCGCTGCCGAATAAAAAAAGCCACATCAGAGGTTGAACGACACTGGAGACGATTCTGCTTTTTTCGCGCCAGAAGACTTTGAACTCCCGCCACCAGACGGCGGAAATGCCCAGGAGTTCCCTTTGCAGGATATTGGAATTCATCGATTCATTTTCCTTTTTGGCGGTAACGAGCAACCGATTCCACCCAGTCTGCGCCGTTTTCCATCACATCTTCACGGATGTCGCGTCCGGTGAGTTTGATAAAAATATCGTTTAACGTGGGCTTCCTCATTTCCACACTGGCTACATTCGGAATCAGTGAAAGAAGTTCCGCCAGATGCAGATGCGCCGATTTCATGGTGATCGCGATCGCACCGTCTTGCGCCTTCACGTCAGACACGTAAGGAAGCGCGCGGATTTTATCCAGCGGCGGATCCAGAGCGCTGATCATGACGATATCGCCGCCGAGAGAATCAATCATGTTTTCCGGCGTGTCGAGAGCAATGATCCGGCCCGTGTCCATAATGCCGATTCTGTCGCACATGGCTTGGGCTTCTTCCATGTAGTGTGTGGTGAGGACAACGGTGGTTTCTTCCTTTTTCGCCATTTTGCGGATGTACTCCCAGGTGCGGGCTCGCGTCTGCGGGTCAAGTCCCAGTGTGGGTTCGTCCAGAAACAAGACGGATGGGCGGTGCAAGAGGCCGCGGGCGAGTTCCAGCCTGCGCTTCATGCCGCCGGAGTAAGTTTTGGTCAGATCATCGGCGCGCTCCTGGAGATCAACCAGCGCAAGCATTTCGGTAATCCAGGTTTTGCGAACACGCGCCGGAATGCCGTAGAGACGCGCATGCAGCTCCAGATTTTCGCGTCCGGTCAGAATGGTATCGAGCGTCGGGTCCTGAAAAACAATGCCGACTTTACGACGCACCTGCGTCGGTTGCTTCGCGATATCAAAGCCCGCGATGATGCCGGTTCCGGATGTGGGGCGCACAATGGTGCACAGCATCCCGATGGTCGTCGTCTTTCCCGCGCCGTTGGGACCCAAAAGTCCGAAGATTTCGCCTTTTTCAATCGTCAGGTCAATGCCGCGCACGGCATGGATTTTACCGAACGTTTTTGTCAACGAACGGATTTCAATCATCGTCATGGTTTATTATACCGGAAAATTCCTTTATTCAAAATTAATTGCGCCCGGCCACAGATAGTAAAATCCCGCCTTCGCGTTCAAAATTTCCGGCAGATCAATGCGAACTGCCGACAGGTGCACGCTCTGCACGGAAGCGCCGGAGGAGTTGTAGTAGTTGTCTTCCGGGACGGATGCCCTTCGATAAACCACCACGCGGGCGTCATTGGAGAGACCGGCCAGTTTCTTGGTGTCCGCGATGGCGTCGCTGAGATAACCGATTTTGTCAATCAGCTTCAATTGCAGCGCCTCATCGGCGACAAAAACGCGCGCAGTTGCCACTAATTCCTGAGACTTGGGATCAAGCTTACGATGCGTTTTAACCAGATTGATGAACCTTTCCCCGAATTTATCCACCGTGTTTTGCATCAGCAATTTTTCCTCGTCGTTGGACTCGCGGAAGGGGGTGCCCATATCCTTGTTTTTGCCGTATTTGTTGATTTCCACACCCAGGCCGATCTTGCTCATGAGCCCCGCAGCTTTGGGACGCATAAAGATGACGCCCACGGAACCGGTGATGGTGGTGGGGTGCGCCATGATCATGTCCGCCGGCAAGGAAATATAATAAGCGCCCGATGCCGCAAGATCCATCATGGCCACGGTAATTTTATTTCCTGTTTTTGCTTTGTAAGTGGAAATTTCATGATAGAGAAGATCGCTCGCCGTAATCGTTCCGCCGGAGGAATTCACTTTCAGCAAAACGGCTTTGATCTGCGAGTCGTTCCTGGCTTTGTTGAGCTGAACAACCACCTGCTCGACTAAGCTGGGTTTTGAGGTGAACAAGTCCTGCTGCGGCGCGTCGGATATCATGCCGTTTATCGAAATGATCAGAATCTTATCTTTCCCATTGCCTTCGAGCGTATATTCATGAAGGGGGTTGGGGGCGGTGTCAAAGATGTTGACCCGGGGCGCTGAACAGGCGGTCAGGAGAAACAGAGCGCACAAGACGGTCAGAAATAATATTTTTTTCATGGAGATCCTTTCTTTTTGTGAGATGTTATTTAATCAGCTTTAAAATAAATTTCAAAAGCCTTCCTTTGTGAGGCGCGGCGATATCGACCGCGTCGGCAAGATTGTAGCTGCGTAAAACACTTTTAGTGTGGGAAAACGTCTCAAAGCTGTATTTCCCGTGATAATGTCCCATGCCGCTTGGACCCACGCCGCCGAAGGGGAGCAAATGGGAGACAATGTGCATGATCGTGTTATTGACTGCGCCGCCACCGAAAGACGTTTCGCGAATAATTTTTCGGCGGACAACCTTATCGTTGACAAACATGTATAAAGCCAACGGTTTCGGTCGCTCATTGATTTTTCCAATGGCGTCATCGAGATCCGAATACGGAATGATCG
Source organism: uncultured Smithella sp. (assembly GCA_964547345.1). Lineage (GTDB taxonomy): Bacteria > Desulfobacterota > Syntrophia > Syntrophales > Smithellaceae > UBA8904. The sequence goes on along the minus strand of CAZJMX010000027.1, from coordinate 8,115 downwards.
GTAAAATCGGGCCGAAAATTTCATCTTGCATGACCGGATCATCCCAATTCACGGGACACAAAAGCGTCGGCTCGATGTAACGGTCGGTCGGGTTTATTTTTCCGCCGTAAATAATTTTCTTGTCGTCGATAAGTGCACTCAGTCGCTGAAAATGCCGGTCGTTGATGATGCGGCAGTAGCGGGGATGAAGGGATGCGTCCTCGCCGTAAAACTTCAAAATGACTTTGATCAGTTCATCAATAAACGCGTCTTTGATGGATTCGTGCACCAGAATATAATCCGGAGCGATACAGGTTTGGCCGGCATTGAGAAACTTGCCCCAGCTGATGCGGGAGGCGGCTGTTTTAAGATTTGCGCTCTCATGAACGATAGCCGGGCTTTTCCCGCCAAGTTCCAGCGTCAGCGGCGTGAGATTCCCGGCCGCCGCGGCCATTACCACTTTTCCGACGGGAACGGAGCCGGTAAAGAAAATATAATCCACGGGCAAGGCCAGCAATGCCTGGGTTTCCGGAGCGGCGCCCTGAACAACGCAAAGGTATTCTTTCGGAAAAGACGCGTTGATTATTTTTTCCAGAAGAGCCGCTGTGTGCGATGACAGTTCGGAGGGTTTGAGAATCGCCGTGTTGCCTGCGGCAATCGCGCCGACAAGCGGCGTCATTAAAAGCTGAAAAGGATAATTCCAGGGTGCGATGATCAACGTCACGCCGTAAGGTTCTTTGTAAATGTAGCTTTTAGACGGCATCATGAAAATCGGCGTGGGCACTTTTTCGCGTGCCGCCCAGTCGCGAACATTGGCAATAGCCGCTTTGATTTCGTTGTAGACACCGGATATCTCCGTGGAGTAGGCATCGATTTCGTCTTTGTGCAGATCGGCGTAAACGGCGGCAAGAATGTCTTTCTCGTGCCTGGTGATCACGTCCTTAAGTTTTTTCAGAGCGTCAATACGAAACCCGATATCCCGTGTCTTTCCCGACCGGAAAAATTCTTTTTGTTTTTGAAATAAGTCGTCAAACGCGGATTTCTGCATAAACGTTCCTCTTGATAGGTTGTTTAAAACCTGAAAAGTCAGTTAAACATTAACCGGTAGTATAAGCGCGAGGCCACTGAGTGTCAAGCTCAACGCCATGGGCGATTTTTTATGAATAATCAAAAAGAAACAAACAAGTTACTCCAGCGCCGATGGAAGTTCTTTGACGCTGTTCAAAATCTTATAGGCCCCCGCAAAATCGTTAACGCGGGTGAATTTGTTCGGGATCACAATGCACCTGATTCCGGCGCTCATGGCGGAGGCAAGACCGCGCGGCGAATCCTCAATGACCAGGCACTCCTGGGGCGACAAACCAGCGAGCTCTAAAGCCTTGAGATACGGCTCGGGATGCGGCTTGGTATGCAAACAATCTTTCATGGTCAGTACAAATTGAAAGTAAGGCAGGAGTTGTGACTGCCTGTGAATGATTTCGAAGTGCTCATGCCCGGAACTCGTTACGATTCCCATGACGTATTTTCCCCGGAGCGCATTCAGCACGTCCCGGACACCGTCAATCACCAGCGGCTCACGGGTAAGCAAGTCGGCATAAAGGGCATCCCGCTCGCGGCGCAGTTCATAAAATGCATCCGTCTCCGGATTTGCCGCCAATTGCAGCACGCTTTCCCCCCTGGCAAGAGAGATCTCTTCAAACTGCTCCCATTTGAGCGTAATTCCCGCGCCCGCCAGGGTTTCCTGATTTGCCCTGAAAAAGAGGCCTTCCGTATCGACCAGAACGCCGTCATTGTCCCAGAAAATTGCCTTGATCATCCCGGTTGTCTTCCTATTTATTGTTCAGCACTTTACTCTTATTCCAATTCCAAATCAATGATATACAAAGAGCGAAGATCAGGACCGAAACATTGTGGCTCAAGGCGAAATGAAGCATCAGACAGCCGAAGTAAATGAGATCAAATTTTTACTCTTGACAATTGATTGTAAGATATCTATTTGCTGAAAATTATTTGCTAATGAATCAACTAAAAATCCGCAGTTGGCGGAGCATTCATTACGATCAGGTATGCAGAAGCACCATGCCAAAAAGGAGAAAAATATGAAAAGCCATAGCGTTGATTATCGCCTAATCGGTGATGACCTGCAAATTGTAGAAGTGGAATTGGATCCAGGGGAAACCGTTATTGCTGAAGCAGGGGCCATGAATTACATGGACGAGGGCATTCAATTTGAGGCGAAAATGGGTGATGGTTCCAATCCTTCCGCGGGATTTATGGATAAACTGTTGAACGTTGGCAAACGTGTATTGACCTCTGAATCAATCTTTATGACCCATTTCACCAATGCAGGCCGCGGCAAGCAATCCGTAGCTTTTGCAGCACCCTATCCCGGAAAAATAATTCCTATGAATATGGCGAGTATCGGCGGGGAATTAATCTGTCAGAAAGATTCCTTTTTGTGTGCTGCGCTGGGGACTGAATTGTCGATTGCGTTTGCACAACGATTAGGCGTCGGCTTTTTTGGAGGTGAAGGATTTATTCTTCAGCGCCTGCGTGGTGATGGCCTGGTATTTGTGCACGCGGGCGGGACGGTGATCGAAAAGAAATTAAATGGTCAGACGCTTCGGGTGGATACCGGTTGCATTGTCGCCTTTACACCTGGAATCAGTTACAACATCCAACGTTCAGGCAATTTGAAATCCATGTTTTTTGGCGGAGAGGGGTTGTTTTTAGCAACGCTGCAGGGCACAGGCACAGTATGGTTGCAGAGTTTACCCTTCTCACGTTTAGCCGACCAGATTATTCGCAGTGCACCCGCCGCAGGGGGTGTAAACCGCGAACAAGGTTCCATCTTAGGAAATCTTGGCAATATCCTGGGAGATCGCTGATCAGTGATTGGGCGTGAAAGAGGGCCGTTATCTATTTCGTGTATCCAACAGGAGGTATGCTTCCCATGAAGGAGAACATAATTTGTTTCAGCCTTGGGCTGTATCCCATTTACTCTCATCCTCTCGCTGTCAGCGCACTGCCCCGCTGATTTTAGAATATTAAAATCTCAGGGTAATCCCCGCAAGATATGTCCAGTCAGTTTCGGGAGCGGTGAGGCCGTACTTGACACCCGCGTCAATGGTGATCTTCTCCGATACATTATAAGAAATGCCGCCAAGAGCAAACGCAGGATGGTTATCGCTTGCGGTAGAGGGGCTTCTTGCCATGCCGACATTGGCCAGAAGCTTCAGGTCTTTGATGACTTCGACTTCACAGGCCACTGAGGCATGCCAGATGTCTTTGCGCTCGTCGGCATTGTTTTCATTGCGGATGTATCCCACGCTGACATGAAGCGCCGCCGGTTCGAATTCCTTGGTGCCGATAAAGAACATCCGGTAGGAGACGCGTCCCGCGCCCAGTCCCTTGTCTTCGTCGCCGGAAGGCAGACTCACGCCCGGTTTCAATGCTAGAGACCAGCCGTCTTTTTCAAAGAAACGCCATTTGACGTCGAAGGTGATGTCCGAAATCCCGTCTTCGTGTTCGATGCGCACATCGTTTTCTCTTACGGAATACCAGGCATAAGGCAATCCCACAACGACATCCAGCGAATCGAGCAGGCCGATGGTAACGCCCACGCCCACATCGCCACCTTCCGCTTTGAAAGTTGTAAGTTCATCCACGTTGTCTTTGTCGTAGAAGTATGAAAACCCGACTTCCACCTGGCCTTTGCCTTTACCCTGCGTGCCCGTGTCGTCCGTGACCAGCGGATGGCCCGCAAATGCAGAGGTTGTCATTAAAAATAATCCCAATACCGATAAAACTGCTTTCTTCATTTCCTTTGCCTTTTTTTGTAATTTATCTTGTTTGTTCTTGCATCATCAGAGAACAAGGGGAGCCACCGAATAAGTGGTTGCAACCCGTTATTCTAAAACTGTGCAAAAGAATTTACTTCAAATTCTGCCGGTGGCCGCAGGACTGAGAAGAGCATCCTGAACATCCCGCGCATCCATTTTTATTTTTGACGATGGCGCGGTACAACAACCATCCCGCCGCGGCGAGAATACCGAAAGCCAGCAAACCATCCACTAAACTCATATCGATCTCCTCTAAAAAAGCCGCCATCGGTTAAGTTGAATCGCGTCTCGACATGTGGAACTGTCCTCCGCCGGTGTCACGAAGTGACCGAGGTGGACCAGAGTGTCAAACGAAACCTGATGAAAATGGCTGAAACATAATGATCACCATACCCATCCACCCCCTGCCCCCGCCAGCGGGGGACAATTTCTTTTCTCTCTCCCATGTCCTTCAGCCATCCACCATCCACAAAACCTTGAACCTTGACTCTTAACCCTAAAGCCCCAACAACCTTCCTCCCTGGTAGATGATAAACGCCACCCCCCAGGCCAGAATGCTCTGGTAGGCGACGGCAACGCCCGCCCATTTCCACGTGCCGAATTCATGTCTCAGTGCGACAAGCACAATGAAGCAGGGAAAATACAGAAGAACAAAAGCCATAAAGGCATAAGCCGAAAGCGGTGTGAAGGCTTTGGCGATGACGTCTTTCAGGCCCGCCGTCTCCTCTTCTTCTTCCGCGCTCATGGTCGCTACCCCGAAGGTGGAGAAGACGTTTTTAGCCGCATTGCCAAAGGCTCCGGCAAAAGAGACGCCGATTTCCTTTAAATCTTCGCCAACCGACGGTGCTTCTTTTTTCTTCTCCTCATCGGCTTTGGACATATAGATTTCACCCATCGTAGAGACGACGATCTCCTTGGCAATGACGCCGGTGATCAATGATGTGGATGCTTCCCATGTGCCAAAACCCAGCGGCTCAAAAACCGGCGCGATAGTCTGTCCTACTTTTCCCAGATAAGAATCCTTCTTGGATTCAATGCCCCACGGCATGTTCAGGCCAAACCAAACGAAAACCGAGATGGCCAGAATCCAGGTGCCTGCCTTAACGAGATAGTGCTTGCCCTTTTCCCAGGTGTGGATCAGGAGATTTTTGATAGTCGGCATCCGGTAAGGCGGCAACTCCATGATGAACACGGGTGCTTCGCCGCGAAAGAGCGTCTTCTTGAAGAGCCAGCCCATCGCCACGGCCAGGACGATACCCAGGATATAGAGCGACCATAAAACGGTTCCGGCATACGCGGCAAAAAATGCGCCGGTAAAAACAACATAGACCGGCAGACGCGCGCCGCAGGACATGAGCGGAATCAGAAGGGCGGTGAGCGCCTTGTCGCGCGGATTCTCCAGCGTGCGCGTCGCATAGACGGCAGGCACGTTGCAGCCGAATCCCAGAAGCAGGGGAATGAACGATTTCCCGTGCAGGCCGATGGCATGCATCATGCGGTCCATGACAAAGGCCGCACGCGCCATGTAGCCGCTTGCCTCCAGCAGCGTGATGAAAAACATCATGGCGAAGATTGGCGGCAAAAACGCGAGCACGGCGCCAACGCCAGCCATCATGCCTTCGGTGACCAGCGAAATTGTCCAGTTAGGCAAAGCGACAAGCGTCATCAGAGCGGTGGCCCAGCGGGTAAGCGGCCCTGTGAGCAAGGCGTCGAGCCAGTCGGTAAAAGGCCCGGCAATGTCAAAGGTCAGCTTGAACATCAGCCACATGGCCAGAAGGAAAATGGGGATGCCCAGGTAACGGTTGAGGACGACGGCGTCGATTCGTTCGGTCAGCTCCCTTTTCCGCTTTTCGGGTTTTTGGAGTGCTTCGCGGGTCAGTCCCGCAGCCAGCGCGTATCGGGTGTCGGCCAGATGCGTTTCGATATCCTCTCCGTGTGCCTTTTTTAAATGACGGGTTGCCTGTTCTATGAAAGGAGCGTTGTCGGAAACGGCGCTCTCTTTCCAAACCAGTTCATCCCCCGCAAGCATTTTGAGCGCGAGCCAGCGCGCAGGGAAGCGATCCGCTTTGATCTGCGGCTCCTTGTTCAGGGCTTCGACAATGATTTTTACGGCGGTTTCAATATCGTCACCGTAAGAAAGGAGTGCCGGTTGATGCGGCTTGGTTGAATAGGCGTTGTTCACGCTTGCTTCCAACAGCCTGTCAATGCCTTCCCGTTTAGTGGCCACTGTCGGAATGACGGCGCAGCCGAGCATGCCCGACATTTTGTCCGTGTCAATGATCAGCCCCTTTTGGTGCGCCTCATCGTACATGTTCAGCGCCATGACGAACGGTATCCCCAACTCCATTAACTGGATGGTGAAATACAAATTCCGTTCCAGGTTGGTGGCGTCCACCACATTGATGATGACATCCGGTTTTTGAGTGACCAGATAATCACGCGTGATAATTTCTTCCTGAGTGTAAGGGCTCAAACTGTATGTGCCCGGCAGATCCACCAGTGTGATGCGCCTGCCCTGAAACTCGAAGGACGCCGACTTTTTTTCCACCGTTACGCCCGGCCAGTTGCCCACATGCAGCCGGGAGCCCGCAATCGCGTTGATCAGTGTGGATTTGCCGGCGTTGGGGTTACCCGCCACCGCGATGATTAGTTCGCCTGCATCAGAATCCTTGCGGATTGGGCCGGGGATTTGTTTTGTTGTCTCCATGATTAATCTGCCTCCACTTCAATTTTGTCTGCTTCGCCCTTGCGTAGTGACAGTTGATAGCTCTTGATATGGACTTCAATCGGGTCACCCAGGGGGGCGATTTTTTCCACGCGCACCTGAGTGCCGGAGATGATGCCCATATCCATCAGTCTGCGCTTCAGTGCGCCTGCGACTTGTATCTTGATAATTTTTCCTGATTGCCCGGGTTTCAAATCCGCCAGTGTCATCCTTCAATCCTCCGAACATAAATTTTCATTGCCGCGCCGCGCCCCATTGCAATGCGGCTTTCATCAACCCGCAATACAAGCGGGCCTGTTCCGCTGTTGGTAATCATTTCCACATGCTTGCCCGGTCGAAGGCCCATGTTCTCCAGATGATCGTTAGGGCCTACGGATGTGCCGCCCTGATCTTTGCTGCTGCACTGACAATTGGCGCAGTTGCCGCCACAGTGTCCGCGGCCATGATCATGATGGTGTGCGTGTCCGTGTCTGGAATGATGCACGACAATTTCCGCCATTTCTCCTTCATTCAATAGTGCCAGTGGTGACATCATTTATTCTCCTTTATTTCATTGCAATTGATAATCATTATCAATGCAGGGTTAAAAAAATTGGCTGATATAAACACTCAGCCTTTGCGTTCAGGTTCCGTTTTGTTCGTTTGCTCTCGCGAGTTCACAAGAAAAAAAGGAAAGTACCTAAAAATTCATGCCTCGGAAACGTTACTGCCATTTGTCCTATTCCGCCAGAACAAGGAGTTGCAACCACCCATGCGGGTGGCAAGTTCCTTTGTTCTCCCCTGCACTTGGAACTTTCATTATTTATCATTACAAACCAGTGTCATGTCAAACTTTTAATGTCCTTTCGAAGGAGTCTTGACGACTGAGAAATCTTAGATTTCTCTCTACGGTCTTGCCCCCCGAAATGGGGGTCGAAATGACACAGAGCCTGATAATTACCCTTTAGTACAGCGCTCTTGGGTAGCGCTGAGAGTTTTTCGTCTTGGACTGCGTCATGACTTTTTCCTGCAGTCCGCGCAATTTCCGTACAAATACATTTCATGATCCGTCAGTTCAAAGCCGAAGCTTTCCGCCACGCGTCGTTGCAGCTCTTCAATGACGGAATCCACCACTTCCACGGTTTTGCCGCATTCTTTGCAAACCAGATGATCATGGTGAGGATGATTGTAGCAATGCTCGTAGCGCATCACGCCGTCGCCAAAGTCCACTTCACGCGCCAGTCCCGCTTCCACAATCAGTTTCAACACGCGATAAACCGTGGCCTGCCCGATGGACGCATCATATTTTTTAACGATGTCATAGAGCTGTTCGGCGGTGATATGTTCTTCGCGTTTTAAAAAAGCGTCAAGGATCATCCCGCGCTGCGGCGTTTCCCGCAGATTCTTCTTAATCAGATAATTATCAAAAATTTCTCTTTCGCTTTTCATGTCTGCCTTTCATCATGCAAATGATAATCATTATCATTGATGGCTTTAATACAGGAAACGGGACATGCCTGTCAAGAAAAAAATATAGGTAGTGTCAACAATCTTTCGCACTTTTTAATTTAGCAGCCCAACAATCCGGTT
>CAZJMX010000026.1:0-64172 GCA_964547345.1 uncultured Smithella sp. | reverse complement strand
TTAATTTGGCGGCAATATGAAAATCTCATTTACACAGATTAGTGTACAGTCTCTCAGCTTCGCGATTCCCGCCAACACCAAAGGCGTCACGTTTATCTGCCGTAACGGCCGCGGCGCCTGGACCGACCATGAATTCCATGCGGACAATCCTGTCCGCGAGTTGACCGAAGCCATGATCGTGTTTGATAATGTATTTGTTCCCTGGGAACGCGTGTTCATGTGCGGCGAATGGCAGCATTCCATGCTGCTCGCTTATACCTTCGCCACGTTCCACCGCTTTACCGCCATCAGTTATAAAGTCCCGTCCGTTGAGGTCATGGCGGGCTGCGCTGTGGCCATGGCCAAATACAACGGTCTCGATAAGGTCGGTCATATCCGCAACAAGCTTGCTGATGTCGCCGCCTATGTCGAAACCCTGCGGGCGCTGGCCAATGCTGCAGCGCAGAGTCCGGTGATGTACGGCGAGATCGCCGTGCCCAATCCACTGATCGCCAATATGGCCAAGCTGCACTTCGCGAGCAAGTATCATGAATTTGTCAAACTGATTCAGGATATCTCAGGCGGCATCATCGCCACCGCGCCGGATAAGAAAGACTGGGACAACCCGGATATTCATGATTATCTGGAACACTACCTGGGGGGGTCTGATAAATACAGCACACTCGAGCGGATGCAGATGACGTTCGAAACGATGCGGCATGTCTGTTCGCATGAATCCTCATTCCACGAAGTGACCACCGTGCACGCCGAAGGATCGATGGAAGCCCAGAAGATGATGATTCTGGCCGAATCACCGTTAAAAAGGTATGAAGAAATGGCCAAGCGCAGAGCCGGTATTCTGCCCTGGAATAAATAACCGACCTATCAAGAAACAATCGGGCAGTGGGGATCATAAACAGCGTTCCCGCTGCCCGATTATCGTAAAAAGTGCGTAGCGCCATTCCCGGCGCATACACCCATACGCAGCATAAACCTGTTCAATCCGTCCTTTCATTTTTTTAATATCTTTAAAAATAAGCACTTCACAAATTCCGTGAGGATAAGTGATGTGGCATATATTCTGCTTTATGCGTCGCAGCAATGGGACAAAATATTACAGTGGAGTTGATATGATGCAAAAGTTTCAAAAAATACTAATCGCCAACCGGGGGGAAATCGCCGTCCGCATCATCCGCACCTGTAAGGACATGGGCATTCGCACCGTGGCTGTTTATTCCCAGGTGGATGCCGAGGCGCTACATGTCAAGCTTGCAGATGAAGCCTATGAAATCGGCCCGCCGGAAGCGGCGGAAAGCTACCTGAATTTTAAAAAGATCGTCGACGTCGCCAGACAAAGCAATGCCGACGCCATTCATCCCGGCTACGGCTTCCTGTCGGAGAATCCCGAGTTCGTAGAGCATTGCGAACAAGAGAAGATCATTTTTATCGGACCTTCCAGCCAGTGTATGTACAAAGCCAAACCCAAAAACCGCGCTCGCCAGCTGATGAAGATGATCAATATTCCCGTCACACCCGGTTGCGATGACGCTATCGCCAACGGCACGGAAGAAGGCACTCGCCGCGCGAGGGAAATTGCCGCCGCGGTCGGCTATCCGGTCATTGTCAAGCCCTCCGGCGGTGGAGGCGGTATCGGCATCATGATCGCCCGCAACGAAGAGGAACTGAGCAAAGCCATCGCCGGCGCTGAAACACGCGGTCGCAAGGCGTTCGGCACCTCGTCTTTCTACATCGAAAAATTTCTGCACGGTATGAAACACGTCGAATTTCAGGTATTGGGCGATCAATTCGGCAATGTGGTGCATTTGGGTGAACGTGATTGCTCCGTTCAACGCCGTTTTCAGAAATTGGTCGAAGAAGCTCCGTGCCCGATTGTCAGTCCTTTCTGGCGGATGAAAATGGGCGCAGCGGCCATTGACGTCGCCATGGCGCTGGATTATGTGGGCGCGTTGACGGTCGAGTTTTTCTATTTCCCGGAGGAAAGAAAATTTTACTTCAATGAAATCAACTCCCGCTTGCAGGTGGAACACTGTGTCACCGAGATGGTCACCGGCATCGACATTGTCCGTGAACAAATCCGTATTGCAGAAGGCGAGGAGTTGAGCTTCAATCAGGATGACATTCGCATGAATGTCCATGCCATCGAATGTCGTATCAACGCGGAAGACGCCCTGCGCAATTTTATTCCCTCGCCAGGCGTCATTTCAAAACTGCGACTACCGCACGGACCGGGACTGCGCATCGATGAAGGAATCTACGAAGGTTATCAGTTTCCCTTTTATTATGATTCCCTGATGATGAAGATAATGAGTATAGGAAAAACACGCGCAGACGCTATCGCCCGCATGCAGCGCGCGCTTGGCGAAATCGAACTGCAGGGCCCCAAAACGACGCTGCCTTTCCATCATGTCATTCTTCAGGAAGAAGATTTCGTTAGCGGCAATTACACAACCGATCTTGCCGATCGGCCGGACATCAAAAGCAAGCTGAGGCCATAAGCGGATGAAACAACCCTTGCGGCCAGTACCCCTTCCGAGATTTCTCGACGGAATGGTATGCTCAAACGTTTTCGAACAGCACGGTAGAGAGATAGCGTTCGCCTGCATCCGGCAGAATCACCACAATGGTTTTGCCGGCGAATTCCGGCTGTCTGGCCAGACGCAATGCCGCCGCTATCGCCGCTCCGCAGGAAATGCCCACCAGCATACCTTCTTCCCGCGCCAGCCTGCGGGCAAACTCGACGGCTTCCAGACTATCCACCTGCTCGATACGATCGACAACGGATAAATCCAGCGTGTCGGGAATGAAGCCCGCGCCGATGCCCTGAATCTTGTGCGGAGAGGGTTTAAGCTCAAGGCCTGCAAGCTTCTGGCTGATGACCGGACTTTCCTTCGGTTCCACGCCCACGGCTATAATCTTTTTTCCCATTTTGTTTTTGATAAAGCGGGATATACCGGTGATCGTGCCGCCTGTCCCGATGCCGGACACAAGGACGTCAATCGCGCCATCCGTGTCATTCCAGATTTCCGGCCCGGTTGTTTTTTCGTGAATCGCCGGATTGGCGGGATTTTTAAACTGCTGCGGAAGAAAATATTTTTTCGGGTCAGACGCAGCAATGGCTTCCGCTCGATTGATCGCGCCTTTCATACCTTCCACACCGGGTGTCAAAACCAGATTCGCGCCAAAAGCGGCCAGAACCTTCCGGCGCTCGATGCTCATCGTCTCAGGCATAGTCAGCGTCAGCTTATAACCCCGCGCCGCTGCAACGTAGGCAAGTGCAATGCCCGTGTTGCCGCTGGTCGGCTCAATAATCTCCACGCCGGGTTTGAGCAGACCTTTTTCTTCCGCATCCCAGATCATGGCCGCCCCGATCCGGCACTTCACCGAGTAAGCGGGATTGCGGCCTTCGATTTTGGCCAGAACGGTCGCTTTCGCTCCGTCAGTCACACGGTTTAATTTTACCAGCGGCGTGTTGCCGATGGACCTTGAATTATCAGAATAAATTTTTTTCATGATCATCTCCTTTAAACAGCCCCTTAATTCCCTCGTGGGAGGAGATTAAGGGGCGAGGCAAAACTTCTGACTTCTGATCTCTGTTTAAATCTTCCCCAACGCTTGTTCGATGTCCGCCAGAATGTCATCGATATGTTCAATGCCGATGGACAGGCGAATGAAGTCCGGTGTGACGCCTGTTGCCTGCTGCTCTTCGGGCGTTAGCTGCGAATGTGTCGTGGACGCCGGATGAATGGCGAGCGTCTTGGCGTCGCCGATATTGGCCAGATGTGAAATCAATTGCAGGGAATTGATGAATTTCTTTCCGGCCGCAATTCCGCCATGGATGCCAAACCCCAGAATCGCACCGGCGCCTTTGGTCAAATACTTGTCCGCTCTGGCCTTTTCCGGACTGCACGAAAGCCCCGGATAATTCACCCAGGCGACCTTCGGATGCTTCTCCAGATACTCGGCCACCTTCTGTGCATTTTCCGAATGGCGCGCCATTCTCAGATGAAGGGTTTCCAATCCCTGCAAAAATAAAAACGAATTGAAAGGCGACAGGGCAGGTCCCAGATCGCGCAGCAAGACGACGCGCGCTTTCGTGATGTAGGCTATATTGCCCATGGGTTTTAATGCCTCCACAAAATTCAGTCCGTGATAGGCAGGATCGGCATCGGCAATGAGCGGAAACTTGCCGCAGGTCCAGTCAAACTTACCCGAATCGACAATCACACCACCCAGCGATGTGCCGTGACCGCCAATAAATTTTGTTGCGGAATAAACGATAATATCCACGCCGAAATCAAAAGGCCGCAGAAGATATGGAGACACCGTGTTGTCCAGGACAAACGGTATGCCGTGTCGGTGCGCAATCGCGGCAATGCCTGTGAGGTCGGCCACATCCATCTTAGGATTCCCGATGGATTCCGCATAAACGGCTTTGGTCGCAGGCGTTATGGCTGCTTCCAGCGCGGCCAGATCGTTGGATTTTGCAAATTTCACCTTGATGCCCAGGCGCGGAAACGTGTAATGAAACAAGGTGTATGTGCCACCGTAGAGATTATCCGCCGAGACAATTTCATCGCCGGCCTTCGCTATATTGAGAAGCGCCAGCGTAATCGCCGATTGACCGCTCGCCACAGCCAAAGCGCCCACACCTCCATCTAAAAGCGCGATTCTTTTTTCCAGGACATCCGTCGTCGGGTTCATGAGCCGCGTGTAGATGTTGCCGAACTCCGTCAGGCCGAAAAGCGCGGCGGCATGATCCGTATCGCGGAACTGATACGACGTTGTTTGATAAATGGGTACGGCGCGCGATCCGGTTACCGGATCAGGTTCCTGCCCGCCATGCAGCACCAGTGTTTCAATTTTCAATTTTTCATCAATTTTACTCATATTCATTCTCCTTTTCGAATGAAATCAATTTAATATCTTTCCAGTATTTTTGGACAAGCTTTCCAACTTGTCGCTGAAGATCTGCTTGATTCAGCCAGCTAACCGTCAGATATGGAAATTATTGGCAACAAGGCATCAAACATCGGAGAACATTAGAAATAGTCTCCGATAAACCCCTCCGGCAAAGCATAGAATTTATAGAATAAAAAGTGTATTTATAAAACAATTTTATAGTCCTTAAATTGTCCATATCTGTTCTCACTCAACCCTGCAAATAACGCCTTCGATGACGCCACCGCCCAGAACTTGATCTCCGTCGTAAAAAACAACCGCCTGCCCCGGCGTGATTGATTCCTGCGCTTCCTTAAAAATTACTTTCAGTTTCTCACCTTCCCTTGTCACTGTGCAGCGCGCCGGTTTCTTACGGTAACGGATTTTTGCTTCCACTTCCCCGGGAAATTCATCCGTCAACAAATTGAGATCGCCTGCCATTAATCCCGACGCGTACAGATCTTCCTTGTTGCCGACAACGATTTGGTTTTTTACGGCTTCAAAACGTAGGACATACAAGGGTGTCCTCGCACTGATGCCCAGACCGCTGCGCTGTCCGATGGTGTAGGAAATAACCCCCTGATGGCGTCCCAGAACGTTGCCCGCCTGATTAACAATATCTCCCGCTAACGACGATACATTTCTTTCATCAAAAAACTGCCGGTAATTTCCTTGCGGAACAAAACAAATATCCTGACTTTCCGCCTTTTGCGCCACGTGTAAACCGGCTGTAGCTGCCCTGATGCGAACCTCTTCCTTATGAAGACCTCCCAGAGGAAAGAGAACACTCGACAAATCATCTTTCTTGATCGGATACAGAAAATAGGTTTGATCCTTGTTCTTGTCTTCCGGACGCAGCAGCCGCCACTCCTTCTCTTTTTTTTCAATACGGGCATAATGCCCGGTCGCCAGATAGTCAAACCCCAGACCGTGCGCCTTTTGCAAGAGCGCCCCGAATTTCAGATAACGGTTGCAGTCCACACAGGGATTCGGAGTCCTTCCCTTTAAATATTCGTCCGTGAATTTTCCAATGACCAACTCCTCCATCAATCGGGCAAAATCAAAAACAAAATGTGGAATATCCAATTGACCACAGACACGCTTTGCGTCCTCGACTGCGTCGCCGCCACAACAACTCGCGCGTTCTTCGTCCTGACGGATCCCCAGACACATCGTCACGCCTGTTATTTCATGACCGGCATCTTTAAGCAGCAAGGCCGCAAGCGATGAATCCACACCGCCGCTCATGGCCACCATGACTTTTTTCTTAAAAGGATTACCCATCATATTTTGCCGCTCAAATATGGTTCATCAAACTATTATCGGCCTTTGCTCGTCGTTTCCGTACAAGATCGGCCAGCGTCACGGAACGCAGGGTTTCATCGATTTTCCGGTTCAATTCTCCCCAAACATCCCGCGTCGGACAGGCATCGATTCTCAAGCAGCCTTTGTCGTCCACAGCGCAATCCACCAGACAAATTTCACCTTCCAGAACATGCAGAATATCAAGAACACTGATTTCCTCCGGTTTACCTGCCAGACGATAACCGCCACGGGCGCCCCGGGTGGATTGAAGTAAACCGGCGCTGCGCAACGGGATCACGATCAGGCTTAAATATTTTTCCGACATATCCTCTCTCTTGGCGATATCTTTTAAGAATACTGCTTTTGTTGTGTCTTGGTCGGCAAGGTCAACCATCATGCGCAAACCGTATCTGGATCTCGTGGATAATTTCATCACTCTTTCCAACACTACATATTCTATCTTTTTAGTAGTGTATAAATACAAACTGGAATCCTGTCAAGATATTTTTTAATAAATCAGCTTTCCTGGAATTTAATATTCTCAATAAAACGCCGTTGATCGCGTGGTCATTTTTCTGTGGTCATTTTTCTTGACAGCGTATGGTTTTCATTATATTTTCCGCGCCATCTTCCCCAACAAAGGATAATATTGTGCCTTCTTCAATCGACTTGAATTTCAAAAAAGCGCCGACATTCTTTACGATCGCTTCGGCCGCCATCAATAGCCGGAGCGTTTCGTTTGATCCGCAAAAGCCGCTCTTTCCCATCAATGCGCGGCGCGACGGCATCATTCCCAACCCGATCCGCCTCCACCAATTCGCTCGAATTTGCGGCATAGAAACGAATGACAAATTCCCACTGGTTTACCCTCTGACGTTTATCTACCCGATGGTTCAGGTAATGCTCGCCCGCCGCGAGATGCCGTTGCTACTGTCCAAGATGCTGAACACACGAACAAAAATCGTTCAGCATCGCAACATCGATGTTAATGAATCTTTTGACGCTTTCTGCAAACTGGCGGGATACCGCCTCGTAGAAAAAGGGGTGGAAATTGACGTTTACTGCACTGTAAAAATTGCGGGAGAGATTGTCTGGGAATGCACGATCACATTTTATTATCGCGGGCTGTTCAAAACACCGGATTCCGTATTTGTTTCTCCTGCCATGGAGACCATTCCCGATGCACCGGAAATTGCCCGCTGGTACTTACCATCTGGCAACGGAATAGCGTTTGCAAGGCTTTCCGGCGACTTCAATCCACTGCACTACTGGACATGGTATGCAAAGCTTTCAGGCTTTAAGCGATCTTTCGCGCAGCCGCTGCTGGTGCTAGCCGAAACACTGTCAAGACTGGAAAAGCGTCATCCTGCAGGAACGTTTAGGCTGGATATTGCTTTCAAAGGCCCCGTTTACTATAAAAGCAACGTCATTTTAAAAAGTGTAAAAAGCGGACATAGCGAACGGTTTGACATTTACTGCGAAGATAATCCCCGACCCTGCATCTGCGGAAATCTTCACTTTGGAGAGCATATCTTGTGAAGCGTTTTGAGGGAACGTGTCTAGGGAAGTCTCTTAGACGGTCAAGTATGCCGGGTAAACATCCAGCCGGGAATCCGTTTCAACAATGCTGGATTCCGACCTTACTTTTTCATGATGATAAAAAAAGGCAGAGTCGAAAACGGCTCTGCCTTTTTTGTTTATCCTTCGTGAGTCTTTTACTTCTTCATTTTCCTACGAATGCCAGCCAGACCCAAAACACCTAGGGAAAACAGAAGCATTGATGCCGGTTCTGGAACCTGCTTAACGGTAAACTTCCAGTCTTCAACTTCACCCTGTCCATATCCGTAATAGTCGTAAGGATTGAAGTTGTTAGGATTACTATTAATATCAGCATTGCAGACCACGCGGGCGCGCAGCCAATATTCTCCGGGATCGGCAGTCATGGTCATTGTGTAATAAAATGTTTTGTATATCTGAGCTAAACCATCACCATAAGCATACGTCGTTGTTGGTGTTTTCGCTGCGTCTCCAGAGTCGGTCTTAAAATTCCATTGATTTTGATAAAAAACACTTTCATCCGAAAAGTTCTTATCCTGATCCTGGTCAATCCATACCTTCAAGAAGTCGTAATTATGCCTTCCCCACATTTCTTTATACATAACAAATTTGAATGTGACCGAATCACCTACTGTAATATCCCCATGGCCAAACGCTCCACCATTGGCTGACCAAAACACACCATCATCCGACCCATCTACCCAGGGGCCGGCAGGCATAGCCTCTTTCGTCCAGCTACTCCCTAAACGCTGCCATTCGGGTCTGTCATGTTTTGCAAGACCGTATCCTGCCGCATCACTATAGTCATAAGTGTACTCCAAAGCCATTGCAGCACCTGCAAAACACATAATGGCTACCATAGTTATTAATGCCAATATTTTTTTCATGTATCTTCCTCCAAATTTATATTCATTTTAGTAAATAGCACAAGACGTGCCAGAATGCGCAACATGCCAGACACACACCACAACCTAATGCATTAATTGCATTATTTCAGATAACATTTAGTTATAGCGCCAAATAACCATCTTCAAGAAATCCCACTGTAAACTTTTCCGACAGCAACCTGATCGCATAGACGGACAAAGAAATATTTAATCGTTAATATTTTAATGACAATGCAATTGATGAATGCACCTGGCTATTTAACGAAGAAGAGGCGGAACCCCTAAGATTCCGCCTCTTTGTTTCTTAGACTGAATTGATTCTTCCTATTTCATTTTCCTGCGCATACCGGCCAGCCCCAAAAGCCCCAAGCCAAATAAAAGAAGCGATGCAGGTTCCGGAACATGATAGCGAACAAGATAGTTCTGAAATGGCTCTATCCGAACATTTTGTCCTTCTTCGATGGTCGGACTCACAGCGAGAGCCCATTCCGTGCTGTATGCCGGGACATTCCAAAATTTCACAATATTCCAAATAGCCTGGGCCTCATCATCATAATCGTTATTTGCACCTGCTTTGAAATTGCCCTGGCTGAGATCGAAGGTTGAATCAAACATAACCTCCCAGATTGCGATTTGCGCCCCGGCTTTCATAGCCTCATTATTCAAGGAGTTACTATAGAAATAGTCAGCAATGACAAGTGCCTGAAGGTATTTCGAAGGATTAAGGCCGTAATTGGAAAGACTGGCGTCAATGGTCAATAAAGTGTAGGGATGATTTTTACCATCTGTAGCACCGTCCGCATTCTCCACACAAAATGCTTCACTCCACGCAACCGCGTTATTTAATTTCACATCATAATCCAGATAATAATTATTAGATACCGGGCCTGGAAAAGTCACATAACCGGTTGGAGATGTATATTGTAATTTCAGATCCACGTTCCCGATAATACCTGCATTCGCATAAAGCGGAATCACAAGTAATACAGCAGCTGTCAGAATTTGAGCTATTTTTTTCATTTTGTTCACCATCCTGTTATTTTTTCTATAAATATCCGCAGCAAATTCCTTGCCAATAATTCAAATATTCAATTATGCTAGCTTTTCCGGACCTTAATCCATCATTCGCTACTAATAGTTGTAAATTTATCCGACAATAATCGAGCCCATTCGGTCACAGATATAGCCACAAGTTACATAACATCTTAAATTGTATAACAAATGATTACTGTAAAGTTTTCCGACACCTTTTATTATCCAAGCATCCTGCTTAGAACAAAATGGGCACAGATCGTCTCGTCATCTGCATATTTTGCTGCTTATGAACAAAAATTGGTGCAATATTTTTCAAATCTTGCATTTTAGGGACATCCTTGGTATTCAATCATGCGCTCGGGTAAAAGTTTTGGCGTCACTTTTAAATACTTTTAATGGATTAAATCGTCACTGTTTTGAATAGACCCCCTGTGACGTTAAAAAACGTGGGAGCCTGCGATGCAAGATCATTTCCTTATCTTTTTTTTCATTCTGGCGTCCGTGGCCATCGTCAGCTTTGTTTACGCCATCTGGCGGGGCCGTAATGATGAACAAATTCTCCTCAGTATTATTCAGAATTCACCGATTCCGACTTTTGTCATTTCCACAAAACATAAAGTCCTCTATTGGAACAAAGCGCTTGAAGGCTTAAGCGGCATTCAATACGAAGCCGTGCTGGATACCGACAAACAATGGCAAGCTTTTTATAAATCACCGCGCTCATGCCTGTCCGATCTGATCCTGAATCACACAATTCCCAATGCGTCTTCCCTTTACTCAGGTGAAGTAACGAAATCCAAACTGCTGGAAAACGCTTACGAAGTTACGGAATTTTTCCCTGAGATGGGAGAAAAAGGCAAATGGTTCCGCATTACGGCGGCAGACATCCGCGATTCACGCGGCAATATCTTCGGCGCAATAGAAATGCTGGAAGACATTACCGAGCAAAAAACAGCGCAGGATGAACTTTTGAAAAGAACAAAACTGGAATCTCTGGGAACATTTGCCGACGGCGTGGCCAAAGATTTCGACAGTCTGCTTACAGCCATTTTACGCAATGTTTTTCTGGCCAAGATTTCCGCAAATGAAGAAGATAAAATCCTCGAAAACGGTTTGGCTATAGCAGAGCGCGCGGGCCTTCAGGCCAAAGAGCTGGCACATCGACTGATCACCTTTGCCCAGGGCGGCTATCCGGTGAAAAAAATGGAAAAACTTGGCGATCCGATTCGAGAAGCCGTCCAAAAGGCATTGGCCGATTCCAACATTACTTGTCAGCCCAATATCGCAGAAGATCTCTGGCCGGCGGAAGTCGATATCATGCAGATCAAACAGGTCATCGAAAACATCGTCACCAACGCCAAAGAAGCCATTCCGGAAGGCGGCATTGTGGAGGTGATCGCGGAAAATACAACCACCGGCACCAATATCCGGACGCTGGGCGAAGGCAATTACGTCCGGATCATCATCCGGGACCGCGGCACGGGCATCCCCCGCGAAAATCTCTCCAAAATATTTGATCCGTATTTCACAACCAAAGAAAAGAAGGGGCGCGGTGGCATCGGTCTGGGACTGGCCATCTGTGACTCCATCATCAAATATCACAACGGCCTGATTACGGTGGAATCGATTGTCGGATCGGGGACAACATTCTCCATTTACCTGGAAGCAGCGGCGAAAAACAGCGCAGCATAATTTTTATTTCTTCAAGGATGGATCTTGAAAACACTCTCCGAAATTTACGACGGTTTTGCCACAACGTATGAGCAAAATCGCGGCATTTTTGATATGACGGAGGTGATCAATGACTTATACGGTGGTCTGAACATCTCAACGGGTCATTTACTCGACCTGGGTTGCGGCGCAGGCGAGCCGTTTGCCCGTTTTTTTCTGGATCGCGGGTGGCAAGTCACAGGCGTCGATTTTTCCGCAAAAATGCTCGAATTGGCCGCTCGTTACGCCCCCCAAATGCACGCCATTTACTCGGACATGCGCAATCTTGATTTCGAACCGGACAAGTTCAACGCCGTCGCAGCCGTTTACAGCCTCTTTCATGTCCCCAGAGCGGATCATCGGCCGCTTTTTGAAAAGATTAATCAGTGGCTCAAGCCGGATGGGCGTTTTTTATTCACCTACGCCACCCAGCTTTACACAGGCAAGGAGACTTTTGAAGGCTATAAGGAATTCCTGGGCGAGGAACTGTTTTACAGTCACAAAACACCGCAACAGCTTTATGCCGACTTACAGGATACAGGCTTTCAGATGATATCGACCAGTTGCCGCAATATCGGTTCGGAAGTCTTCCTCTGGGTGACGGCAGGCAAACCCACCGGTTAAAACGGCTAACCTGCAGGCCTGCGAGCGCCGCATTCCTTAAAAGAACATCCGTTCATCCGCCCGTATGGCTTGCATCCTTTTTCACAGCCACGACCAGATCTTCGATATTGCGCAGACGCTCCCGGAACGTGGCCATAGCCAAAGCCGACTCACGGGGATGCAGACTCTCAATCTCCGCAAGCCGGTTTCGCAATTGTAAAATAATTTCCTCCGCTAATCCCATAAGCAGAGAGCGCTCGTATCTGGTCATGGCGGGGCTGCCTTTACTTTATGCCAATGAAAGTTATTGGGTACTCACTGACTCAGGGCTTTCCAAGCCAGAAAAGCCTTTTTCACTGATTCCGCAGCGGTTTCAACGCCGACATGTTCCGTATTCACGATCATGTCATAATGCTTCGGATCTTTGATGTCCTCGTTAAAATACTTCCGGATGAAAGCAATCTGATCTCCATCGAAGCTCTTGACGTGCTCCAGTGCGTCTTTTTGCGAGATTTTGCGATCGCGCATCACTTTTTCCACCCGTGCTTCCTGCGGCGCGATAATCCGCACACGAAACGCTTTGTTCTTCAGGATAAAACTGCCCCCGCGGCCGATAATGATAATGTTGCCATGCTCCGCGTTGGTGTGCATCACCAGCGACAGATGACGAATATATTCGTTAGGCCAGATGTGTCGGGACTCAAAAAATGAGCTGATCAAACTGTCGAAAAACGAAATACTTTTTTCATCAAGCGTTTTAATGACCTTCTCACTCATATGGGCGCTTTCCGCAACCTTATGAATCAGTTCACTGCCGACAATGTTCATCTGAAGTTCAGTGGCCAGAATTCTGGCAACCCAGCCGCCGCCCGCGCCGGCTTCGGAAGACAGCGTGATGACATGTCCCGGTTTGTCTTTTTTCTCGGCCTGCCAGCGTACGACCTGATCTTCAACCAGCTTATCGACATCCTTATCCTTGAGCTTGATGTCCCGGGTATAGTCGGGACAATTAACATCAAAAAGAGCGTTGGTTTTCACCCGATAACGCTTACTACAGTTTTCGCGCCACGCGCAAATCACGCAAATTCTTTTATCCGATCCTGTCGACATAAACCTGGCCCTCCTTTCACCCAAAAACGTTATGAAGCCTGTTCCTGCAATGCCTCGAAGCCGGAGACAATGTCGAGGAGTTCCTCTGTGATCGTCATCTGACGTGTTCTGTGGAACTGCACGTGCAGATCCTGCAACTGTTCTTCGATATTCTTCTCGGCATTTTGCATGGAAGCCAGGCGGCTGGCGTTTTCGCTGGCCAGTGACTCGGCAAAGGCGCGGTAAAGCGACACGAAAAGATATTCCCGAATCAGCGAGGAAAATATCTGGTCACCATCCATCCGGAAGATCGGCAGGGATTTCGACTCCCATTTTTTACGGGCGATGTCGCGAAGCCAGTCGCGGCTGACGGGCAGCAACTGAACCTGATGAGGATGATAGATCGCGCCACTTTGATACTTGTTATAGAACAATAAAAAATGATCCACGTTATGTTTGAAATGCCACTCGTCTATCACCATAATGATTTCCTGAACCAGCGGCGTAATCCCCGATGTGGAACTGGGCGTGGCCAGCAGTTCATCTGTCGGCTGCCCGGCGTCTTCCACATAGTCCGCGACACGCGCGCCGATGCACATCACTTTGCGGTTTTCCTTTTTCACCCCGACGCTTTTTACATAGTCCAGCATAAACGAGGAAATCTGTTCGTTGAGCTGTCCGCAAAGCCCCTGATCGGAGCCGAAAACAATCACACCCAGACGTTTCATGGTGGCGTCTTTGCGCTTCATCGTCGCCCCCATGCGTTCCTTGAGAACAATTTGCAGACCCATTTCCACCGTGCGGTTATAATCGGAAAGCGATTCAACCGCCTTTTGGTATTGCCGGATGCTCACCGCCGCCAGCGCCTTCATCGTTTTGACAACCGACAGGAGATCCCCCGCGCTTTTCATCCTTCGTTTGAGCGACTCAGTTGTTTGCATTAGCGTCCTCAATCACTTCATACGGCCCGACGGCCGTTTTGATTTTACTGACAATGCTGTCTCGATCCGCCATCTCCAGTTTATTGCCTGCTTCAATGCGTCCGCACAATTCCGGCAACTGTTCATTGACGGCTTTCAGCAAGTGCGCCTCCACCTCGCGCACCTTTTCCGTTGGAACCAGATCCAGCGCGCCGTCGGTGACGGCAAGCAAAGAGGCAATCTGTTCGGAGGCTTTCAGCGGTTTGTATTGTCCCTGCTTCAGCACTTCGCGCACGCGCCAGCCCCGCTCAAGCGTCCGGCGGGTTGAATCGTCAAGCCTCGTGCCGAAACGCGAGAAGGATTCCAGTTCCTCAAACTGCGAGTAGGACAGACGTAAATCTCCCGCCACGGAACGATAGGCCGGCAACTGCGTTTTACCGCCCACGCGCGAGACGGATTTACCGACGTCCACGGCCGGCAGAATGCCCTTGCTGAAAAGAACCGGCGATAGATAAATCTGCCCGTCCGTGATGGAAATCAGATTGGTCGGAATGTAAGACGACATGTCCTGCGCTTCCGTTTCGGTAATCGGTAATGACGTCAACGACCCGCCGCCAAATTCCGGCTTCATATGCGTCGAGCGTTCCAGAAGCCGGGAATGAATATAGAAAATATCGCCGGGAAATGCTTCCCGTCCCGGTGGACGCCGCAAAAGCAGAGACACTTCGCGGTAGGCGCGGGCATGTGATGTCAGATCATCGTAAATAATCAACACATCGCGTCCCTTCTCCACGAAATATTCACCCATGCTCGTCGCCGCGTATGGCGCAATAAACTGAAGGCCCGGCGTATCTTCGCCTGTGGCCACCACCACAATGCATTGTCCCATCACACCGTGATCCCGCAAATCGGCAATCACCTTGGCCACATCAGCGCTTTTCTTGCCGACGGCACAGTAAATCGAGATGATCCCCGTTTCCTTCTGATTAATGATCGTATCTACCGCAATGGCCGTTTTACCGGTCATTCTGTCGCCCAAAATTAATTCGCGCTGGCCGCGCCCGACGGGAATGAGCGCGTCGATCACCTTGATACCCGTCTGCAGCGGAACGGTAACTGGAGAGCGGTCCATAACCGCCGGCGCCGGTCTTTCCACCGGCAGGCGCAGAACCGTATTGACTTCGCCCAAACCGTCAAGCGGACGTCCGAGGGGATCGACAACTCTTCCCAGAAGGCCGTCACCCACCGGCACGTCCAAAACGCGCTTGGTGCGTTGTACTTCGGAGCCGACTTGCAGATTTTCACTGGGATCGAGCAGAATCACGCCGATCTCCGTCGGATCGATATTAAAAACCAATCCCATATAGTTTCCTGCAAAACGAACCAGTTCCTCCGCGCGGATATGCGGCAGGCCGCTGACTCGGGCAATATCGCGGCCGACAAATTGCACGGTGCCGACTTCGTATTGCCGTAATTCAGGATTCTGTTCATCCAAGACCTTGTCCATCGTTTCGAACGTGTCGTTCAGAAAGGTCTTTAATTCCTGACTTTCTACTTGGTTCACATCTTGATTCATTCTATGCCTCCTGACATCATTGCCATCTTATCTTCCGCCCTGCACGCTTCACGAGATACGCTTCACGCTTCACTTGTTTATGTGGCATGCGCCTCTTTCTGGAGGGTTTCCGTCAGGCTCTCGACGAGGCTCTCCAGATACTCGTTGAGGCTCCAGGCGATCTTGTGGCCATTCACGCGCATTTCAATGCCCGAGACGATCTCCGGCTGCTCCAGATAGCGGATCGTAAAACTGCCTGCGATCTGCTTTTTGAGAGCCTCCTCGATTTGTGATTGCCGCGACCCGGTAATGCCGAAGGCGCTTTGAATAATCACCTGGTTGCCGCCGCCTTGAATGGCTTTGCGCATCTGGGCGCTTTTTTCCTCATCGAGCGCCTTGACGCGCCGGATGAACTCATCGACAATCCGATCCTCCAGTTCAACATCAGCCAGATCGGAAAGCGCCTTGCGCGCCGTAGCATATAACTGCTTTGCCGCGCGCTGTCGAAGATCGTAGAAAAAAGCATCTTGCTCGCGGACGAGCATGTCCTGCCAGCGCAGCTTGACCTGATCGACGTCCTCGCGGACTTTTTCCATCAGCTCTTTGCGTTTGGCGTCGGCGGCCACCGTGGCCTCATTGAGCATCTGCTCTTTTTTCTCATTGAGCAACTGGTTGCGACGCTCGTAGAGCAAGGATGCCTCATTGGCCTTGACTTTCAATTCTTCGGCTTCGGCAAACCTCGCGGCAATCTTCGCCTCCCGATCGTCCATCGCCTTGAGAATCCGCCCATAGAGAAAGCGCTTCAGGAGATAGGCCAAAAGCAGGAAGTTGAAGATTTGCGCAAATAATACAAACCAGTCGATATGCATGGATCATCCCCCTACTTTGTAATGAAACCCCAGAACGGATTGGCGAATATCAAAATCATGGAAATAACAAAACAGTAGATGGCGATGGATTCAATCATGGCCAATCCGACAAACAATGTCCGGGTCAGAGAGTTTCTTTCATCCGGCTGCTGTGCAATGGCGGCCAGTGCCTGAGCGATGGCCTGTCCCATACCCAGAGCGGGTCCGATTGAACCGATCCCCATTGCCAAACCCGCGGCAAAAATAGAAGCCAACGCTACGATACTGATGCTGTCCATAAAACCTCCTCCTTTGTTAAAAAGTTTTTCAGGCGGCTACGCCTTCTTTTTTAGTCTCCGCATGATGATGCTCTTCTTCCGCGCTCAGCGCCGACGCGATATACACCATGGATAGAATCGCGAAAATATAGGCCTGAATCACGCCGATCAACAATCCCAGCGCCTGCATGACGACGGGAAATAAAAGCGGGGTCACGGCCAGCAGGATCCCCACCACTTTTTCGTGACTCATGATATTGCCGAAAAGACGAACGGTGAGCGCCAGTGTTCGGGATATTTCCCCCATGACGTGAAAGGGAAAAAAGATAAAATTCGGCTGAAAATATTCCTTAAAGTAGTGCAAGACGCCGTTTCGTGAAATTCCGTAGTAGGGAACCGCGATAAATACGCAGCACGCCAGCGCCGCAGTGGTGGTGATCGATGACGTCGGCGCGACAAACCCCGGCACAATCACCAGCACATTGGAGGTGCAGATGAATAAAAAGAGCGTACCGATCAGCGGGATGTATTTATCCGCGCCTTTTTTCGTCATCTCTTGAATTTCTCCGCGGATGACCGAAATAACAACTTCCAGGAAGTGCTGCCAGCGAGAGGCATTAATATCCGAGGAAAGGTTGCGCGTCGCCAGCCACGAAATAAAGATCAAAATGGCCATCACCAGCCAGGTATATATAATCGTCACATTGAGGGTGATGAAGCCCCAGCTCCAGAGGATGACCTGATCCGGACTGATCTGATTGAGTTGTACAATCTCCATAACGACTCCTTAGCGCGGCGCTGATCTCCAACCGCCTTTTTTAATGAACCGCTTCCAGCGCCTTTTGCGGCCCCAGATGATGCTCAAGAATCTTCCGTATCAGGATAAAACCCAGCATGGCTGCCGCCAGCCTTTCCCAATGGCCGCCCATCACGAAGTATAATCCAGCAAGCAGAATCGCCATGCGCAGCATAAAGCTTGCAAGCATCAGACGCGCGCGACTGGTTGTTGTGGACAAGCGGCGCACCGTCTGCCACAGCGCGATGAAGTAAAACGCCCCCAGCGCGATCCCTGCGACAAAAGCCGCCGTTAATATGATGAACATGGACAGCGTCATGTTAGTCTTCCTCGATGATCTTGCTGCGCACTTTCCGAACCCAATAGGCGGCGTTGATGGATCCGACGATGACGCCTGCGATCAGAAGCATCAGCGCCCAGGAATATTGACTGGGCCAGCTGCGGTCGATCCACAATCCCAGTGCAATACCGATGAGTGTCGGAATGGCAACCGCCCAGCCGACAATGCCGAACATACCCAGACCGAACCAGACCGTTTCGTCCTTGTGACGCATCGCCTTCAGACGCAAAGCTTCTTTTCTGGCCACCTCTTCGGTAAAATGATCCGCCATTTTCTTGCGCATTTTTCCATTGGATGTCCGTCTTATCTCAACCATGCTTCATTCTCCCTACTTCAATTCTACAAAACGTCTAATCAGACTTGCTTCCAATTTTGCCGATGCGGATCGGACCATTTTTTCCCGCTCATCGATAATGTCATATTGCTGCACGACGACCTGTTTGAGCTTTCCCAGATCCGGCGCTTTTACGGCATTGCGCGTGGAGACCAACACGTTCGATCCTTTTTTCACAAGTGTTCCGACATCCATTGCCAGCACTTCCTGCCCGCCTGCGGCCAGCTCATATGCGAAGATTCCCGGCGCCAGCGTGGCGACAAAATCAATGTGATTGGGCATCAGACAGAAAGAACCATTCTCCGCTTCCGCGACAATCTTTTTGACTTCCTGCACCATCATGACTTCGGCCGGTAACAAGATTTTAAGCAACATGGTCAATCTTCGCCTCTTCTATGGAGCCGATCATATACAGTGTGCGTTCCGGATAATCGGCAAACTCATCGTTCAGAATGCGTTCGCAACCGTTGAGCGTGTCTTCCCGCGAGACCATCTTGCCCGCCGTGCCGGTAAACTGCTCGGTAACGAAGAACGGCTGCGTAAAAAATCTTTCCAGTCTTCTTGCGCGGTAAACGGTGCGCTGATCCTCGCGAGACAGTTCCGATATTCCCAGCATGGCGATAATATCTTTCAAGTCTTCGTAGACCGCGAGCGTCTTGCGGATTTCCTGCGCGATTTTGTAATGGCGTTCACCGGCGATATTCGGCATCAGCATCTTGGAGCCGGATTGCAATAAATCGATGGCGGGATACAGCCCTTCACTGGCGCGCTTGCGCGACAGGGCGATGGTTGCGGACAGATGGCCGAACGTATGCACGGCGGAAGGATCGGTAAAATCGTCCGCCGGCACGTAAACCGCCTGAATGGACGTGATGGCGCCGGTCTTGGTATTACAGATGCGTTCTTCGAGTTCCGCCAGTTCCGTAGCCAACGTCGGCTGATACCCCAGACGCGACGGCAACTGACCCAGCAGACCCGACACCTCCATGCCCGCCTGAATGAAGCGGAAAATATTATCAATCATCAAAAGTACGTCTTGCTTGGCATCGTCGCGGAAATACTCAGCCATCGTCAGCGCCGCATGTCCCACACGGAAACGGGCGCCGGGCGGTTCGTTCATCTGCCCGAACACCATAACGGTATTTCCCAAAACGCCGCTTTCTTCCATCTCGCGGTAAAGTTCCTCACCCTCGCGGCAGCGCTCACCAATCCCGCAGAAAATACTCATGCCTTCATGGCCGGCAACCGTGTTATGAATCATCTCCGTGATCAAAACGGTTTTCCCAACACCAGCGCCTCCGAACAATCCGGCTTTCCCGCCGCGCTCCAGCGGCGCCAGAACATCAATCGCCTTAATGCCGGTTTCAAAGATTTCAGATACGGTGGATTGATCACGAAGCGGAATGGGTTCACGATGAATGGATCTCAGTTCACAACCTTCGACGTTACCCTTTTTGTCAA
The DNA here is from genome assembly GCA_964547345.1 of uncultured Smithella sp. Classification (GTDB taxonomy): domain Bacteria; phylum Desulfobacterota; class Syntrophia; order Syntrophales; family Smithellaceae; genus UBA8904. Next base: position 44,516 of record CAZJMX010000026.1, on the reverse strand, counting down.
TCGTATTTCCAAAGACGTTGAACACCCTTCCCATCAGCGCCTGGCCCACGGGGACTTCAAACGGCTTGCCGGTGTCGGTTACAATAGCACCTCGGGCCAATCCCTGTGTCGGAGTGAGCGCAACGCCCCGGACGGTATTGCTGTCCAGCTGCGTAAATACCTCAATAATGTATTCACCCTTTTCACCTGCTATCAGCACGTTGCGTATCGACGGTGCAACGGGGAAGCGGATGTCAACGACACTGCTGCGGATGGATAGAACCTTTCCTTGATTGATTTGTTCGGCCACGATTCATTCACCTCGTCTTATTTTTTCTTGGGATTTTCTCCCATTAATGAAACATACTTTTCCGCCAGGGCATAAGCGATATAGTCAAAGATTAAAATGGTGCGCGTCTGAGAGTCCAGTGCCTGGTGTTGTTCCGTGATCGTAATAAAGATGGCCTGAAATTCAGCGAAGAGCCAGATGTGGCGGCGCATCAGAACGACGGCATAAAGAGCTTCCGGCAGCGGCACCCCTTCTTTGAAACGCGCCTCGGTGTATTTCGACATGAATTCATTAATCGCGGGATAGGGATTCTTCAGCGTATAGACCCCGCTCAGCTTACGGTAAAAATCAGCTGCCTGCGGAATAATCCGATCTTCACTGTAACGGTGATAAAAGGGAGTTTTGGCATTTTTAATAACATCTTTTGCCCAAAGCCTGGCCATTGCTTCGGAATGGTTGGCCATCAGATCGAGTAACTTTAACGACGCCAGCATATGCCTTTTCCTTTCGCTAATCGAACAACCGGATTGTTTCCGGTTATCTTTCATCAGGTGAACAATGCATGACTGCTAAATAAAGATACTTCTTAGCACTTGTTTCGTTCATAGGAAGAGCAACAGACATGCCAATTGTTCACAATTGACAAAAACTGCCGCCGGCATTGAATTGTATTGACTGCATCAGGAAATACAACAGGTAGTGAAATGACCTTAATGTCATGGAGAGAGACTGAACGTCAGGCACTTATCTTGCCAAAAGCTGCACTGCGCTTGACAGGGAACATGGCGACGCTTTTGTCATTGACTCATGACTTAAATGTCGCCTAGGGACGGGATACTTTATCGCAGGTCGAGAACTCTGCCCCAGAAATTTGCTCCTATGGCAATTGCCTTTTTTCAAATTATCTCTTATCAATAATTTAGGCGGGTTATTTTCTCATTCATTGTTTTTTTGCCATCTTATGAGGTCTCCACCATTCGGAATTATATTCCATGTTGGGGACACTCAACGGCTGGCCCGGTCTGGGAAGCATCAAAGCAACATTTTTACTATTTGCTTCGGTTATAAGCTTCTCTACCGGTTCGTCCCATTTGTGAAGCGCCAGCGTAAAGGTTCCCCAATGAACAGGCAACAATACTCTCCCTTTAAGATCCAAATGTGCTTGCACAGCATTTACCGGGCCTAAATGAATGGCACCCCAGTTGGGATGGTATGCGCCTATTTCCAGTATGGTTAAATCAAAGGGTCCATATTTTTCTCCAATATCCTTATAACCGGGAAAGTAACCGGAGTCGCCGCCGAAATATACCTTATGTTTTTTACCGAGAATGACCCACGACGCCCAGAGCGTGTTATCTCTGTTCAATAAACTTCTGCCGGAGAAATGACGCGCCGGAGCCATAATCAACGTGTGGCTTTCACCGATCGTGACGGAATCCCACCAGTCCAGTTCATGAATCTGTTTTGCCGGTATGCCCCAATCTTCAAAATATTCTCCAATACCCAGTGGCGTATAAAAATCAACGCCCCGCTTCCCAAGCCGGATGATGGTTGGTTTATCAAGATGATCATAATGATCGTGAGATATAATAACCCCGTCAATTTTCGGAAGCTTATCAAGCTCTAAAGGAGGATCGAAAAAACGACTCGGTCCGGCAAAGGAAAAAGGTGAAGCTCTTTTACTCCACATTGGATCGGTTAAGAAGCGTTTCCCGTCAATTTCTATTAACACCGTAGAATGGTTTATCCACGTTACGCGCAAACCGGATGCGGGTAAAGAATTCAACTGATCGGTATCCGTTTTAAATGTCTCTATCTTAAAATCAGGTTGACGTTCTTCATCGCCGCTGATCCACTTCCATATTGTGCTAGAGATGGTCCCCGGTTTACTGATTGTTGTGGGGATCGGATTGACAAATTTATCTCCCCGATAATTTTTTGATTTCATCATAGACTCTTTTCTGGTTGGATTAACTTGATCTACAGGCGAAGATTCACCATCAACAACATAGATGACGGATGCCGCAATTAACATGCATAAAATAATAAATGTTCTTTTCATGGTTTTTAATAACTATCGAATCGTAAGGTTAAAACAATATCTATTCCGTCTTGATGGATAACGCCTGCTTCACCTGTTGCAGGGTCTGTGCATTTATTCTGGCTATCACAAACTTCCCTCTCCGTTCAGTAACGATAAGATCGGCATTGGCCAGTTCTTTCAGATGATGCGATATGGTCGGCGCGCCGATATTCAGACAGCACATGATATCTGAAACATAACATTCTTCATTTTCCGCCTGATAACTTGCTTCGTGTTTCTTGGCAATTTCAAGATAGAGCTCCAGCCGGTTAGGATGGGATAGCGCCTTCATGACCTTGGCCAATTGCTTCGTATTCACAACTTCGTTTTTTTGTAATTTCTTCATTTCGATAACCGTCGAATTGACCATACTCATCATTTTGACAAGTGTCAATGTTTTTTCGGACGTGTTCAGAGAGATCAGGGCTCGTTCATGGGATATAGGTGTGATGTGTAGATGTCCTACTTATTAACAGTCCAATAATAGTAGCGACATTTGACCAGTATACAACACAATCGTCCCCGGTCTTGTGACCTCGCGTGCCCTTCAGGGCATCAGGTTACGGAGGCCGGGGTCTAGTTAAATAAGCCCGGATTCCAGCCTCCGCCGGAATGACTGATGACCAATGCAAATATCATTTTGAGACGATTATTAACCCCATAAGACAATATTTTCTTGACAATTGTCACGCGACACATTACGCATTACCTATGATAAAAACATTTGCCGATAAACATACGCATGATTTATTTGTTACCGGTAAATCGAAAAAATTTCAGCCGGATATTCTTAAAAGAGCGGTAAGGCGTCTTGAGTATATAGATTTGGCAACATGCCTCGAAGATTTAAAAGTGCCGCCCAGCAATCATTTTCATGCGTTAAAGGATGATAGATCCGGTCAATATGCCATATCCATCAATGACCAATGGCGGATATGTTTCCGGTTCATTGATGGTGATGCACACGATGTTGAAATAACTGATTATCATTAAATGAGGTAAAAACATGAGTATAAAATATAATGGAAAAAGAAAAGTAAAGCCCACGCACCCGGGTGAAATACTCAGAGAAGATTTTATGCCGGATTATCATCTCACTGTTGCCGGTCTTGCCAAAGCGCTTGGTGTTTCGCGTCAGACAGTCAATGAATTACTGAGAGAGAGTCGCGCGCTGACGCCGCTCATGGCGTTGCGCCTGAGCCGTTTGTTCGGCAATACGGCTGAATTCTGGTTAAACGCACAGCGCGCCCATGATCTCTGGGAAGCGCAGCAATCCCATCAAAGTGAGATAAAGAAAATTCAGCCTCTAAAGGCTGCTTAACAGGAACGGAAGAGATCGTTAGGGACGATAATCAGGATAATTAAATAAATGGGGCGCGGTTGACTTACAAACTTATATATTAAAATTGTAATCAAATCTTCAAGGGGAGGCAACGATGAAGACATTAGAACTGCTGACGTACAGTCAATTTTTAAGACACAAATATCTGGAAACCTTAAGTAGGCTTCCCTGGGCGGAAGTCGTCAAAGATCGTGGCGCCAGTTTTCCGTCTCTGAAGGACATCTTTGTGCACATGGTCTTTGTGGCGGATGCATATATCAATTATGGATTGCAGGGCAACCGCAATTATCCGAACGTCAACTATGACGAATACGACAGCATCGAAAAAATAACCAAATATCTGGAAGACGTGGAATCCAGAGCCGGCGCCAACTTAAATAAAATGACTCCCGAAGAGCTGGACAAAAATGAAGTTGTCCTGCTCGATTTTTTCCAGGAAGAAACGCATCATCGCGGAGAGCTGATCGCCCTTTTATGGCAAATGGATGTTGAGCCTCCCCACACAGGGTTTCTTCAGTATAAGCATTTACAAAAGCGGAAATAAATTAAGGGAACGACTGTATTTGTTGCATAACACTAAATTCCTGTGACCGTCTCCATGGTTGCCATTAGTTTTTTCGGATGTGGCTTTTCAAAAATAGCCTGAAACTAACCGAGAAAAAACCAGTAAACCAATGCCGCCATCGAAAGAGTGAGCCCCACCACGGCAAACCAGACGGGACGGATGACACGGGTTCCCTTTGACTGTTCCCACTCTCGTATCTTCTGGCTTTTCTTTTTACCCTTGTTGTCCTGTTTTCTTGCTGTCTTTTTCTGCATGTCCTTTTTTTGCTTGTGGTCCACGAATTCACCCCCGAAGTTACGTTCTGAGTTTTTAATTAAACCAAAAGAGTTACTGATTGGAGCGCAATGGGGACATCCTATATTGTTCCTATTGTCTCCCGCATTCCTGAAATATCAAGATTAAAGAATTGCCCCCTATTGCTCCGCAAGTGTTTTCCCTCAGGGACAAGAAAACGTTACAACCTTTGAATTATTGTTCTTGTTGGTTTCCTGAACTTGCCCGTCCGGATCAATGACAACGGTATACTGTTCACCACACTGCGGATTGAGCGAGGGGAAATGATAATCACCGGCCTTCTCGACCTTCCGTTCCTGGATCTTTTGGCCATTCAGAAACAAGGCGCCTTTGGTCTTCGGAAAATCGGAGCTTATTGACGCTGTCGGAGAGAGTACAGAAAGGCATGTTTTTTTGTCAAGGGGTATTATTGGGAACTGGCCCAGGCATACCTGAAGGACCGGAACGTTCCTATCGAAGAGATCGCCTATCTGCTCGGTTTTTCCGAACCCAGCGTCTTCCACAGAACCTTCAAACGCTGGACCGGCACAACGCCCGGGCTATACAGAAGGCAGACGTTGAATACGGGTCGCTCCTGCAACGGCACTACCATCGCTTAAAGAAATGAGAAAACGGATAGCTTAATTAATTTATGCAGAGTCCGATTGTTTTCTTTTGATGAATTTGAATGGGAAAAGCATGGATACTTTTTTTTGATATTCTCGGTAAGCGTCACCAAATTCCAGCACCAGCTTGCGTTCTTCCAGAATAGCTCCTATGATCAGGTATGCGCTCAAGATGATATTGACAATAAAATAAACGGCATCGAGATCCCTGGCCCAGATCAATAGGAATACGCCCGCATATAACGGGTGCCTGACAACACCTGATATACCACGTGAGGACAGCTCTCCGGTTTTATTGATCAGGTTAGGATCGACGCCTTCCTTGATTTGTCTGATTCCGGCAAGCTGAGTAAAGCTATAACACCGTGCTCCCATGATGATGAAAAGAAAACCGGCTACTATGAGAATATATTTGATGGGGAGTACGTAACCGTCCCAAACGAAAAAAGGCTGTGTTTTTATGGATAATGTATAAACAACAATCGGAATCAGTGTCACTACAGAAAAAATATTATAGAACAATCTGTAAAAGCGAAAGCCCTTACCCGCCTTCTGTTTGAGATAATTGGTAAAAGTTATACTGATCAGCGCACTGTGAGGCGCACAATACGTTATCCATAGCATTGCGAGCATGCAATATCTCATAGCACCTCATTTTTTAATTGCTGCGCAAGACCAAGCATCTTTCTTTCCTCCCATGATTTTTCCGCACTCTTTTTGCCGGTGGTGAAATCAAAGTAAAAATACAGCAATCCCAGGCAAATGCATAAAAACAGAAAGAGCGGGACAAACAATAGTATTTTACGAATCATGTATTCTCCGTTAGTCGCTGCATTGATCACCCCGGACCACCGCTTAGTTTTTTACATTTGCTTGAAGAGCTGCAAATACTGACGGCTGACCGTGAGTGCGTCTTTTCTGTTTTTCAGTTTCAGGACACCGCGCCCGGTGAGCGATTTGCTTACATCTTCAATCTTAGAGACATTGACAATGGTCGCGCGGTGGATCTGCCAGAACTTTTGCGGATCAAGTTCCTGGGTCAGTTCCTTGATGCTCGTTTTAATCAGGAATTCTCCTGCCGCCGTTATCACAATGGTGTATTTATCCTCGGCCTGAAAATAATCGACATCTTCCACAGGAATAAAGCGGACGCTTTCTTTATGCTGCGTTTTAATCCATTGCAGGTAATTTGCATGGGGTTGAGTTTGAATACGGGCCAGAACCTGAGAAATCATATCTGAAATTCCGGACGGCGGCACAACAGATGTCTGTAGCTGCTTTTTCAAACGATCAACTGTTTGCGCCAATCGTTTTTTGGTCACCGGTTTGACCAGATAATCCACCGCTTCCTGTTCAAACGCCTCAACGGCATACTGATCATACGCCGTTACAAAAACGATATGGCAATGGTCAGCGATTTTTTTGGCGACATCAAGTCCGGTAAGCCCCGGCATCTTGATATCCAGAAAAGCAATCTGCGGCGCTTCGGCATCGACCAGCTCCAGCGCTTCCCGGCCATTGGCCGCCTCGCCCATGATTTCCAGTTCCGGCCAGACGTCGGTAAGCATATGACGAAGATAAACCCTCAGTTCTTTTTCATCATCGGCAATGATGGCTTTAATCATTTAATGGCACCTCGATGATTGCTCTTACACCGGAAGGATTATTTTCTTCAATCATCAATTTTGCTTGATCGCCGAAAATAAGTCCCAGGCGATCCCGGACGTTAGCCATACCGACTCCGCATGCGTTCAAAGACGAAAAACCCAGACCGGTATCCGTGACTTCAACTTTCAGCAATTGATGATCCCGGCTTACCCTGATGAATATTTCGCCGCCATCCATTTTAGGTTCGAGCCCGTGCTTGACGGCATTTTCCACCAGCGGCTGCAAGAGCATCGGTGGAAAGGGCTGTCCCCGCAGAATATCAGGAATGTCGATTTTGAAATTCAACCGCTCCCCCATTCGGATTTTCTGGGCATCAAAAATATTATCTGGCTTAACAAGGGAACCGCAGGCGACGACACGCACGGGCATGTGGATGACCTGTGTCGCTTCGTCAGCCACAATACCGTCTTGCTGTGCAAAGAAGTTATCCCGAGGATGAAAATAAGGCCATACTGGACGAAAATTATGCCCGGTTAAAAGACGCGAAGCTCGAAGACGGCTCGAAACTAAACGTGGTTGATCTGCCGATGCCGAAGCCCCTGCACTTTGAAGATTTGCGCCTTCCGGCAAGCTATGCGAATTTTTATATCGCCAATTCCGCCGTCCTTGTTCCGACCTTCAACGATCCGAATGACCGGATCGCCCTCAATATTATCAAAGGATTTTTCCCCGACAGAGAGGTTGTCGGGATTCACGCCGTCGATCTGGTCTGGGGACTGGGAACCATCCACTGCCTGACGCATGAAGAGCCGTCATAGGGGGAACACTAAGGTGCGCGCGCAGGCAGGACACGAAATAATAGGGACGTTCTATTTAATTGAAATAGACTGACGATAACTGAATTAACTACAACCGGCCCCTTATTGTTTTAATCCCCTCAATTATTAAGGTCAACAAGGTGACGCGAATTTACCGGAATTCGAAATCCGGCAGATTGCTAAAAAGGCATCGTCTCCAGGACGATTTAGACAAAATGCGAAACGCCGCGCAATCCGAAAAGTCTAAAAGAGACATCCGGATTAGGCAGCATCTTATGGAGCGGTCTTTTGCCCGTGCAACGCGATACGGTTTCAAGCGTGCCCGTTGGCGAAGACTATGGCGTGTTCGTATTCAGGAATATCTCACATCAACCGTGCAAAACATCATGGTGCTTCTTGCTTACGGGAAAGAACGAGGCATGGCACTGTCCTGCACATTACCCGCAACCCAAAAGCGGTTTTTCTGCTCTTATTTATCGTTTTTAAATATCCGAAATGTTGTTTTCAGATTTTCCGAAGACGCTTTGTCCTCAGACAGAGGATATCAATTCTTTGCAGAACGCATGCTGTAAAAAAGTGCTTTGGGCAACAGGCCGTTGAAATATCATATTTTATCTGAATGCATCGCCGCCCGGCCAGCCGTTGTATAGTGAATCCTGAGATGATCAGCTATTTCTTTGAGCCGATATCGCAAGACCTGACCCCATTTCTTTTCTTTCAAGTTGATGATTTATTTGACCAACGAAATAGGGACTAAACTGTTACCCTTCAAGCTGACAACGACCCCGGTCGCAAAAGAGACTAAACTGTTACCTAAAGTGTTACTGTCCTATTTTCATCAAATTCCACTTTCTTTTTTCAAGACGTCGTCAATTGACCAGGAAACAGCGGAAAAAAAGGCTTCCACGACTTTCGGATCAAACTGCTTGCCCGATTCATCGGTGATCAGTTGGATTGCTTTTTCTTGCACCCACCCCAGTCGATAAGGTCTGGTTGAAACGAGGGCATCATACACATCCGCAACAGACAGAATTCTGGCGCCTAGGCTTATCTGCTCACCGGAAAGGCCCAGCGGATATCCATTCCCGTCAAAACGTTCATGATGCTGAATGACGATTGGTATTATGTCCATATACGCTTCAATGGGCTCAAGGATTTTGGCCCCGATAGCCGGATGTGCCTTGACTACCTCATATTCTTCTTTAGTCAACTGGTAGGGTTTATCCAAAATTGACAGGGGAACCCCGATTTTACCGATGTCATGGAGAAACGCTGCCCGATGCAGGTCATTGATCTGTTTGTCATTGCATCCCATCACTCTTGCAATTTTTACAGACAGTTCCGTCACCCTTTCGGAATGGCCCGAGGTCCATTTCGATTTAGCATCAACTGTTCTTGCAAGGGCTTCCAGTGTTCCCCAATTGAGGATTTCGAGTTCTTCCACCAGGAAGGCATTTGAAAGAGCTGTCGAAACTTGGCGAGAGAGTCTTCTAGCATAGGCGATGTCATCTTCGGCATACGGATGCGCTTCAAGATGCCCCAGAGATATAATACCGTTGAGGGTACCGTTGAGAAACAGCGGTAAAATGAGGAAATGTTTTACTTCCCTGCAGGCAACATCCGACAGGAAAGACGGTGTTACGTTTTTTACATCAACCATGAAAAAATCGGATTGTGTCATGAGTTTTTGTTTATCGTCAGAAGAAACCGTGAGATATTCCTCAATGATGTTGTCTGTCTTATGGGAAAGATAGCTGAACGTTTGAAAAATATTGGGTCGTCTGGACCTGATTAGGCTGACGCTGATACCGTCACAGGCGAAAAAGGCATTCATGCGTTTAAGTGATGTATTGATGATCTTATGGATGTCCAGAGAGGAAAGGATTGCACTGTCTATTTCCGACATGGCTTCCATAGCATGAAACTGCCGGCCGAGTTGGATGGCGCTGGCATTTAAGACGTCGGCAACATCTTCGAATTCATCCCCGCTTGAAACGGTCACTCTGGTATCAAAATCCCGATGGGCAAGACGCAGGGCACCGGCTTTGAGTGTTTCAAGCGGCACCATGTTTCTCCGGATTGAAATTATACTGAGCAGGAGCACAATCCAGAAAGCCAGTAGGGTGACCAGCGGAAACAGCACCTTGAAATGGGAAAGCGGTGCGAATACATCCCCCTTGACGTTTCTCAATATCACAATCAGGTTCGGTCCATCAAACATGGACTTCAAAAACATGGGCCAGTATCCAACGAAATAGTCTTCGTTTTCGAATGAATATTCCAGGCTTCTGTTTTCGGCACTGGTGATATCAAAACGAATCTGGTGCGAGAGCTGCTCCGGTATCGAAAAACGACTGAACAACACGGTCCTCATTTGATCCATCACACAGGCGTCGGTCATGGCGGGGAGAAGATTTTCATCTCCTGTCCCCCAGAGGTAATCCGGGTTTACCTCCCCCACCAGAATTCCGGAAGCTCCACCGGGGGCGGATATTGTTTTTGCCAGAAACACTCGTGCGATGTTTTTTTCGCCGGGCGCGAAAAAAACAAGTGATTTTGAAGAACCAGCCCGAGTAATAGATTCCCGGAAGTTGTCGGGGAGTGGATTTATTTTCCCGATCAGCGGGCGGACAGTGTTTGACGCACTGACAAAGCTAATCCCATTGAAGTGTTTATGAATTTTCATGATATAGGAGTCATTCAGTTTGAGTCCGTCGTGCTTTTTCGACCATTCCTGCGAATGATATCCAATAAAGTCCAGATCCATTTCAAGAAAGGTCAACCGTTCTAAAATACTGAGCCCATGGGTTTTGGCCATGCTTTGAAGACGAGCCATGCTCTGTTCTCTTAGCTGGGTGGACACTTGGGTAAAGGATACATAGGATATAACCGCAATGGGAAGCATGGCACAGAGGAGAAACAGTAGAAAAATTCGTTTGGCCACCTTACTTTTGAATATCGAAATACCGGTTTGCATTCTATCCTCCGTATGCTTTAGTATGCAGAAACCAGGCCGAAGAATCCGCCGTTATTCGCCCTGACAATGTCATCCTGGCTTGCTTTCGCCGTGAATGGGGCAGCGCTTTCGCCATCCTTGCCCATGCTGTATAGATCAAAATCCGTATTAACCGGGTGCAAGTTGCGGTCTTTTCTCATTTTAGCTTTTTCTGGTCCCTTGTTCTCACTTGGGGCACGCATATATTGGTAGGGGTTGCCGTAAGGGTCCTTTAGACCGCCAAGCCCTATTTCCGCAAGACTGTTCGGGAACCGGACATGTTCAGTTTCAAAAATGATTATTTCCGTCCCAATAGACTTGATTTCCGCTATAGCCCTGGCGACTTTGGCCCTATCCACATATGATGTAAACAAGGGAATAGCAATTCCCATAAGTGTACTTAATATGGCAACAACAATAATCAGTTCAATTAACGTAAATCCGTCGGTCCTTGCGCGCAAGTCGATGTTTGCATTAAAGCTGTACGTGTCTTTTGTTGAAGTTATGCCGAATTGGCTCGAACGAATAAAAGTCATTGTCCTCTTATTTTTGTACGAGAGATGCCATATATCTCATAATCGGTAACCATTGATCAAAACTTTAAAGTATGGGTAGGCAAGGTTGAATATCCTGTTCATAAGAACTCGGGGCCAGGTCTTGTGATATCATATTTTATCCGAATGCGAATGCATCACTGCTCGGCCAGCCGTTGTATAGTGAATCCCGAGATGATCACATAAAAGCACAAGTAGGGTCGCACAAGTAGGGTCGGGTCTTGAAATATAAGTTTTCAGCCGCCAGTTAACCATTTCTATTATTTAATGATGCATGGCAAATCCCTTTACACTCTGCTTCAGTGATAATTCAACTAGAACTAGGAGCTATTGCCAAACTGCCTGAGAGGCGGCTCGCAATGTCAAATTACGGGGCCATAAAAATTCTGGTGCCATAACACTTGAATTATAGGGACACAAAACTTAATTCCTGTGACCGTCCCCATGGTTGCCATTAGTTTTTTCGGATGTGGCCCAGCCCCAGCAGAAACTGGAAGGTCAACCAGGCATTGCGGACAATGCCCCTGCCTTCTCCCATCAGATAGGGAATTAACACAGGCGCGCAATAGGCCATGCAGGCCGCACCATTGCTTAATCCCAATATAAACCCGTCCAGCTTCATACCTATCCCCTCTCTTGGATGTGAGGCATAATCACATGTGGACGGAGGACTGTAAAGTCGATTGCGACAAACGGTCGCATAAGAAGAGTCAGAAGGTAGCAGATGGGATACAGTGTCGCCCATCGGGTCCTGGTGGGCGACACTTCATCTCATTTCAGAAACTGACGGATCAATCATTTTTAAAATAAAAAGGCGCAACCGGAAAATGGCGCGCAGTGGCATATTCAATTGACAGATCAATCCGTTCTTACTATGCTCTCGTAAAATAAAAAAGAAGGATTCGTCCATGGTGCATCAACCCAAACCAAATACTTGCACTGTTTCAACCGTCATAAACGTACTTCGCAAGATCTCTGTAGCCGGATTACTGATTCTTTTTCTTGCAGCCTGCGGCGGCGGAGAGTCCCCGCCCGGCAATAACCCGCCAACCCCTGCTCAGCGCATCAGCGCGGCCACCACCACCGCGCAGAACACCGGTAACGCCTGCAAAGACATCCAACCTTTCTACTGGGAGATTGGCAACGCTTCAGCCGCGCTCGCGTCCGGTTCTGTAAATGATGCCGAAGAGGAGGGCTACACCGCAGACTCGCTGATGAGCGTCGCTTCCGCATCAAAATGGCTATATGCCGCCTATGTGGCACAGCGCAAGAACTCGGCGCTCAGCGCGGACGATATCAAATTCCTGAATTTCCATAGCGGCTATACCAATTTCTCGATCTGCCTGCCGGGCCAGACGGTCAATGAATGTCTGAACTTTTCGGATAATGGTCTTTACTCGAGCGAAAACGACGGCAAATTTTACTACGACGGTGGGCATATGCAAAAACACGCAAGCCTTTTGGGTCTGGGCGGCCTGAACAATGCCACCCTGGCTGCCGAAATACAATCACAGCTCGGCGCCGACATCGCACTGGGTTACACACAGCCGCAACTGGCAGGCGGCGTTGAGATGACACCTGCCAACTACGCCCGCTTCTTGCGTAAGCTGCTGACCGGTGCGCTCAAGATGGGTATTCTACTGGGGAGTCATGCCGTATGCACCAATCCTAACACCTGCCCGCCGGGAGAAGCCTTGGTTACTCCCATTCCGCTGACGGAAAGCTGGCGCTATTCCATTGGACATTGGGTGGAAGACGACCCCCTGGTCGGCGACGGCGCCTTCAGCAGCACCGGAGCTTTCGGTTTCTATCCCTGGGTGGACAAAAGTCGCAGTTACTATGGCATCGTAGCCCGCAAAGACAGTCCGGGGCAAGGCTACGACTCCGCAAAATGCGGACGGTTGATCCGCAAAGCCTGGATGACAGGGACAAGTTATTGACGCCTGGCCTCCGGTCCGATTCATCTGCGAATCAGCAAGAAATGGGAAAAGCCGCCTTAACCCTTACGGGCTGAGGCGGCTTTTTTCCTGTCAACTTATTCGTGTTAAACTACAAACAAAGCGCTCATGTCGGTTTCATCCGGCCTTGCCGGTCAGGCAAGTCATCGGCGGCATGACATCGCTTATTTTGTGCGACATCACGTGAAAATGATCTGTCCTCCTGCAGCGAGCTCATAGAAATCGCCTACAGTGATGATACTTTGAACCTCGTCCATAAAGTCCTCTTTCTTAAGGTCGAACATATCGACGCTGGCCTTGCAGGCATAAAGCTTCCCTCCGGCCGCGCTGATCATCTCGATGAATTCATCAATGGCCGGAATATCAAGCGCGTCCATTTTCTTCTGCATCATTTTGGTGGCCATTGCAGACATGCCGGGTATCGCGCCGATGATCGTCGGGATGCCCATGGCCGGATTGCCCACCGTAGCGACCTTGATTTTTTTTACTTTCTTCTTTGTGATGGCATCCATTCCGAAGAAGGTAAAAAAGAGGTTTACTGCGATCCCTTCCATACGGGCGCCGTTGGCCATGATCAAGGCCGGATAGATTCCTTCGAGAGAACCTTTGGAACAGATGATTGATACTTTCTTAATCTTTTCGTCAGCCATAGTATTCTCCTTGCTATACGCAGCTTGTGGGCTTGGACAGCCCGGCGATGCGGGCGGCCTTTTTGAGCGGTCCGTCCGGGAACAGATCATACAGTTCCTTGGTGGGAATACCGCCGGTCTTGTTAATCCGCCGCATGGATGCCAGCACACCGGCTGCGGCAAAATCTTTTTTCAAAAAGTCTATCACTTTCCAGTGTGCATCCGTCAGGGCAATGCCTTCTTCGGCGGCAATGGCTTGCGCCACCTCGCGTGTCCACTGGGACGCATTGGTGAGATACCCGTCTTCCGTTACACTAATTGTTTTTCCTGCAATTTCTTTTGTAGCCATGTGACCTCCTTTGTAAAAATCGGTTTTCCGATCCGTTATTATTTTGATGTGCTCTCCGGAATGATCTTGCCTGCCCTGCCCATCTTTGAAGCAATACCGGGTACAGGGATACCCTTGAGCAGGATATTCCAATAGACAAATTTCATAGACAGCTTGCCCAGGTGGTTGAGTCGCGTTTCTCGAAGCAGACTGAAAGGGCCGACAATGGGCAGCGGATACGTTCCTTCCACCGGATCAACGTCATAATTAAAGTCGAGAAGAAAAGCTTTGCCGTATCCTGATTCGATGAAACAGTTGGAATGTCCGTCAAAGCTGGCCTTGAGATCTTTGCCCCGAATATAGCTCAGGATGTTCTCCGTAAGAATCTCTGACTGGAAATGGACCACCGAACCGGCCTTGGAGCTGGGCAAATTGGTGGTATCGCCCAGGGCAAAGATATTGTCTTTGGCTGAAGCCTGCAAAGTGTGTTTGTCTGTAGGCACATAGTTAAGATCGTCACCCAGACCGGAGCGGGCCATGAGTGCATCACCCATGTTGGTCGGGGTGGTGATCAACAAATCATAATCCACCGTGCGGTTGTCATAACTGACAAGCTTACCGAACTCGACATGCTCGGTTCCAAAATCCGGCACCATGTTAATCCCCCGCTCTTTGAGCAGGTGTCCCATGACCTTGGCCGTGAGCGGTTTGCTGAAGGCTCCCGCCATAGGGGTAACGAAATCGATCTGAACGTCTTTGCGCATCCCTTTCTTGGTGAAATACCAGTCGGTCATGAAAGCGACTTCCAGCGGGGCTACCGGGCATTTGATGGGCATCTCCGCAACATGGATCGCCACTTTGCCGCCCTTGAAGCCGGGCAGTTTCCTGCCCAGAGCGCAGGCGCCGTCTGCGGTGTAGAAATCAAAAATATTCTCACGCCAGCCGTTTTCCAACATGCCCTGGGTTTCTTCGGGATGGATATGGGTGCCGGTGGCAATGATCAGGATGTCATAGGCGATCTCACGGCCATCCTTGAGTTTCACCTGGTTTCGGTCGTAATCAATCTGCTCGGCTTCGACCAGCAGATAGTCGACGCCTGCCGGTATATATTTCGCACCCTTCCGGATTACATCCTTATCTGTATAGATTCCGAACGGGATGAAAAGATACCCGGGCTGGTAATAATGATTCTCATCCTTGTCCAGGATCGTGATGGTCCACTCTTTGCCGTTTAGCTTGCGTGACAGATGGACGGCCATCATGGTGCCTGCTGTCCCCGCCCCGATGATCAGGATTCTTTTCATGATCAATAATCTCCTGTTTCCCTTACTCAGTATTGAATTTTCCCTGATGCTTCCGATTGACGCGGCAGACTGTGCCGCCTGCCGCGTCAATTTAAATATGTTTAAAAAGTGTAGGTAAGCCCCATGTCAATGGAGTACTGCGACATCTGTGTTTCATACGACACAATCCCCTGCTGCATGACATTGGCGCCGTTGATTTTCGCGACAGGTGAATACATGCCGCCAATATTAATCGTGAACTGTTTGGTGAGATTAAGCCCAACGCCTGCGGTAAAGTGATGCTCGGAAACGGCGGGGAACGCCATATTTTCAAATGCGCGATCGGTATTAAGAGGCATTTTACCGTAGTTATAACCGGCGCGCAAAGCCACCATCGGATGAACGGTGTACTGAACACCCACTTTATACACAAACTGATCACTCCAATCTAAATTCCAGGGCATGGCCGAACTGGCGTTGGCCGTGTAGTTGGGGAGGTTCTGTCCATTGGTTTCCGCCCAGTGTATCCATTGCACATCAAAACCAATGAGCAGGTCTTTGACAGGCTTTATGCCTAAACCCAAGGTGGCTGTCGAGGGTTGATTAAACTCGATCTTATCTGTCCCTGCCGCAGTGTTAAAGGAAAAATCCTGAAAATAACTTTTCGTTTCATAGGCTAATCCAATCTGGATCATTTCAATCGGTTTTACCAAAACACCAATCGTTGCCCCATAGCCAAAAGACGATGCCCCCATATGCGGCTGCTGGCCCATTGCGCCGGCCACATTATATTCCATGGTTGCATACATAATATTGACCGCAGCGCCGACCGATACGATGTTGTTAATTTTATAGGACAGCCCCGGTGCAAAACGCATTTGTGAGTAAGAGGTATAGGTAACACTGCTGTACAGATTTGAGGCATAATCAACGCCCATGCCGGCCACACCGTATGCGCCTATGCCAAATCTTAATTTATCATTGATGGGAATAATCAGACCAAAGGCGGGAACCGGTGAGCCTCCTCGATCAGAACTAATTGTCGCGCCATCATTTGTCACCACCCCGGGACCGGCGCCCGTTGCCTTATACTCAACCGAAGGCTTGAAATATGAGGCGCCGAAATCGATACGTCCCGGCAGAACGCTCATACCCGCCGGATTGGTCAGTACTGAGGCAGCATCCAACGGCAGCCCCACGCTGACTCCGCCCATGGAGTTTTGTACGGGGCCGAAGCCGATCATTCGCATGCCGTTTGTGGCGTAAGCATTGGCGGCAACAAACATCACCGCCGTCATAACTAAAAAAGAGAAAATAACATTTTTTTTCATAACGTCTCCTTAGAGTTTCTTTTTATTGGAAATATCATGCATCCCCTTGATCGTTGATTGACTTTAAAATGACGCCATCCCTCCTTTCTCAATCTTTTCGGGGAAGTTTTGAAATCTTTTAAACAAACAGGTTGCAGATCAGTGCCAGCATTTAATCCAGCGCAGCAAGCGCATACTTACCCATGGGTTCAACGTCCAGGGCACGGTCTTTGCCGCCTTGCATCTTCTACGATTTTTTGCTGGACGCTTTCACCAGTCGGGAAACCACCTTTTCTTTTTCCATAAGCTGTTCCACCAGAACCTCTCTCATCAGGGTGCAGGCCTGAATGATTTTCGGATTGGCGATCCGATAATATAATTGGACACCTTCCCGTCGCACATCAATGACGCCTTTCGATTTTAAAACGTTCATGTGCTGAGACATGGTCACCTTGCTCAGGCCGGTCTCCTGCATTAATTCGCTATTGGACATTTCTTTGTCTTTGAGCAAATTGATAATATTCAGACGTTTATCATTGGCGAATATTTTACAGATATCGGCTTGAAGCTTGAGAATGCTGTCCATTTTATACTCCGTAACTCGTCAGTTTCTTAAATGCCATTTTGAACTTATTCAAATCGATTCTCTTGCAACCAACAGCCTTAAGTATGTTAGTTAATATATTTGCAGACTATATAATATGTATATTTATATTTGTCAATATTCTCTTGATAAAATGATGACGTTTCTATTTCCATCACGGAATGCTTCAGTCCAAGGATTCACCTCTGCTGGCAGCAGCGCTTGAATAAATGATTTTATTAGGATTTACATTTGTAGCCGAGGTAATGTTGTGGATGGGAAAATGAATTATGCGAATTATGGGGACATCCTATATTGTTGCTATTGTCTCCTGCATTCCTGAAATATCAAGATTAAACGGCCTGTTGCCCAAAGCACTTTTTACGACATACTTCATACAAGTATCCAAGTCGGCGACGTCGCCTTCAGTAGCAACGCCTGGCCTCCGGTTCGAATCAATTTGATCATTCAAAATAATAAAGCCCGGCGAAAGCGACCGGGCTTTATTATATAGCCTGCCAGGTCGAGTCAATGTTTAGCCGAACCTTCTTGACTCGGCCTTGAAATCAGAGATCTCATTTTCCACTTCCTTATTAATCGATGGCGCCGGCTGTCAGATTGCCGATCATCTTGTTAAATCTTGACGGGTCGTCAAGTTTTCCTCCCTCGGAGACAACCGCCAGATCATACAGAAACGCCGCGTAATCTTTGAGCGCGTCGGCTTCCTTGTTCTTCTCGTAAATTCCCCTGATCTTCACAAGGAGGGGATGGTCCATGTTCAACTCCAACACCCGCTTGCTTGGCGGCACGTCCTGGCCGCTGGCCTTGAGGATCTTCTCCATGTAGCCACTCATGTCAAAGTCATTTCCTGAAAGACAGGCTGCGGAATTCTTCAGATGCGTGGAGAGCTTGACGTCCTTCACCTTTTCAGTGAGACTGGACTTGAGAAATTCAAACAGAGTGATGTACTCCTCTTTTTTCTTATCATCCGTTTTGTCCAGATCGAGATCCCCCTTCTCCGCGCTCTTGAAGGTCTTTTTCTCAAACTCATGGAGGTCCCGGATGACCCACTCGTCGATGGGATCCGTCATGAGAAGGACTTCGATATCTTTTTCCTTCAGCGCTTCAAGATGGGGGCTGTTGATCAGCGTGGTCAGGCTGTCGCCGGTGATATAATAAATGTCCTTCTGGTCGGGGCTCATCCGGGCAACGTAATCTGCAAGCGAAACCCATTTTCCGTCGGATTTTGTTGTCTTGTAGCGCAGCAGGTCGGCAATCTTATCCTTATTATCGAAATCCTGGGAGATCCCCGACTTGAAGATATAAGCGAATTCCTTGTAAAAGGTCTCGTATTTTTCCTGCTCCATCGAGGCCAGGAGATCCAGCACCTTCTTGACGAGGTTCTTCTTGATATTCCGGACGAGGGCATCCTGCTGGAGGATCTCGCGGCTGACGTTGAGATTGAGGTCCGGGGCATCGACTACGCCCTTCACGAAGGCAAGGTACTGAGGCATCAATTCCTTGCAGTTTTCCATAATGAAGACCCGCTTGGAATAGAGCTGTATCCCGTGCTTCTGCTCATGACTGAAGAGATCAAAGGGTGCCTTGGAGGGGATGTACAAAAGGGCGCTGTATTCCGTCGTCCCTTCGAGCTTCAGGTGGAGGTGGGCCAAAGGCGGATTCCAGTCATGGCTGACGTGCTGATAGAATTCGCTGTGTTCCTCTTCGGTAACCTCATTCTTGTCCTTCGTCCAGATGGCCTTCATGGAGTTGAGGGTTTCTTCCAGGATGACTTTTTTAGTCTTGCCCTCCTCCGGTTTTCCGTCCGCGTCCAGAACCGGTTCCGTTTTTTCTACATCCATGACGACGGGATAACCTACAAAGTCCGAGTGCCGCTTGATGATGCCGCGGATGGTCCATTCGTCGGTGAAATCCTGATCGTCGGCATCTACCTTTTTCAATTGCAGGGTGATGGTCGTTCCCCGGGTTTCCTTATCGAATTCTTCAATGGTATAAGAGCCGTCTCCGGCGGATTCCCACCGGCATCCCTTGTCGCTTCCCGCGGCACGCGTTGTCAGGGTCACCTTTTCGGCAACGATAAAGGCGCTGTAGAAGCCGACACCGAACTGGCCGATCAACTCCGGTGTAACTCCCTGGGTCTTCGCGGCGCCCACGGCCTCCAGAAATCCTGCCGTCCCGCTCTTGGCGATGGTCCCGATATTTTCTACAACCTCGTCATAGGTCATGCCGATGCCGTTATCCGATACTTCCAGTGTCTGCTTTTCCTTATTCCGGGTAATCTTGATTTTCAGTTCCGTGTCCGTACCCATAATGTGGGACTCCGTCTGCGCCTTGAACCGCAGCTTGTCGAGAGCATCGGACGCATTGGAGACGAGTTCCCTCAAAAAGATCTCCCTGTGCGAATACAGAGAGTTGATGATGATATTCATGAGCTGCTGAACTTCTGTTTTAAACTGATGGGTCTTTTTCTTTCCTGCCATAATGCCTCCTGCTATATATTATTGATTTTTATTTGATATAACGATTTTATATATGATCGTTGCGACCCTATATATGGTTATCATTTTCCGGTTGTCAAGTGGGTTGGCGGATGACGTACCTTATCACTTCGCTTGGGTGTCAAGAATAAGAATAATAGTATTGACATGGGTATAATATATGGTATAACTTAAGTTAGAAAGATTGGAGGTGTTTCATGCAAGCGGTAAAAACAGCGATATCATTAGATGAAGAATTGCTTATAAAAGTCAATCGATTAGCTAGTGACTTGCATATTTCCCGAAGCAAGGTATTTTCCCTGGCTGTACAGGACTTTTTAAAAATACGGGAAAATCAATCCTTACTTGAGCAGTTGAATAAAGCGTATGAAGACTTTCCAGGCAAGGAAGAAAAAGCAATATCAAAAGCCATGCGCATCAAACACGGGAAAATTATTGAGCACGAATCATGGTAATTAAACAAGGTGAAATATATTGGATTAGCCTTTCTGAACCCAAAGGCTCAGAGCCGGGATATCAACATCCGCATATCGTCATTCAAAACAATTTATTTAATGCCAGCCGAATCAACACGGTTGTCGTTTGTTCTCTGACCTCAAATCTTAACCGAGCAAAGGCCCCTGGCAATGTGCTGTTGAACAAAGGCGAAGCGAATCTTCCCAGAAAAAGCACCGTCAATATTTCCCAAATTTTCACTGTCAACAAGACGGACTTGATTGAAAAAATAGGGCAAGTGTCACAAAGCAGGATAATGGAAGTTCTTGAAGGCATAAAATTGCTTACCGAACCGCGAGAGGTATGAGGCGGCGGGAAAATAGTGCCATATCAATATTGATAAGTGTGTCGACTGTCAGTTGCTCGAGAGAATGGCTACCAACTCATCGGACAGTAACTTAATTTCTTAAGGGCCCCACTTACAATGTCACAGCAAATTGTACAGATCAAAGAAACTGTTTTTACCGAAGCAGGCCTGTACTATGCGACGCTAATGCAGGATATCGAACAGTCCGCTTCCCATATTGATTTTGAAACGTATATATTTGATCTGGATCCCCTGGGCAGGAAAGTTGCCGAACATCTGGCTGCGGCAAGCCGCAGGGGTGTTGTGGTTCGGCTTCTGCTGGATGGCGCCGGTTCGTCTAAATCGAGCGGCGCGCTGGCGCGGCAATTGAGTGATGCAGGTGTGCATGTGCGCATTTATCATCCTCTTCCCTGGAATGTCCGCCACTGGGAATTGGCAGTACCACGTCTTCCATGGTTGACCAAGTTTCAACGTCTGCTTTTGAGCATCCACATTCGCAATCATCGCAAAATATGCATAATTGATCAACGCCTTGTCTGGGTGGGCAGCTTCAATGTCTCCCAACTCCATCTTTCGGCTTCACAGGGCGGGCAGGATTGGCGCGACATGGCATTGCGATTGGAAGGACTGAATCTGGAGCATTTGCTGTATGCCTTCAACGGTGCCTGGGACAATGACCGATCCCTGATACCCAGGCAGATATTCTCGCCGATGACTTTCCGCTTAAATCACATGCATCGGCGCCAATTGCGCCTTGATCTGTTAAAGCGTATGGCTCAGACTCACACACGCATCTGGATCACCAACGCCTATTTTGTGCCCATTGCCCCTGTTCTCCGATATCTGAAAAAAGCGGCACGGCGGGGTGTTGACGTCCGGATACTGCTTCCCGGAAACTCGGATATGTTTTTCATGCCATGGGCGTCAGCTATGTTTTATCAAGCGCTTCTGAAGGCCGGCGTCAGAATTTATGAATATACGGGCGGCGTGCTGCACGCAAAAATTATGATTCTGGATGACTGGATAACGGTCGGCTCCAGCAATCTTGACTATCTGAGTTTTTTTCGAAATCTGGAAGCTGAAATCGTCGTCTCTTTACCCCAGACAAAGAAAACCATTGCGGACCAATTCCTCGACGACCTGACCCATGCTGAAGAATTAACCATCGATGATTGCCCACAACGCCCGTGGTGGAGAAAACTGTTTGGGCACCTCCTGTTATATGTGAAACGCTGGCTCTAACTTATAAAAGGGACCAATGGGGACGCCCTTAAGTTTTATAAAAATAACTTGAATCTTATTAGTTTAAATCATAATATTCAAAACAAGTTGCGGATAGATCATTCCCGACTTGATTTAAAGAAACAATTGAGGACGGTTCTATTTTTAGTCAACCACACAGCTTAACCGGTTTGCCTCGCACATTAGTTTTCACAGCAACATACAATGAGCTAGATAACATCCAGTCATTATTGGATGAGATTTGGAATGCCATTCCTGATGCCGATATCCTGGCAGTTGACGATAACTCGCCGGATGGCACAGGTGCGCTGCTCGATCAGATAGCTGCTGCTAAAAAGCAGCTTACGGTCTTGCATCGCCCCAAAAAACTTGGCCTTGGAACAGCGCATTATCTGGCAATGGTTTTTGCTGTCCAACACGGTTATGATGTATTGGTTACGATGGATGCCGATCACTCCCATGATCCGGCAGACATACCCAGGTTGATTGGAAAACTGGCTGAAGCCGATTTTGTAATCGGCGCCCGGTATGTGTCCGGAGGGGGTTGCGATTACAGGGGTTACAGAAAGGTGTTAAGCGTATCAGCCAACGCGGCCGCACATCTGCTACTGGGCATTCGGCTTCATGAGTTCACTACATCTTATCGCGCATTTCGTGTGAGCGCTCTTGCCAGAGTAAATTTTGAAAAGATGCATAATCAGGGCTACTCATTCTTTATGGAGTCTGTTTATCGGTTTCACCAGTCCGGACTGAAGCTTGCGGAGATTCCCATTTATTTTCATTATCGAAAGGCGGGCAGCTCCAAGATTCCACGTCTGGAGATTATCCGCGGAATGGCGAAGCTTCTTCATCTTTCGATTGAAAGGATATTTGATAAAAAATGCCGGTAGCTTTTCAGATGATTTATGAAACTATTTAAAAATAGATATGACATATGGGTGGCTCTATTCATCGGGGCCGTTTACGCGCTTACGATTTTTGAGCCATCTTTCATTATGGGGAATAGCGCCTATTGGAAAGAACCTTTTGGTGACAGCATTCAGCATTTGATCGGCGCGCTTTATTATGCGCACGATGGCTGGAGATGGCCAATATTTTATGTGCCCGGCCTGGCTTTTCCAGAGGGCGCGAATATTATCTACACGGACAGCATTCCGCTGATCGCTCTGGCAATGAAAGTCTTCTACCAAATCACTGGCGAGTGGTTTAACTATTTTGGTTATTGGCTTTTTGCCTGCTTCCCGTTGCTCGCATTATTTATTGCTTTGGCGACAAGAGAAGCCGGCGGAAAAAATCCTGTCGCAATCATAGGCGCTATGCTCCTTGCTCTTGCCAGCCCAGCTTTGCTGGTACGATTTGGCCATGCGGCACTGATGGCACATTTTCTGATTGTATGGAGTTTCCTTCTATATTTGAAATTCGGGCAAACCTCTTCTCTGCGTTCTTCCACTCTGCAATTTGCACTAGTCGCTTCACTGTCTGTCGTCCTGCAAGCCTATTTTCTGATGATGGTCATACCGTTTTTTATTGCGGCATTATTTCAGTCCAAAACAGAAGGTCGCATCTCTCTACGGGATTCCATATTCAGTTTTTCTGCTGTGGTTGGCAGTATTATCTTTATTGCTTTAATTGCCGGAATAATAGGGCCCGGAAGCTCTATCGCCCAAGCAGATGGTTTTGGGCATTTTTCCATGAATGTCCTGTCGCCATTTTTGCCGCCACGTGAGAATCTGCCAGGTTTCATTGCAAAATTAATGACGTGGGATGGCAATGGTTATTCCTGGGATGCGACAGGCGGACAATACGAGGGGTACAACTACCTGGGGGCGGGGGTGTTGCTGCTCATCATTACGCATATTGCGTTTTCGAGGAATTTGCTACGGCAATCAATAAAGCGCCATAAGTTTCTTGTCATCCTGTTGGCTGGCTTGCTTTTGTTTGCACTTTCGACGCGGATATTTGTCGGAAACTGGCTTTTTTTAAATCTCGCGTTTTTAGATGCCTGGATCAAACCGCTTATTGGAAATTTCCGTACAGGCGGAAGACTTTTCTGGCCGATATACTATGTATTGATGATCTTCCTGGTGTTATTGACATTCAAGCGATTTTCACCAAATATAGCCATGGCCGTAATCGCAGTAGCCGTCGTTTTTCAAATGATCGATACGCAGTCCCTTCGCCATAGCACGGCACAGGCTGCGGGACATGGCCACCCGCAGGCCTTGCCTAAACAAGTGTGGCGCGAGCTAATGAATGTTCACAAATTTGTTAAGCAATATCCATCATTCCAGTGTGGTGGATGGGCTGACAACCACTGGCCGGAAAATAATTCGAATATGGAGTTGTTTTTGATGGCCGCCGAGCTCGACAAACCCATTAACAGTGCATACCTTGCGAGACATTTTCGTAATTGCCGGGACGAATTAACCGAAGGATTAAAATCTGAGATTCAGGACGAGGGGTTGTACATCTACAGCGGTCGGACCATGAGTCGTCACATTGAACAGCTACCAGACTTTAAGCAGCTATGCCGTGAGTTCGAGTTTGGTTTTGTATGCTCGCGAAAGCCGGCATCCCTTTCGCAGATCAACAAAACTCTCGCGATTGATTTTAAAAAATCAGCCTGGTCCGGCACTATTTCAAGCGCGCGAGGTTTGTCTTCCGCTGAATCCTGGGGGACTTGGTCTGTCGGGGATGCAGTGATGCTTGAATTTTCCAAGTCTCTTCCTGAGAAATTCACTATTCATCTGATCGCACATACTTTTGGCCCAAATGTTGGCAAAGAGTTTGTCGCTCATGTGGGGGATAGTGCCATAAGTTTTAAGTTGGCAGCCTCGCCTGAGCAGCGCGTGCTCGAATTTAACAACCCCCAAAAATCCAGGACCATAACAATCAACATCCCCTCTCCCATCTCACCCAAAGAGTTAGGGCGCAGTGGCGATGAGCGAAGCCTGGGCATCGCTTTTACTATGATGCGGATTGTTCCTTTATAAATATTACAATCCTGTGTATTATGTGCAGGGAATAATAACAAACCATAAGGAGGTTAGATATGAGAAAAAATAAAAGAAATGTTTTCAGAAGCATCGCAGGCCTGATTTGTTTTGCTATGGTATGTCTGTTATCGGGAGCAACGATGGTATTTGGCGCTACGGAGCCATCGGCGCCCAACGCTGCCGCACAGCCGGGGATCGTGACCACGGGGATTCCGGCGACATCGGATATGGACACGTTGACCACCATCTTCACGCGACGCAGCGTGCGCAAGTACTCCAATCAACCGGTTTCCGATGCGACGGTAAAACTCCTGCTCCAGGCCGCCATGGCGGCGCCGTCGGCAAAAAACACCCAGTCCTGGGAGTTCATCGTGATCCGGGATAAAAAAACGCTCGCGCAGATACCCGCCTTTCATCCCTTCTCCAAGCAAATTCCTGACGCTCAGGTGGCGATTGTGGTTTGCGGCAACACCAAACTGGAAGCAGCAAAGGGGCACTGGATACCTGATGGTTCCAATGCAAGCATGAACATCTTACTGGCGGCTCATTCCCTGGGGTTGGGTGCGGTATGGACAACCTTTTATCCGTATGAAGACAGGACAGCAGGGATCAGAAAACTGCTGAACCTGCCGGATCATATCATGCCGCTCAACATTATTCCGCTGGGTTACCCCGTCGAAAAACGTGCGTATCAGGATAGATTCAATCCCGCCAAGGTCCATTACGAAAAATGGTGACAGGTGATTTTGCATTCTCCCTCAATCCCTTCTTTCACGGAAGGCATTGAGGGAGAATTTGTCCCGCTCGTTTCCGCCTTTTATACATCTCGTCCAAAGAAGAGACGTGACGCCACACCCTCTATTTATCCAGTTCCTTTCTTACAGCCAGCCCCAATTTTTCTGTTATATAGGGTTTTCTCAGGTATGACCCCGCTCCCAGGGCGTGGGCCTCGTTCACACGCTCTGTTTCCGAAAAACCGCTGACAATAATCGCTTTTTGCTTGGGTTGGATTTTCAGAACCTTCTTATAGGTATCAAGCCCATCGATACCAGGCTCCATAATCATATCCAGAACCATAAGATCAATCTTATTTTTATTTATATAAGTTATTGCTTCCTCTCCGCTTCCGACACTGGACACGTTGTAATTCAATTTCTTCAGCATTTCAGAAGCCAGCTCGCGCTGTTCTGCCACATCATCCACGATAAGAATGGTTTCACCCTTTCCCATGTATTCGGCAAGGGACGCAGAGGCAGCTTCTGCGGACAATTCTTCCCTTGTTACGGGAAAATAAAGCGTAAAGGTGCTGCCCTTTCCTTCCTCGCTCCGAACAGTAATGTAGCCTTGATGATCCTTCATGGTTCCCCAGACAACTGCCAGACCCAATCCCGTCCCGCTTCTTCCCATAACTTTCTTCGTATAAAATGGCTCGAAGATGCGTGTCAAATCTGCAGGCGATATGCCTTCGCCTGTATCGGTCACGGTAAGAACAACATAGTCCCCTTCCCGAACTGCGTCATATCCATAAATGGGATTATCCAGATATTGATTGGCTGTCTTGATGGTCAGCGCACCGCCTTTGGGCATGGCCTCGAGAGCGTTCGCAGCAAGATTGGATATCACCTTCCCCAAATGAACGGCAGAACCGGAGATATTTAACAAATGAGCATCCAGATCGAGCGTGATGTGCACAGCGGGATTATAAGAAGATAGTTTTTCCAACTCTGGTGAATTTTGATAATCGAGAATAATCTTATTCAGGTTAAGAACTTTTCTGCCGGGTACGCCTCTTCTCGCCAGCGTCAGCAGATCCTGCACAATCGCGGCGGCTTTTTCGCTGCCGCTCATAATTTTCGTCAGACGCGGGATGACCGGGCTTGACGGATGAACCTCATTGAGCAGCAGTTCAGCGTATCCGACAATAACACCGAGCACATTGTTGAGATCATGGGCAACTCCACCGGCCAGCGTTCCCAGCGCCTCCATTTTCTCCGCCCTTTGCAAACGCTCTTCCAAATTTCGCTTTTCCAGCTCGGTCTCCTTGCGGTCGGTAACGTCCCGTACAATCCCCCTAAACGCTATGGGTTTACCCGTGGAATCTTTTTGCAAGGATACGGATGACTCAATATGTCTTCTCGTCGCGTTTTTTCTTATAATGTCAAAGTCAACGACTTTACCGGGTTGTCCTGTCTTAAAGATATTCGAATAAACCTGAAGACATTTTTTCCCGCTCTCCTTGTCCGTATATTGCTTGTAATTCATGCCCAGTAATTCTTCTTTGGGATACCCATATATTCTGCACATGGAGTCGCTTAAAAAAATAAAGTCTCCGGCAAGGTTTTGTTCAAAATAACCTTCGTCTATGCTTTCCAGAATGGTTCTATATTTTTCTTCACTTTGACGCACGGCATCTTCCGCCTGCTTGCGGTCAGTGATATTGCGGGAAACATTAGCAAAGCACAGGGGCGCCCGGCTTAAGGGATCTGTTATTGCAAACATTGTTGCATAGGCATCAACGGTACTGCCGGTTTTCAGGTTTTTATACTGAAGCTCACCTTCCCAGATAGCGCCTCTTAAGAGTACAGGGAACAGGTTGGTACTGACTCTCTTGCGCAAGTGAACAGGGATAACATCCAGCATACTGTATTCCTTCACGCTTTCCGGTTCAATCCCCAACATCCCGCAGCCCGCTTCGTTGAGAAAAATCATCTTCCCGTCAATGGTCGACAGATTAATGAGATCGCTGCTGTGCCTGACGATAGCCGCCAAATTTTGAAGTTCATTTTCAATCTTTTTACGCGCGGAGATGTCACGGCATATCGTTATCGTATGTGTTTTCCCTCCTACTTCCAGACAGGTAGCATTGATCTCAATCGGGGTGATGTTGCCTTTTGCATCCACATAGTCAATTTCAAAATTCCTTATATACCCTTTATCAAAGCACGACTTCACCGCTGCCGCATTTTTTTCTTTTTCATATTCGGCAGTCCATTCCAGAACGCTTCTGCCGACTATTTCGCTTAAAGCAGAATGTCCGGCTAGCCTCACATATTCTGCATTCGCATCCTGCACGATGCCATCCTGATCGATGATGACAAAACCGGTATTCGTTGTTTCAATTAACGTACGGTATTTATCTTCGCTCTTGCGCAGCGCCTCCCCCATCATGATTCGTTCGTAAACTTCTTTCTGGAGTTGACGATTCATATCGTCGAGATTAAGAGACTTCTTAATCAAATAGATAGCCGCCGGGGCCAGTATAATTGTCGCGATGAAAGAATCTATGCAGCCGATCAAGATGAGATCAAGATCGATGCGTCGCCACCAGATTAAACTATTGGCAATGTTCATGAAGACTGTAATAATCTGGGACAGCACGGTAATAATACAAACCAAATAAATCTGTCCCTTGCGATCAGAAATCATATGGGCAATGAGAGATTGTAATTTCACGTTAATGCAACCTCGCTGGTTACTTGCAGCTTTGAGCATGGACTTGTTACTGTATTATTATACATCGTTTGTATATGGAGAACCCTATTGTGTGTCAAGAAATATTGACCTTAGTAGGGGAGTGGCGATGAGCGAAGCTTGGGTATCGCTTTTACGATGATGCGGATTGTTCCTTTGTAAATATGAGTAATTCCGGACATATCGAATCAGGATTCCCCGGGTTCAGGAAACTCGGGCTTCTGCCGCATGAGAAAGGCGGAAACCCCGTGGATGCTTTCACCACTCGCAATGAGGCTTACCGCCTCTTCTGTTTCCAGCTCCAGGGCTTCCTGGGTTGTCAGATCACCGGTTCTCCGGATTACGGACAGAGCATGGCGAACGGCACGAGGGCCGTTTTGAGCGATGGTCAGAGCAAGAGCCAGTGCTTCCTCGAGAGCCTTGCCCGGTGCGCTGATGCGGTTGGTCAAGCCAAGCTGGAAGGCCTCCTGGGCGCCTACTTTCCGGGCCGTGAGGATGAGGTCGGAAGCCCGGGAAGCACCCACAAGGTGAGTGAGCCCCACGACGCCGCCATGGTCCGGCATCAGACCAAGCCGCACCTCGGAGAAACAAATCACAGCGTTTGGGTCCATGACCCGCAGGTCACAGCGGGAGGCGATTTCGGCTCCTCCGCCATAAGCCAGTCCATTAATGGCGACGATAATCGGGACTGGAAGCGTAACAAGGCGGTCGGTGCTTGTCCTGATGCGGCGGATGAGGTCATACGCCGGGCCTTTGTCGTGTCCCTCCATGGCGGCCAGTAATGGCTTCAGTAAAGGATTATCCGGGTTCACGTCAAATCCTGCACAGAAAGCCTTTTCGCCGGCGCCGGTAAGGACGATAACCCGCGGAAGGCTGGCCGCAAGTTCACAAACCACCTCATCCAGACAATCCCACATGTGCTCATCGAAGGCATTTTGTTTTGCAGGCCGGTCGAGGGTAATGACTGCGATGGATCCCTGCCGCTTAAGACGAACACCATAATCCTTCATGCATAACTCCATTTTCCATCAGCTCCCCATTATTTACTGTTCAAATATTGAAGCGTTTTTTGATCAGCGATGATTTGCCTTCCGCATCAGTTGGCAGAGTTCCCATGACGGCGGCCCCTTGTCCACCTCCTGATGATCGCGATGATTAGAGAGGCTTTTTAGTTGCAAGAATCTTGAACATCAAGGGCACCGCTGACAGATCGACATCGTTCAAAAATATTCCCGGGGCATTCAGACCGCGATCCCATGCACAGGCTCCGCCAAAATGCGATGTATTAACGCGGGGAATCGTCAGTATGGAAACAGGCAATCCTGTGCCGGCATCTCTCATCAGCGTTCCTTGTCCCTCATCTGCAAAAGGGATGACCATGCAACCCGCATAGACACCTGTACTTGTTGTCGGGGTGACGATCAGCACCGGCGCATTGCTCTGGGTCGGCGCCAGAGACGGGGCTGTGAAGAAAGCGGACCCCGGCGGTGCGTCGGCTGGATTCAGCACAGTGGAAACATATTGGAAAGAGACGGCATGATCGGTTGATCGCAGTAATACGATTTTCTGGGGCAGGGGATTGGCGCTCGGGAGCGAATACGGGCAGGAGAACACAAAATTCAATGCGCCGCCGCGCACGGAGACGCCGCCTTCAGCCACAACCAGACAATTGGCAAGCGCTGGATTGATGGTGTTCACATTATTCGGGGCGGCAAGTTCGGGCGGTGTCAGATTCCAGCCCAGCACCGTCTGCTCGGCAGACCAGGCGCCTCCGGGAGTCGGGGCTGTCCACATCACTATCGCCCCTAAGACATAGACGGTTGTTGCCGGTCCCGGGGGATATAAAAAATACTTATGGGCAAATAACTTCCAGCGGCGGCCGGCATTGGAATCGGTGCTGTCATGGATCAGCCAGGGTGTTTCATAAACCCATCTGCCGGCGCAGGTGGCCGCTCCGCAGACCGCACCTGTTGTGTCCGTAACCGTTGCGGCCTGCGCTGCGCCCAGCGTCGCAACATAAGCAAATGTATTGCCGCCATCGCTGCTGCGTGCAATTTTCGCGGAGACATCCTGAACAATAGGGCCGCTGACCTGCGGATTTCTATAATAATCCACTCCGGAATAAGCCATCCATATCTCCGTATCTGATATTCGCACCACAGAAGGATCAAAGATACCACTTGGACTGGTATCGCCGGCTATGGATATTGCGGTGTAACTGCTGCTATTGGCAGCCGCAGGCGCTGCCTCAACCTGTGCAGACGCCTGCCCCGGTCCGGCCGCGTTTCGCGCGGCAACAGAAAAGGCATGAATGGCGCCGTTACTGAGACCGCTTACAACGGCCGATTGCCCGGACACTCTTATATTTGCGGGATTAACCGAAGGAAAAACATTGACGACATAGCTCTGGATAGAAGCCCCGCCGTCACTCAGGGGAGCAATCCAACCAAGACTGATCGCGCCATCCCCCACATTCATTTCAAGCGTGCGAGGCTCGCCGGGAGGCGTCGCCGCGGGTGCGCTGCCGCCACCGCCATCGCCGCAGGCATATAAAAAAAGACTGATGGCTCCCAGGACAGACGCAAGACGCAGATTCAATGTAGTAAGCATATTTCCTCGTTATAAGTAATCATAGAATAACAGGGACAGCTGTCCCTGTTTACCTTCTTCAACCACCGCGACAATTCATTTAACAATAAAGCCATAATATGTTAGCTGTTCACAAAGTTTATTAAAAAACATGAAACGTCATATTATTGATCATGCTTGAAATCACTAAAAACACGGCTAAAAGAACCTACACAAATGGGGATGTCACCGTCAGGTGGGACGCCCAAAAGTGCACACACTCGGGAAATTGTATAAAGTATTGCCCCGAAGTTTTCAAACCCAAAGAAAGACCCTGGGTAAAACCGCTGAATTCAACAACGGACAAAATCATTGAAGCGGTCAAACAATGTCCATCCGGCGCATTGACTTATTTCTTAAATAACAATGAATAAAAGAGCACCGTTACCGGGACGCCTTAGTGCCTGCAGCGTAATCGACGACGAGCCGGCATCACGGTTATAATTCCGATCAGCCATGGCCAGCCCGGACATCGCAAAAAAAGCAATGCAAAAAAAATAATATGAATATTTTTTTCATGGATCAGATCCTTCCTGTGTTTTATTTCGCCGGATACAAAGCCCGGCCAAAAGATAATCTGTCGCACGAGGTCAAGCAGATTATCCTGTCAAACTGGTCAGATTGCCCGTAAGTTAACTAGTTAACAGCGTCCCGCTGTTACCACACGTCTGCCTTGCAGGCGCAGGGCAGACGTGCGTTTGAAAAGAAGCATGAAATTTACTTTACTGATATTGTTGTTCTTTTAAAATTAATTTTTTCTCTTGACGGGAACATTATAGGATGTCCCTCTGTTACTTAGGATGTCCCTCTGTTACTCATGTAGCTTCCTGGAGTCTTTAATATATCGTTCTTAAAACATCTGCGACCCATCGCAATCGGACCATCTCTGCCTGAACCATTGCCGACTGTAAATGATGTATCCATTCTTTGAGTTCTGAGATTCCAATTTGCAGCTTTCCGTTTAACTCCTTCCCGTTTATTATTTCGGCATGTAAATCGGTCAATGCAGTTACCGCTTGCAGCAGATAGGGCCGTCTCGTTCTCTCGTCTTCTTCAAGGCTGTTGAAGTAGTCGAATATTTCAGAAGCACTATCAAGATACCCCTGAAGCGAGTCGCTCATTTTCTGGCTAAGAGACAAGACATAGGTCTGAAGTATGTCTTTGCCTTTGTCGTCCAAATCAGGCAAGCTGTTGAAAACGTCAACGTGAGCGATTAATACGGAAAAAGAGGCGATTGAACTCTGAAACCTATTTATTATATCGAGGCGCGGATGCTCCCACGAAGATAGGCCCAATATATCCCAACTTTCAGAAGGGATTGGATAGGGTACATAATGCCACCATTGCTCTTCATTATAAGTTCCCATCGCAAGCATCATCGAACTGAACTTCCAGGCTGTCCTATTAATGCTTTTCCTTCTGATTAGCGGGATTACCATGATGGTCGGCGACCAAAACTGTAAAGCATAATATTTGAGGCTGTTGAATTCTACAGCACTTAGGATGCTCTTTAGTGCATTCTTTATTGATTCTAGAGATTCATAGAGGCTAATCGGATTGCAAGTGTCGAATGTAATCCAAAGCGCAGGCTTGCCTTCACATAACGCATTTGCAGGAAGAATCGAAGTCTTCGTATTGGTGTCGTTGAGTTTGCTCAAGCGCTTGCTTATGTCTTTATGAACTTGCTTGAAAGCAGTTTTTAATTTTAAATACGCTTCGCTATCAGCATCTTGAAAGTGGTGTGTCGGATGTAGAGCGAACTGGTACCAAAGGCTCCAAGCCTTGGCAATTTCCTCCGATTCACGCCTTTCGAAGGAATTGAGTACATTCCCGTCAAAAAATGGTGAAAAAAGATTTCTAAATTCTTTTTGAAGTGTGGGCAGCACTTTTAATGCCTCCGCAAAATTATAGGTCGCAAGCCTTGCCCCATCCGTTTTAATTCCATTATTACCAGCAAGCTGCCTTATATGGTCTTTTTCTTGGTCAGATTTTGACTTTCCTAGCATTGCATTGAGTACAATGACATCTTGAGATTGTTGAAAAAAGTTTGACAATGATCCAGTATACTCCTTCAGTGAAGATTTGTAATCCCGGTATCGCCAAAGATTTAAGGAAATCTTCTGTGAATCTGAACTCTGCTTGGCTCCGCTCTCAACGGTAGTTCGGGAGTCCTTCTTGATGTTGTTTTCATCGGCAGTACCCCATTCATCAATAACTGATTTTGGAAAATCCGGGGTATGGTTTCCCATTAATCGGCATGCTTGCCATCCATCGGGGTCAATATAGTTTTTAAATATATCGACGGGATTCTGCTTCCGATAATGTGCGATGAGCCCGTTCTGAAGTTCTTTTAAGCTTACTAATATTCTATCCCGGGTTTGGTATATAAAGTTTGTATATTCCCGCCAAGTCTCAGGACGGCATTCGTAGTTAGAGAGATTGGTGAATCGTGAATTCAATTTAGTGCCCCAGGGTGGGAGGAAATGACTGGCCGGAATGCCCGTTTTCAACGTGTCATCATGAGGAAGCTTAAATAGTGCGGTGTTGTGCCCATATCCCTGGCATCCGTATTTTTTCCGAATGGGGTACAACCTTCTCAGTAACTGTATTCTTTTAATGGTCTCGTCATGTAGCGTGTTTGATGGCGTGCCTTCTTGTTGATCCTCTGTTTGGTCGTTTCCTCCTATCTCGATGATATAATGAATCCTTATTGTTTCAGTATCGCCTTCGATAAGAAAAGAATTTGTTTCTTCCCGAAAACGAGAAAGCGCAGTTCCCTTCTTCTTCTCGATCCACGATTCGAACTTTTCTCCCCATAAAATGGAAAGGGCAAAATGCAGATCGGCAAGGTAATCAAGGGGCAATATCTCTATCGCCTCGTCGACGAATTGTTCATCAATGCTTGATAGTACTGAGCTCTGGATATTTAAGTGACCAACCCAGAAGCAGAGTTCTGATAATCCACTCCAATCAGACAAAACGGCCGGCGGCTTAATTGATCCAGCCATTTTTGCGACCCAATTCAACGCATAGACAAAGACATGTGCTTTAGGCAGCTGTTTTTTCTGACTATCCTCGATGAATCTCTTGTTTTCCTCAGGGATAAAATCCAGATCCTTAAACAGGTTCTTAGCCGTGCCACCTGAGATATCTGCAATGTCGAAATCCAAGAAGAAATGCCATGCTGGTCCAAATTGCCCGACTAAATCTTGTATTAATTCCCTATTCCCAACAACATACCGGGACAAACCGAGCCACAACAAAGACCTGAAAATACCAACTGCGCCAGTCCATGTCTTAGGTTGAAGCGAGAGCAATGAATCAAATATCTTTTCTGCATCTTCCGGGTGCCTGGAAAATGAATATAAAAGAAATGCTTCAAGGTCGTCTTCAACAATGACCGGCAGGCAATCGGTAGCCACCTTAACCCAGGGGTCAAATTCAGCATCCGTAAGCAGCTCGGCGAGAATCGAAGACCGGATTGGATGCAACCCCTCAACATGTTTGCCAGCCTCCCTCTGCCTTAGCAAATATTCCTTTTCAAACAGTTCAATCGTCCGAGCGGGCTCTATCAGACTCAGGCGGTCACATAAGTGCATTACATCCAGGCGCGCATCATAAGCTGAGGCAACGGAAACCATTCTGAGCAGACAAAGTTCCTTCTTCCCAACTTTGCCCTCCCGCGCCATGTCACGTAGTCTGTCAATTTGGCAACGCAGCCGCTCATGCAGAGATTCACTATGATTAACCAGATAGACAAATTCCATCAGTGGGCCTTTGGACCCAAATCGACTCCATGCCTCTTTGAAAGTAAGAAACTGTTCAGGCTGTTGGATAGCTGCTAATTTCTCATAAATCTGGGAAGCTTCGTTTTCATCGAAGATGAGTTCTATGGGCTCGAAATGAAAATCACTCTTCGCGATATGTTCCTTCCGGAGATCTTCTTCACGGACTGTCACAAGGACATGGAAGTGTTTATGAGATGCTAACTCCTTGAGGAGATCAGGCCAGCCCTTATCTCGCGGTGAGACATCGACATAAATCATCATCGGTGCATCAATCGCGTCAGCATGCCCAGAAAGCGCTCTTGCAACTCTTAATGCGTGCTGCCTGTCTTCCAGCAGCCGTATCTCGTATTTCCATCCCTCTGGAACAAAATCTTTCAGATAACGATAAGCTAGAGTTGATTTTCCCTGCCCAGATGCACCGTGAAGGATAACGATATTGCTTTTTTGCAGAGAGTTTCTCAGAAGTTGAAGCTTGTCATCGCGCATGATGTCGAAGTTGGCAAGGATGTGTTTATATTGAGTGCTGATGCCTTGGTAGAACTCGGTTGATAATAAGTTTCGTTCATCATCACCAATGGCATCGTCTTCTAAGGGGACGATAGACGTGAACCATTCCTGATGGTGCGTTGCTCTTTCAGTTAGGTATCGCCCCACATTGTTAATTTTGACTATCAGAGCGCTGTAAGTGATAAGCTCACGTTTCTCTGATGCCTTGTACAGCCAATAATGAAGTAGATCGAAAGCATTTCCCGGATCACTACCAGCAAGGCTATTCTTCAGGAAGGATAGAATTTGGTTCTCTAACTCTACCTCGTTGGCTTTCAGAATTTCAATGTTTTGGAATAGGCGCTTGACATCGTCGGAGGAAAAGCCGTTTTTGGTAAGCTTTGTTGTTACATCCTTCTGAAAACTTGGTTCCCCCGCCCAAGCTTTGGTCATTTCGAGCCCTATTGGGCCAAAGCTGATAATGATTATCTTTATGCCGGGATTTTCCTTGATTAAAGTAAGGGACCTTCTAAAAAAGGAATCTGATTTTTCTGGAGATAAATCCGAAAGGGAGAGGTTGGCAGTTAAGTTCTTGACCTGAATCGCTTCTAGAATCTTGCCAGTATCTTCGTAAACGGTGAGGTCTTCGTATTTTTCAGGCTGGAAAAATATTCCTTGTTGTTGCGATGTCAGAATCCTATTGAGCGCATAAAGTGCCTGAGTTCTATATCCCTTATATGCTGCTATTGCGCCTGTGTTCTGCATAGATGCAAGATATCTAAAAGTTGCTTGCGACACAATGATTTTCTTTTGGCTTGCTCTGCAAGAGAAGCGATTGTATGGATGTGTTCATTACACATCGAGAGCTGCTACACAAACACCGTTCCCCCAATTCTTGACTTCAATAAAAACTAAGATGTATACGCTTACACTTCCTTGATATTATCGAATAAATCCCCTATAAAGAAATTTATCTTGTATATACGAGGAGCCTCCATCGAGTATCCCAACGCCGATGACGTTAAGGAAACCAGGCCCTAATATGCTGGAACTAACTGAGAATTGAGGTGTGCCATCAAGACGCAGCATTCTATCAAGATTCAGAGGCTTAATACTATTAGGCAGAGATTGGAGGATAAGGTTAAGGAGATTTCTGAAGCCATTAAGAAGTCTTACAGAGATCCCGGCATTAAGGGACCATCGAGCAGTGTAAAACGATTGATCATTGAGGCCGAAGAAATGCAGAAGCTCATGCAAGACGAGACTGAGAAACTCATGCAGGAATCAGGTCTTACTGAGGAATATTTGGCGTCTTTAGATAGAGCAGCACATCCGCCTATGCAATTCCTCTTGGACCGGAGGCGAATTGCCACTGTATCACCAACCGCATCGTTGAATGAGCTGGCTCCAATCGCCATTGCGCGTTTGAGGGCCTTAGTTAAGCCTGAGTGGCTAAAATCAGAAGCTAAAAAGAAGTATAGACTGACACAAGATTTTCTATCATCACCTTTTCAACTCGTCGGCTCGATCAGGATAGATAATACCGCAGACCCGCCAGCGCAAAGGCTTGCACGAATGATACTGTTATGCGATGACTGGCTAAAGGATGCTGAGGATCTTGATTTTCATGCAGCCGCGTTGCTAATTCCGGAAGCCATAATGTTCGGTATGAGTATAGACAAGATTCCCATGCTTGGTCCTGAAGCCCTACGTAAGCTAGGCCGCCTATCTATGATGCCAGACGATGACCACGTAGCAGCTGCGGTGCATGAGTTGCTTGTCGGGACAGCCTGCGTGAGTATGGGTACTGGTGTCGAAATGATCAAATCGAATTCAACGGAGAAATCTCCTGATTTTCGAGTCCTTGGTAACGGACCTCCCACAGTTATTGAATGTAAACGGCGAATAGGGTTGAGTGAATACGAACAAAAGGAAGCAATGGCTGTCGGTTGTCTATATGATTCTGTGAGAGAAGAACTGCGTAGCAAGGGGTTAAGTATTTCCCTAGAAGTAGAATTTGATGTCGAAGTTCGGTGTATTCCCGTAGCGGATTTTCGCAGAGCAGTCCTAAAGTGTGCAAAAACAATTCCTTGGAAAGATGGCCATAGGAAAGAGGCTTGGGGTAAAATCAAATGCGTGGGACTTCCTTACTATTTCGATTTACCTAGTACCCGCCTTTATGCACCAATTTTTATGGAGAAAGTCTTTCAATGGCATGGCGAGCTACCAGAATGGGATGGAATAATTGCCGAGGTTGATTCTCCTTCCAGATTCATTGTCAGTAACGCTAAACAACCAATATGCCTCAAATGGCGGTGCCGCAATGACATTGCTATCCTGAAAAAGTCACGAGGTGTTACATCCTTGTGGGCAAAAGCTATTAAACAGATACCGCCAGGAGAAATGGGAATTATTTACATCAGCTATCCAGAATCAAACGCCCCGGAAATTGCAGATGAACGAACGCAGAGCATTTTCAAGAGCATGAAAGAATGGCATCACCATTGGTGGGTTTCTGTTCCTTTGGTCGTCATTGGACGCCTGTACCCAAGGCCTCTCGGCGTAGGCAATCCAGATCTAATAGAAAATGCTATAGTCCTGGTGGAACCGGAAGCAGAAGGTGTACTTCCTAACATGTATCCAGGTCCGGTTTTTGTTCCAGCACCTCGTTATGAAGAGAAATAGACAGACGCTGTGGATTTCTGCCTTTTGAAAAAACAGAGGGACGGAAAAAACAGAGGGACGTTGTTAACTAATTAACTTTCTCCTTGGGAATATGACGGACAACGGGAGACACAGGTGACACAGGTGACACAGGGACGTTCTTTACTTATTAACTTCCGATCAATCCAGCATCGCCATTATGTCACTGCCGCTTCAGCTCACCATCCTTTTACGCAATCTTTTCACTGCAAAAAATCCGATTACCAGGATAAACACGGCAATATAGACCAAATCCCACACGTGAACGAGTTGGTACTGATGGGTGCACACGGCCCGGACCAGCCTGACCGAATGCGTCAGCGGGACCAGTTCGACCAGCGGTTGAATGTAGTAGGGCAAATTACTGGTCGGGAAGACGACACCCGAAAAAAAGAAGATCGGTGAAATGAACCCGGTGAAATAGAAGTTGAGCTGGTTGATCTGGCGGACAAACGATGTGACCAGAAGCGAAATGGTCGCGAACATCATGCCGGTCAGAAAGCCAACCAGCGGCGAAAGCAGGCTTGAAGGCGAATGGATCACGCCGAAGAGGAGCAAAATGCACAGCACCGCAAACGAGAAGAACAATCCTTTTGTTCCCGCCCAGATGATTTCTCCGATGATCAGGTCGTTGACGGTCAGAGGCGATGCCAGCATCCCGTCATACACCTTGTCAAAGGTCAGCCGGATGAACGTGCCGAAACTGCATTCGAAGGCCGAAGTGAACATGGCCGCCGTCACCAGGAGACCCGTCCCTAGAAATTCAATGTAGCTTAATCCTTCCATGTATTGCGTGATATAGGCGCTAAGCCCCAGTCCGACGCCCGCCAGAAACAGCAAAGGCTCCAGAAACGGCGGCAGCCCGTTGCTGAAGATGTTTTTTGTGTAGACGCGAAAATGCCTGTACCATACGGCGAAGAGGCGCCAATAGAGGGGCGGGCAGATGATGCACTTACTGGCTTTCATTCAATCCCCTCCCTGTCGCTTTCAAAAAGACATCTTCCAGATTGGTTTCCCGCAGCAGATAATTGCCCCGCTCCAATGAACCGGCAAACCCCTTCAGATAGTCCAGGTTACTCGAAAATAACTGCGTCACCTGGTGCGTGCGGTCAATCCGCACCTCATTTAACAGCGCTTCATCGAGCTTGCCCGGAAGAGAGCTGGCGTCGTATAATTCCAGCACAAATCTTTCGATATTCTTTCTCAGGAGCTGCCTGGGCGGCCCTTCGATGATCCTTTGTCCATTGTGCATGATCATCACGTTGTCGCAAATCTGAAACGCCTCTTCCATGTAGTGCGTCGTCAGCAGGATGGTCGTCCCCTCTTTTTTCAGAAGCCGCAGTTTGTCCCAGATCATGTGTCGGACCTGCGGGTCGAGCCCCGTTGTCGGTTCATCGAGGATCAAAAGCCGCGGATTGTTCAGGAGCGCCCGCGCGATCACCAGCCTGCGCTTCATCCCGCCGGAGAGTTCCGTAATCCGGGAGGTGGTTTTTTCGGCAAGCTCCAGGAAATCCAAAAGATAGGCAATGCGCTCTTTGGCGATCCCGGCCGGAATGTTATAGAATTTGGAATAGATCATCAGGTTCTGGATGACATTCAATTCTTCATCAAGGTTGTTGTCCTGCGGCACCACGCCGGAGCAGTACTTGATGGCCAGTTCCTGTTCATTCGGGTCATAACCGAAGATGCTGAGCTGACTATCCTTGTTTTTGTCCCGGATGCACTTGGCATAAATGATTTGCATGAGCGTTGACTTGCCCGCCCCGTTGGGCCCCAGAAATCCGAAACAGGTCTGCGCCTCGACCTCGAAGCTCAGGTCGTTTACAGCCACAACTTTGGGAAATGTCTTGCTCACATGCCGGGCAATAATAATGGGCTCATTCATGGTTATCAGTTTAATACCCTTTCAGCGTTTGGTCCAGCGTCTTCAGAAAATTTTTTTCGCGGCGCAAGAACTGCAATGGTTCTGATTACTTCCTGCTCTGCCGGAAAATAGAACCGTGCCCGCTATTCCCTAATCATCTCGTTTAGTAACTTTAGGCAGCAGAAAAGCCATCAGCACCATGACGACATTGGCAAAGCTGATCAGCATCAAAGCCTTTGTGGCGTTGTGACCCAGGCGCGTATAGAGTTCGCCGGCAATACTGGGCACCGTGCCGCCAAGACACCACGCCCAGCCCATGAGGATCGCCGAGACGATGCTCACATTTTCCCGTGGGGCGATCCGCTGGCCGAAAGCCACACCCAGCGGGTTTACCGTCCCCAGAAACGCCCCGCCCAGAATGCAAAGCAGGATAAACGCCGGTACCGGGAGCGTCAGACGGACGATGGCATGGTAGCTGATGGTCGAGAGAATCGTCATCGCAATGAGCGTCCTTCGCCTGCCAATGCGGTCTGCCAAATGCCCCATCGGCACCATGAACAACGTCGCTCCGAAGATGATCAAACCAAAGGCCCCACCCTGTCCGAGCCAGGCCGGATAGCCCTTCTCATGGGCAAATTCCGGCATCAGAAAGAAGAGCCCGCTCATCACGCCGCTCGAGATCGCCAGAATCAGGAATAACGCCAGGATCTGTCCCGCCACCGGGCGGAGGGCGGCAAGTGATGCGATCACGGATACTCTCCTGGAGTTCACCGCCTCCGCTGGCTTGCACCACACCCAGACGACGATCCAGAGGAGCGCCGCCGGGAGAAGAAGGATCTCGGTGTGATGGCCGAGGTGGTTGTAGGCGGTGCGAAACCCGATCTGGCTGAGACCGAAGCCGATGCTGCCAACGGCAATAAACACGGCCAGAAACATCGAGCCGCGCCTTGCGGAGAATCTGCCCGCAAGCCCCGCCCCGGCGGGATGGAACATGTCCTGGCCCAGCCTGCCTGCCGCCAGGATAACGAACACGACAAGGTAAAAGCCGCTCAATCCAAACAGCGTCGGGAGCGCCCGGTTCAACTCAGCCTGATAATCGGCAAGCGGACCGAGGAGCATGGCAAACGAAGTCAAAAGCGCACCCAGCAGAATAACGCGCCGGGGCCCGAAGCGGTCGGCAATCGATCCGAACAATGGCTGAAGCGCTGTTCCGCTCATAGCAATAACCGTGGCTATCCATCCGGCTTTGGCGACATCCAGACCGGCCAGGGTCTTATAGACCGGCCAGACGCTCATCCCCATGAAATCAACCATGACATGCGCAACCAGTACGGCGATGAACGTGCTGACGGTTCGACGCGTGGCACCGCTATCGGCCAATCCGCCGTTTACGAGCGCCGCAGAGGCGGCAGCCGATGTTTGATCTTGTTTGATATTGTCCATATACTCACTTCAAAAAAATACTTCCTGTCATCCGGGACCTGGAGACTATGTCGCAATGTCATTGCAAGGGAGGAATAACAGAACAGAGAGACGTTGTTAACTAATTAACTTTCTCCTTGGGAGTATGACGGACAACGTCCTGTTTCTTATTTTTTTGTACGAGTCAGCACTTTGTCCCGTCAGCTGAAATCGGGGATTACCATTCGTAATGTAGAATATTACCTGTTTAACTCATCCCGGATAGCCACGCCGATCTTTTCCGTCACATAGGGCTTCTTGACATAGGCACCCGCTCCCAGTTTCTGAGCCTCCTTGACTCGATCTGTTTCCGAAAAACCACTGACAAGGATAGCCTTCTGCTTCGGATTGACCTTCAAAACCCTCTGGTAGGTTTCCAGGCCATCGATGCCCGGTAGCATGATCATGTCCAGAACAAGAATATCTGCCTTATTTCCCTTGAGATATTCTACTGCCTCTTCCCCGCTTGCAACCACATGAACCTCATACCCCAGCCTTGTAAGCAACCGGGAGGCAATATCTCGCTGTTCGGCAATGTCATCAACCACTAAAACGGATTCACCCTTGCCCATATATCGTTCTATCGGCTCCTTCTGCTGCGGTGCGATCATTTCCTCCCGCGTTACCGGGAAGTACAGCGTAAAGGTGGTTCCCTCTCCCACTTTAGTCTGCACATCGATATACCCATGGTGATCTTTGACCGCTCCCCAGACAATGGCCAATCCCAGCCCCGTCCCGCTCCTGCCCATCGCTTTCTTCGTATAAAATGGTTCAAATATTTTCTCTATATTTTCAGCAGCTATACCCTTCCCTGTATCGGAGACGGTCAGAACAGTGTAATCCCCCTGATTAACCTCATCATAGCCCCTGAGGGCTTTTTCAAGGTAACGACTCTCCGTCTGTATCGTCACCTCTCCCTTTCCGGAAATAGATTCCGCCGCATTGGACACCAGGTTCATCAACGTCTTTTCCAGATGGACAGGGGAACCTTTAATATTCAGAAGGTTATCATCACAGTCTATCCTGAAGGTCACACGAGGATGATAGTCCTTTATCTTCTCAAATACCGGGGTAGTAAGAAAACTTGAAACAATACTATTGAGATTAATTACGTCTGACACTGTGACGCCCCGTCTAGCCAATGTGAGAAGATCCTGAATAATCGCGGCGCCTCTCTCTGTGGACTGCAATATTTTTTCTGCGTGACCTCTGGACTTCTGCCCCTCAGGAATTTCCAGTAGCAATAGTTCCGAATATCCACTGAGTATTCCCAGGACGTTATTTAAATCATGGGCTACGCCACCGGCCAGTTGTCCGAGAGCCTCCATTTTCTCCGCTCGGTTCAGACGATCTTCCAAACTTCGCTTTACCTCCTCTGCATGCTTGCGGTCGGTGATGTCTTGCACCAAGCCCATCGAACGGACAACCCTGCCAGAAGTGTCTCTTACATGTTCGCATTTTTGATAAACATAACGAACATCCTGGGTGTGTTTGCGAACCACGCGGTGCTCGATCTCATAGGTGTCTCGACCTTCACGCAGAGAATTTGAATAAGCGGCATTGACCGCGGCGCGATCATCCGGATGTGTCAAATCGAGAAACACCTCGTGAGTGACAGCGGATTCCCGCGGCTGAAAGCCAAAAATGCGGTAGACTTCGTCCGACCAGATCAGACGGTTTGTTGAAAGGTCAAATTCCCAAGAACCGAGATGGGAAATCTTTTGGGCTTTGCTCAACCGTTCTTCGCTTTCTCTCAAGGCCTCCTCGGCCCGCTTGCGGTCGGTGATGTCGTTACCGACGCACAGAATCTCGCTGATATTATCGTTAGGGTCAAAGATCGGCTTGTTGGTCCAGGCAATCCAGACACGTTCTCCGTTGATGCGCATGTTCTCATTTTCGTTGGTGACATACATATCAGGGTTGCGGCCGATATCGGCTATGATGTTAGCCAAATCACGACCGGTGGTCTCTTGTACCGGTACAATCGTACCGACAACGTTCCGCCCGATGATATCTTCTTCCCGGAAGCCGAAGAATCGTTGCGCGAATTCATTTAAGAACGTTATCCGGCCTACCTTGTCCATTCGCATAATGATACTGTTTGCGTTCTCCACTAGTTCCCGATACTTTTCTTCACTTAGCTGAAGGGCCTCGGTCTTTTTAATATTCAGGGCTATCTCTTCCTCCAACCTCAATGTCCTCGCATGGACCTTTTTCCGGAGGGTACGGTTCCATACAATCAGAAGCAATACGATAAAAATGAGGCCCCCCAGAACTGTTCCAATTGAGCGAAGGTATGGGTGAAATACACTTGTTTCGGTACCGAACCATGTGCGATTAATAGCCTGATACTCACTTTCGGAAATTTGCAAAAACCCTTCTTCGACTGATTTCAAAATTGCCGTATTGCCTTTCATCACAGCACGATGGAACTCACCGGTATATAAGGGTGCCGAATAGCGGAACTGATCCAGAATACCCATTTTGTAGAGAAAGTAGAGGGCAGGAGGTTTGTCGATGACTGCTACCATGACCTTTTGTTCTTTTGCAGCTCTGATGATGGCCTCATAGGAAGGGTACTCCTGAAAGAGTTTGATTCCTTTTCCTCTTAGATGATCAATCGCATTGTCACCGCTCTTGACAGCCACTGTAAAGCCCTGGAGTGAATCTACATTGGAAATGCCAGAGATATCCTTGTGGAAGAAGATAGAAACATCCATTTTTGCATAGGGCTTTGAGAAGTCGTATATCTTTGCGCGATTTTCATTGAAGAAAATCGTGTCGATCACATCGAACTCTCCCGCCCGCATACGGCTCTGAGCCTCACCCCAATCCACGCCGTAAATGTTTGCTTTAATGCCCGTTTTCTGTTCCCATAATCGCCACTGGTCTATGAGAATGCCCACCAGATTTCCTTTATCATCAAGAAAGACGTAGGGCGGATAGTTGTTGTCCATGACAACTTTGATTGTTTTGAGAGGATTTTTCGGGTCTGACGGGGAGGCTGCATCGGTATATAAACATCCGACCGCAACGTGCAAGAAAATAAATAATAAGGAGGAACAGCACGTTGTGAGGAAACCCGACTTTTTGGTTATGACCATGCCACGCTCCTTTCTCGTAAATCGACGTACCCTTATACTCGTACCAGCTGAAAGTTCCTTTTTCTGTTGTTCTTTATGCTAATCCTTATTTTTATTTATACATAAAAGCTAATGATTGCCATTAGAAATATACTCTCTTTTAAGAATTTTGCTTCTAAGAACAGAGGGATGTTGTTAACTAATTAGTCCGTCCTGAAAAATGCGGC
Source organism: uncultured Smithella sp. (assembly GCA_964547345.1). Classification (GTDB taxonomy): domain Bacteria; phylum Desulfobacterota; class Syntrophia; order Syntrophales; family Smithellaceae; genus UBA8904. The sequence goes on along the minus strand of CAZJMX010000026.1, from coordinate 23 downwards.
TTGGAAGCCGCGTAAACATTGAA
>CAZJMX010000025.1:0-69634 GCA_964547345.1 uncultured Smithella sp. | reverse complement strand
AATATTGCTGATCAATTTTTGTTCACCACCTTATCCATATATTCCTTGACCATGGCATCATGGTCTTGAGCTGTGATATTTTTCTTCAGGATCTCCTCGGCCATCTGCACCGAAAGAGCAACAGCCTCCGTACGGAGCTGAGCAGACGCTTTGGATAACTCCTGCTCTATGCGAGCCTGTGTGTCTTCCTTCATTTTCTGAGCAACTTTTTGGGCGTCTTCAACAATCTTTTGCTTTTCAGCGACACCCTGCGCCTTAATCATGTCGAAAATGCCATCAATCTCCAGAGAGGCTTTATCAATCTTTTCAGCATATTCGCGATATTGCTTTTCGGCTTCCGCTTTTTGAATAGTGGCATTTTCCAGAGATTCTTTAATGTCCTGACGTCGACCGGCAAAGAACCCTTTGATTTTTGGTGCCAGCATCCAGGCAAGAAAACCAATAATGAGAACCGCATTTAAAGTTTTAAATGCAAAGCCTTTCCAAAGGGACGAGCCATCACCTTCACCGCCGCCTGATGCATAAGCCACGCAGACCGAAGCAAGAAGAACCAGCAGGGAAAGGAGCAACGAAAAACGAATTGAGTGGCGTGAAAATTTCATCAGACTCTCCTCCCCAGCACCTTTTCAGCAATTTCCAGCGAGAGCCGGCGGGATTGGCCACCAAGAATCTCACGGGCGGTTTGCATTTCGGCATCCATCTTTTTTTGAAATTCCTGAGTCATCAATGGAATTTCAGTCCGGACAGCATCAACAATACTTTTGGCCTGCTGGGCGCCTTCGTTGACAATTTCTTTTTTTAGGTCGGATGCGCTCGTTTTGGCCTTGACGAGTTTTTCATCGTATTCGGCTGCCTTTTTATCCACAGATTCCTTAAAGAGCCTGATTTCATTTTCAAGCTCATCCATCTGCTTTTTACGGCGATCTATGATTGATAAAATGGGTTTATAAAGAAGATAATTGAGGATAAAAATCAGGGCTATGAACGTAGCCATCTGCACCAAAAGCGTCAAATTCGGAATTACGGTAACCACAACTTACCTCATCGATTTTTTCAGAACCTCTCATTCTTGGACTACAGAATATCAAGGCGAATGAATTATTTTATCAACTTTTCAAACAGCGCGATCTCTGGCAGTGATCATCTTAAAGGCTTTCAGGCTCAACAACCGGTTGACTTCTGATGAACCCCATCCACCGCGAGGACGGAGGTTACTAATCATACCCTTGTTTCCTTGTCAAGCTTTTTTATGACCGGCGGTCTAAATTATGATGGACAATAAATATGACCATTGAAATAGGGACTTGAGTAGATTCAATCAACTTTCTGCTTAATATTCTTTTCTTCTTTTGCTTCAACCATATGCGACCGGCCATCAAAAAGCGCTCCTTCTTCCATGATGAAAATCGGCGTCCGCACATCACCAAACAACTTACCGGTTGAATGAATATTAATTTTGTCTTTCACTTCAATGCTGCCTTGTACTTCACCACCGATATAAACGCTGTTGACTACAATATTTGCTTTGACCAGGGCCCCTTGGCCGACATCCACCGAGCCCTGTCCGTAAATCTCGCCCTGAAAGTCCCCGTCAATCCGAACGTTGCCGGTAAAAACCAGCTTACCGGCAAACTCGGCGCCCTTGCCCAGAAAAGCTTTCGTATCTTCAATTTGCTTCTTTTTTTCCCACATAATCTCCTCCTTACGATCCATCACGAGGTCGTCATCAGCGCTGCAAAATAAATCTACGCACACTGACGTTCATTAACAATCCAATCGCAGCCAGCATGGAAGCCATCGCTGAACCGCCGTAACTTAAGAAAGGCAGGGGAATGCCTACAACCGGCAGCAGCCCTAAAACCATGCCCATATTGATCATCATCTCCCAGCCTATGAGCGCGGTAATGCCAAAGGCGAGTATCGTGCCCAATAAATCTTTTGAATGCAAGGCAATTTTTAATCCCCAGATCATCAGGGAAACAAACATCAGCATCAAGACCAAACCGCCGACAAAGCCCCATTCTTCGGCGAATACGGAAAAAACAAAATCCGTCTGCTGCTCGGGTAGAAACTTCAACTGGGTTTGAGACCCTTTCAAAAATCCCTTGCCGAAAATCCCTCCGGATCCCACGGCAATCATGGATTGAATGATGTGATAACCGGCACCCAGCGGGTCGTTTTCCGGGGAAAGAAACGTCAACAGCCTGTCTTTCTGATAATCTTTCAGAAAATGCCAGGCAACAGGCAGGAGCGCCAAGACACTGATCACGGCAATGGCGAAAGATTTCCAATTCATGCCGATGAAAAGCACAACCGACGCGGAGATGATAATGATAACGAGCGCCGTTCCCAGATCCGGCTGCTTTAGAATCAAAAGGCACGGAACCATCACCATGAGGAAGGGAATCAACAGTTCACTAAGTAAATACGGCTCATTGGATTTATGGTCATCAAAATATCTGGCCAGTGCGATGACAATGGTTACCTTCATGAACTCGGAGGGCTGAAATAAAATGAAGCCAAAGGAGATCCACCTTTGCGCCCCGTTGGCCGTATGACCGAACACGGCTACAAAAGCCAGAGATAAGATAGATAGTCCATAAATCACATAGGCAGCCTGATTGATGAATCGGTAGTCCACTAAAAAGGCAATGACCATCAGAATCATGCCAAAGACAATCCATTGCAGTTGTTTAATGTACAGGGGGGATTGATTGTCAGCCACACTAAAACCTGTCGAATAAATATTGACAATTCCGATGGCGCAGATACACATCACAAGCGCAAACAGCGTCCAGTCAAAATACTGGAATATACGGCGGTCAAATTTAAAAAAAATCATTTTCTTCCTTCGATGCCTGATCAATAACGGCGAGTCTTCTTCAGCCCATTAATTAGTGCCTATCTCAACAGCCTCCTGATCAACAGCGCCAATTTCGGCCTTTTTCTGCTTCTTTTTACCATCAAAATAGGCGTTCAATATTTTACGGGCGATAGGAGCGGCAACGGCGCCGCCGCCGCCCGCATTTTCGGCAACAACCGCAATGGCAATTTCCGGACTTTTCATAGGAGCATAACAGGCGAACAAAGCGTGATCTTTGTGAACCGCAGCTATCTTTTTCATCCGGCGGGCACTATCACTTTGCGGCAGACCAATCACCTGCGACGTTCCTGTTTTCCCGCAAACATCCGACAGAGGCCGCCGCGCCGCCGCGCCGGTTCCCCCCGGTTCGTTGACGACGCCCCACAGCGCTTTGGTCAATATGGCTGCCGTTTGCGGACTCAGTTTCAATTCTCCCCTTTTTTCGGGTGAATACTGTTTAATCAGGGTTCCATCAGACAGCTCAATTCGCTCCACAAGCCTGGGCCGCCACAAATTGCCACCATTGGCGAGCGCGCTGTACGCCTGCGCCAGTTGAATCGGAGTCGTTAGATTGAATCCCTGGCCAATAGAGATGGAGATGGTCTCACCCAACTGCCACGGCTCTTTCATCCGGGCCAGCTTCCAGTTACGTGTGGGGACAAGACCTTTCCGTTCATGAGAGAGTTCAATGCCGGTCGGGTCGCCAAGACCGAACATACCGGCATATTTTGCAATTTTATCCACCCCCAACATTCTGCCGACGGTATAGAAGTAAACATCACAAGACTCCACCAACGCCCGATGCAGATTCACCGATCCATGCCCATGTTTCTTCCAACAGCGATACGACCGATTGCCCAGTTCAAATGATCCATTGCAATGAATTCTGGTTTCCGGGGTAACGGTACCTTCTTCGAGAGCAGCCGCGGCAACAATCAGCTTATACGTTGATCCTGGCGGGTATTGACCGGATATCGCCCGGTTGGATAAGGGGTTTAAGGGATTCTTATGCAGCTTCTCCCACTCGTCTCGGGCGATGCCGCTGTTGAATAAATTCGGATCAAACGAAGGCGAACTGACCATTGCCAGAATGGATCCGTCGCGCGGGTCCATCACGACGGCCGCACCGGCTTTACCTTCAAAAGCCTCCCAGGCGGCCTTCTGCAATTGCGCGTCAACCGTCAAAACTACATTGGCCCCGGACACGGGGTCAATGCGCCCCAGATTCTTAATGACCTTGCCGTAAACGTTCACTTCGACGAGTTCGTTGCCGCGCCTGCCCCGCACATAAGGATCCAGCACCTTTTCAATGCCGTGCTTCCCGATCACATCTCCGGAGGCGTATTCCTCCTCCGATTTCTCCAACTCCTCCCGGCTGATTTCACCGGTATAGCCGATAATCGGGGCAATAATTTCGCCGTCCACATAAAGACGAACGGGCGCGACATCGACATAAACCCCCGGCAGCAAGAGAGCGTTCGTTTCCACGAGCGCAACTTTTTCCATGCTGACATTTTTTTCCAGCCGCACCGGCAGATAGGATTTTAGCGTCCGGGGAAAAGGTTGGTCCGCGGTAAACTCAAATGACTTGGTTTTGTAAATATCCTTAATCTTTTGAACGAGCAAATCATGATCGACGCCTTTGGTCGGCATATATAGAACATCGAATGAAGGCCGGTTATCTACCATCACGGCGCCTGCGCGATCCATGATCAACCCGCGCAAGGGCTGTATTTTGCGAAAGCGAACGGCATTGTTTTCCGACCTCTGCCTCAGCTCATCGCCCTTGATCACTTGCAGATACCACAGTCGGATCAATAGAATTGACAGGACCCCGACCACCAGAACAATGATGACCTTAAGCTTCTGCCGAAATTCCGCCGGCTCCGGGCCGTTGTGGAGATTGCATTGATTTTCCATATATCAAACCTTCTACTTTGCGCATGCCATAAAAAAAGCCTACCGAAAGAACGCCGATCAGCAACGTCTGGGGCACAAAAACCAACAGCGCATTGCCCGACATGTCATAATTCAGGACAAAACGATAGACCAGACTCACGATCAGCGACTCAAGAGCGCAACAGAACAAACTAAAGAGAGCAATTAAATAATTTTTTTCCGACACCATCCGAAGCGACACAAAGAATGACAACGTGAAGACCAGCAGATAAATAAACGTAAAAAGTCCGACGACGGCGCCTGATACACAATCCAGGACAAATCCCAGAACCGCCGCCAGAATCAGCCCCCTAACCAGATCCATACGAAAACCGGCGTAAATCACGACAATCAACGACAACTCCAGGGTAATCCAACCGGAAAAAAGAACATCGGCCAGCGTGGTTTGCAGCACCACCAGTCCGACAGTGATCAAAGGTAGGAACAAATAATAAATCATTTTATTTTTTTATTTCTCTCCGGCTGGGCAAGCTCACCCGAAACCAAAACCAGGACTTCCTCGATTTTCGAAAAATCAACAAAAGGCGACACCTGGATTTGGAGAAACAACCCCACATCCATACGATCAACGGAACTGACCTTGCCGATGAGCAATCCTTTGGGAAAAACATTGCTCATCCCAGCCGACATCACAATATCCCCCTCCTTAACATCCTGAATCTTGGAGATATACTTCACAACGCAGCCCCGCGATCCCGCGCCACGGGCAATGCCTTGCACACGTGTCCGCTGGATGAAGACGTCGACATTGGAACTCTCGTCAATGAGAAGAAGGACTTTCGAACTTTGCCACGTCACATCGGTCAGTCTTCCGATTAATCCGGGCGGAGCGGCAACCGGCATGCCCGGCTTCAACCCATGCGCCCCCCCTTTATTGATCCAGATGGTTTTGGACAATGCGGCCTGCTCCCGACCGATAACATTCGCCGCAACAAAATCATGCGGCGAACTCTGTACCAGCGCAAACACTTTCTGCAATCTTTGCGCTTCCTGGTATCCTTCCTGATACTGCAGGAGCTTAGCCTGAAGGCCGGCGACCTTATCTTTAAGACGCCGGTTTTCTTCTTCCAGACCCACCAGGCGGATGTAACGTATCCAAGCATCGTCAACACTGTGAATACAAAAGCTGAAGAATTTTTGGAACGGCGTCGCCGCTTCCAACACTATTTTTTTTGCCAGACCGCCGCCGGAATCGTATTTCAGGTTATACGAAAGCAGAAGGAGGGCCGCCATAAAAACGGCTCCCACAAAGATAATGGTTCGATAATTCTTGAAACTCATTTTAAGCGTGCCTCAGCAAGCACAATCAGACCTGAATGGTAACCTCTTTGAGCACATCCAGCTGGTCTAGTGCCATGCCGGCGCCGCGGGCAACGGCACACAGAGGATCATCGGCGATGGTGATCGGTAAACCGGTTTCTTCCCGGATTAGAACATCAATATTTTTCAGCAAAGCGCCTCCTCCGGTCAGAACAATGCCCCGATCCACAATATCCCCTGCGAGCTCCGGCGGAGCGTTCTCCAAGGCGTCCTTGATCGCGTCAACGATCAGCGTTACCGGCTCGATAATCGCTTCGCGAATTTCTTCAGAACTGATTTCGATGGTTTTGGGAATGCCCGAAATCAAATCACGTCCTTTGACATCGATGGTTTTGGTTTCATTCATCGGATAAGCGCAACCGATTTCCAACTTGATGATCTCGGCCGTTCGCTCACCGATGAGCAGGCTGTATTTTCGCTTCATGTATTGGACGATTTCTTCATCGATCTTATCACCCGCCACCCGGACAGACTTGGAATACACAATACCAGCCAGCGAAATAACCGCCACTTCTGTCGTGCCGCCGCCGATATCAACGACCATCGAACTGGTGGGTTCGGCAATCGGTAATCCCGCGCCAATAGCCGCCGCCATCGGTTCTTCAATCAGATAAATTTCCCGAGCCCCCGCGGACTCCACCGTCTCGCGCACGGCACGCCGCTCCACCTGTGTGATCCCCGATGGAACGGAAACAATAATGCGGGGGCGCACCAGGGATTTACGGTTGTGAACGCAGAGAATGAAATGCTTGAGCATGGCTTCCGTAATGTCAAAATCGGCAATCACGCCATCTCGCATCGGGCGGATAGCCACAATGTTGCCGGGCGTTCGTCCCAGCATACTTTTGGCTTCATTGCCGACCGCCAGCACTTTTTTCATCCCCCGGCTGTCTTTGTGCACGGCAACCACGGATGGTTCATTTAAAACGATGCCTTTTCCCTTGACATAAACCAGTGTATTGGCCGTTCCAAGATCAATCGCCAGATCATTGGAAAACTTACCTAAAATATAATCGAACAGCATGGAGCCTCCTGTTTTCCCTTCAATTCATGGTATTTACAAATATTATGATTGTATATCGTATTTCTACCCCCTAAGCAACGCCTTTTTAAAATGTGTTTGCAATTTGAACATGTCTGTAATACTAATTCGAACAATTTTAATTGTAAGGGAAATCCAATTTACGTCTCTGAGGTGATGATATGCTGAAATTTTTCCGCAAAAATGCGCGAGGCTGGTTCATGCTCATTTTCATGGCCATTATTATTTTCGTCTTCGTTCTGTATTTTGGCACCGACCGGGGATCGCGGGCCGCCGGCGCCGTCGCAATCATTGACGGAACCGCCATTAGCGAAGCTGATTTTTACAATGAACATTCAAAAATGATAGACGCGGTGAAAGCCCGTTACGGAGGATCAATCACGGCAGACATGCTCAAACAGATGGATCTGAAAAAAATGGCGCTCGACAATCTCATCAATCGCCAGATCATCATCGCCAAAGCAAAGGACTTGAAAATTCAGGTATCCGACGAAGAGCTTCGGCAAATCGTTATGTCCATGCCAGCCTTACAAACGGACGGACAATTCGACAACTACAAATATAAACAGCTTCTGCGCTATAACCGCGTTACAGCGGAAGATTTCGAAGCCAGCCAGAAAATCAATCTGGCGGCAGGTAAAATTGAAACTATCATCCGGGAAGGCATCAAGGTATCCGATCAGGAAGTGATGGATTTATATGCCCTGCAGAATCAGAAAATTAATCTCGGATTCGTTCAGATTTCCGGCGGCGACATGAAAGTGGCGGCGCCACCCGCAAGCGATCTGGAAAGTTATCTTAAGAAAAACGCAAATGAGTTTCGCATCCCGGAACAGGTAAAAATCCAATATCTGTATTTTGCCGCAGCAAGTTATGCCCCCCCTGAAATCAGTTCGTCCGACATCCAGGATTATTACAGCCGGCGTAAAGAAACTTTCAAAAACAAAGAGGGCAAACCCCTTGGACTCGACGAAGTGAAGAATTCGATTATCCAGGATCTCAAGCAGGGCAAAGGTATGCAGAATGCCTATACCGAAGCCAAAAAAGCTCACGACACGATTTACCAGGAAAACAACTTTGCCGCCTATGCCGGGAAAAATAGCTTCAACATCCAGGCGGTTGACTTTTTCGCCATGAACAAACCGCCGCAGGCGCTGGCCTCCCTCAAGGATCTGGCCCCGCAACTGGCAGGCCTGCAGAAAAACGACATCACCAAGGTAATGCCCGCCGATAGCGGCTATTATCTCATCCGGATCGAAGACAAGAAAGCCGCCTACACGCCGCAACTTAAAGACATTGAAAAAGACGTCCGTCAGAGCTTCATGAAAAGCGAACAGGAAAAATTGGCCGTTCAGGAAGCCGACACCATGATTGCAAAACTCCAAAAAGGGGCGTCTCTGGAACAACTGGCCGCGGAAAAGGGTTTGAAAATTCAGGAAACCGGCTTGTTCCAGCCGGGCGCGACCATTCCGAAACTGGGTTCGCATCCGGAAGCCATGGACCTTTTGCTGTCCCTTTCCCTCAATCATCCTTATGCAACCAAATCCCTCAGTATTAACAATACGCAAATCGTTTTCAAGCTCAAAGAACAAAGCACACTGGACATGAAGGACTTCGAAATCAAGAAAGAGGTCTATCGGAAAGTGTCTATGAACCTCAAGCGTGAAGAAGCCATGAAATCATGGCTGGAAGGAAACAAGGCGGCGATGATCAAGGATAAGCGCCTGAAAATCAATAAAGAGGTGAAAGATCTGTAGCCGTCGCATCGCCGGTCATCAATCAAAAGAAAAGGGAAGAGCCGAATGAGACTCTTCCCTTTTTTATTTTGGTGGAGCTGAGGAGGATCGAACTCCTGACCTCTTGAATGCCATTCAAGCGCTCTCCCAGCTGAGCTACAACCCCAATGTGCTACAACAAATTAGTCAGCCCCCATAACATGCGCATTTATGGCTGTCAACAGTTTTTCAGCTTGACTTTTTGCCTTCCGTCTATATAATCGCGCCCGTGCCGGAGTGGTGAAACTGGTAGACGCAGGGGACTCAAAATCCCCCTTTCCTTGCGAAAGTGTCGGTTCGATTCCGACCTCCGGCACCAAGTTTCTTTTACCTTTTCAGATGAGTTGGACTCATGTGGTAGTTTTTCAGATAATCAATGAATGTTTTATGATGCAGACGGAATTCAAACTGCTTCAAATGAATTAAATAAAATTTACGCTCAATCCGGCAGGATGTGATGGGGATTTCAAAAAGTATTTTGGAGTCCAGTTCCCGCAAAACCGCATATGCGGACAAAACGGAAACGCCTAGCCCGGCAATGACCGCCTCTTTTATCGCCTCCGAACTCCCCAGTTCACCGCAGACATTGAGTTGAGACAGGCTGACTGCTTTCACTTCCTTTAGATGGGATTCAAAAACGTCGCGGGTGGCCGAGCCTTTCTCACGCAAAACAAAGGGCTCCGCGAGCAATTCGGAAATGTCAACAAAGCCCTTTTTAATCCAGCGATGCCCTTTGGGAACAATCAGAATCAGACGATCGTTCCAGATCGGCTCAACAATTAGCTTCGCGTTTTGCGGTCTTTTCCCGATGCAGCCGATTTCCACTTCGCGATCCAGCACCATGTTCAAAACTTCTTCGCTGTCTTCTGTTTTGATGAATACACGAATATCAGAATGATCTTTTTTAAATTCGCTCATGGCACGCGGCAGAATATACGTCGCGGGAATGGTGCTTGCGCTCAGGTAGATGTCGCCGCCGGTATTTTCATGCAATTGCCGGATTTTAACCGCCGCTTCCGTGCGGAGCCGAACAATCCGTTGGGCGTAGTCGTAAAGGATTTTTCCTTCGGGGGTCAGAGACACGCCGGTATTGCTGCGATTCACCACTTTCACCCTGAGGCAGTCTTCGACATTGCGGATATTCTTGGTGAGCGCCGGCTGCGTGAGCAGCATGCGTTTGGCCGCGCGGCTGAAGCTGCGCTCTTCAACCAGATGAATCAGCGCTTCCATTTGCTGAAAGGTCATATTTTTCAATCTGTCATCCGTCATGATCGAAAACATAACATAAATTTTTTTCAATCACAAAGGTAATGACGTTGAAGTGGAAGGTATTGATTGCAAAATATTTTTTACTGCATCGTATAAGGAAAGTTCGTGTGGACGATCACCATGACGGAATATACACAAGGTCCGGCAGCAACCGGTAAATTGTTACAGCCGGACCTTGTTGGATCAGAACTTCACATTGACACTCAGAAACACAACATGGGTCCGGTAAGATTGATCATTGTATGCCCCCGTCATATAGCCCGTTGCACCCGGCACATAGCTATAGCTGCTGTATTGTGAATCACCATACGAGAAGGCCTCATAAGCGTAAGCCGCCGACAGTGCCACCATCTTCGTCATCTGAAATGTTGCTTTGGCCACATAATTGTTCAGGTGATAATTGTCCCAGACATTGAGATCAATATTGTCCTGCGTTTGCCCGGCGGGCAGGGGCACGGCTCCCAGAAGATAGGTATAATCGACACTCCCGTCAGACTTTACGGAGTTATGAGCCAGGCTCAATGTTAATTTGTCTGTAATGATTGTAAGGTCGGCTCCGACGCCATAGCCGTATGAATTTTCCTTTGCATCGGAAGTCCAGTTGAATGATGTTGCCGCAGGCGGGGTCGCCGGATCATTGTTAACGGTCGTTTGTCGCTGGAACTGGTTCAGAGTACGTTGCTCAAAATCAAAATAGCCGAATAGCCGCAAGCGTTTGTGGATCTGCCAATCAACATCTGCGTTGACTTCATGCGCCTTAGTATCGTTCAGGCCTAAGATCGTATCCTTATAATTGCTATGCTTATATTTGTACCCGATGTTGAAGCTCAAAGTGTCCATAGGATAGAATTCTAGAGATGCCTTGTAGGTATTTCTCGTCTGAGCTGCAGCGTCAAACCGCCTTACCCATGGCTCTAAATTCACAACAGGGGTCAGCGGAATGCCAAACTCCGCCGCTCGGTCGAGATATTCATAGCCCACTTTTGCGCTCATGAATTTCAGACCGCTCCATTTCAATCCCAAATCGACGAGGTTGTCCCTGTTTTTCGGCAAATCTTCCCGCGCCCGCTCCGTCTTTGTGAAACTGTAGGCGGCATTCAGACGAAACTGGGCAGGTAGTTTAAAGCCCGCTTCAACGCCATAGATGTTCTTGCGGTAATCAAAAAGATGGTTGTTGAGCACAACCGCCCCGTCGGTAGTGGTAATGACGTCGGATGTATTGCTCTTGTTGTAGTGCTTGTAAAAAATCTTTGTATTGAAGAAGGGCTTCGGATTCGATGTAAATGCGAAATTATACTGATCCGTGGTTACCTTGCCGTTGAAGTAGGGACTGCTCAATCCGATCCCGGTCATACCCTGGATGCCAATATTGGAGGCTGCAGCCGTCACATTTGATACATACGAATTGGCCAGCCTGACCGAAGACTGGGCGCGCGCCAAGGAGAGATCAACATTGAACCTACTATTGAAGGGAAGCGCCACCCCTCCCTTGAGACCGATCTTATTATAGTCGTTCTCCGGCGGCAGGTAGATCGTATCCGTCGCAGCCGCCGTATTGGCCGTGGCGGGATTGCGAAAATTCTGAAGACCGTCGCCATTTTCAAAGCGGCTGTACAAATAGCTTACGGATAGAAATACCGGCTTGGTTGAAAATCCCGTCTCGATCTTGATGTTGTTTGTCGTATAATCCATATACGTAGGCAACTCGATGCCGATTCCGCCGGGCGATGTCCCGGCGGCGGCAAGGGGATACACGCCCGACTTCTTCTGCTGATCCGCTGTAACGTCAATAAAAAAAGGGTTGAGATAATCGAATTTGAGACTGCCACCCAGATTTTTCCGCCTGACGCTATAGTCGAACGTGTTCCATGTGGCCGAATCGGCCGCCGGCGTCGGCCCGGCATAGGTCAGGTTACTCGTGCCCACACCTGAATAAAGACTTCTGGCATCATAAGTAAAGTTATGGGGCGTCTCATCGTAGAAAACTCTCATGCGAAAAACATCCCACCAGCCGCCATCGAGGGCGTAACTCTGGGTACGGTAGGCGATATCTTTCGACTCAAAAGAAACATATTGCTTCGGCCCATCATAATTCAGATTGATACTTCCATAGGCGCCGTCCCGGATATCCCGGTATTCATTGAACTTGGCGCTTGTATCCTTTCCTTCCCGAACGGCGCCCGTAAGCGTAATATCACCGGATATCTTTCCTTCCTGCGCAAAGGCGGTCCCCACCCCCCCCAGGATCACCATCAACATTATGATTGTTTTGATTCCTTTCATGGGGCCACCTCCTATCTGACCAGGGTTTTCCCTCGTGTCGAGGGACCGGTGCTGCCATGGACTTCTGCATGGCAATTCAGGCACGCACGGGCATACATCCTGTTGGATTGCGACGTACCTCCAAAATTGTGGAAATTCGTATAGATTGTCCCTGGGTGGCGTGTTGCGTCATGGCAACTCTGGCAAAGCAGGGGCACACGATTGGTCAGAAGCTTCCCATGATTGCTCCCGTGGACCGTGTGGCAGGTTTTACAATTTTCTTCAACGGGAGGATGCTCCCAAAGGAAAGGACCGCGCTTTTCCGCATGACATTTGTAACACAGTTCGTTGACCGAGCCGCCTTTAACAAATTTATCCCCAAAACCACCATGATGGTCATGGCAGTCCGTACATTTTATTTTACCTTCTTTTATGGGATGATGCGACTGCTTGGCAATTTGGGCTCGAATACCCCTGTGGCAGGAAAGACACAATTCCGGCTGAGAGGTCTTCAGATTCATTTTTTTTCCGGAATGAACCGTATGGCAGTTGTCGCAGGAGACGCCGGCGGTCTTGTGAGAACCCATATCCCAATGGGAAAGAGTTCGTGACTCGGCGTGACAATCGAGGCATTTTGCAGATTTTGCCGTCCCGTCAACTTTCTTATCCCTGAAGATGAAAATATCGACACCGCCTCCGCCGCCCTTCTGGATATGGGATTTGCCGTCGCCATGGCAGGATTCACAGCCTTCGGCATTGGCGGGGCTTTTACGGATTGCTTTTTTGGCGTGTGGTGAACCGATATAGCTGGTATAGTGTGCCTGATGACACATTTTGCAGGTTTCAGATCTGCCGCCTTTTCCCGTATCAGCAGCTTTCACAGGAGCCGCAATCCAGCAAATCAGGATCATGATCGAGAACAGGATAAACCACTCGAATTTTGTCTGCATTGCACCCCCCTCTGAAGCTCCGCACCCGACCTTCGTCCTGAGCAAGTTTGCGTACCCATTTCAGACGGGCAGCCTGAACAAAGACTAGCAAACCAAAAAGAAACAAACGACGGACGTGCAAGAGGACTCAAATCCTTAAATATGGTTAACCTTAGAACACTACCCGTTTACGACAACACAGCACTCCATTAAGGATACCATTGCAACACTTGGGAATATTATGGTTTCAATCTTCAATGAAGACCAGAAAATTGTCAAGAACATTTTTAGAAATCAACGCTAGGGTTTAAAACAATTTTCTTGACAATCATTTGTTTCTCCCTGATAGTTTAACAGTGTTGGCAAGACGTGTCCATGCGTAACGAATGCAGTTGGTTATCCCGACGTTCACTTTTTCCTGAAACCAGAAGACCGGATGATTGTCCGGCAGACTTAAGCGATTGGAGGTTATTATGGAGAAGTGCACCACACTTTTTATAAAAAAATATTTCATCTTCTTTATCATCATAGTAGGTTTTCTTTCATCCGCAGCTCTGTGTGAAGCCCAGGGAGCGAAAGCCTATATTTCAACCCAGGACGGATCAAAAATACTCGTATTTAACCTGGCCAATCAGCAAATGATAAAGGCTATTGAAATCTATAAACCAACACCATTGGCGCAAGTCCTACCACCCAATGCCAACGACGCCATTGCTGTGGAACATCGTATCTTTGTGACTGTTCCCGGCGCGGAAATTTCAAAGGCAGGCATTAACGAGATCAAAGTAATAGATTCCCGATCAGATTCGGTAGAAGGTACAATCAAGACAGACATGACCCCCTCCGGCCTTCTTGAATATAAAGGTCGGATTTACGTTGTAAACCGTTATGGCAACACCATCCAGGAAATCGATCCTGACAGCCTCAAGATTGTGCGGACCATTCCCTTTTCCGCCCCCAGACAAGTTCCCCTGAACAATCCACTGACCATGGAAATCGCCAACGACAAAATTTACCTTCCCTTCCCCGGCGGCCTGTCCAGGCCGGGAATCATTTCCGTGCTCGACTTGAAAACGGGCGCCCTCATCAGGACCATCGAATTCAGCACCATCAGTCCATACGGCCCGCTGGCAATCAAAAAAGTCAGCGAGGGGAAAATTTACCTCGGGGGTATCCGAAACGTGGGAGTCCTTGATACTCAGACCGACCGTATCACTAAAAGCATTGTCCTGTCCGGCAGAGAAATTTACGTCCAGTCATTCATCCTCCACGAGGGGAAAGTTTATGCCGCAAACGGCGTGAGTACCATAAGTATTATTGATCCGCAAAGCGACCTGCTGCTTTCGGAAATTGATACAGGGTACCATGACTATGCTTGCCACCTGAAAGCCGGCCTCGCCTCTGCTGAAAACAAAATTTTTGTGGCCGATGCGGGACGCGGAATTAAAATCATTGATGCGAAGCGAAACAGGCTTGTCATGACAATTGCCTCCGATGAGCCACTGGGACCCATTGCGATCATCGGCTCGAAATAACCTCAACCAGCTACCGAAAAGGGGCGAAAAGAGACTAAACCCTCCTTTCGCCCCTTAGTATATAAAAGCAACTGGCATCTCCCCTGTCATTTTTCACATCTGCCGCGTGTCAGATAAGTATCAACAAGGCCTGCCGCACCCTCTACATTTATTATCTAAATAAAACATTATCATATCAGTAAGATATCGACTCAATGGCTATTTTTGCCTACTATTTTACTATCCATTAACTACCATTGCCGTCCATAAACGGAAACACTACCTTATGACTAGAAAATGGAACGCAAATTAGTCATAAGAAAGGAGTACAGGAAGCGAAACGAGTAAATATGCCACAGGAAAGTAAGGATGGATTATGCGAAGTATCGCAACACATCTTGCTTAAAAAACAAAGGAAATGACGAAAACGGACAATAGGATGGTCCATCGCCTGAGGCATAGAAAAATTACCTATCGAAACATGACAATAAAATATGAAAGCCTGATGGAAATGGCTTTCATGGCAAAGAGCCTCAGCGGGAATTATGGTTGAATGATAAGTCTCTTTTTCATGTTCTGCGAAGCGATTGATAAGGTTTTACTGTAAATGTAAAAAATTAACCGCATCCTTAAAGAAGCTGAAGTGTAGATTATTGTCGTAATGATTCACTATACGTGGTTCGCATTGTGGTGGACAAACACAGTAGAAACAGAAAGGAGAATTTATGAAAAAAATAAACCGGGCGACGTTGATAGTCATCCTGATGATGGTAATGATGGTGGGATCAGCCTTGGCCATTAGCAACTATTTATCAACCTTCAACGCACGGTATGGAACATCAGCAACCGTGCTAAATACATGCGTACTGTGTCATCCCTCCGGTGGTGGAAATAACGGAGGAAATCTTAATGCGTTTGCTGATCACTTTTCAGCAAACAACAACAGCTATGCGGCAATTGAAAATCTCGATTCCGATGGAGACGGCTTTACAAACATACAGGAAATCACCGCGAGGACTTTCCCAGGCAACGCGGCAAGCTTTCCGGCAACGGACACCACGGCTCCCAGCGTGACGGCGTTTGCCATTCCGACATCAGCCACTACACTCATTGTGCCCATCACAACCTTTACCGCAACAGACAACGTGGCAGTGACAGGGTACCGGCTAACTGAAACAGCCACAGCACCAGCTGCGGGAGCCGTCGGTTGGACGGCCACACAACCGGCGAACTACACCTTTGCAACCGCCGGAACAAAGACGCTTTATGCCTGGGCGAAGGACGCTGCCGGCAACGTATCGGCATCACTCAATGATGCAGTCGTGATTACGCTGGCCGACACTACACCACCTGCCGTAACGGCTTTCACCATTCCGGCAACAGCCACTACACTGATTGTGCCTGTTACGACGTTTACCGCCACAGACAACGTTGCGGTAACAGGATACATTCTGACTGAAACGGCTACAGCGCCAACTGCGGGAGCTACCGGTTGGTCGGCCACACCCCCTGCAAACTACACCTTCGCCACGGCCGGATCAAAGACGCTCTATGCCTGGGCGAAGGACGCCGCCGGCAATGTATCCGCGTCGCTCAATGATGCAGTCGTGATTACACTGGCCGACGGCACAGCACCTACGGTAACAGCTTTCACCATTCCGGCCACAGCCGCCTCGCTAATTGTGCCCGTTACCACCTTTACCGCGACAGACAACGTAGCCGTTACAGGGTACCTGCTGACTGAAACAGCCACAGCACCGGCTGCGGGAGCCACCGGTTGGTCGGCCACACCCCCTGCAAACTTCACCTTTGCTACAGCCGGATCAAAGACGCTCTATGCCTGGACGAAGGACGCCACGGGCAATGTATCCACATCACTGAATGCATCGGTGGTTATCAATCTAAGTTTAGTGGCTCCGACGAATACAGCGCCGGCAGCCGGCAGCACCGTCGTTTTAAGTCCCACCTTGCAAATAGCAACTGTTTTTCCGGATGCGACGGGTAACTCACACCAATCCACCAACTGGCAGATTGCCACGGATGCGTCTTTTGCCGCTGCGGGCATTGTCTTTTCCAATATGGCCGATGTATCCCATCGGACAAATCTGACTGTTCCCCCAGGGATTTTACTTCCCGCCCGAACCTACTACTGGAGAGCCGCAACCATTAATAGTGCTGCTCAAACATCTTCGTATTCTACTGCCAGCTCTTTTACGACGCAAGTCATGACAATGGATGCGGCAACGGGCACCGTTCCGGACATGCAGGCAGTAAAACGTGGGGGCATTCCGGTCACGAACCTAGCTTCTCTTTCCCCTGCAGAACTTGCTGCAGCCGGAAACATCTCTCCCCAACTGGTCTCCGGCGCCAATAGCGTGCCTGTTGTTAACGCCGGCGCGGGGGCGGATGCGACAAAACCCGGTATGATGATTGTCAAAACGAACGGTGGTGCGAGCCAGGATGTCCTGGGCATTGTAACACCGATTGGAACGATCATCGAAAATGTGACCTCAACAACGACAACCGACAGTGCTTTCGGCGGGGCATCGACACCTCCCGGTATTAATTACCCTTACGGTGTTGTATCCTTCCGGATCCGCGGTGTAACATCCGGAGCATCCGTTATCGTGACCATTTATACCCCTACCGATTTACCGGCAGGCACCATTTGGAGCAAGTATTCGCCGTCTAGAGGATGGCTGAAAATCGATGCTGCAGGCGTCTATGACAGCTTGGGTAATCTTTTAAATACGGATGCACGATTCAGCGTCGTTGGCGGCAGGGGAGTTTTGACGATCACGGACAATGGCATCGCAGACTTCAGCACAGAAGTGGTAGGGGGACAGTCGATTGTACTGGATCCGGGAGGTCCTGGCGTCCCCTCCGTAGCCGCTCCGCCGGTAGGTGATGGAGGAAGCGGTGGAGGCGGTGGATGCTTTATCGCTACCGCTGCTTTCGGATCACCCATTGATCCCTATGTGAATGTCCTGAAAAAATTTCGCGACACCTATCTGCTGACCAACACCGGCGGCCGTATGTTCGTCTCCGCCTATTACCGGATGTCTCCGGCAATAGCCAAGCAGGTTGCTGCAAACACGTGGCTGAAATATCTGGTGCGGATTATCCTCTTACCGTTTATCGGTTTCAGTCTTCTGGCCCTGCAGGTGAACTTGATAGCAGCCATCATGGCAGTCGCTTTGCTCTTCATGGTGGTCGGTTTCTTCGGTGTCCGGCTCTACAGGCGCAGAAGACAGCTATCAATTGGCTAAGATTTGTTGATGATTGATTTTGGTTCGAGCTCCCATGCCCTTGAGGGGTATGGGAGCTCGTTTTATGTTTTTCAGAGAAATATCCGAAGTTTAAAAATTCCCAGAACTAGAATTTCACTTGAGGCGCGGCTTTGGCTTCTTTGGGTGCCTCGAAGAAAGCGGCTTCCTTGAAATTGAACATGCCGGCAATGATATTAGCCGGAACAGTTCGTATCGCCTGATTGTATATTTTAACCGCGTCGTTATATCTCATTCTCTCCACGGCGATTCTGTTTTCCGTTCCCGCCAGTTCATCTTGCAGCTTCAGAAAGTTCTGGTTGGATTTTAAATCCGGATATCGCTCCACAACGACCATTAACCGGCTCAGAGCGCCCGACAATTCATTATTCGCCGCAATTTTATCGGGAACCGTTCCGGCGCCGCCGACTTTGGAACGGGCGTTAGTCACTTCCA
This sequence comes from uncultured Smithella sp., assembly GCA_964547345.1. Taxonomy (GTDB): domain Bacteria; phylum Desulfobacterota; class Syntrophia; order Syntrophales; family Smithellaceae; genus UBA8904. Next base: position 50,979 of record CAZJMX010000025.1, on the reverse strand, counting down.
CCAGAACATCCTTTTCCTGTTTGGCATAGCCTTTAACGGTTTCCACCAGATTCGGAATCAGATCGTAACGGCGCTGCAACTGATTTTCCACCTGCGACCAAGCGGCTTTGATGCCGACGTCCATCTGGACGAATTTGTTGTAGTTGCCCACAAACAACGAATACAGCGCAATCACAATAATGGCAATGACCGCTACCGCAATAATAATTTTCTTTCCTGTTGACATATATCCTCCTCGATGATGTTTTTTGAATTACAGGCCATCGACCTGATGGCAAACTTTTTCCGCTTCACTTAAATATGCCTTAAACACAGCGACCACATCCGCCGACGACAGTTTATCCGTCCCCTCCTTGATGCTGAAACACGCTGCAAAAACGTCTGCATTGACGCCGAATGCTTTGGTCATTTCATTGACCGAGGCGCGTTTATCATGGGGCGCGGTTCCGGTCTTTAAATAAAGGAGCGCATTGAAAATGGAAACAAAAGCCGTAAGCGACTTTCCGATCAGATGGCGGATGGGGCGCGCCTGGCCTTCGGATTCCAGGTACCCTTCTCTTAATAACAGGATTTTCGATTTCAATTCGCGTTCAATTTGCAAGCGCAGATCTTCCGGCTTGAAGATCAATGACTCCAGCATGTTTTCCCCGTAAATCAGGATGGAATTACTTTTCATGTTGAGAAATTCAATCGGGTAGGAATCCAGCGACGATTCCATAAAGGCCCTCGTCATCACCAGCGGCACGGCGACATTGCGTTTCCTCCAGTTTTTGACCAGAGGCAGTGCCTGATCCAAACGGTTCATGCCCGCAGGCGTCAGCACGACCAGAACATTAATATCCGATTTTCCCTTCACGTAGGCGCCTCCGGCGGCGCTGCCATAAAGCATCAGCGACACCAGGTCGTTTCCAAACGCCTGGAGATAGTCCTGCATTAAGGGAACAAAAATGTCTTGAGGTTGATCCGGTATTTTTGCCATACGTCATCCTTTTGTCATTAAAAATCTCGGCCCGCGCCGCCGCCGCCGCTCATCCCGCCGCCGAAACCTCCGAAACCGCCGCCAAAGCTTCCGCCTCCACCACCACCCCGGCCACTGCCGGAAAGCAGCATCAGCAAAATCCAGGGCAATAGCTGCCGACCCGTTTTGGTTCCCAGAAGAACGGCTGCGGCAATTAAAAAAATGATGATTCCGACAACATTGACGCCTTTCCCCTGCGGCTTGGCTTTGCTCCGGTAAGGAGCCGCAACGCCCGTCAATTGCACATTAGCATCTTTGGCGATATAGGCGCCGCAGGCAAACATGGCATTGTAGAGCGCCTTGCCGGTCTCACCCGTTTTCAGTTGCGGCACAACATTCTTATCCAGAATTTCGCCAACCAGACCATCGGGTAAAATACCCTCGACGCCATAGCCGGTTTCAATGCGGATTTTACGTTCTTTGACGGCCAGGAAGATCAAAACACCCTTGTCTTCGCCTTTTTTGCCAATGCCCCAGGCTTTGTATAATCCTGTCGCATAAAGGGTGATCTCTTCTGTCGTCCCAAGCTCCGGTATCGTCGCCACCACAACCGATGAGCCCGTCTTTTGCAGAATTTCACGCGCCAGGGATTCCATTTTGGCGGCATTATCCGGGTCGATCACATTGGCAAAATCATTGACGGCCGTGCCCTTCGGCTGCGGATATTGATCCGCCGCAAGAGCTGCACCCGCCGTCAGAACCATTAAAATGACCGCCCACAGGGACAAAATTATTTTAGCGCGATTTTTCAAAAGAATTATTCTTCTATCTTCCACAAACTGCTCATGAGTTTATTTTTTGTTTCCAGAACCGGACTATTGCGTAAAGCCCACACGCTGTCAAGCCGGAAATATATACAGCAGATAGTGCTTGCGCAAGTGCCCATTCACGTCTACAAGAGAACAAAGATAAACTTGTTTGTGATATTTGCGCCTTATGACACCCAGAATCATCCTCATCCATCCCCCCGTCGTCAAACCCTCCGAACCTCCGGCGGGTATTGGCAGATTATCGGCCTGTCTTCTGACTAACGGCGTTTCTCATGACATCATCGATGCCAATTGGGAAGGCATGCTTCATTTACTGCACACAACTGCCGGTGGTGGCAAGATCAGCGGACGCTGGAACCTCCGCGCCTGTAAACATATGTCATCCAACATCGCCGCGTTGCAAAACATCAGTATTTACGGCGACAAAAGCCGTTATTCGCGGGCAGTCCTGGATATCAACCGCGTCCTGACAATGGCCGGAACACCCTATGGGACCCATTTATCCCTGGCCGATTATAGTGACGGCAAACTTTCACCGGTTAGAACCAGCGACTTGATTTTTGCAGCCGATCATCCTGAGGCCAATCCCTTCTACCCTTATTTTCGGCTGCGTCTGACAGCGGCGCTCCAGGAATCGCCTGAGTTCATCGGCTTTTCCCTCAATTATTTAAGTCAGGCGCTCTGCACAATGGCCATGATCGGCTTCATTAAAAAAATCCACCCCCGGCAGAAAATTATTCTGGGCGGATCTCTTGCCACGTCCTGGGTAAAAATCTCAGGACACACTCATCTCTTTGACGGATGGGTTGATGACGTAGTCGCCGGGGCCGGAGAAGAAAAGTTACTGGAGCTTCTAGAAGTGCAAGCCGCGCAAAGCGGCGCCTCGACGGATTACAGCCAACTTACGGATTCTCGTTATCTGTCGCCGGGGTTTGTTCTCCCTTATAGTGCCGCCCGCGGCTGCTGGTGGCGCAAGTGCGCCTTTTGCCCGGAGAAGGCTGAGGACAACCCTTATCTGCCCCAACCTGTGTCAAAAGTTGCGGAGGAATTGCAAAATCTATCTGGCCTTACGCGGCCGTCGCTCATTCATCTTCTGGATAGCTCCATTGCCCCGGCCTTGTTTAAGGCTTTGATTGCCAACAAGCCTGGCGCGCCCTGGTACGGATTTGCACGCGTCACCCGACATTTAGCCGATGAAGATTTTTGCCGGACCTTGAAAGCCAGCGGCTGCGTAATGCTCAAACTCGGTATTGAATCCGGCGATCCCTCCGTACTCGATCAGCTAAACAAAGGGATCGATTTGGCCACGGTGTCCGCTGCGCTTCGCGCTCTGAAAAAAGCCGGCATTGCCACCTACTGCTATTTTCTGTTCGGCACACCGCCTGAAGACGAACGTGCGGCGTTTAAAACACTGGATTTTGTTTGCGATCACGCCGGCTGCATTCATTTTCTAAATCTGGCGATTTTTAATTTACCCGCCACAAGTGTTGAGGCGCAGCAACTGGCCACGCAGGATTTTTACGAAGGTGATTTGTCCTTATACAAAAGCTTCCGCCATCCGGCAGGCTGGCAGCGCCAGAATGTCCGGATTTTTTTGGAAAAAACATTCAAAAAACACCCTGCTATCACCCCCATTGTAAAGCGTACGCCGGAATATTTTACGTCCAACCATGCGCCTTTTTTTAATTTTTAAAATTATTGCTTACCCGCTATTGACAAGCTCTACATGTTGTGGTTAATGACAAGCCTCATACAACATGTAGTGCTTTTTTTCACTAACCTTTTGCCGTCATTCATAGGAGTTCATCTGCAATGGAAAAGAAATCTTACACCCCCATCGGCCCGGAATTAACAAAAAACGCCATTACCGTTTTGGAAAGACGCTATCTCAAACGCGACAAGGAGGGCAAGGTTCTGGAAACGCCCGGCCAGATGTTTCGGCGCGTGGCGGATACCATTGCAGAGGCCGACAAGAGATTCAGCAAGAAAAACGGTTTGTCTCAGCTGGCGGATGAATTCTATGCAATGATGACACAGTTGGAGTTTCTCCCCAATTCGCCGACTTTGATGAATGCCGGTCGCGAACTGGGTCAATTATCAGCTTGTTTTGTCCTTCCGGTGGGCGATTCCATGGAAGAAATATTCGACGCCGTGAAATATACGGCTCTCATTCACAAGTCCGGTGGTGGTACCGGTTTTTCCTTTTCCCGGCTGCGTCCCGCCAACGATGTTGTACTCACCACCACCGGCATTTCCAGCGGCCCGATTTCGTTTATGCGCGTTTTTGACGTAGCGACCGAGACGATCAAGCAGGGCGGCACGAGACGCGGCGCGAACATGGGCATCTTGCGCGTCGATCATCCGGACATCATGGACTTCATTATGTGCAAGTCCGACAAAAAGCAGCTCAATAATTTTAACATCTCCGTCGGTCTCACCGAAGCCTTCATGAAAGCCGTGGAAAAGGATGAAAACTACGAAGTGCTCAACCCCCGCGATGGACAGGTTTCCGGAACCCTTAACGCGCGCAAAGTCTTCAACCGCATCATCACGCAGGCCTGGGAAAACGGCGAACCGGGCATTGTGTTTCTGGACCGTTTCAACCGCGACAACCCCACGCCGCATGTCGGCAAGATCGAATCCACCAATCCCTGTGGAGAGCAGCCGTTGCTGCCTTACGAGTCCTGCAATCTCGGCTCCATCAATCTGAGCAAAATGGTGAAAGATGGCCGGGTCAACTGGGAGCGACTTCAGAAGGTCGTCCATCTGGCGGTTCATTTTCTCGACAACGTCGTGGAGGTCAACAAATATCCCCTCCCACAGATTGCCGAAATGACGCTGGCCAACCGTAAAATAGGCCTGGGCGTTATGGGCTGGGCGGATATGCTGATTGCGCTGGGCATTCCCTACAATACCGAAGAAGCAATTGATCTGGCGCAAAAAGTGATGCGCTTCATCAATGAGCAGGGGCACACGGCCTCGCAGGCGCTGGCCAAAAGCCGCGGGACGTTTCCCAATTTCAAAGGGTCCGTTTATGATAAAAAGGGTGAGCCGCCCATGCGCAACGCCACAGTGACCACGATCGCACCGACCGGAACCATCTCCATCATGGCCAATGCTTCATCCGGAGTAGAACCGCTCTTTGCCGTCTCCTATGTTCGCCAGGTCATGGATAACGACATTCTGGTGGAAGTTCACCCGTATTTTGAAGCCGTCGCCAGACAGAGGGGGTTTTACTCGCTCGAATTGATGCAGCGCATCGCGGAGCATGGAACACTCCACAATATGGAAGACGTTCCGGAAGACATCCGCAAACTTTTTGTCACCGCGCACGATATCACACCGGAAGTGCACATCCGCATGCAAGCCGCTTTCCAGAAATACACGGACAACGCCGTGAGCAAAACCGTAAATTTCTCCAACGGCGCAACCATTCAGGATGTCGCCCGCGTTTATGAACTGGCCTATCAGCTCGACTGCAAAGGCGTAACCATTTACCGCGACGGCTCCCGCGATCAACAGGTTCTGTCCACGGGCAAAAAGGAAAGACAGGCCGTGCCTGCAGACCTGGATCACGAAAAATCAACAGCTAAACGCGAACGCCCCAAGGTCCTCAAAGGCTGGACTTATCAAATGCAAACCGGCTGCGGGCCGCTCTACGTCACCGTCAACGAAGACACAAACGGTCTTTTTGAACTCTTCACGACGATGGGCAAAGCCGGCGGCTGCGCCGCATCGCAAAGCGAAGCCATCGGCCGCATGGTGTCGCTGGCCTGGCGCAGCGGACTTCAGGCGCGCCAGGTCATCAAGCAGTTGCAGGGTATTTCCTGTCATTCACCGTCGGGTTTTGGCGAAAATAAAGTCTCGTCCTGCGCCGATGCCGTAGCCAAAGCCATTCAATCGCACCTGGCGGCAAACGGCGACAAGGTGCAGCATGAAAAACGCGCCTTCCTCAAAGGCGCCTGCCCCGATTGCGGCGGCATCGTGGAACACGAAGGCGGCTGCGCGGTATGTCGCATCTGCGGCTACAGCGAGTGCGCGTAAGAGTCGCCAAAAGATTGAACTCACTGATCTGGTCGCGTCCGATCCGGCGCAGACTATTTTAAGGCTTTCCTGATCTTTTCCGAAAGGTCATAAATGGAAAAAGGTTTTTGGAGAAAAGAAAGGCAGCCGCGTTCGATAATCTGACTTGCCTGCCCATTCATACTGTAGCCGCTGCAGAGAATGACTTTGATATGGGGATTCAAAGCTTTCAGACAGTCAAAAGTTTCGCCGCCACTCATCCCCGGCATAATCATATCCAGAACAACCAGATCAATGGCCTTGTTTGTTTTTTTGTATAGTTCCACAGCTTCCTGGCCTGTTCGGGCCGTCATCACATGGTAACCCAGACCGGACAGCAGTTTTTTCGAGACGGTCAGGACGGATTCCTCATCTTCGACGACCAGAATGGTTTCACTGCCGAGTTCAATCTTTTGCTCGACGGCGTCTTTTTCAACCACTTCTTTCTCTGAGACGGGAAAATAAAGATGAAAGGAGGTACCCCGCCCGATCTCACTGTAGACGTTAATGATCCCTTTATGGCCCTTCATGATGCCATAGACCATAGCCAACCCCAGGCCGGTGCCCCGCCCCATTTCCTTGGTCGTAAAAAAAGGCTCAAAGATGCGTTGCCGGGTCTTTTCATCCATGCCGACGCCCGTATCCGTCACGGAGATCTTGACATAGGACCCGGGGGTAACGTCAAAGACAGCATCATAATCATCCGTCAAACTGACATTGGCCGTTTCCAGGTAAAGCTCTCCGCCGCCGGGCATGGCGTGTGACGCATTTACATAAAGATTGAGGAGGACCTGTTCAATTTGGCCACGATCCACATCCACCGTCCGGATATCATCTTGAAACCTTTTTATGATTTTGATTTCTTTCTTGGTGCGGCCGAACATGTCCGATGTTTTTTCAAGAATGTCATTTAGATTAGACGGCAATACTTCAAACTTTCCCCCCCGGGCAAACCCAAGGATTTGCCGGGTCAAATTAGAACCGCTTTGCACCAGATCTTCAATCCTGCTCAGTTGTTCATAATGTTCATCATGCTTCTTCATCTTGATGAGCATCAAAGAGGCATAACCCTGGATTCCCATCAGCAGATTATTGAAGTCATGGGCAATACCACCGGCAAGCGTGCCAACGGCTTCCATCTTCTGGGCTTGCTGAAGATTGTTTTCCAGACGTTTCTTTTCCGAGATATCAATAAGTGAACTGATTTTTTTCGATGTGCCGGGAATAAAAGAAACGGTTACAAAAATATCCCTGATCTGACCGTTAAGAATGATCGTCTGGAATTCATAATGCTTGGGAGCCGTCTTGGGTGATAAAGTCCGCTCACTTTCGTGTTTCTTCATCTTCTTAACGTCTTCTTGTTTAATGAATTCACTCCATTTCCGCCGCCCCTCAATCACCTCTCGTTTCATCCCGAACAAATTTTCGAACTCTCCATTCACAAGGGAGATAGTGCCATCTTCCTCCGTAACCACAATCGCCGTCCCTGTCGATTCAAAAAATGCCCGATATCTGGCTTCCGAGGCTCCGAGGGCCTCCGTCCTTTCTCGAATTTTTTCTTCGAGCGTTTGATTATATCCCTCAAGGACCTTGCGGTTGCTTTCCAGACTTTCGGCCATCTCATTGAAGGCATTAGCCAGCACCCCGATTTCATCCTGACGCTGAATGTTGACGCGGTGAAATAGTTTCCCGGCGGAAAGTTCACGAATAGCCTCGACAAGCATCAGCAGGGGGTTGATAAAACGGTTCAGCAAAAGAACCAACAGAATAATGGTAACGCCGATGACGACAAAGGCGATCATGGTTGTTGTCACAATCGTATCGCGGATCATCGCGTTGGTCTTGTCCTGCGACAGCTTGACGGTGACACGCCCCAAAAGCAATCTAGCGTCCGAAGGCGAAACCTGCCCGGGAATCAGTTGCTCCGCATGGGGCGCCCATACCGGCAGTCCGATATATAAAAGACGGTCATTGGTTTCCAGATGCATGATTTCGGGATTAGCGGCACGAGATAGCGGTAGACTCTTGTCCGGATCCTTAACGTTGCTCTGCAGGAAAAGAATCCGCCCTGACGTGTTTTCAACGCCGACGGAGACAACATCCTTATTCTGAAGCATCGCCATCGACAGATTATGAATGGCCTGACCATCTTCAAGCAGCAAAGGATAGTCACAATTTCGGGCAAGATTTTCCGCAAGAGCAACAGATCTTTGTTTCAACTCATCTTTTAAAAGAGATATCTGCGTATGAATTAAATAGGTCGCCATCACGGAAACAACAGCCGTGATCATGATCACGATCGCAACAATCGCCTTGATTCTTATGCCCCGGGTGTACCGATAGTCCATGCTGACTCCATTAAATATCAATATATCTGATGAACTGCTTTCAGGAACTGATCAGAAAAATTTATATCCATGATCCTCCCGACTTTTTCATTGATCGCAACTCTCACCTTGCGGGGCCGTGACATCTGGGGCAGGCGCTCTACTTCTTTTGATAAGGCAATTGCCTGCAGGGCCAGTTGTTGGCCCATATCCGAATAATCTCCATAGATAGCCAAGAGAGCCCCCGCTTTGGCAAAATGAGAAGACAGGCCAACCATCGGAATTTTTTTTCGCAGCGATTGCAGAAGAATATACCGTGTAGACTCCGGTGTGTAGACTGTTTGATCATAGATCGCCCAAAGGACATCAATATTGCTTTCCAGCTTTTGCAGGGCTAGTGGAATCTCTCGGATGTTGTCGACCGGCTGAGCAACCAATAAAAAGCCCGCCGCCGCGGCGGCTTTTTTAGCGTCCTCAATCATTTTCTGGTTTTGTTCCGGATCATACAAAACGCCGATTCTTCTGCTCGCAGGTATGGCCTGGCGTATGATCCGAAACTGATGCGCCGGGGCAATATCCAGGGCCACGCCGAAAATATCATCTCTGTCCGACCAGGGCTTTGCGTTCTCAGAGGTGACCATCACGTAGAGTTTAGGAATTTTATTGATCAAAGCGCCTCTTTCGAGGGCTTTGGTCCCGATACACAGAAGAATATCCGGTTTCAGGCGGGCAATCTGATCTGACATTTTATCGGAATCATCCCCGATTTCGATGCTGACAAGACGAGCGGAAATGTTGTGCTGCTGGATGACCGACTTAAAACCCGTCAGAATATCTTCAACAGGAAAGTTGCCTTTACTTTTTATGACAGCGACCGTCAGATCAGACGCGCACAAAAGCGCAGGGCTGGCTAATGTCAGGACGCAAAGAAATAAAAAATATCGAAACCTTTGTCTAATCGTTTTCATCGTTGTCTGTGCCGGCGGCATCGATTATCAACCGGTCTCTCAAAAAGTATATCCTATCTTGAACCAGAAATTCCGGCCATTCTGGAGAACCGATTTCTGTAAATGATCACTGGACACAGGGTCGGCATACGCGGCATCAAACAAGTTAAAAGCCGTCGCCGTCAGGGTTAATTTCCTATACTCAGCGGAGAGGCTCATATCCATTGTAAACGCATAGCCGACCTCCGTCCCTTCACGATCCAACCTGTTGCCCATATAGCGGCACTGGCCGCCCAGAAACAAAAAATTCTTATAGAGGGGCGCTCTCGCGCCGACTTTGATCATATGGCGCGGTGAATTGGCCAGCCATTGGCCGGTCTGCTCATCCCTCGTGTCCTGATAAGTATAACTCGCATCCCCTTTTAGAAACCCCGGCCAGTTTATTTCCAAGCCCAGTTCCAAACCGTCGCTTTTCACCCGGCTGATATTAAAAAACTGCAAGGACCCGTCGGCATTGACCTCCTGGTTAATCAGATCCCTCGCTGTGTAATGAAATCCGGATGCGCTAAACTTAACGGCAGGGGTTACTTCCTGCTCCACCACAATTTCGTATGTGTCAATGATTTCCGGCTTCAGATCCGGATTGGCCCGATAGAGGCTCGGCCCTAAAGCGGTCGAATAGAAAAGCTCGTAGACGTTGGGGGCCCGGAAAGCTTGCCCATAGAGGAGCTTAATGGTGTTGGATTTGACAGGGTTGATGATCAGGCCCGCCCTGGGACTCAAATGGCGCCCGAATGTGGAATACTCGTCAAAGCGCAGCCCTCCTGTAAAACGAAGCCACGACGTAATATCCCACTCATCCTGACCGTAGAAAGACCCGGTTGTAAACGTATGATTATCGTCCAGGTAATTTATTCGCGGGAATTCATCATAGTTCTTCTGCCGGGCTTCCATATGATAGATAAGGTCGCCGCCGAAAAGAAAGCGATGCGCTGATATTTTCTGGTTGTAAACGACTTCGCCGCCCAGCAACTGTCCCACAGCCCCATCCCGGTTGATGGTCACAGGGGAGGTATCATACGGATAGGCTCCGTCAAAACGATACCAGTCATAGAAAAATCTTGCCTGAAGATTCTTTTTCGCGTCAAACGGATGATCCCATTTCATTTCCAAAAAAATCTTTTCGTCGACCGATTTAAACCGGTTGTCACTGAATATCGTCTCGTAGGCTGCCGTAGGCGTATTTTTCTCCCGTGATACCGCGTTGGCCAGAAAAGTCACCTCGCCCAAAACGGCTTTGATAAAAAATTTACGAGCCTTCTCTCCATCTGCGTCTCTGGCCCATCCCTTCGTAACCGAAGATTGCGCGAATTCCGGATAATAAAGATCCTGTCCCTGACTGTTTAAAAAGCTTGCCGATATCAGCAGCTCGAAGTTTTCTCTCATTTGCTTGCCATAGGCTACAGAGCCGCTATACGTATTGTAACTTCCGCCTTCAATTTTTGTGTAAAGGCCGTTAATATCTTTACCTTGCTTGGTAATGACGTTCACCGCTCCAAAAACGGCATTGTTGCCGTAGAGGGATGATCCGGGGCCGCGGATGAATTCAATTTTCTTAATCAGATCCATATCCACGCCGAAACCATGCCCCATATAAAAACTTCCATAGACATTATCGTTATTGGAATGACCGTCCACCAGCTGTAAGACGCGATTTCCGTAATCTCCCAAACGGGCAAACCCTCTTACGCCGATGTACTCGTAATTTCTGTCGGAGTATGAATAGAAGCTGCGGACGTTGTTCACCGCATCGGTCAGAGTTCGATATCCATAACGCTTGATATCTTCATCGGTTACTACGGAAATCGACGCCGGCGCCTCTTTGACGGATTGCAGATGTTTGGCCGCGGTATACACATCATCTATTTCAACAAATCCAAGCGCCTCCGTAGTTTCCTGATCGTCGCTGAAAGCCGGTGAAACGAATCCGGCCAATAAAAGTGCGAACAAAAGGACTAAAAAACTTCCTTTTATGATCGAATGCGCCTGTTGATACAATGAGATTCTCCTTTTCTCTTTATCATGGTTTTCCTGATAAACGGCGTTCCCTATATCCTGAATTGTATTACATTGCCATGCAATTACTATGCTACGAATAACACAGGAATAAACATTGCGGGAGGAGCTGGTATCATATTTTCTCAAGCCATCATTTTTAAAAACTATTATTTAAAAATCTTTTTATGTCTTCGGAAAAAACAGGGGCAAAGCGGCTCGTCCAACTCGTCCATAAAGAGCTACATAGTTTGTCGATTTGCACCTACAATGGTCAAAATGCTTGATCACAATCACCGCGCACCTGAAAAATTTTCAAATCTTTGAATAATCATCAGGAGTCTTCCTCATTGACAGACCAAACTATTTCTTATAGTCGAGACCTGTAAAAGATGGGCTACGTATCTGCAAGGACAATCCGATCTCAAAGGAAAACAGGCTTTATGACATGGCAATAACAGGTGCGGCTTATATTCTTGAGATTCTCCATACATTAAATGTCAAACAGTTTTTCACCGTTCCCGGCGCCCACATTGATCCATTGATTGAAGCGACACATGCGAGCATTGTAAAGCCCGTTGTCTGTTGTCACGAGCTTGCCGCAGGTTTCATGGCCGACGGGTACAGCCGTGCTAATCACCGCCTCGGAGTTGTGGCGGTGATCGGCGGACCGGGCTCCAACAATTTGATCTCCGCCGTCAACACCGCCAGAATGGAACGGACACCCCTGCTGATCATTTCCGGCGATGTGCCGGCTGCGCTAAGTGAACTGCCCGCGTTTCAGTGCGCCAATGATTTCGGTTCCTGCGACGATCATCTTTTTTCCGGCATTACAAAATATTCAAAACGCGTGACATCCATCAACGACTTGCCGCAGTGTTTGCATGAAGCGATCCGGTCTGCGACCACCAAGCCTTGCGGACCCGGTCATTTGATTATTCCCTATAATATCTTCAAAGAAACGATCGATAGCTCATTGTGTCATTTTGATTCGTCGGGTCGGGATCATCAAAACGCCGACAGCGAGAAAGACACCCTTGATAGACTTCTTTCCATTATCGCGGGAGATGACAATGTCGTGCTCTGGGCCGGAGAGGCATTGAATAACCAAAGGCTTGCAGCTTTCGTGACCGGAATCGCCGAAAAATTTCACATCCCTGTCGCAACGACCTACAGCGCCAAAGGGGTTATCCCTGAAAACCATTTTTTGTCTTTGGGCAATTTCGGCTATGCCGGAAATTCCAAGGCCAATTCCATTCTCTTGTCCAATCAAGTGGATGTGATTATCGGGTTTGATGTTGAACAAACGGAGCGAAACACTTTAAACTGGCATGCTGATCTGTATGCAAACAAAAAAATTCTTCTGTCCAACTATCCTTCCCGCTTTAAAACGAATCCAACAGTTCAAACATTCGAGGGCTCGCCCGGCTTGGTTCTGGAACGTCTGCATCAGGAGGCGGAAGGTATTACATACAATCCCAATGGCCGTGTCGCCTGGTTAAATCAGATGATTAAAAATCTGCCCCGTGAGAAAGACACGGCGATTGAATACAAAGAAAAAATAGCGCCGGAAACTTTGATAAAAATCCTGCGGGGAGAATTGCCGCAAGAAACGCTCTTTTTTGTCGATTCCGGCGCACACCGCATTTTTGCGGGTACGGACTGGACGGCTTACCTGCCGCAAACCTTCTTTTCGGCTTCTGTTACGGCGCCAACCGGGTGGGCCATTGCCGCAGGGATTGGCGGCAAAATTGACAGGAAAGAACCTGTCGTCATTCTGACGGGCGATGGCTGCATGCAGATGCACGGCATTGAAATCAAAACCGCCGTCAAATACGGAATCCCCGTCATTGTTGTTCTATGCAATAATCAGGGAATGGGCAATATCCATCGCCGATTCTCCGTGGTCTCCGATCAGGTTGCCGAACATGCATATATCCGGGAAATAAACTGGAACACCTTCGCGCAATCACTGGGAGCCCACGCGTATGATGTCAAAACTGAGGCTGATTTGCGTCAGGCCATACAAAAAAGCTTAAGCGACCGGAAGGCGGCTGTGATCAATGTCAGCGTGCCGATTGATCCGTTTATCGCCAATGAACATCACCATAAATCAGCGTTTGCCTGAATCGGCAGGAAGGCGGTAGTCGTCCATGCAACGAAAGATGAAATTATTAATCACGAGCGCAGGAAGTCTGGTCGGTCAGAATATCCTCGACAGCCTTGAGCAAAAGCGCCGGGACATCGAAGTGATCGGCATGAATTCGGAAGCGGCCAATCCCCGTCTTGTCCGTTGCGACCGCGCCTATCTGGTTGCACCGCTTCACGAAGCCGTCCGGTTTGAAGGCGATTTCGTCAACATTGTTGAAAAAGAAAATCCGGATATGGTCCTTGCTGGCCGCGATCATGACGTGCCTTTTTTATCCGAAATTCAAGAACGGAGGCCCGCCTTCAAAAAAATAATTCCCTATGGCGATGCACGGCTGGCGGTTATGATGCAGGATAAATTCTTAAGCTATCAGTACGCAGAAAAAAGCAGCCTGCCTTTTGCCGATTCCTGTTTGTATGCCTCCCCATCAGATGTGCCGGATTTAAAATCTTTTCTAGACCGGCATCCTTTCCCTCTGCTTAGCAAACCACGGCGGGGATTTGGCTCGCTGGGTGTTTATTATGTGATAAATCAGGAGCAACTCGACCGCCTGCTTGTGGACGCCAAAGACGACATCCTGTTTCAGGAATATCTGGGGACTGTCCGGGATTTTGAAAGGTGGGCCCGCCCATTGCAATATGGCATTCCGCTTTTTTTTCAAATTCCCGAAACAAACCAGTTTGCGGCGCAAACCACCATCTCCAGGAACGGAGACATTGCGGAAGTCTTTATTTCTATTAATACGATGGTTGCGGGCCGGGCTGAATACAGCAAACAAATCGAGCTTCCTGAAATTGAAAACATCGTCAAGCGATATGCCCGGACCCTCTACCGGGATGGCTGGCATGGTCCACTCAACATTCAACTCAAGCTCGATCGGCAAAACCAGTGGAAAGTTTTTGAATTGAATCCCCGCATGACCGGCACGACTTCCGCCCGATACCTGATGGGATACGACGAAATCGGTATTTTGACTGACTATTTTCTGCCGGAAATGAAACTGCCCAACCATACAAAAGCAATCAAGCCCCAAGGCGAGGTCTTTAAATATTTAACGGATAACTATCTGTCGGATGCTGACACCGACCATTTGAAAAAGACAAAAGCATGGAAAAAATTCTAGTCACGGGAGCAGACGGATATTTGGGCGGGGCCGTCTTCGAGGCGCTCGCAACGCAGCCAGGCATACACAAGCTCGGTTGCCGTCTGGAATCCATTCAACCACGGTCGCTGGATGATGACGTTGTGATTCACTGCGCGGGCGCCTTGCGCCACCGGACATGCGATTTGCAGCAGTGCAATGTCGATGGGATGCATCATTTGTTGAACGGCTTAAAACCAGGCTGCCGGGTAGTTTATGTCTCTTCAAAAAGTGTCTACGCCGCAAGCAGCAGTAAAAGCCTCACCGAAAATGACCGTGTCGAACCCTTTGACGATTACGGCACATCAAAACGGCAGGGAGAGAAAATTCTAATGGAAAGCGGTCACCCCTATTTGATTTTAAGGTCGTCAACTCTTTTCGGGTTGGGCGCTGATCATCCCGGCATTACCTTTCCTTCCAAGGCTATCCAAAATTTTCTGGATCGTCAAGACGTGGTGCTCCACGAGCCGGACGTTATCCATGATTACTTGTATGTACGCGATCTGGCCAACTTGATTGCGGATTTGATTCCCGTTGAGTCTTTATGGAATGGCATTTTCAACATTGCCGGCCCACCGCGATCCCTGCATGGCCTCATCTTCACTATGGCTCACCACATCGAAGCATCCTGCCACTTCAGGCCGGTCATCCGGCTGCTCCAAAAGAATTGTCCGTGGGTGAATCTTCTGGATTGCTCGAAACTTGGGCGACTCTACGGGAGCATCCCCTACACGGACGACCAAACCGTCATTGCACAACTGACTACCTTCTTTCTTCGCAACGGGCACAATCCATCAGCGCGCTCCATCTAAATAGCTTGATAATTTCAGTTATTTCGGTTTTAATGCGTCCATGAAAAGAAATGCTTTTCTGCCCGACAGCGTCTAAAAATATTTTCATGATTTCTACCTGAGCCACGCGACGATATAAAGAGGAGTTGACCCATTCCAAATAAAGTAACAAGGAGGCATTATGAAAAATTTTGCATCAAAATCCATTTGTTACGAAAAAAGCAGCCCGTTATTGTTCATGCTCTTTAGTCTGACGGTGTTTTTCTGTTTGTTTGCCTGTGCAAGCACATCACCCCCGAAGAGCGATTCGCAAGCCAGCACCAAGCAGCAAGCTGTGGAGCCACTGTCTCCTGCCAAATCACCGATTCAGGAAGATGCGTCTTCGTCGGCTGTCGCCGCTCCAAAAGCGATACAGATCGAACCGCAGGCAGCGCTGGTTTTGACGGTCAAGGTAAATCTCAGAGCCGAGCCCAGTGACAAAGGCAAAATCATCACCCGATTAAAAAAAGGGGAAAAAGTATTTAAGATTGGCGCTTCCGGCCATTGGCTCCATGTGGAATTAGCCGACAAAACGACGGGATGGGTAATCAAAAAGCAGACGAAAGAAGAAAAGTAATTTATACTTCATAAAGAGAGCAGGCTGCCGACAGACCGGACCCCGCCGCAACAAACAAAATACGCTGATTTCTCTGAAGCAGGCCGGACAGGGCCAGTTGCTGGTAGCAAAGCGGCAGCGCGGATGTGTGTGCATCTCCGTATTTCCCGTTCAAATCAACTGTATGCGAATGGCCGTTGAGATTCATCGCCCGGGCAATCTGATGTCCAAAATCTCCGGTATGCTGCGACGTCACCAGATAATCGATGTCTGCCGGGCGGATCATCTCTTTCTCACCAAGTTCGCGCAGCATCCCAGAGGCAAATCTCAGCAGTCGATCATGATAATTTTCGGCCACAACAAAATTCATGCGTGCTCTGTTTTCAGTCGTGATGTGACTTAAATCCACATTGGCGCTAAAACCGTGACATCCGTTACCGGACGTTTTAAAATGAAAATCGGTAAAGCCCTGCCTTGCATCTTCCGTATAACCCAGCAAAACAGCGGACGCCACAGACTGAAACGGGAAATCCGGATGATCGGTCTTGGAGGGATGAATGTCTCCTGCAACGATCAGGGCATTTTTCGCGGTCCCGGTTTTAAAGAAGGAATCGACAACACAGGCGGCAGTCAGAAACCCGCTCTCGCCGTCATTGATATCAAAAGCCAGCGTAGCGCGATGCAGATGATGGTTCTTCACCGGATCGAGATTCATGCCGAGCTGCTGCTGAATCAAAGGCGCAATGGCCGGTTCAATCATATTGTCGTCCCGGAACACACCGATGTTGATGAGCAGGTCAATATCCTGCACGGGCATGTCCGCCTGACTCAGGCAGTTTCGGGCAGCCAGCACACCCATGCCGATAGTGCTTGCCGGACCGAAAGGCGTCGCAAAACAGGATTTAATCACCGTACCCATAACAGGCCTCCAGCTTTCCGATGGTGGCCGATACAAACCCGATGGCAATGCCTGACGCCAGCGCCAGGAATAAAACTTTGGAATGTTTCTTCAGATGTTTCCGGCTGAGATGATCGTGTAAAACAACAAAGTGCGACGTGGAAGATGTGTTTCCGAACTTGTCGAGGCTGATGAGCGCTTCGGGTAAAACATCCAGATGCTTCGAACATAGATGCAGCGCTTCACGGATCGCCCGGGTGGACGTCTGGTGGGGTATCACGTAATCAAAATCCCTACCCGAAAAATTGTGTTTCTTCATCAGGTATTCGATGATCGCGGGCAGCCTTTGGATCACCTCCTCATGAATTTCCACGGCCTGGGCATACATGGCGATGCCGGGGTTTTCAGCGCTGGGCATCGCCAGGCACAAATCGGCAAAATCGGCAAGCGTCAGAAATTCAATAAACTCTATTCCTTCTTGTTCGTCCGTTGCCGCGTCCATGATGATGGCCGCCCCGGAATCACCGACCGTCAGGGACGCGAACTGCGGATCAATCGGCGCTCTGATTTCACGAACCGCCGCTTCGGCAATAGGGGTGATGCATTCGCCGCTTACCACCATGCCGGTTTTCACCGCACCGGATTTTATCATATTATCGAGGATGTGAACGCCGGTTAGCATTCCGGCGCAGGCATTGGTCATGTCAAAGCACATGGCGTCAGACCGCAGGCCGAGCGTTTTTTTCAGGAATTTGCTCATTTCCGGCTTCAGCCAGAGATTAACGGAACCATCCTTAAACCGGCTGATGGAGCTGCAAATGATCACATCCAGATCGCAGGCGTCATAACGGGATTTTGTGAGACAGTCGCGGGCAGCGTCCACGGCAAGGGTATAGGAGTCTTCTGTCTCTGAACGCCACCGCCGATTTTTGATGCCGGTGAGCGCAAACAAATTAAAAAGCGGCTTGTTCGCCATGCGGTCGATTAATTCTTTCGTTGAGACCACCCGGTCTGGCAGATAAACCCCCAGACTTTCAAATTGTGATTTGATCATACGTTTCTTTCTGAACATGAACGGCAGCATCATCTGCCGAAAAAACCTTTTCCAGTGCGCCGGAAGTATCGGAATTCTCCCTGCGTGTCAAGGTAATCTTCCGGGCAACAAGCACGCAATTTCCTGTGCATTTGCCGAATTAACAATTGCATGCGGCCTGCTCATCCGTTAAGATGTCGCCTGCAAAAAATCAGGTTGGAAACAAGGAGGTCCCATGAAAATCGAATTTTATTGCTGGAGCGGTTGAAGCACCTGCAGGCAGGCAAGAGAGTTTCTCATGCAAAAAAAAGCTCAAATCAGAGATCAGGATTTTTTCAAAAATCGGTTCAGCCGCGCTGAAATTGAAAATCTGTTGCAGGGAAAGCCGGTCTCGGAAATGTTCAACTTTCGCAGTCCCAGTTTTAAAAAACTCAGCCTGGATCGTGACAAACTTACCGACCGCGATTTGATGGAGCTGATCCTCAACGAGCCGCGTTTGATCCGGCGTCCCGTCGTCAAGATCGGCAAAAAAGTTTATTTCGGCGCGACCCGCGGTGTGCTTGCGGAAATACTCGACTGAAACCGCAACAAAAGCGCTCCGCACGGAAAGGCGACACAAGATTGAAACAACAACACGATTCAAACCGGTTCATTCCTCTGGACTCCACCTCGGAGATCATCCGCACCTGGGAGCAAGACGGTTTCCCCCAAACGGATTGGACCGCTTTTTCATTCCGAGGATCGTGCAACATTTCGGCATTCCAGTCCGCTTTAACGAAAACATTGCCCCTCCGGCCTTTTTTCCAGTCTCACCTTGTCGCAAAAAGCCGGTTTTTTCTTGAGTCCTGCTACTGGCGCCCGATGGATGAGCCGTGCCAACTGGAAGTATCCGATCTACGCCATATGGAAAAGCGGCCCGAAGATATTGAACAGTGGCTTCAGGAAAATTGTTTCTCGGCGACAGCTTTGAAAAAAGTGTAGCAAAACACACCGTCCGGCTCCGCCGTCCGATACAGGTCTTGGATTCCTTTTTCAAAAACCTGTGGATCGATGATTCCCGAACCGAGCGCCTCTTCGCGGACGCCCTCAATCATAGCGTTAAATGTTTTCCGGGTGAACCCCTCAACCAGATGAGGCCTCTTGCCATCGACATAAACCATTCGCGGTGACACGTGTATTGAATGATAGCCGGCTTGGCGCAGCAGCGGATAGAGCGCTCTGCCGATCATGGCGTTGCCTCCGGCGCGTCGCTGCAACTCGACCTGACACCGAATCGCGCTTTGCGCCGCATCGCTTGCGGGATGAAAATAGGCCGAACCGTGATCCCCTTCAATTACCGTGATGGTTCCACCCGGCTTGAGATGGTCTTTGAGCGCCGCAAGCGCCGCTGCCGGATCGGCCAGGTGCTCCAGCACAAAACAGACAAAGATATGGTCAAAAGCATCCGGACCGTAAGGCAAATTGAAAATGTCCCCCTGTTCAAACCGCACATGTGTAAAGCCCGCAGCCAAAACTTTTCTCTCGGCTTCGGCAAGCGACGTTTCGGAGATATCGACAGACGTAATGACAGCATGCGGGCTGTTTTGCGCCAGGGTGACCGTCTGGGCGCCGACGCCGCAGCCGGCTTCCAGCACACGACTTCCCGCCGGATATCCCGTATCGGAATGAAGCAACTCAACCAGCGTGGCGGCCTGATCCTGCAAACGGATACTCTCCCGTTGATCATAACCATGTACATATTTTTTTTTCATCATCACAAACCTCACCTCTGGCTGTTTCCGTCGATGACCTGTAAGATACCGCTGATATCCTGCCCCGTCAGCACTTTAAAAACGTTCTGAGCAGAAAGCCTGTTTCGTAAAGCCCTTCTTCTTGCGCGGCGGGAAAGCCGTAAGTCGTCCGGACAGGGGCATTGCCTTCGTCATCGGCATTAAACGCTGAGTCCAGATGCGAAAAAGAGATCGTCTGGATCTGGTCTTTCGTATCGGCGTCACGACGGATTTCAGGCGCTTGCGTTTCCATGGCTTTGGCTTCCAGGAGAGTCCGGCACATCATTTTCACTCAATTGTTAAACTGTACGCTGCCCCCGCGGGTTGCCATTGACAATCAGGCGGCAAACACATATAAAAACCCCGTTTTGATGCAAAAGTATAGCACAGCAACCGGGGAGGCCGTCAATGCTAAACAATCGAATAACCGGAGCACATTTTTACGCCCGATCGCCGCTTGGTCTGCTCGCTTTCATCATCTTGATCGCCGTCTTTTTACACGGTTGCGCACATAAAGCAGGGCAAAACTGCATTGAGCACCGGGCTGCATTCGACATCGGTTCGGCAACTATGAAAATAAAAACTGCAAAAGTTGACACCTGCTCCAATATCAATCTCGGTCTCGTTTTCCAAAAGGAAGTAAAAGTCGCCTTTTCGGAAAACACCCGGAATCAACAGCTTTCCACCGATATTCAAAACAAAGGCCTGGAACAGTTGAGCCTGCTCAAAGGCGAGGCGCAGACTCGGGGCGCGAAAAAGTTCGCGGGCGTGGCCACGGCCGCTTTCCGTCAGGCCGACAATACACCGCAATTTCTGGATAACATTAAAGACAAAACGGGCATCTCTGTCAAACTGATCTCCCAGGATGAAGAGGCAATTCTGGGATACAAGGCAGCAACGGCTTTTGCGCCGGACGAACCTATTGTCGTTTGGGATATCGGCGGCAATTCCATGCAGATCATAGCCCAAGACAGCAGCGGGCAATACATCATCTATCGCGGCAAGACGGCCTCGGTTTCATTTAAGAATTTAATCCTGGAAAAGATTTCCCGCAAATCCGAAGGCGTGACCGCGTCACCTAATCCCATCGGCAGACAAAATCTGACAGCGGCGCTGGACATTGCCGTTAATACCGCGCAGGATATTCCTTCTGAACTTCAAAAATGCATGCGTCAAAAAGAGGTCAAAATCGTCGGTATCGGAGGCGTTCATAATCAAAGCGTCCGAAAGCAAGTCAACGCCTCCCGCCTGTTTACGCGAGATGATTTAGCGCAAACTTTAAACAACCGGATCGAATGGACGGACGCACAAATCGGCGGCCATTATGCGGATACGGATATATCCAACCTGATCCTGGTCTTGGGATTTATGAAAAAGCTGGATATCGATAGGGTTTATTTGAAAGATGTGAATCTGACGGACGGCCTTCTGATGGAAGCGTCCGTCTGGCAATAATGACTTTATGGAGGAGAAGATTTATGGCGGAAGAAGTAAAAGAAAAATGGCTCAACTATGTTGCGCTGACCACGGTTATCTTCGCGGTTTGTGCAACCCTGGCCACGTTTAACGGCGGAAAATTTTCGACGAGGTCTGTGCTTTCGCAGTCCCAGGCAGCCAATCAATGGGCCTACTATCAATCGAAGAGCATCAAAGGATACTTGTATCAAAATCAAAAAGAGTCTTTGGAATTAGAGCTGAAAAGAAGCAAGAGCAATATGTCCAAAGCGGTTGCAAGCGAGTATGAAAAGAAGTTGGCTCATTATACACAAGAGATCAAAAGATATGATGCTGAGAAAGCGGAAATATCGAAAGAAGCCAAAAGGCTGGAGACCGTCAGGGATGACGCTCAACGGCATACCGGCATCTTCGGATTTGCAGTGATCTTTCTGCAAATCGCTATCCTGATGTCATCCATCTCGGCCTTGATGAAGAAAAAACCGCTCTGGATTCTCGGCAGCATTACGGGAACCATCGGTGTGGTTTATTTTACCAATGGGTTTTTACTGTTCTTCTAAGGAGGAGGGGGCGTGATGTCTGTCCGCATCGTGCGCCTGGGAACGAAAAGACTGCCGGATGAAGGCCTGCGCATCGGCGCCGTGCGCAGGCCGCCGCGCGGTGTACCCAAAAGCGAGTTTGCATCCAGAGATTTTTATGACGCCTGGTTTCCAAATCTCGAGCCATCCGAAGAGCTTCTGAAAACGGGGCGCAAAGATGCCCTGGCCGTTCACACGGCAACTGATGATGCTAAAACCGTTATGACTTTTCCGGCTCATTGAGCCAGCGTATCGCTTCGGCAAATGTGTAGAAGATGCCGACACGAAGATTCGTATAAGCCTCCATAAAGACTTGCCACATTCTACCCAAACCGTAATCGGCGGGATTTGTGTTTACACAGGCGCAGCGTCCGTCACCCAACTTCTCTTTCCAGGGAATGATCGCTTGTGCGTACAACTCCGCATTCGAGCCGGTCTCTTTGGATAAATCGACATGACCGTAATCGATCAGCAGGTTCATCCCCGGTTTCCACCCGGGCAGGTTCACAATATCTCTCGCCACATGCCCGTAGCCCGCGGGAGTGACCTCGCCGGACATAATGATCAGAACGATTCCATCTTCTAGCGATATTTCATACTTCATCACTCACTTGACTCCGTTTGAATCAGACGTAAGATTTCCCTAATCGGCAGACTGTCCGCAAATACCGGCTTCCGACTCCTCAGGTAACCACGCTGTCACTCGATTCCGCCCGGAGGACTTGGAGATATAAAGAGCCTTATCCGCGCAGGCAATCAGATTTTCCGGGCATCCCGTTTCGGAGGGAATCACGGTGGCCACCCCCAAACTCAGTGTTACGCACGGCGCGACGTGAGATTTTTGGTGCGCGATGTTCAGGCGCTCCACAGCCTGACGAATTTTTTCAGCAACACACAAAGCGCCTCCTTCATCCGTCGAAGGAAGGATGACGGCAAATTCCTCGCCGCCATAACGCGCCACGCAATCCCCGCCCCGATGCGCCGTAGCGCTAAGCGTCGCGGCCACGGACTTCAGGCAGTCATCGCCGCCTTGATGACCGTACGTGTCATTGAAGAGCTTGAAAAAATCCACATCGCACATGATCAGAGACAGAGGCGCCCGGGTTCGCCTAAGGCGGTTCCATTCCCGTTCGAGGGACTGGTCAAAGCAGCGGCGGTTGGCCACCTGGGTGAGGCCGTCACTGGCCGAAAGATGCTCCAGGCGCTCATTGGCTTCTTTCAGCATTTTTTCGGCGAATTTGCGCTCGGTAATATCCTTGAAGCGCGCCACCATGCCGATCACCGTGCCGTCAATTCCCCGAAAAGGCGTGGCGGAATAGATGAAGGGAACCACGACGCCGTCCTTGCGTCTCCGTTCGATGTCCAATTCCAGCTGAGTTTTTCCACGCATCAATTTCGTCAAAGGACACTCAGCCGTCTTGCACCAGGAAGACGGCGTCACCTCATAACATTTCTTCCCCACCGCTTCGCTTTCGCTCATCTCCAGAAAAGCCAGCAGGGTCGCATTAATCCTCTTGATCGTGAAATCTTCATAGATCAGATACATGCCGTCAATGGAGGTGTTGATGATTTGGCTGAGTTCGACGTTGGCGATTTCAGCTTTCATGGCCATGGCGTTGGCCCGCTCAATGGCTTTTTCCAGATCGTCCCGAATTTGCTCCTGATCCGCCCGGGCCTGCCTCAATTCCTCCCGCAGTCGCGCTTCATCGCCAACAGGCAGTTTTGACTTTCCATTGACTGTCCCGTCCTTTTGCACAGCCGCTTGATCCGTCATCCCCTTTCGTCCCCCCTCTAAGTCCGACCTCAGATGATACTGCTGTAAGGCTGCATTTTACCATAATCATGGACAGAACAAAATCATTCCTCAGATATTCTGATTTTATTTTCAAACAAGCCGCCCGTCAGGAAATGGTGGATTAATCGCCTCTATTTTGCTAAACTACTTAAAATATCTAATATTTTGGGAGCATCGACGTGAAGAAACTCACAAAAAACAAAAAAGTATGGATTGCCGGAGGGGCGTTGTGTCTTGTGGCGCTTGGTTTTATTATTTATTTTTTCCAGCATGAATCGGTAGATGTCGGCGGCTATACCGTCGTCTATTTTAAGAACCGGTGCGATATCGACCCGCAGGCAATACCATCGGATCTTGAATCGCTGAAAGCTCTGCCCTGTCTGATCCGGATCAACTGGCGGGAAAGAGTTTCGTCCGACATGGAGCAGGAGTATTGCTATGTTCCGGGCAAGGATATAGAAAAAACAAGACTGATTCATAAAAAACAGTAACCCCTGATCATGCTGTCAACGGGACGGGGCCTTTTTTCTTCCTCTTTTGTCATCGCACTGTCAGGCGCTTTAATGCCGGGGACCTTTTCTGACCGACCGACTCTACCGCGGTTTGATCGGGGTTCTGGCCGCTTTTCTGATTGGATTTGCCGAATACTTTGCTTATGCGGGTTTTCTCAAACTGGCCGTTATCAGCTGATCACGGATGACCCCGGGATACTAACAGGCAGGGATGGCGTCTTCCTGATCCTCGGGCAGAAGTTCAAAGGTGGCTTTCACTTCCTTGGGAATGGATCGTAGCGTACCTTTTGCGGCGTCGACAAACACCCAGTCGGTTTCACCACAGGCCAGAACGGCGCTGTCCGCAGGACGGACGATTTTGTATTTGCGCAGTGACAGCACCCGGCGGAAGTTCGACACCCAAGTCAAAACAGCCACACGGTCGCCGGCAAACGCCGGTTTGAGATATTCTATTTTATGTGTGCGTATCACCCAGGTCGCGCCTGCGGCATGGGTATTTGCGGTGCACCCCGTCGATGCGGAATGCTGCATTGCCGCGTCCTGCATCCAGCGTAGATATTCGATGTTGTTGACGTGCCCGTTTTGATCCTCTGCTTCTTTCGGCACGGTTAATTCATAACGAAAAACCGGCATCATAGCGCCACCTCTATTAAAAAAAGTGTGCCATGTGTATCATTAAAGATCCAGCCGGGTCAATTATTTCCCTTAGTCACGGTACATGGATTCGATCAAGTCGCCGAACTGAGCATTGATCGATTTTCTCTTCACCTTCATGGTCGGCGTGACTTCGCCGTCTTCGGTGTAGAGTTTCTTATCGATAATCTTGAATTTCCGAATATTTTCAACGCGGGAAACCTGATTGTTGACCTTATCAATTTCTTCCTGAATGAGGGTGATGATCTCCGGCGCACGGGTCATTGTAGCAAAGGTCGTAAATTGAACTTTATTGTCCTGAGCGTACTTGGTAACATTTTCCTCATCGATGACAATGAGCGCCGACAAGAATTTCCTGCGATCGCCGATAACCACGGAGTCGTTGATATAGGGCGAAAATTTGAGAAGATTCTCCAGGTACTGGGGGGCAACGTTTTTACCGCCCGCCGTAATGATCAGATCCTTTTTCCGATCCGTCAGCTTGAGATAGCCGTCCTCGTCAATGACACCCACGTCGCCTGTATGCATCCATCCGTCAATCAGAACTTCTTTGGTCTGCTCATCATCCTTGTAATAGCCTTTGAAAATACCTGTATGCTTAACGAGGATCTCACCGTCTTCGGCGATTTTGACTTCCGTTTCCGGCAGCGCCTTGCCGACCGTTCCCACTTTATAATCCACTTCGCTTGACATGTGGGTGATGCCGGTCGTTTCGGTCATGCCGTACCCCTCGCGAATAGGGATCCCGATGCTTTGAAAAAACTTCAAGATCTCATGTGAAATGGGGGCTGCTCCGGAAACGCCTAACCGCACCCGGTCAAAGCCTAAGCGCTCCTTGAGTTTCCGAAAGACGACAAAATAAGCGATGTGATAGGCCAGCGCCAACTGAAGGGGCACCTGCTTTTTGGCCAGCGCTTTGTTGTTGTACTGGGTTCCGATTTTTACGGCAACCTTGTAGAGTGTGCGTTTGAGCCATGTCGCATCGGCCATCCTCAGAACGATCCCGGAGTAGTACTTTTCCCATATCCGGGGAACGGCATGAAACATCGTCGGTGATATTTCCTTCATGTCCGCCATGACGGTGTCCGTATTTTCCGTAAAGTTGACAATCTGCCCGACGGTTAGATGAAACATCATATCGAAAATCTGTTCATACACATGGTTCAAGGGGAGAAAAGAAATCGTCTCGTCTTCATTGGTCGCAGGCATAACTTGCTGCGCGGTGCGGCCAACCCACAGATAACCCTCATGAGCCAGCAAGGCCCCTTTGGGAGGTCCGGTCGTCCCTGATGTATAGATAATGCCGGCAATATCCTGGGGCTTGGCGAGGTCAGTCAGTTGTAGGAACAGCCCTGGATTTTTGCGATCCTCTTCTTTACCCAGATCCAGCAGTTGCTGAAAACTCATGAGCATGGGATCTTCGTAATGCTTGAGCCCTTCCATCTCCCAGACGATCAACTTTCTCAATTTAGGTGTTTTATCGCGGAAAGTCAGCGCTTTGTCCAGCTGCTCCTCATCTTCACAGATATAGACGACGGCGTCGGAATGACCGACCACATATTCGCATTCCAATACCGGGTTGGTCGTATAAACCCCCACCCAGGCTCCGCCGGCGCAGACGATGCCCAGGGCCGAGTAGAGCCACTCCGGCCTGTTTTCTCCGATGATTGCGACATGCTCTCCGTATTTCACACCAAGGGCATGGAGGCCAAGGGTGACATGCTTGACGTTTTCCAGATACTCGACCCATGTAATATCCTGCCAGATGCCGTAATCCTTTCTTCTCATGGCAATACGGTTAGGCTGTTTTTCTACGATATTCAGTAATGCTTTGGGCAACGTGTTGACTGCCATTGTCTCCCCCTTGTGATCTCCGATCGACAGAAGCGATTTGTAAAAATATCTTCAGCTGTAAAACTGCAACACTAACGAAAACGGACTTTTCTTCTGTAGCGTTTGTAGCCCTTGACAGACTGTTCCGTGGCTATGCCCAGATAGAATTCCTTGACGTCATTGTCTTCGCGTAAAACCTCCGGCTTATCGGCACGGACAATTCTCCCGTTTTCCAGTAGATAGGCAAAATGGGAATACTTGAGCGCCATGTTGACGTTTTGTTCCACCAGCAAAATGGTCATGCCGTCCTTCTCATTAATATTCTTGATAATGCCGAATATCTCTTTGGTCAAAAGGGGAGACAACCCCAGGGACGGCTCATCAAGCATGAGCAGTTTGGGACGGCTCATCAGCGCCCGGCCGATGGCCAGCATCTGCTGTTCGCCGCCGCTCATCAATCCCGCCTGTTGATTGATTCTGCTTTTCAAAATGGGGAAATGGTGAAAGACATTTTCCAGGTCGCTTTGGATGCCTTTTTTGTCCTTCCGGGTATAGGCGCCCATATTGATATTTTCCAGGACCGTGAGTTCGGGAAACACTTCCCGCCCTTCCGGTACATAGCCGATGCCCATTCTTACAATATCAGAGGTATCCTTTCGGTCGATACGCTCATCCAGAAATTCGATGGTCCCTTTTTCCGGCTGCTCCTCTTTCAGGTCATAGAAAAGCCGCATAATCGTTTTGAGTGTCGTTGTTTTCCCGGCGCCGTTGGAGCCCAGCAAGGCGACGATATCTCCCTGCTTGATTTCAAAAGAAATACCGTGAAGCGCCCGAATCAGATCGTACCATGTTTCAATATTTTTCACCTTCAGCATCAGCCGACTCCCTCCTCTCCGAGGTAAGCTTTGATGACTTCGGGGTGCCGCTGTACCTCCTGAGGCGATCCCAAGACAATCTTCTGTCCCTGGCTCATGGCAAAAACACGATCCGAAATACCCATAATCATGTTCATGTCATGTTCGATCAGAAGGATCGTCACCTGATAGTCCTCCCGGATATCCTTGATCCAAATCGTAAGATCGTCTTTTTCTTCGGTGTTCATGCCAGCCGAAGGTTCGTCAAGCAGCATCACTTTGGGTTCCAGCGCCAGCGCCCGACCGACTTCAACCAGTTTACGCTTGCCATAGGCCAAAGAGCCGACAAATTGATCCCGAACGGATTGAAGTTCGAGAAAATCAATAATCTGCTCTACCTTTTCGCGGTGGTGAATTTCCTCGCGGGCCGCTCCGGATCTTTTACCCCACATGAAAGCGCCGCCAAAAATCCCCGTCTTCATATAAATGTGTCTACCCAGCATCAGGTTGTCCATCACGGTCGCATTGGCAAACAGTTCGATATTCTGGAAGGTGCGGGCGATACCCTTTTTGGCGATCCGGTCGGGCGTTTTACCCACCATGTCCTCCCCTTCCAGCAGGACAGCCCCTTCATTGGGATGGTAGATCCCGCTGATCAGATTAAAAATAGTTGTCTTGCCGGATCCGTTGGGACCGATAATGGAAAATATTTCATTCTTCTCGACGCTGAAGCTGACATGATTAACCGCTTTCAAACCGCCAAAGCTAATGCTCAAATTATCGATATCGAAATAGCCCATGGAATTAATTCCTCTTTCTCGCATGCCGCGCTACCGGGAGAGAGGGCGTGGCGCCTTCATTTCAGCGCCCTTCATCTCTCTGGCTTTCCTATCGGCAATCAATGCAATAGATACGGGGCAGCGGGCGAGGGACGCTTTGCGCCCTCGCCCTATCCCAATGTCAGACCTTAGTCTCTGCTGAGTTCGTTTTTAGTCCATGACTGCAGCACAATGATTTCTCCCTTGGGACCACATTGCCAGATCTGAACTTCCTTGCCGGCCATGTGATAGTCCGCTCTCCAGGTGACTTTCGGACCGACACCCTGGAAGTCGGTAATGTTGTCCAATTCTTTTTTGACAGCTTCCGTACTCAGATCCCTGCCCACCTTTTTCAGCACATAAATCAGGGGTTCCGCCACAACAACGCCTGCCATATAGAAAATTCCCCAGCGTTCGGTGGGGGCAAGCCTCTTTGCCGCTTCGGTGTACTTCTTAGTCAGTGCATTGTCGGCATAGGGCGCCTGGGTAAAGGCGCTGGTGATCACACCTTCTTTGGCCCATAACCCGTCGGTAATTTTATTCATGAGTTCATAGTCCGACAGGTTGTAGGAATGCATCCACTGGGTCTTGAAGCCCAGCGAAGCGCCGGTTCTCAGAGCGATGGCCGCCTGAGTGGGTGACACAAAGGCGATAACGGCTTCCGCGCCGGATGCTTTAAGTTTCTGCACCTGTGAAGACAGGTCTCTTTCGATCGGCTCTACGGGGATGGCGGCCACTAATTCCATTTTATTTTTGCCGAGGCGATACTTAACCGAATCCAGTGCGACCAGCCCGTAGTCATCATTCTGGTAAAACATAGCAATCTTTTTGAATTTCTTTTTTTCAATGGCGTACTTCGTAATGATGCTGGCGTCATTTTCGTAGGTGGGCCACATGTTCCAGAGATAGGGGTTGAAGGGCTTGTAAAATGATGTGGCTCCGGAACAAGGACTGATCCAAATAATCTTTTTTTCCAGCAAATAGCCTTGGACCGACTGGCAGCAGGCCGTGCCGACACCGCCCACGAAGGCGAATATGCCGTGTCGTTCAACAAGCTCTCTCACACCGGCCACGGTCTGAGAAGGATTGTACTGGTCGTCGCGGATAAAGTATTTTATTTTTCTACCATGAATTCCGCCTTCTTCATTGACGATATCAAAAGCGAGCTTGCTGCCGCGAGCAACAGAGCCCCAGGGAGCGGCAGGACCCGTCTGCGGACCCCATTGACCGACTCGTATCTCTTTGTCATCGAATCCTCGTTCCTGTGCAGCTTGTGCTGCAAAAGCAAACAGAAAAACGGTAAAAACGGAAACTAGCATGACGCCAAAAACTTTTCTTAGATCCATAGCCTTCCCTCCTCTTTTGGTTGACGCGCTAAACTGGTCGTTTATGATAACTTACAAATGCCCGTGATACGGCAAGGGCTTTTCACGCCCCCGATATCTGACATGGACATCCTCGCCTCTGTGTTATGCAAAAGTCAGCTTTTATACCACCTTCCCCTCTCTTTCAAAAAGACGAACCCGATATTGACCTCCGATCGCTGCTGAGTCGCAGGATGCAAAAACGTCACATCCACCTCGACCTGGGCAATCTTGTCAACAGCGGGATAGGTTTTGCGGTCTTCCGAATTCTGAACATAGCTAACCCGGATGATGCGATACTTAACGACGCGGTCCGGCGCCACCTTGGCCTCAGCCAGGTATTGTTGATAGTTGTGGGTCCGGACATAGGGAGAAGAGGGTGCAAAGCAGGCATAAACCGCGGGATAATCACTGCGGACTTCGGCATCGAGAAAATTCCGGGCGGCCTGCAGAACCGCTTCCGCCTCGGGGTCCTTTTGCGATCCGGCACACGCACCTTCGGGAAAGGAAAAAGCCAGGGTCAGAGCGAAACACAGCCCCGCCAGCAACCAGGCTCTTGCCGCATTCCTGTCATATCCACCTCGCCTCATGGGATTATACCTTCTTCACATAGTGTTTGGCGAAAAGACCACTGGGGCGGATGCAGAGAACCAGAACAATCACAACAAAAGCCGTAATCGGTTTCCACACCGGCCAGGCATAGCCGAAAAAGTTTTCCAGGAGACCCAGAATCGCACCGCCGATCAACACCCCGGGAATGCTCATGAGTCCGCCCAGCACCGCGGCGGCAAAAGCCCGGAGAAAAGGTTCCATCATAAACTGGGGATCCAAAATGGCTTTGGCGGACAAAAGCATGGCGGCGATCAGGCCGATCACCGAGCTGAAAGCCCAGGCAAAAGCAAAAACCCGATCCGTCTGAATACCCATGATTTTAGCCGCGTGCTTATTTTGTTGCGTTGCCCGCATGGCCGTTCCCAGTTTTGTATGCTTGAAGAAAAAGTAGAGGAAGGACATGATCACAGCGGCAACAATAAAAACAGCGATGGCCCACTCGCTGATAATGAAACCTTTGATCGGCTCATAGGTAACCTTGTAGGAAACGGGAAGAGAGAATTGCTGCTGCTCGGCACCCCATTTCCAGCTCGCCAGTCCCATCAGGAGCATTTCCGCTCCCAGTGTAATCACAATAAGGCCAAGGAGATTGGGATTTTTTGCAGGGCGCAGGAAAAAGAACTCCACAAACACGCCCAAAAGCGCGGCAAAAGCCAGCGCGATGAGAAAAGCCAGCCAGAAGGGACAGTGGTAAAACGTCAAAACATGAAAAGCGACAAAGGTGGAAAACATGGCCATTTCGCCTGCGGCAAAGTTGACCACTTCTGAGGTCTTGTAGATGATCACAACCGCCAGGCCGAAAAGACCGTAGCAGGCCCCCATGGCCAATCCTTCAATTAACAGCTGTCCTACCGGCATATTTCCCCCTTTGTTATTGCTCGTTTCCACCCATCTTTAAAAAGGCCAGGTCTTCCAGTATTTCTTGAGTCTAATCCAGACGCCGAAGATTCCCATGGGCTCGAATAACATAATGCCAATCATCACCAAGCCCAACGCAATGGAGCTTATGTTGTCCATCCCGGTCGTCGACAACCACCGCTGCGAAATAGTGACCAGGAAGTCACCCACATAAGGCACTTCGCGAACGTTTTTGAAGAGAGCGTACATCAGGTAGGTAATAAACGCAGCGCCGGTTATGGATCCCATCACCGACCCTAAGCCCCCCACAACAATCATGACTAGAAAGTAGATGGAAAGCAGCAGATTGAACGTGACGGGATCGAAGAAGCCGAGCACAAAGGCGAAGAGCCCCCCGGCGATGCCGGCATAAAAGGCGCTGACGGCAAAAGAAAGAGTCTTGTAAATGGTCAGGTTAATGCCGATGACTTCAGCGGCAATGTCACTGTCCCGGATGGCAACAAAAGCACGGCCTACTTTTGTTTTCAGAATATTGATCGCCCCCCAAACCATGACCACCGTGAAAAACAAAATCAGATAATATTTACTGATATCTGATTTAAGAACCAGGCTCCATCCCAGCTTGGGAATCCCCAAATCCAATGGAGGCGCGGTAAGGCCGCTACGACCGCCGAAGAGTTCCGTATGCCCGATAATATGCATGACGGCCAAACCAAACGCGAGCGTGGCAATCGTCAGATAGGGGCCTTCCAGGCGGAGCGCCGGCAGTCCCAGAATAAAGCCAAAAAAAGCGGCAATAAAAGCCGCGACAATGATGGCAGGGAAAAAGGGGATACTCAGCTTGGTCATGAGGATAACCGTCGCATAGGCGCCTATCGCGAAGAAGCCGGCATGCCCCAACGAGATTTGTCCTGTTGAGCCAACCAGAATATTGAGGCCCACGGCAAGGATGATGTGAACCATGATGAGATTCAGAAGATACAGGTGGTAGTTTGATGCAACCAGGGGAATCGTCAGGAGCGCAGCCGCAAAACAAATCGTCCAGAAAAGAATGGTGCCGCTTTTGAAAAGTTCAATATCCTCGTAATACGCGCGCTTCATGTCCATAAGATCAAACCCCTACCGTGAACTTATCGAAGAGTTGATTAAATCTGGTTCAGCTTCCGTTTACGTTGCTCAATCTTATAATGGAGGCGCAATAGATGTGTCAAGGTAATTTGATTTCTGATAAGATTTGGTGCAAGCCATGCCTTAAATTAAGAAAATCTCAGCCTTTAACAATTTTTTTTCATCATCAGCCACCTGCGGGCACATCACCTCATTATATAATTGCGCGCCAACTTATTATAGCAAGGACTGGCTGTCAATATGAAATAATCAAAACCATTTCCATGCAAATGTTGTATGGAAATGTTACGACAAACTTAAAAGATAGGATCTAAGATTAACTTTCTGGTTGTTGATGCCAAGTTTTCTTCTGATGCGATACCGGTAAACATCGACAGCACCGCTCGAAACACTCATAACATCAGCAATCTCTTTGCTGTTTTTACCGTCCTTGATCAAATGCGCCACTTGGACCTCGGTAGTGGTGAGGCTTCGAAATCGGCCTGAGAGCTTCCGGGAGAAGGGCGAAAACATTTCTTCTAGGTTGGACGCTATGAGATCATGATAGATCTGGCGGCTCTGGTCTGACCCCCCTTTGCGTAACTTCTCCAAATGGGGGATGACCAGTTCCTTGACATTGGCCAGGAGAGTCTGCTCCAACTCCTCCCGATCCTCAGCCCGCTGCTTGAGCATCACTCTCAAGGCCGTATTCAGGTCCTCCAGCTTGCGGGATTTGGCGAGCAACTCCGTCCCCTTTTCCTCAAGCTCCGTAATATCCATGATTGAGCATACATGTTTATTTGTACCGGGGATAAGACTGTTCGTACTGAACATGTTCTTAATGCTTCCCTGGCTGTCGACCAGATGAAATTCATAGGTTCTAGGCGCTGCGTCGGGATTGATGCGTCTTATCCGGTGATATTCCTCCAGCCGGCTGAGATCCCGTTCATCGATCAGATCCACCCACGTCCTTTTTCCTTCCCAATCTTCCTTACGATAACCGGTCAGCTTTTCGAATTCCGTGTTGATCAGAGACAGCTTCTTATCGTCTTCGACAATGACGGTCGCGGTGCCGGTCGTTTCAAAGATCGTGCGATAGAGATTTTCTGATTCCGTCAGTTTTTTTTCCGTCATCTTTTGCTTCGTAATGTCCATGGCACTTCCCAAGATGGCGGGTTCCCCTTCAAACATAATGGGTGCGACAACCTCCAAGACCCAACGGATTTCCTTATGCTTTGTAATGATTCTATACTCATAAGGCAGGAAGAGAGAGCCTCGCAGCATGGCAAGGGAATTTTGTTTCACGACAGATTTATCATCGGGATGAACCATGAAATCTGCTTTACTGCCGATGAGCTCTGCCGGAAGATAGCCCGTATAGAAAACGACCGCAGGATTAACAATACGGAACTTCCTCCCAGTGAATATATAGTAGCCGACCAGCGATTTCTCCAAAATGGTATCCTGAATGTTTTGACTTTCAATCAGGGCTTTATTTTGTTTATGTAGCCTTTCGACATCTGCTTCCAGTAAATGGATTCTATTTTCTAAGTCGAGCAATGTTTTTTCATTTTCCATGTCATATTATACCATTTCCAGATCAAAGATGATATCACGGCAGCCAGGCGGAGGCGTCGAGACATATTATTCATACGCTGAGGAAGCCTTCACCGGCGCCACCTAGACAGCATGTCCCCGTTGCGACGAAAAAAATTTCGCCCCGCCGTCATTTATGCACACGACCCCGGGCCAGCGAAGCCAAAACGCCCAACACACAGGTAACGGCCAGGATGGAAAAAATCCATTTGGCACTTAAAATTAAAAGCGGGCTGTTTTCGCTGGAAATGGTTTGGTTTCCGATCAGCACCGCAAAGACCAGCATGGCAATGCCCATACTCAGCATCTGCCCGACCAGTCTCATGGTGCCCAGAGTCGCCGAGGCAATGCCATAAAACTTATTTTCCACCGAGCTCATCACGGCGTTGACATTGGGAGAGGAAAAAAGCGCAAACCCGACGCCCAGTAAAGCCAGACAAAGCACAATATAATATAGAGGGGTGTCCGGGGCAATAAAGATCAGCCCCGAAAGGCCGACGACCGTCAGCATCATGCCGGCGGATGAAATCAGCCTCGGCTCGTAACGGTCGGACAGACGTCCGGCCAGAGGCGAAAAGATCGCCTGCAACAGAGGCTCAACCACCAGCACAAAACCCGTCTGCGACGGCGTCAGAAGTTTAGCGTGCTGCAAATAAAGGCTCAGTAAGAAAGTGATGGCAAAAGTGGCGCAATAATTAATCAGCGCCGCCAGATTGGAAAATGCAAAAACCCGGTTGTCCATAAACAGGTGAATGTTGAGAAGCGGGAAAGGCCTTTTCAACTGCTGCCGGATAAAGAAGAAAAAACAAGTCAAACCGATACCGATCAGCGCGCCTCCTTTCGGGGAGGATAATTGTGAAAATCCAGACATCAAGGCAAAAAGCGCAACTGCATAAAGAAAGGAGCCGGACAGATCAAATTTTTCACCTTGAGCAGCCGGCCGCTCTTCCTTCGCCATGCAGGCGGCAAGGAGAGCCGCCGCCAATCCCAGCAAAGCGTTAAAAATAAAAATGGTTTTCCATCCCAGATGCTGGGTGAGCAGGCCGCCGATGAAGGGGCCGACGGTCAGGCCGGTGTAAACGGCGGCAATGTTAATCCCCAACATCTTGCCGCGTTCACCCGGCGGATAGGCGGCAATCAGCATTGCCATGCCGGTGCTGAAGATCATCGCACCGCCAATGCCCTGAATCACACGCATGGCAATAAAAAAAGATCCCGACCCGGACCCGATGCATAAAAGCGACGACAAAGCAAAAACCAGAGAGCCGGAAAGAAAGAAAATTTTTCGTCCGTAAATATCGGCCAGCCTTCCGATCGGCACCAGCATGATGGCCGCAGCCAGCAAAAAGGAGGTCGCTACCCAGCTAAGCGAAAGCGCCGTCATGGAAAAATCCCGGGCGATCATCGGCAAAGCGACATTGACCGATGATCCCATGAAAGGCGTTGTAAAGGAGCTGATTGTCGTGGCCAGAAGGACGATGGGAAGTTTTCTTTTACGAGTCATGCGGTCACGTTGAACAAAAGGGAATTACGTCCTGGGGAATATTTTTTTCCGAAGCGCGGCAAAACCATCCTTGCCGCAGGCCATCATCAGTGTCAGCGGCAGAACTTTGCGCGCCTGCCTTAGCATATTCTCTGAGAGCATCCGAATATCCCACTGGGCATGGGCATCCGCCCGCAGGCGCGCGACATGATACATTTCACGGGCATTGAGCTTCATGAGCACACGTTTGCGATGCGCATTGGTCAGCACGTAGGCGGCGGCGGCGGGATTTTTTTGCCGGATCCGACCATAAACGTCGTTTGTTTTCCTGATGACATCCATAAACGCTTTTTGCCTGCCGATTGCGCGCACGGACGGCGGAACGGTCACACCGAGGATCGGATCGTAATCCTGTGTAATCACCGTCGCCATGCGGTGGCGCTTGAGTTGCGCGAAGCAACTGGCGCTCGTCGCCATCTCAAATTGCAGGTCGGCGTTTTCCAGCTCGCGCAGCACCGCATCATAGGACTGAGCATTTTCAAAAACAATTTTAAATAATTCCCTCAGGTTGCGGGCGGTCATTTTAGCTGCTTGTCTCCGACACGAATCATAGCCGAGATTTGATGTTGAAAACAGAAGAGCGGCGGCTGTTTGCAGGTCCGCTTTGGGCGTATAGGAAACAAGCCTTACCTCAGCGGATTTACCTTTAATCTGCAGGGCAGGTTTTCTCTTCAGCAGTTTTTCAGTACGTATTTTTAAATTCTGCCGGGTGAGGCGATCATACTCCGTGGCTTCGGTATAGCGGATGAGCGACGGCGCGATGTCCTGGGTTGCAGCATAGAGCTTTTCACTATAAAGGCGCGCTTCCGCAAGCGGCAGCGCCGACAAACGCCGAAGCATCAGCTCCAGGTTGCGGGCATTGATCGTCATGCCTAACTGCGTTTCGGTGGCAAGCGCTATGGCATAGCGCGCATCTTCCTTGGCCCAGCCTTCCAGCATGGATTTGTTGGCGGGATCATTCGCAAGAACCTTGTTTTGCTCAAACACATAGGGCCGAAGCTCGGCATAGAGGCGATGATAAAAATCGTTTTGCATATTGACCGTCTCGATAAAAGCATCTGCCAGACCCGTATTATGGATTTCATCGGGTACGACATAGTCCTTCTCAAACAGCACATAGCGCTGCGATTTCTCTGTATAAGAACATAAGCGGAATTTTTCGATTTCCTCAACCAGCAGGCGGGATACGCCGATCACATCAATATTGAAGACGGCATGTTCAGCCACGGAGGAGTGCCCCATGTCAAAGACAATGTTGCGGTTGGACTTACGGGCTTTGTCCACTTCGGTGCGGGCGTCTTTTCGAAGTTCATCAACCGTTTTGGGGCTGCGGCTGATGCGCGCGTACGCGGCGGAAATGGTTTCGGGCGTTAAATCCTGATCCGCTGCGCATTTGTCTTTGAGTTCGCAAATCAGGTCGTAATCAATATTGTAACCGGCAAGAAGAATTTTCATAAGCTAAAGTCTCACCATCTCCACACGAGCCAGCGTCCGTCCGAGGAAACGTTCGCCGATGGTCTGAAAGCGGTACGGCACGTCGCTTACGCAAAACAGGTATTGGGGCGGCAGTGCCGATGCATTGGCCAGTTTTTCGCGGCCAATCAGAGAGGCGGCTTCTTCCGCCATCGCTTCCGCCGAATCGATCAGCCGGACCTTTGGCCCGACGATATCCTGGAAAAGCGGTTTGAGCAGCGGATAGTGCGTGCAGCCCAGAACCAGTGTGTCGATACCTTCGGCCATCACCGGTTTCAAGTATTCCAGAGCGGTAAGCCTGGTCGCTTCATGGTCCAGCCAGCCTTCTTCCACCAGCGGCACAAACAAGGGACAGGCCTGCGAAAAAACCCGGATGTCTCGATCCTGCAGATGAATGGCGCGGGCATAGGCGTTCGAGTTAATCGTGGCAGGCGTCCCGATCACACCGATAATTTTATTGCGCGTCTGCAAAACGGCGTTTGACGCGCCGGCTCCGATCACTTCCAGCACAGGAACGGGAGATAAATCCCGGATGGCCTGATAGGCCACAGCCGCCATCGTATTGCAGGCAACAATCAAAAGTTTGACGTCCTTCTTCAGTAAAAATTCGACAATCTGCAGGGCGTAGCGGTTAATCGTTTCCACGGATTTGATGCCGTAGGGCACGCGCGCCGTGTCGCCGAAGTAAATGATATTTTCAAAAGGCAGACGCTCCATCAGTGCGCGCACGACGGTAAGGCCGCCGATGCCGGAATCAAAAACGCCTATGGCCTGATTTGTTTTCATGTCTTTTTTCTCTCACATCCGCGTCATAAAGTCATCGACTTTTTTTGTTCATTCAGGTATTAGAAACTAGAAAATTGAATCCATATCAAGACAGCGTCGTTTTACCATAAATTTCACAAAACGTTGCAAGATTTCTTCACGGATGAAAACTTTCGCAAAGGAGCTGCGATGCGCAGAAACGAAAAGGAGATTAAAGACACAAAGGAAATTGACCGGCTTTTATCGCGGGCATCCGTCTGCCACATTGCCATGACCGAAGGCGTTCATCCCTACATCGTACCGGTGAATTTCGCTCGCGAGAATAACGAACTGTATTTCCACTCGGCAAAAACGGGGAGGAAAATTGACATCCTGAAAAAGAATCCCCACGTATGCTTTGAAGTGGACATCCCGGGCGGTCTGGTGGAAAACGAGCTGGCCTGTCGATGGGGGATGAAATATAAAAGTGTCATCGGATTTGGCAGAGCCTATTTCATTGAATCCCGAGAGGAAGCGAAAAAGGCGCTGGATCTCATCATGAAAAAATACTCGGGACGCGATTTTTTTTCTTATCCCGATGAGGAGATGGACAAAGTGCTGCTCATTGGCATAAAGATTGACAGTCTATCGGGCAAAAGGTCCGGCTGAGACGAAAGAATCATTTCCACAATAAGTTACCTTTATCATATTTATTGTAAGGGGGCAGTCATGATTCAAAACAAAATCGTCATCCGTTATCTTGATGGGCGTTTGGAGAAAGGGATCACCACCGACTTCTTTCCCAACAAAGAGAGTTTTCACGTCATGCCGGCAACGCCTGTGGCAGGAGGCAAAACACTGGAAATTCGAATCACGGACTTAAAGGCAGTATTCTTTGTTAAGGATTTTACCGGCAATCCGGACTACATCGACAAAAAGGACTTCGACCCAGGGAAAAATGTTATTGGACGCAGGCTTTCGGTCGTCTTTAAAGACGGCGAACTGATGGTGGGCACCACCACCGGCTATCAGTCGGACCGGCCGGGTTTTTTCATTGTCCCTGCGGATCCCAAATCCAACGTCGAACGCTGTTTTGTCATCATGAAAGCGACGCAGGAAGTAAAGTTCGCATGACGCGACCGAAATTGAGCCTTAAAGTTTCATCATAAGCAAGACGGCAATCTAATAGGCCGCCAGAGAATCGTTTATGCCCATTTATCTGCAAATATTACTGTTGGTTGTCGCTTTTATTGTCTTTGTCGTGTCGGCAATGTTCGTTACGGGCTGGGGCATCAGGCGGGTATGTTTTAAAATCATTGCTGAACTTGAAGACGGCAGAGCGTTCAGCGCCACAAAGGCGATGAAGCTTCAGGACGAGCGGAAGAATTTTTTTCGCGTGGGCACGGGCAACTTGCGCCCCAAAGCGATCAATCTCCTGATTCAAGACGGCATCGTTCTGAAGGCGGGCAATGGCAAATATTTTCTGGATAAAGATAAACTGGCCGAAATGAGAAGCAAAGCCGGCTCGTGATCCTCATCGGATTGTGAGTTCGGATATCACATCCAGAATTCCGTCGGCTGTAAAAAAGTATATCTCATGAGCGGCAACCTGATTTGTTTTGTCGACGGATTCCTTGAGCACAGGCACAATTTCAATGGCCGTTACCTCCATCCATTTATCACCCATATGAATACGCATCACCGCGCCCTGGTCGTTGATTTCATGCAGAATCTTGTAAGACGTCAACACGCGGATGACAAAATCATTTTTCAGTTTGGCGACATGCGCCGCCCGCTCGCGGAGCGCTCGAATCTTCCCGTATTCCTGCGCCTGCGCCGACGGTAAAAAAGATAGCAATAAAACCGCCGACAATATTAACCCCCATGTTTTTTTCATGCTGAACTCCTTTTGTGCGGTGTATGCCCCGAATGCACAATATTTTGTTGTTTTATCGGACCGTTCGGGGAACCGCCCCTACCGGAAATATCATTCTTGTATTGACTTTACCGCGTCTTTTTTCTATATGCCAGTGAAAGTTTTTGAACCACAATCGCTCTTTCCGGGAGACGTACTTTGCAATTTAATCCGTGCATGAAGCATAAACTGATCCGCAACTCCGTCCGGCATTTTGCCGAAACGGAACTCGCGCCGATTGCCGCCGAAATTGATCAGCAACGACGTTTTCCGAGCGAGGTAATCGCCAAAATGAGGGACCTCAACTATTTCGGCCTTCAAGTTCCGAAAGAGTACGGCGGCGCGGCGATGGATTCCATCAGTTCCGCCATTGTCGTGGAAGAAATATCCCGTGTCTGCGCGGCAGTGGGTCTGTGCGTGACGGTCCATAACGGCGTGGCGATCTATCCCTTTTTGCAATTTGCAACTAAAAACCAGAAAGAAAAGTATTTACCGCAACTCGCTTCCGGTCATGTGATCGGCGCATTCAGCCTCACAGAAGCCAATGCCGGTTCCGATGCGGGCAGCGTCGAAACCACAGCCACTAAAAACAATTCGGATTACGTTCTTAACGGAACAAAAATATTCGTCACCAACGGCGGGGTTTGCGATGTCGCCTTGATATTTGCGCTCACCTCATCGCCGGAAAATAAAATCCAGAGCAGTGTTTTTATCGTCGAGAGTAAATTTCCCGGTTTTCTCCGCGGGGAACTCGAAGACCTCTGCGGCATGCGCGCCAATCCCGTATCTTCTTTATTTCTGGAAGACTGCCGCGTACCGGAAGAAAACCTCTTGGGAAAATTGAGTGACGGCATGAAAATCGGCATGGCGACGCTCGACAATGGCCGGATCGGCGTGGCGGCACAGGCCTTAGGCATCGCGCAGGGCGCGATGGAAGCGGCAATCAAGTACGCCAAAGAGCGGCAACAATTTAAAAAGCCCATCGCATCCCAACAAACCATTCAAAACTACATCGCCGATATGGCAACCGAAATCATGGCTGCACGCCTGCTTTTGTACCGGGCCTGCGAACTCAAAGATGCCAAAGCGCCCTTCGGCTGCGAGGCGTCGATGGCCAAATTATATTGTAGTTCCGTTGCCTCCAAAGTGACGTCTCTGGCCGTTCAGATTCACGGCGGCTACGGATACAGCAAGGAATACGATGTTGAACGATATTTCCGCGACGCCAAGGTTACGGAAATTTACGAAGGAACCAGCGAAATCCAGCGCATGGTCATTGCCCGCGCGACATTATCTCAACCCATTTTGTGAGAATTTATGCTGAATATCGTGGTGTGCGTTAAACAGGTGCCAATGGTCACCGAACTGCCCTGGGATGAAAAAACCGGAACCCTGCGGCGCGACCTTGCGGCAGGCATGATGAATCCGGCCTGCAAACACGCGGTGGAAGCGGCGCTGCAAATCAAGGAAAAACACGGCGCGATCCTTACAGTGATAACGATGGGGCCCCCCTCGGCGGAAGAAATATTACGCGAAGCGCTCGCCATGGGCGCGGACCGGAGCTTACTCATCTGCGACCGGATTCTGGCTGGTTCCGACACGTATGCGACATCCTTTGTTCTGGCGACGGCCATTCAAAAAGACGTTGCCAACTTTGATCTCATTTTATGCGGCGCCTACACCTCCGACAGCGAAACCGCCCAGGTCGGGCCCCAATTGGCCGAAGAGCTCCATTTGCCCGCGGCGGCCTATGCCGAACATCTCGACATTACGGGCAAGACGCTGCGAGTCCGGCGCATGGTGGATAATTTCCGCGAAACGCTGGAAATGGAATTCCCGGCGCTTGTGACCGTATCCATGGACCAGTACAAACCGCGTTACGCGTCTTTTTCGGGTCTGAACAAAGCATTTGCCGACAGGGATCTCACAACGCTCGATGCCGCGCATCTGGGGATAACGGCGGGAAACCTTGCTGAACACGGATCACGGACAAAAGTGCGCCGCGTCTTTATCCGTAAAACGCAAAAAGAAAATGTGATGATTACAGGGGCGGCGGTCAATGCCGTCGGTGAATTTCTCGACCGGTACCAGCGGACCATCAGCGCGGTCATCGGAAAATCCATAGAAGCCAAAAAACAGGGCTGAGACCAAGCGCATGACGACAAAAAAGCAAAAAAGCATCTGGGTATTCGGCGACTACCGTAACTATTATCAAAACCGCGTCACCCTGCAACTGATCTCCAAAGCGGTCGATCTGGCGCGCACACTGGAGGCGGAAGTCTGCGCAGTGGTTGTCGGCCACGATCTTGAAGAATGGATCATGGAATACACCGCGCACGGCGCGGACCGAATTTTAGCCATCGATCATTCCTCGCTGACAAGCTACTGCACGGAAAACTATCTGGCGCTTATGGAACAATTGGCCAGGCAAAGAGATCCCGACATTATTCTGATCGGCGCGACGGACTTTGGCCGTGAATTCGCACCCCGTCTGGCCAAGCGTCTGGAAACCGGATTATCCGCCGACTGCGTCGGACTCGATATGACAAAAGACGGCTTGCTTGTGCAGATCGCGCCGTCGTTTGGCGGCAATATGCTGGCGGAAATCATCACGGAAAAGCATCGGCCGCAGATGGCCACTGTGCGTCCCGGCACTTTTAAGGAAATTCCTCACAATTACGAAAGAACCGCCATCGTGGAGAGACTGCCCCTGCCCGGCAATCTGCCTTCCGCACGGGTGAGGCTTGTGGAATATGAGCGGGCCGCGCAAAGAGAGCACACCATTGAAAACGCGACGGTCATCGTCTGCGGCGGGCGCGGCATGGGGAACAAAAACAATTTTAAAAAGCTCGACGAACTGGCGCAGCTTTTGGGCGGCGATGTCGGCGCCACAAGACCGGTGGTTTATGCAGGCTGGGCCAATCACGATGTTCTGATCGGACAGGCGGGCAAACACATCAAACCCAAAATCCTTTTTTCCTTCGGCATCAGCGGAGCGATTCAGCACACGGCAGGACTGGGCGAAGCGGATTTCATCGTTGCGGTTAACAAAAATCCCCAGGCCACCATGATGAAACTGGCCGATGTCGCCATCACTGCCGACGCGGGCGATCTGCTCAACTCTTTAATCAAAGAACTTAGAAAGCGTATCCGCGAGTAATTCCAACCTATCCTACGGGGGTCTTTCTTTATGAACGAATTTCGGAACATGTTGTATGCCATTAATCTGGACGCGGATCATATCGGTTCTATTGTTTATGCGATGGAATTCGCGCAGCATTTCAAAAGTCGGCTGCATCTGATGTATGTTAACGATCCACAAGCCGGCTATCGTCATCCAACAGATCGGGAAGACGCCATCGCGCTGAAGGTTAAAAAAGCCGTGCCGGAATCCTTGCTGGAGGGTTCAGATATTGTCTATTGTGCCTCCAAGGGCGATACGGCCGATGAGATCGTCCAATACGCCAGAGACAACCAGATCGACCTGATCATCGTCGGACATAAGCACCGCAGCAAGATTATTTCATCCATGTTTGACAGTACGGACGTCAATATCATTGATGCGGCGGCACTTCCTGTTTTAGTGATCCCGGAAAACTAAATTCCTTATTTTTTCCAGGGGGGGCATAGCCGAAGAATCATATGGACTCAAACGACATCATGAGCGTTTTGGAACAAGTCTATCTGGGCAACACATTACAGAACTGGCTGATTGCGGTTTGCATCCTGACGGCTGTTTTTACGGTTCTGAAAATCGTGCAGAGCGCAGCGATCCGCAAACTTTCCAAACTGGCCGAAGCGACGGACAATCAAATTGACGATCTTCTGGTTAACATCCTCAAGCAGACAAAATTCTTCATTTTGCTGGTTGCCTCCGCTTATCTTGCCTCCTACTCGATTACTTTGAAACCTTCTATCGCGGCACTTTGGCAGAAAACCGTGATTCTGATTCTGATTATTCAAGGCGGCCTCTGGGCCAGCGCCGGCGTCAAGTTCTGGTTGCGATTGACGCTTCAAAAAAAAATAGACCATGACTCTTCCAGCACGACAACCATCGCTTTGCTGGGTTTCATTGCACGCCTGATCCTCTGGCTGATCGTTTTGCTGTTGATTCTGGATAATCTGGGCGTCAATATCACCGGCCTGGTCGCAGGTCTGGGTATCGGCGGCATCGCTGTGGCCCTGGCCGTCCAGAATATCCTGGGTGATTTACTGGCCTCGCTGTCCATTGTTCTGGACAAGCCTTTCGTGGTCGGCGACACAATAGAAGTCGACAAACTGAGCGGAACGGTAGAAAATATCGGATTGAAAACAACCCGCGTCCGAAGCATCAACGGAGAACAACTCATTTTTGCCAACAACGATCTCTTGAAGAGCCGGATACGCAATTACAAACGCATGCAGGAGCGAAGAGTCGTATTTAGTTTGGGCGTGATCACTCAAACCCCTTTCGATAAATTAAAGCTCGTGAATTCCATCATCCAGGAAGCCATCGCGTTGCAAAATCAGGCTCGTTTCGATCGGGTCCATTTCAAGGAGTTCGCCGATTCGTCATTAAACTTCGAAATCGTTTATTGGGTTCGTGATCCCGACTACAAAACCTATATGGACATGCAACAGGCAATCAATTTCGAAATTATCCGCCGTTTCCGGGAGCAGGGAATTGAATTGGCCTATCCAACCCGCACGCTATATCTTCAAAATCAGGAAAAAGGATGAAAAGAATGAAAATCATGAAAAGAAATTTTTATGTTAGCGGGTTAGCATTTTTATCGATGGTGTTTGCTCCAGTCCCTGGTTTTGCAGAAACATCCATCAATATCGGCGCCGTATTGCCCTTGTGGTCCGTCCTGCCGTTTGCAGGAATTCTGCTCTCCATCGCGTTGATGCCGCTTTTCCTTCCCCATTTCTGGCATCATCATTTTGCTAAAGTCTCGGCCTTCTGGGCGATGGTTTTTGCCCTGCCTTTTTTGTATTTTTTCCGCGAAAAGGCTTTGTATGAAATCGGCCACATTATCATCATCGATTATATTCCTTTTATTATACTGCTGTGGGCCCTGTTTACCGTTTCGGGAGGTATATATATAAAGGGATCGTTAAAAGGCACGCCTGCTGTAAACACGGTGATTCTTCTGATCGGCACCATTTTGGCGTCAATTATCGGCACAACAGGCGCTTCCATGCTGCTGATTCGTCCGATTCTGCGATCGAATGCCTGGCGTGTCCATAAAGTACACACCATTGTTTTTTTCATATTTCTGGTCAGTAACATCGGGGGGTCTCTGACGCCGCTCGGCGATCCACCGCTTTTTTTGGGATTTCTGCATGGCGTTCCTTTTTTCTGGACCCTGCACATCCTGCCTCATATGGCGTTTGCCAGTGTGATCCTGCTGATCCTTTATTTCGTCATGGATTCTTATTATTTTAAAAAAGAAATAAAAACTGCCGCACCGGAGCCTGATGCCGAACCCCTGAGAATCGCAGGCGCTTATAATTTCATCTTTCTGGCAGGCATTATCGGCGCGGTTATATTCAGTGGAATAGTCAAGTTGGGCGATGTTAATATTCTCGGCATTCACCAGAGCATCGAGAACTTAATCAAGGACGCGGTTCTGATTGCCATGGGAATTTT
The DNA here is from genome assembly GCA_964547345.1 of uncultured Smithella sp. Lineage (GTDB taxonomy): Bacteria > Desulfobacterota > Syntrophia > Syntrophales > Smithellaceae > UBA8904. Next base: position 6,081 of record CAZJMX010000025.1, on the reverse strand, counting down.
ATCACTGATCGTGACTCGCAAGGATGTCCGAAAGGGCAATGATTTCAGCTGGGCGCCGATTCTGGAAGTTGCGTATCTCTTTGCCGGCATCTTCATCACCATTATCCCGGCTCTGGCGATCCTGAAAGCAGGCGAGCACGGTGCGATGGCCTGGCTGATCAAATCCGTAGACACCCCGGCTCACTATTTCTGGGCGGCGGGAACGCTCTCCAGTTTTCTTGATAATGCCCCGACCTATCTGACTTTTTTCAACAGTGCCTTGGGAAAATTCTATCCCGGTATGTCGGAGGCTCCGGCCGTTGCCAGGTTGATTGTCGAAAAAATTCCCTATCTGGCCGCCATATCCGCAGGCGCCGTTTTTATGGGCGCCAACTCCTACATCGGAAATGCGCCTAATTTTATGGTCAAATCCATCGCCGAGGAAGCCGGTGTCAAAATGCCGAGTTTTTTCGGCTATATGTTCAAATATTCCATTCCGATACTGGTGGTATTATTCATCGTCATCACGTTTATATTCTTCTAGTTTTCCCCGGAACTCTCGCCCCGGCATGTGTGTAAGCCGGGGCGCCCTTCTTTGAAGTCTCATTCCCCAAAAGCCGAAATAAATACTGCTTGAAGATACCTCCGAAAGCGGTTATAGGTTGGCCGTACCTTGCATAAACGAACTGCCGTGTACATCTTAGCGAAACTGCCGTCTTGGAATAATTAAAGTTGGCAAATGTTGAATATGGAGGAGAATAACCGAATGGCTGCAAAACTGCCTGCATCGCTCAAAACCATTGAGGACTACAAGACCACTAATCCTCATTATACGGATCTACTGGATATATTAGCGGAAATATTGATTCTGCGGGAACAGTACCGCAACAATATGGTCAACCCTATTTTTTCAGTGGAAGAAAAATTAATCCCCGGCAAAATGGAGGGGGGCCTGCCTTTAATTGATCTGGCCGGTCAAAAATATGATTTAAGTCGTGCAAAAGAATATTTTTACTCCCTGGTGGCCATTGCGGAAAAGCGCATGCCTCAGGAAGCAAGTAAGGTCATGAGCGTCATAAAGGACGAAAAATTTGATTGGGAAACGATGATTCGCTGCTCCTTTAGCGCCAATGCCGATGAACCGGTTGAGCTGGACGTAAAATCAGGCGAGGCGGAAAATAAGCATCTTGATTTAATTGATCTTTTTATCGAGGAGAGCCTTCGACCGGAAATGGAATATATTGCCGAAAAATACGCCACAGTCGTTGAAAAGTCCGACTGGACGGAGGGTTATTGTCCCATTTGCGGCAAGGAGCCGAAAATCGGTGAAATCCGTGAAGGTGAAGATGGCAGGCGTTATCTGTTCTGTCATCAGTGCGGCCATAAATGGCATTTCCGCCGGATCAAATGCCCTTTCTGCGGCAACGAAGAGCAACATTCTCTTGCGTATTTCGCGGTCGAAGGCGAAGAACGATACCGCGTGGATGTCTGTAACAAATGCCGCCGATATATTAAAATCGTCGATATTCCCAAGTCGTCTGAAGACGTCAATATGGATGTGGAAGACATCGCCACGCTGCATTTGGATATGCTGGCGTACGAGGAAGGCTACAATTAAAAAACAGGTTCAAGGAGAAAAAATTAAGCCCCTTTGGGATTCGTCCCAAAGGGGCTTTGCTTTTTGATTAAACCTTGAACCTTTTTCGCCTTTAGCCTTGATCCTTTTTTCAGTCCTGATGTTTTGCCTGTTCGGACTTTACCAATCCCTTGACAATGGAGGTGCCGTATTCTCTGCCGTTTGTGAAGGCTTTTAAATTATTATCTTTCGTGGCCGGCGGAACGGAATCGAGCACGGATTTTTTCAGGGCTTCGGCGTGAACCAGCGGCTCTACTGCGGAGAGAAATCCCAGCATGACGATGTTGGCCATCATCTTGGTGCCCAACTGCTCGGCAAAACGTGTGGCGGGAATATGAAACGTTTTGAAGTTCATGTCACTCTTGCGCGTGTGCACCAGATCGGTGTCCCAGATCAACGTACCTTCAGGGCGCAGGGATTTGATATTTTTCATATAAGCTTCCTGGCTCATACAGACCAGGATTTCCGGTTCTTCGATGCAGGGGAAAAGAATTTCTTCGCCGCTGATGATCACCTGACTGGAACAGGCGCCGCCGCGCGCTTCCGGCCCGTAGTTTTGCGTCATGGTGGCGTGCTTGTGATCATAAAGGGTTGCCGCCTTGCCCAGAATATCTCCGGCCATAACAATGCCCTGGCCGCCAAAACCGGTGATTAAAATATGTCGTTCCCGTTTATCCGCTGTCGTCATTGTTTTCACCGTGCCTTTTTCGGATGATCGGAATGCATCGCCCGCCACTGAGGCATGTTGGAGCGGTTGATTTTATCGTAATGATCCATGAACGTCGGACGCTCAATATCGACAAACTTGCCCACAACAATTTCCCGGTCAATATCCATGGTCGCGTCTTTGGGGTCAATGTCGCCGCGAATGACGGAACGGCCATGATAAAATTTCAGCATTTCCAGAGCGCTGCCCATGCGGTTGCGCCGTCCGAAGGATGACGGACAGGGCGTAATCACTTCCACAAAGCTGAAACCCCTTTTCTCCAGAGCTTCGCTGATGGAACTCCGAAGCGAACGAACCTGCATGGCCGTCCAGCGGGCCACGTACGTCGCGCCGCAGGCGGAGGCCAGATGACAAAAATTAAAGGGTTCTTCCGGAGAGCCATTGACCGTTGTGGTCGTTTTGGCGCCAAGCGGCGTGCTCGGGGCCTGCTGGCCGCCCGTCATGCCATAGTTGAGGTTGTTGACGCAAATAACCGTCATATCCATATTCCGGCGCGCCGCATGAATAAAATGATTGCCGCCGATGGCAAACAAATCGCCGTCACCCGATACAACGATAATTTTTGTATGCGGTTTGGCCAGTTTCAGGCCGGTGGCAAACGGAAGCGCCCGGCCATGTGTGGTGTGAAAGGAATCCAGTCGAATATAGCCGGCCATGCGTCCCGTGCAGCCGATGCCGGAAACCATGGCGATGGTGTTGGGATCCCAGCCCGTATTTTTGATGGCGGCGATGACGGCGGAAAACACCGTGCCAATGCCGCAGCCGGGGCACCAGATATGCGGAATTCGCTCTGTCCGAAGCAGAGAATCCATCGGATGAGGCGGAACATTTTTTAAGGCTTTTGCTGTCGTCATGATTTATAATTTTCCTTTTGCTGCTTTGGAAATGGCGCTGAGAATCAAGTTGGGGTGGAGAATTGCGCCGCCATAATTGGACACCAGTCTCACCGGACAGGCGCCGCCTGAGCAGCGTTCCAGTTCCAGCACCATTTGCCCCCCGTTGATTTCCGCCATAATCATCGCCTTGGACTGGGCCGCGACCGAGCGGATAAGATCTTCCGGGAAAGGCCAGATGGTTTCCAGTTTGATGAGCCCCGCCTTGATCCCTTCTTTGCGGGCATCCCGAACAGCCTGCATAGCGGAGCGGGCGCTGATACCGTAAGACACCACAACGACTTCGGCATCCTCCAGAAAAAAATTCTTCGTGCTGATAATTTTATCGCGGTTATTGCGGATTTTATCTATCAGGCGGGAAACCATGTGTTCCTGGGCCTTGGCGTCCATTGCCGGATAGCCGCGGTCATCATGGGTCAGGCCGGTCACATGAATCCGGTAGCCATCGCCGCAGTTCGCCATCGGTGCGATCCCGTCGGCGTCGGCTTCATAGGGCAGATAGTCTTCGCGGGAAACGGTCGGTTTGCGCCGGTTAATCACTTCAATGTCTTCCTCGCGCGGAATAACAACGCGCTCATTCATATGCCCGACCACCTCATCGGCCATAATGAGCACAGGCAGCCTGTAGTATTCGCTCAAATTGAAAGCGCGAATCGTGAAATCGAACATTTCCTGCGGGCTCGACGGACACAAGGCAATGATTTCGTAATGTCCGTGTGATCCCCAGCGCGCCTGCATCATATCGCCCTGACCGACCCCCGTGGGAAGACCGGTGCTGGGACCCGCGCGCTGAACGTTGCACACCACACAAGGTGTTTCCGTGCAGAGGCCCAAACCGATATTTTCCATCATGAGCGAAAATCCGGGCCCGGAGGTGCTGGTCATGGATTTTACACCGCCCCAGCTGGCGCCCAGGATCGCCGCCATAGAGGCGATTTCATCTTCCATCTGTATATAGATTCCGCCGATTTCGGGCAGACGGCGCGACATGGACTCGGCCACTTCCGTCGCAGGCGTAATCGGGTAACCTGCAAAAAACCGGCAACCAGCAGCCAGCGCGCCTTCGCAGCAGGCCTCATCGCCATTCATGAAATGGATTCCTGTTTTTACTTCTTTGGCAAACAAAATAACGCTCCTTTATCAACCTCACTCTTCGAGGTCGTCGTACTCCATGCTGTAGATCGCAAACTCGGGGCAGAGAATTTCGCAGAAATGACAATTGACGCACCGGGTGGTGTCGATCACTTCGGGCGGGTGATATCCTTTTTTGTTGAAGACCGCGGAAACCCGCAAAACCTGCCGGGGACAATTGGCAATACAAAAACCGCAGCCCTTACAGCGGTCTTCAATAACGACCACCTGCCCCATTTTCTTTTTTCGGCGGCCAATTTCATCAGACTGATTGATTTGATATTTCTTTGTTTTTTGCATCGATTCTATACATCTCCCCTGCATTGCCGGATGGCTGCAAGGCGACCTGCCGGATGGATTTAATTTGCTTGTTTATCGGGATTTTCGGCGGAACCGTTTCCCTGAAGTGCCAAACTCCATCAAACGCGCGCAAAGGTGCAGTGTCGGCATTATAAGAATAAGGGAACCCTGTCAAGAAAAAACACAACCCGGCGCAATCGGCGCTTTTCCAATTATTTTAGAGCGATACTCTTGCTGCCGCCGCAGCCGATAAAGGCTTGATTTTCATGGGAGCCCGTACTATGGAAACGTCTGTATCTAACATGCAGGCTTGAAGCATCTCCGGCCCTTGCAGCAGGGGATCACCTTAAGGTTGCACGTTGAGGGGAGGGGTAAAAAATTCATGCAGGACCGCGACATTACGTCCATCGTTAAAATTCTAAAAAAAGAACTGGATTTGGGAGAGATGCCCATCGTCTCCCATTTGGCCGAGGATCAGCGCGATCCGTTTGTCATCCTGATATCGACGCTTTTGAGCCTGCGCACCAAAGACGAAGTCACAGCCGTTGCAACCGACCGCCTCCTGGCGCTGGCCTCTACTCCCGCAGACATGCTCAACGTCCCGCAGGATAAAATTGCCAAAGCCATTTATCCGGTCGGATTTTATCACAACAAAGCCAAGACCATTCACCACGTTTGCCGCGAGTTGATTGATCGATTCCAATCGATCGTACCGGATGATCTCGATACATTGTTGAGAATCAAAGGCGTTGGCCGCAAGACGGCCAATCTCGTCATCACGCTGGCTTACGGCAAAGACGGCATTTGCGTGGACACGCACGTGCATCGCATCTCCAATCGCCTGGGCTATGTCGCCACCAAAACCCCCGATGAAACCGAATTTGCCCTGCGCGACAAGCTTCCCCGCAAGCACTGGATCATTTACAACACGCTGCTGGTCTTCTTCGGCCGCAAAACCTGCAAACCCATCTCGCCAATTTGCAGCACCTGTCCGATTCGTTCATACTGTGACCGGGTGGGAGTGGGGGTGAGCAGATAGAGAGGAAGATGTGACAAGGAATAAGAGATCAGACGTCAGCGACCAGAAATCGGAAAGTTCAAGGTTTCAAGGTCAGCGTGCCGGGTTAAAAGCACCCGGAAGAACGTCTGATTTTTTGACCCCAGACAAAATTTCCATAAAAAACCCAGTTGGCTTTTGGCCCTTATTATCGTGAAATGCCAAGGATTGCTTTTTAATTATCTTTGTTTTTTAAGGATTTTTTGCTTTTTTTTCTGCCGCAAATAGTTTACGCTTGCAAGCAAAAAGTCGTAAAAAGCCAATCAAAGGATATTAAACGTTATATTGGGAATTAATATGAGACACTACTGTCCGGTTAAATTAAATTCAATTCGTTAATTAATGAAATATAACAAAA
>CAZJMX010000024.1:0-69701 GCA_964547345.1 uncultured Smithella sp. | reverse complement strand
ATTATGATCAAAACAGTAGAACAGTATTTGGAAAGTTTAAATGATGGACGGGAAGTCTGGTGCCTGGGAGAAAAGGTGGCAGATGTTCGGACTCACCCTTCCATCAGCACCATCGTCAGGATGGCCGCTATGGATTACGTCTTGCCGAACGACCCCGCTTACCGCGATCTTTTTGTGACCCAGGATAAAGACGGCGAGGATATCAATTTCTTGCTGACCTCTCCCAAAACGCCGCAGGATATGCTCAGACGCCGGGACTGCTACATGACCGGCATGCGGACAGGCGGCGGCGTGCTGGTGCACTGCATGGGCGCGGATGCGCTGGCATCGTTCAGTGTTGCAGCCGAGGTGATGGACAAGAACCTGAGCACGAATTACAGGGAGCGTGTCGAGAACTATCGCAGATATTTGCAAAAGAACGATCTGGCCCTGACGGGCGCGATCACGGATGTGAAGGGGGACCGTAGCCTTCATCCCTCTCAGCAGAAACAGCACAAAGATTTTTACTTAAGAATTGTGGATCGGCAGAAGGATGGAATCGTTGTCCGGGGCGCCAAAGTGCATATCAGCGCTTCTCCCTGCGCCAATGAACTTTTATGCCTGCCCTGCAGAACGCATGGCGAAGCCGACAAAGATTATGCGCTGGGCTTTGCCATACCCGTAAACGCACCCGGTGTAAAGCTTCTGGCTGTTGAACCGAATGTCCGCCTTTACGGAGAGGAATGCGAATTTGATTATCCCACGTCAGACCATCTGCAGCCCTCGGAATCCCTGATCATCTTTGATGATGTTTTTGTTCCCTGGGAAAGGGTTTTCATGTGCGGCGAATGGCAATACTCTCAGAGTCTGGCCTATGCTTTCGCCAGCTATCATCGTCTTTTCGGAACCTGCAAGATGACGGGAACGCTGGAACTCATGACCGGAGCCGCAAGTCTTATCGCCGAATACAACGGCGTCCAGAATGTCCCGCATGTACGCAAGAAGCTGGCGTGGATGGCCTACATCACGGAAACCGTGCAAATGCTGGCCAAGCAGGCTTGCCTTGATCCGATCACCGAATTCGGCATGGATGTGATGATGCCCAACCGGATGGCCATCAATGCGTCGAAATTTACCTACGCGAGCAACTTCCATACGATGTGCCAGCACATGCATGATATCGGCGGCGGATTGACGACCACTGTGCCCGCTTACCGGGACTGGAAAAACACGGAGCTCCAGCCATTCATTGACAAATATCTGGCGGCGAAAGACGGCGTTTCCACCGAAGAGCGGTTGCGTATCCTGCGGTTGATCAAGGACTGCACCGGAAACCACTGGCAGGTTGATACCATTCACGGCGAAGGGTCCATGGCCGCGCAGGAGATGTTCCTTTACGGCAGCGCCAACTGGAAAAAACTCCAGGCGGCGGCAAAAAGGGCCGCCCACATGGAAGGCTGGCAGGACGATACCACCTACGGCAAACTTCCCCTGATTGAAAATTGTGTGAAAATGCCCGCAATCGATGAATCCTATAAAAGCTTTGCGCCGACGTTAAAAAAATAATATACGGGCGCAGCGTTAAAAAAATATTATCTGTAAGGAGTGTTAAGCATGAGCAATTTGTTAGTCAACACCAGAGATCAGCAGTTTGTTTTATTTGAACAACTGGGTATCGAAAAACTGTTTGAATCGGAAGCGTACAAAGATTTTTCCAAAGATGATTTGACGATGATTTTGAATGAAGCGGAAAAACTGGCCGTAAACATTCTGGCTCCGGCCTGCAAGGAAGGCGACGAAGTAGGCTGCCACATTAAAGACGGCGTTGTCACGGTTCCTAAATGTTTCCGCGAGCCGTACAAGAAATACTGCGAGGGCGGCTGGATCAACCCCATGGATTCACCCGAGATCGGCGGGCAGGGGATTCCCGCGTCTGTCGGTTTTGCCGCTCTGGAATTCTTCGGCGCGGCTAACTATGCTTTTTCCATGTATCCGGGCCTCACGCACGGCGCCGCGAGTCTCATTCATGCCTATGGCACCGAAGAGCAGAAAAGAAAATACATGGATAGAATGTTTTCAGGCGAGTGGACGGGAACCATGTGCCTCACTGAACCGGGGGCGGGCTCGGATGTCGGCGCGTTGAAGACTACCGCCAAAAAGCTGCCGGACGGCAAGTATCTCATCACGGGAACCAAATGTTTTATCTCGGCGGGCGACCACGATCTGACGCCGAACATCATTCATCCTGTATTGGCGCGCATTGAAGGCGATCCTCCCGGAACCAAGGGAATTTCCATTTTCATCGTGCCCAAGATTACGGTCAACGATGACGGCTCTCTGGGAGAATCCAATGACGTCAAGGCAGGCGGTATTGAACACAAGATGGGTATCAAGGGATCAGCCACCGCCACCCTGAATTTCGGCGAAGACGGAAAATGTATCGGCGAACTTCTGGGCAATGAACGTGAAGGCATCAAAATCATGTTCATGATGATGAACGAAGCCAGACTGGGAACCGGTATGCAGGGGCTTGTGCTTTCCTCGGCAGCTTTGGAGCATGCCGTGCAATATGCCAAAGAACGTGTTCAGGGAACGGCCATCTGGGATATGAAAAATCCGGACGCCAAACCGGTAACGATCATCAACCATCCCGATGTCCGCAGAAAACTGCTCTGGATGAAAGCGCATGTGGAAGGCTCCCGCAGTCTCTGTTATTTTACAGCCTTCTGCCTTGATCAGGCGAAAGTGGCGAAAACCGAAGAGGAAAAAGCCAAGTGGGAAGGTCTGCTGGATCTCATGACGCCGGTTGTCAAAGCCTGGACGACGGATAAGGGGCTTTTGTCTTGCTCGACGGCGATGGACGTTTACGGCGGTTACGGTTACTGTTCGGAGTATCCCGTGGAACAGTATTTGCGCGATGAAAAAATCGCCAGCATTTATGAAGGCACCAACGGTATTCAGGCGCTCGATCTGGTTGGCCGAAAGCTTGGCCAGCGCAAAGGCGCTAATGTCATGAATCTGGCCGCCATGATCCAGAAAACCATCGCGGATTCCAAAAAGAATCCGGAACTGGCCGGCTGCGCTGCGTTACTGGAAGAAGCATCCAACGCCTGCCTGGAACTCACCATGTTTTTCGCCCAGGCCGGCAAAACCGGTGATTTCCTTCTGCCGGTACTGAATGCCTGCAAGTTTCTGGAAATTTTCGGGGACGTCATCGTCGGCCATTTTCTTCTTCAGGCCGCCGATATCGCCGCAGGAAAGCTTGCCGCCATTTACGAGGCCAACGGCGCAACCTCTATCGGCAAGCAGAAGGGCTTGCAGAGGAGCGACCGAGAAGCCGCCTTCTACAGCGGCAGAATTGCTTCGGCCAAATTCTTCACCAATGAAATCCTGACCACGGTGAAAGCCCGCTCAGAAGCGATCAAAATGGGCGACAAATCTCCGTTGGAAATCACCGACGAGGCTTTTGCCTGGTAGTCTGAGACGTCTATAGAAATCATTACCCGAAAGGGGTTGTGGAAATTTTCCACAGCCCCTTTTGATCAAATGCAAAAAGATACCGAGTATACAACGGAGAGATCGATCAGATGAAAGAGAAGAAAAATCCGGCCACGACAGATGAGATAACCCGCTTGCGCCAGAGAGTCGCTCAACTGGAACGCAACGAAAGCAATCACAAACAGGCGGAAGAGATGATTCAATCCAGCAAGGAACGCCTGAAAATTCAATACAGACTCACCAACATACCGACGATTACGTGGCAGAAAAAAGGTACGGACTTTATTATTGCCGACTACAATATTACGATGGAAGATTTCACGGATGGATTGATCGGTAATTATCTGGATAAGCCGGCAAGCCTCATCTATGCAGACAGACCCGACATCCAGGCGGATCTAAACACTTGTTTCAATGAGCATTGCCTGATCAAACGTGAAACGCCCTACCGTATGTTTACCAAGGGGACCGCAAAGACAATCATATTTACGTTCACCTACATGCCGCCGGATTCCGTTATCTGTCATATGGAGGATATTACAGAACGCAAGGTGGCTGAACAAAAACTTCTGAAGTCGGAGAAATTGTTAAGAGCTCTGTCCGCCCAACTGATGAATGTAGAAGAACGACAGCGAAAACATGTTTCACGGGAACTCCACGACAGCATCGGACAATATCTGACGGCGATCAAATTCAGCATGGAAGATACCCTTCAAAAGCTCATCGAAAAACAGGATATCGCAAAAGCGGCGGTGCTGTTGGAGACGGGGATAGGTCTATTGAAACAGACCATCGATGAGGTGCGTAGAATCATGATGGACCTTCGCCCGTCGATTCTTGACGACCTGGGAATTCTGGCGACCATTTCCTGGTTTTGCCGGGAGCTGCAGACGGTTTATACAACCATGGAAGTGGAGAAGGATATTCAACTCAAAGAGGAGGATATTCCGGAACCCCTGAAAATCATCATTTACCGGATCCTGCAGGAATCGCTCAACAATGCTGCGAAGCACAGTTGTGCGAACCATGTGCTGGTTTCTCTTAAAAAAGTAAAAAAGCGGATTCAACTGACGGTTGAGGATAACGGAAAAGGTTTTGATCTGAAGAGGGTCGCCATGAACTATGACATCTCCATTACAGAGGGCCTGGGACTGATGAGCATGCAGGAAAGGGCGGAACTCAGCGGAGGCTTTCTGAAGATACGGACGCAATTGGGCAAGGGAACCTCCATTATCGCATCCTGGTGATACCTGTTGTCAATAAAACAGCAACATCGATAAAAAGGCATGACTTCAAACCGTAACGAACACAAAATAAAAAATGCAATACATATTTTAACATCCATAGTAGTGCGCCAGCTTATTTATTTTCGATTTTATTTCCTTGACCAGCCAAACCGGTTTGAGCAATCGCGCCTCTTCACCGAAGGAAAGAATCCAGGAAATTAGTTCCGGTTCTGAAGAAGCGGTAAAAGTCAGGATAATCGTGTCGTCGTCTTTTCTTTTGATTATTTGATCGGCGCTCCATGTACGTTCCGCTACAAAACGGGCAGACCAGCCGGTGAATTCCACTTCCGCCATAAACGCATCATCCTTCATGACGCCGAAATGGCTGTTGAAAATTTTTTCAAAATCATAATTCGCCGGTGGCTCGAAGGATATGTCCGTCAATTCAGCAGCCTGCATTCGATGAACCGCCAGCAGAGGTTCGAATTTGGGTGCGCGATAAGCCTTACCCGGTTCCTTTGCCTTTTGCGCGTGAAGATAGATCGCGTCGTGATGAGAAAATAGCTTTAGCGGTTTGATATGGAAAGTTTTCGGCTTGGGAGCATCGATAGCCTGATAGGTCAGTTTGAAGACTTTTTGGTTTTCCATCGCCTCAATCAATGTGTGAATGATTTGATGTTGCGGCTTATAGTCAATGGTGCCGGGACGGAAAGAGGCAAAATGGCATTTGAAGATATTATCTTTTTCCGGCAGGAGTGCGCGGCTCTTCAGCAGGGCGCGGGTGGCCTCCTCATAAAGCGGCTTCCCGATCAGATGTTCCGTAAAATCCCGGCACATCTGCAAGGTTCGTATTTCCGTTTCCGAAAGTGCCATTACAGGCAGACCGCTTGTCGGCCGTTTGACGCGATAATATTTTCTGTTTCCCTGGAAGGTTTCCTCAATATCCATACCGTAGGACATTCTTATGTCGTTGAGCAGCCTGATAATCGTCTGCTTTGAACAATTCTCCAATCGGGCCAGTTCGGTAAGCGATACACGCTCGCCTGAAAACATCAGCCGGACAAGCAAGCCAATCAGCTTCTGCCCGTAGCTCTTATAAGAATCCAGTTTTTTCGCCATGCGGCACCTTCCTCATCTATTCCAAATGTTATGATCGCTTCTCATTGAAAACAGTATACACTAAAACAAATAAACGTGACATAATATGGAATGATACTATGCGATGATCAAGCAAAATGTTTCATGGGCAACCGGTGAAGTTTGCAATATTGGTGATCACAAGCTATGCCCTTCTCTGAGAGTCTTGAGAGCGTGAAGTTTAACTTATAAAGTGGTACAATCATTTCCAGAAGACCAATTGGTATTATCCTGTACCGGATAAAAAACAATTTGCAACATGCACAGGAGGAATGTTCCAACATGAAAACTCATTATGGTCATCTTAATACCCTAGAGCCATCACATGCTTCATTTAGGAAAGATTCGTCAATAATTCATCCAGATACACCTACCGCAATAAGCAAGAACCTTGAACTTGCTGATTTAGATGACAAACTCTTCCCCATCTTAATAACGGGTATAAGCTGCTGGCCGTTTTTAACTCTCTCATTCGACTGTGATACGGACACAAGAATCAATAAGATATTTAGCACAACTAATAAATTAAGGAAGGCATTACGAAAGAACGGCGGACGAAATATAATTGGTCCTAAAACAAAACAGTCACTGCGGCCATACAAAAGCATGTGCAATAGATTACAAAATAACAAACAGTATGAACCTCTTTATAAATTTCTTTTCAAACTCCGTGGCAAATTTGATGCAGATCCGAAATATTTCACTTCACATGGACGAGACGTTAAATGGTGTATAGCTTTAAGAAGAGTCAATGGTAAACAAGCAGATGCTTATATCAAGGCACGTAAAGATGCAAAAAACGATCAAACTGTTTTTGACGTAGTCACCCAACTGCTAAGCAAGGATTCGAGCTACTACGATAAAACATTGTGGTATGGGGCATTCTGTTATGCATTTTTACGCTGTATATTCGGGTATTTTGACAACAAAGAAGAAGAATCGTTTCCATTTGGTGATTATGCTGTTGAATGGAAGCGATTATTGCTTAAGATAATAAACGATAAAGAAGCACCGATCCCGTCCAACGTAAAAAACTGTAGTAAATATAGAGAACTACTCGGCAGGATAGAAGATGAAAAATCAAAACCACCGCTTGCTGAAGTTACAAAACGATGGCGAAAAGAAGACAGGCCTGTACTATCCGGTTTGCGTTTGGGAATCTTTCACAGGCTTTATTTTAATCCAACACCCCAATCAATTTTAGATTATTTGGACAAATAAATGTTCCGTACATTTTTCAAAACACCCAAAATAAAAGAAAAAGAAATTCTTCTCTTCACGACATTTACACTTGACGAAGCCGTATTAGTCTCGTTGCTTAATGAATACGGTGTAAATAAAAATCAAAGAATCATTGTATATCATGACATCATGAGGCATAGAAATCCTGGATACCTTTTTGCCCACTACCAGAAATCAACTGTATATTCTGTAATACTTAAAAAGGGAAATAATCATTGCCCTGTTTTTCACACAAAACTATGGGCAAGAATCCAAAACAAAAAGTTGCAGAAAATGGTTATAACGTCTGCAAACATAAGCGCGTATCATCTTGTTAAATCTGGTGATAAAAACGGCACCTTTGAAAGCTATATAGAAATTCCTTGTGCCAATGAAAATTTGCCTAACTCATTTATCTTTAATAATATAAAACATGACAGAAGTCTGTATGGGCATGAAAGACTTAACAATATAGATCCTGAAACAATTCTTATAGACACAAGAAATAAATTCAAGATTGGTTTATCAAAGAATAGCATATTCAATACAATCAGGGGGATTGATGAGATACCCGTATTTTGTGCCGCACCATTTATAAACGGTAAGGTAGTTAATGGAATTTTAGAAAGCAGTGCAAATGATAAATTCAAAGTATATACAGGGCGAAATATTAAGACTGGCCTAGCATTGCATGCGAAATTATTCCTTTTCGAAAAAACAGCTGTACTTGGCTCTGCCAATTTGACAGCCCAAGCACTTGGACGTACAGGGAAGACCATTAACCATGAATTGGTTTTTCTTAAAAAGTATAGAAAAAAAGAATTTGATGCATTTAAGAAATTTGACCTGATTGATTTGATGTTATGTAAAAGAGAGGTTCCGGGTGACGATGATCCGGAAGAAAGCATTGAAGATTGGAACATAGATAGATTAAAAAAAATCGATGGACCTAAAGACGCACTTTTAATAATTAAAAATAAAAAAGCGCATATTAAATTGACCGGCAAATGGCAATCAGGAAGCATTTATATTAAAACGGAACATCTTGAGAAATCTATTCCCTTGAAGTTAAGGTCAAATAACATTTTAAAGCCAACTAATAAAAATAATAAACAGTTTGAGTTTGCTGAGATTATCAGCAAGGGAAATGTGAAAGTATATTGTAAGAGGTATAATAATACTATTTGGGAAGTAGAACTTGATTATGGCGATTATTGGCAGGCGTTAGAATTGAGGAGCCACTTTAATGGCACTTCTGGAATTGGCAATGGGACGTATCATTTGAAATCAAAGCAACACATAGCTCAATATGATGTTCGAGATATGCGTCAGATGGCAATCACAGAACCAGAAAAAGGCGAAAAAATAGCGCCATTCGTGCAGTGGCTGAATAACGAGGGTATTTCTGTGATCCACATACCAAGGTGGTGTCAAACATTAGCAAAAAAAATCAAAGAAGGTAATGAATAATGAGAAAAGGATATCTCGTTGCTCTTCCCCCTGGAGCAGGTAAAACTAGGGTTGTACTCCAAAAAATAAAGAAATTAGCAAATTATAGCTGGATGACAGCAATAAATAACATGCTTGTATTAGGACCAAATGTAAAATTGAAACGTATTTGGCTAAGAGAAATAGCTTTAGCCGTGGCTGATAAACGAATATTCCCTGAAAATAGTATACGGGAAAAATCGGAAGGGCAATTAGTAAAATTTTTACATGATGAATATAAACTTAACCTAAATTTTAAAACATACCAAAATATAAAAAAATGCCGTAATTTAAAAACCTATTCATTTATTGTGCTTGATGAATGGCATCGATTTAATATTTTCGATCATTGCAAGTCTTTCATTGAGGGTAATGAGAGTCCACATATTCTCTCAAAATCATTATCTAATGACCCATGTCATACTTTTTTTGTTTCAGCTACACCAATGAATCCAGTACTTGAACAGGAGGCAGAAAATATAGTTTTGGCGCCAAAAGACGATGATGAAATGATTACTGAAAGCCGTAAAGAGGCTTTATATACTATTATGGGTCTCCTAGGGTATAATGGTGGTAAAGATATTTGCAATAAGCCATTTGCTGAAGCTGTAAAATACCTAGGAGTGAAGATAATAAAAGATTCGGGTTGGCAAAAACCAAAAATTAGGAAAAATGACGATATATCAAATAAAGAGAGCATTCTTCCTGCTGAATTGAAATACTTGAAAACAGCAAGTGATTACGAACATAACGACACAAATAATTGGAAGTCGAAAGAGGCGTCATGGGCAATAGGATTGGTTCGTAATTCCTACAATAAGAATTCAAGGTCTTATGAATTAATTAAAAAAAAGAATGGAAAAAATAAAAAATCTTTCGGATTTAAATATGTAGATCCTTTTATCGCTACCAACTGCGGAAATATCAAAGATGCCGGCAGATGGCTTTTGGAAAGGCATACTCGTGTTCAGAGGCTTATTGCAAGACTAAAAGAAGAAAATATTATAGAAATAGATGCGGACAGTAAATATGTGTTGACCAATAAAAAATGCTTAATATTTTGTATACATCAAGGTGTGGCTCGTGGTTTGCAATATGCGCTGTCACAAATAATTGTAAATTCGGGAAACATTGCATGCGCGGTTCATGAATTTGATGAAAATACAGAAATCAATTTTAATTTCGCCAAGAAGCCTCCATATATTCTTATTGCTACTGACAAGATGTCCGAAAGTATTGATCTGCATGGCGCATGTAAGACGATAATACACTATGAATTACCATGGTCTCCGCTTCGTCTTTTACAGAGAGTGGGCCGGCTGACACGAAAAAATAAAAAAGGTAATTTTAACGAAACTTATGTGTATCATGTCATGATTCCCGGTTCAGTTGAAGAAGAGCGAATAAACAGATTAATTCGACGGACATCTTTACTCGCAAATGAGGGTGTTTGGCCAAAAGAATTGGGTAAAAGCTGGAAAATCATTGCACACCTCTTAATTGGGGATGGGCCAAGTCTTCACTTAAAAGAAGAAACGATGTGAATAGTAAATTTTTCAAGAAGGTAATTTAGATTATATGTGTTAGTTGCCGGGAGGATTCTGCTTGAAAATAAGCAATAAAAGATTGAATTATGAGGTAATTTGCTAACGTGAAAAGAACCAGCACAGTCCTCTTTTTGTCCATTTGGAGATGATGAGAAGTATCATATCCCGCTGCCCGAATCCTGATGTAATGGGCGTTAAGAGCGATCAAGTCTGTCCTCCCAATTTTCCTATTAGATCCGCCGTCATTAGAAAATCAACTCAAGAAAATAATCAACATTCGTGCCGCAAAATGGAACGATCCAGTGTTATGATTTATTCAAAAGCATGAGACGCCAGACATGAGTGCTGAGGCATAATGAAAAAGGATGAATTCATCTGGAGAGGCCATGACAGACAAAGAAAGCAAAAGACATTTTGAGGGACTCAATAGGAAGCCAAAAACGAAAAAGGGATGGCAAGAATGGAACCGTAAGTATGCCCTCGCTTTTCTCCACGATCAGCTGGATAGAGTCCATGCTTCCGTAACTAAAAAGAATTATATTTTGTCTCTTCTCAACAAGTGGGAGATGAAGTTTAGGAAAGAACTCACATATAAAATTATTTGTGAAACGTATGCTGGCGGAGAAGGAGACATGACGACAGCGTATTGCAGTGAGCTTCGGGAAGACCATATTAACGTCATTGCTCAGTATGTCGCTTGTGCGTTGTGCGCTGGCCTGGCTAAAGAAAATATCGCGAGGATTAGGCATTTTCTTAAAATGCAGACGGTATCCAGCATCAGAGAAAGAATGGAATTGAGGTTCTTTGGTGGCAACCCGGTTTATTTCCATGCTTACGTGGATTGCTTGAAAGACATAGATATTGCCGATATTTTATTTATTACAGAGTTTGAATCCGTGCTTGCTTACCAAGAAAATCGCAAAAGCTGGACAAAAAGTACTGCAAAACGCTTTCTTGATGGTCTGAAAAAAGATGTTATGTTCGATATGCCCGGCACGGTAATCAGCGCTAATATTGATAACGCCATAGGTTGCATGGAACTTGAGATCAGTATTAAGGCCTCTGAAGATGAGCTCCGGCTGAAGGCTTATCAGTGCTTACCTCAATCTTTCATTAAGCGGTTTGGTCATCCGTAATGAAGTAAGCCGCTCCCCAGAAACCGGACGAGGTAGTAAGGTGCATTATTTGCTCTGCTGGGGTTTGCTATGCTAACTTTCAAATGGTTATCGCTGATTCTCGGTGATGTAGCAGCCAGGTGCGACTTTGTTCTATGGTTATCAAGGCAAGACTCGTTTGACACGGTCTGTGAAGTTACGGATAGGTCAAGACCAATTATTTGGTGACCAGACCTTTTTCAATGGCATAAGACGTCAGGGCAGATGCCGTATGCAGATCGAGCTTTTTCATCAGGTTTTCACGATGTTTTTCAACCGTCTTCAGACTGATGCATAAATCGTCGGCGATCTCCCTGTTCTTGTATCCTTCGCCCACCAGTTTCAGAATTTCCCGCTCCCGCGATGTGAGCGTATCCCAGACGGTGAGGGAGACGCTTTCCTTATTGCCCTTCAGATATCCTTCAATGACTTTCCCGGAGATTTCGGGGCTTAAGTAATGCTTCCCCATCAGAACATTCTTGATGGCCAGCAGAAACTCCGCGTGGTTGGCTTCTTTCAGAATGTATCCGTCTGCGCCCGCCTGAAGACTGGCCAGAACGTATTCCTCTGTTTTATAGACGGTGAGAATCAGTATTTTGATTTCGGGATGCTGCCGTTTAATTTCTTTGATCGCTTCGATGCCGTTCATCCTCGGCATGGAAAGATCCATCAGTAGAAGATCGGGCCTCAAAAGCGATGCCATCCGGACGGCTTCTCGTCCGTCTTCAGCCTCTCCCACAACTTCCAGCTCGGGGCTCATGGAAAGCAATGCCTTCAGGCCTTCCCTGAGGATGGTATGGTCTTCGGCAATCACAATTCTTTTTTTAACCGCATCCATGAATATTTCTTCCTTTGTATATCCGCGGCTGCTGAATGGATGGACACCGTGGCCTGAAACCTTTCAGAACAAAACGGATACAACCCGCCGCAATACGCGTTTTGTTTAGCATGAGATCCACCGTTCGTAAAGAACCAAAGCATTCTCCGCATTCTTCACAGGATGGAAATAAGGAATTGCGAGGGCATAACTCAGGTTATCACCTGATTTACTTCTTTGGACGTTTCTCTTAATCTGCCAGCCAGTCTATGGATTCTGAAGAAAGAAGAACAGGAATCGGATGCTGAGTATAATGATCATTGATGACAACGTGACCTTCGGGCAGATGCTGGCTGATATGTTGAAGACGGAATTTCCCTCATCCGTTGTAAATGTGGGCGGCAATCATCCCGATCTGATGGACGAGTTCATTATGAATCTTCCGGAGATTGTCTTTATCGATGTCCAGTCGATGGGGAAGAATGGTCTGAACGTGATGAAAAGTTTCAAATCGTTCCATCCGGGACTGTGCATCATCTGGATCACAAGTCACGATCAGCCGGAATATATTCAGCAAGCCCGCGACAACGGCATTGATTATTGTCTTTCAAAAAATTCCATCACCATGGACAGCATTATCCATCTGATCAGCTCTATCCGCCGGGCGGGACGGACCTGAATACGGTTGTCGGTGGAGTTTTAAATTGAACTCAGAAAGGAAGGAAGAATATGGAGTATCAAAACTTAATTTTTACTAAAGAGGATGGCATTGCAACGATCACATTCAACCGGCCGAAAGCCCTGAACGCCATGAATGCACAGACTATGTCGGAATTGCTGCATGTTGCGACGGTCTGCAAGAATGATCCGAATGTCAAGGTGTTGATTCTGACAGGTTCCGGCCAGAAGGCGTTTGTCGCGGGCGCGGATATCTCAGAAATGCAAGATAAGAATCCGGTGGATGCGCTGTCGTTTATGGAACTGGGTCATGAAACCCTGCGTCTGATTGAAACCATGCCCAAGCCTTCTATCGCCGCCATTAACGGATTTGCTCTGGGCGGGGGTACGGAGATCGCGCTTGCCTGTGACGTGCGCTTTGCATCAGAGCAGGCCGCCTTTGGCCAGCCTGAAATCCTGATTGGAATTATTCCGGGATGGGGCGGAACCCAGCGTTTGCCCCGGATGATCGGGATGGGCCGGGCCAAAGAATTGATTTTAAGCGGCGGTCAGATTAACGCGCAGCGGGCCTATGAAATCGGCCTCGTCAATCGAGTATTGCCTTCTGATCAGTTAATGCCGGAAGCGCAGAAGTTTGCCCGGAAGCTTGCCTCCCTGCCCGGCTTTGCGTTGAAAATGGCCAAGCACAGCATGAATTTCGGCTATGATCTCTCTTTGGATAATGCCACACGTCTGGAAGCCCAGTGCGTTTCCCAGTGTTTCAGCACGGAGGATCAAAAAGAAGGGATGAACGCTTTTCTTGAAAAACGCAAACCCGCATACATCGGTCGTTAAAGAAAACCGGGGTAAGGTGGAAGTCATCATGAAATGCGCTTATCCGGCAGGGGAAATAAGTTGTTCACCGGATTTACAAAAAAAGGAGAATTTTTTATTCTGCATCCGAAAGAAGAACAAAACGATGCAAACCGATAACCGCCATCCCGTGGTTCATGTTTCCCCCCGAAAGCTGTGGGGCTATCCCCCCTCCTCGAACGGCCAGGGGAGGGAGACATGGATCCGGATGGTAAACCAGTTTCAAGATAAAGGAGAACGAATATGAATACGATAAAGGATGTAGTGATCGTTGCCGCCTGCCGGACAGCTATCGGACGTTTCGGCGGGACGATGAAAGATTTAAATGGCCCGACGATTGCCAGTGCGGCGATGAAAGGTGCGATTGCCCGCGCCGGCATCGACGCCGGGTTGATTGATGATGTCCGGTTCGGCTGTTGCTGCGAGCATCACGACAATCTGAATATTGGCAGAGTAGCGGCATTGATGGCCGATATTCCGGAGACCGCAAACGGGGTCACCGTCAACCGGGTTTGTATTTCCGGGATGGAAGCCGTTGTTTCCGGTATGGCCATGATCCAGGCGGGACTGGTCGATGTGGTTCTGGCCGGCGGTGTCGAACACATGTCCGGCGTTCCCTATGCTCTGTCGGGCGCCCGCTGGGGATACCGCCTGCAGGATCAGGTGCTCGAAGACGCCCTCCAGCGCAAACTGTTTTGCGGATCTCGTCTGCTTCCCGGACCGGAGAAGGGCCCCGTAAAATCAGGCATACCCATCGACATGTACAAGGGCAAGCCTTACATCATGGGGTTGACGGCGGAATTTGTCGCCCAGATGCTGGGCATCACCCGTGAAGAAATGGATGAAGTAGCCCTCAGGAGCCACAACAGCGCCGAGCGGGCCACAAAAAACGGCGACTTTGCGGCCGAGATCGTACCTGTCACCATTCCCGGGCAGAAGGGCAAGCCCCCCGTCGCCTTCGACAAAGACGAACACTTCATGCCCGGTTTGACCATGGAAAAACTGGCCGCCCTGAAACCGGCCTTTATCCCCGAAGTCGGCAAAGTCACGGCCGGAAACGCCTCGGGGCTAAACGACGGCGCCAGCGCCATGATCCTTGTGGAAGCCGAGAGGGCAAAGGAACTAGGCCTGAAACCTCTGGCCCGGATCAAGGCTGTAGGCTATGGCGGATGCCATCCTTCCGTCATGGGCACAAGCCCCATCCCGGCCGTCAATCAACTGATGAAAAGATCCGGCCTTGTCATAAAAGATTTTGAACAGATTGAAGTGAACGAAGCCTTTGCCGCCCAGTATTTGTCCTGCGAAAAAGGACTGGGGCTGAACCGGGAGATCACCAACGTTAACGGTTCGGGCATCGGTTTAGGCCATCCGATTGGTTCAACCGGCAGCCGCATCATGGTGACGTTGATTTACGCGATGATGAAACGGGGAAAGACCCTGGGGTTGGCAACGCTTTGCGGCGGCGGTGGCGTGTCGATGGCAACCGCTGTGGAGCTTTTGTAAAAGAACATGGCCTTCAGTTTGACGATGGATCTCTGAAGGTGAATATAAACACAGATCATAATAAAGGAGAATAAAATGGATTATCGATTGCCTGAAGAGCTTCAAATGTTAAAAGACATGGCCTATAAATTCGGTCAGGCCGAAATGGCGCCGCATGCTCATGAGGCGGACGAAAAAGAGGCGTATACACCGGAGATCAGGATGAAGGCGGCGGAAAATGGCCTCTTGGGCGCATGGATTCCGGAAGAGTACGGCGGACCGGGTGTTGGTTTCTTAGGTCATACCATTATTACCGAAGAACTTTCCAAAGCCTGCATCGGCATCGGCTTGAATCTTTACGGCGCCTGCTTTGGAGCCCAGAACATTTATCATTATGGAACGGAAGAGCAGAAAAAGAAATACCTTCCGCCCATCTGCACCGGCGAGTACGTTTTTGCCGGGGCTTATACAGAACCGAATGCCGGCACCGACGTGGCAGGTTATAAGACAAGAGCCGTAAGGGATGGCAAGGACTGGGTGATTAACGGAACGAAAATGTTCATCACCAATGGAACGTGCAGCACCCACATGATCGTTCAGGCGATTACGGAACCGGATGCTAAAAAACACGCAAGCTTCAGCCAGATTCTTGTTCCGTGCGATACCCAAGGCGTCACCCGGACCAAACTTCATGGCAAGCTGGGCCTGCGCGCCAGCGATACAGCAGAAATCGCGCTGGAAGACGTTCGCGTTCCTCTGGAAAATCTGGTGGGTACGCCCGGCAAAGGTTTTTACCAGCTGATGCATTTCTTTGATGTCACCCGAATCATGATCGCCGCCCAGGCGTTGGGGCTTTCGGAGGCCTGCCTGGCTGCTTCCGTAAAGTATGCCAAGGAAAGAACCGTTTTCGGCGCTCCTCTGGGAAGCTTTCAGATCACCATGCAGAAGTTGACGGAAATGGCGATCAAAATTGAAGCTCTGCGCGGCTTCATCTATAAGTCCGCGTGGCTTGTGGATAATGGAACACCCGATTATACCCTGGCGGCTATGGGCAAGTATCTGGGCGGACAAACAGCGGTTTACTGCGCCAATGCCGGTGTGGAAATCCACGGGGGCTATGGCTACATGGAAGAGTATGATGTGCAAAAATGGTACCGCGACGCCAAGATTCTCGAACTCTATGAGGGGACAAAAGAAGCGGAAATCATGACGATCGGCAAATTACTGCAAAAATAGTATCTGATTCATCGCCATGTGAATCTTGAAAAGGGGCCGGTTTTACCTTTTACCGGCCCTTTTTTTATGCGGGACGAAACGCCGATTCCTCGGGATCAGTCGCAATCTCAACCCGAAATGACATGACGGAACTGGACGCAATACTAGGGTGTTCCGCAAAAAGGAATACGGGGATCGAAGATGCAAAATGAGGTCTCCACCGAATTTACGCTTTTTGAATATCCTGTTACCTTGCAAGCGAACGATGGAGTCGGAGGCTCCGGCAGTTCCCGGATAATCGGGATGGAAAACAGAGAGCCTTTTGAAAAATGAAAAGGAAATCTTCAAAAGATAAAAAATCAGCAGGAGGCAGTCATGACGGAAATTAAAAAGGTATGTGTTCTGGGAGCGGGACTGATGGGCAACGGGATCGCGCAGGTGTGCGCTCAGGCGGGAATGGAGGTCAGCCTCCGGGATATCGAGCAGCGCTTTGTCGACGGTGGCATGAAGACCATTACCAAGAATCTGGCCAAGGATGTGGAAAAAGGCAAGAAGACGAAAGCTGAAGCCGACGCGATTCTGGCCAGAATCAAACCCACCCTTGATCTCAAAGAAGCGGCCAAAGATGCGGATGCCGTGGTCGAAGTCGTCATCGAAGTGATGGACGTCAAAAAGAAAGTCTATCAGGAGCTTGACACCATCGTACCGGCTCATTGCCTTTATTTTACCAACACATCGGGCTTGAGCATCACCGAAATGGCCGCCATCACCAAACGCCCGGACAAAGTCATCGGGACGCACTTTTTCAATCCGGTGCCGGTTATGCGCCTTTTAGAAGTCATCCGGGCCTATCAGACATCCGATGAAACCCTGGAAGCAGCGCTGGCCTGGGGAAAGAAGCTCAACAAGGAATGCATCATCGTTAAGGAAGCCCCGGCATTTGCCGTTAATCGTATTCTCTGCACGATGATCAACGAAGCGTTCTACACACTCGATGAAGGCGTGGCCACCGCAGAAGACATCGACAAAGGCATGCAGCTTGGCTGCAATCATCCCATCGGTCCTCTGGCGCTGTCGGACCTCATCGGCAACGACACACTGCTGCGCGTGATGGAAGGGCTGCACAGAGAATTAGGCGATAAGTATCGTCCCGCACCGCTTTTGAGAAAACTCGTCCGGGCCGGCAATCTGGGGAGAAAAAGCAATCGCGGCGTTTATAACTATTAGCGTTGAAAAGTTACCGGCGGTATTCAAGGTAAACGATTTTTCAACGGCGAATATAAAAAATTTACGAGGAAGGTGATGAAAATATGAAAGATGTATACGCAGATTACAAAGACAAACTGATTTCGGCTGATGAAGCGGCAAACTACGTCAAGTCCGGTGATAGAATTTTTTACAGTGAATTTATTTTGATCCCTGAATCCCTGGATGAAGCTCTGTCCAAAAGGATTCATCTACTGAAGCATATTGATTTAAGATGCGTGTGTTCCGCACGGGTTCCCAAAATTGTGGAAGCCGACCCCAAGCGCGAGCATGTGATCATGAACGACTGGCATCTCTCAACGGCAGGCCGCCGTCTCCACGATGAGAATTTGTGTAACTACATTCCTTTCAGCTATCATCAGGGGCCGCGGACGATTAAGAAGTACCTCGATTTTGATGTCGCGTTTATTACGGTGGCCGAGATGGATAAAAACGGCTATTTCAATTACGGTCTGTGCAATTCGCTAACCGGAGCGGTGTTGGAGAAGACAAAAAAGATTATTGTGGAAGTCAATAAGAACGTGCCTTACTGCTTCGGCGGCAACAAGGAGTCCATCCACATTTCCAAGGTGGATTATATCGTGGAAGGAAAAAACCCGCCGCTGGCGGAAGTTAAACCCGTGCCTCCCAAGGACGTTGATCGACGCATTGCCGAGCATATCATGAAGGAGATACAAGACGGGTCGTGCATCCAGCTGGGCATTGGCGGTTTGCCGAATCTGATCGGGCAGATGATTGCCGAGAGCGATTTGAAAGATCTGGGCATCCATACGGAAATGATGTGTGATTCCGTTGTCGATTTGTACAATGCCGGTAAAGTCACAGGTAAGATGAAATCGACGGACAAAGGAAAAATCGTTTACACCTTTGCGATGGGTACGAAAAAACTCTATGATTTCCTGGATCGCAACCCCACTTGTTCTTCCTACCCGGTGGATATTACCAACGACCCCAGAATTATTTCATTCAACAGTAAAGTGGTCGCCATCAATAACGCCATTGAAGTGGATCTTTACGGCCAGGTTTGTTCGGAATCATCCGGCATCCATCAAAAAACGGGCACGGGTGGTCAGCTTGATTTTATTTTCGGCGCATTCCAGTCCAAAGGCGGCAAGGGCATTATTTCGTTGAGCTCGACCTACAAGGATAAAGACGGAAAGTTGCATTCGCGCATTGTTCCGACGGTTGAGCCGGGATCGATTGTCACCGTACCGCGATCCATCGTCCAGTATGTGACGACGGAATACGGTATGGTTCAGCTCAAAGGTAAATCAACGTGGGAGAGAGCGGAAGCCCTCATCAGCATCGCCCATCCGGATTTTCGGGAAGAGTTAATCAGCCAGGCGCAGCAGATGAAAATCTGGATTAATGGCAAGAAGAGGGACGTCTGTTAACCTATAAAACAATGCTCTATGCCCGAGACACAATACGAGGGAAAGATCATGGATCTGGAAAAGTGGAGAAATACATATCCTGAAAAGTTCGCTACCGAGAATGTGATCTTCGGCCGCATTCATCGGGGGGATACGATTTTCATCGGCTCAGCCTGCGCAGAACCACAGCATCTGGTGCAGTCTCTGATCCATTATGTAAAATCCAATCCCAAGGCTTTCTGTGATGCCGAAGTTCTCCACATCCGCTCGCTGGGGGTTGCCCCCTATGCGACGGAAAGATTCAGGCAGCACTTTCGTCACAACTCTTTTTTTATCGGCGATAGCACAAGGGATGCCGTTAACCAGGGCGTTGCCGATTACACGCCGATCTTTCTTTCCCAGACGCCGAAGCTGTTTGATCTCGGTGTGGCCCGGGTCGATATCGCTCTCATTCAGACATCACTTCCGGACAATCTGGGTTATATGAGTCTGGGCATCAGCGTGGATGTGATTAAGGCCGCCGTGAGAAGGGCATCTGTCGTTGTTGCGCAGGTGAACCGCTTTATGCCCCGTGTTCACGGCGATGCGTTTTTGCATATCAACGATATTGACTACATCGTTCCCCGCGATGAGGCCTTGCTGGAATACAGTCCGGAAGCCGATACGGATATTGCCATTCGGATCGGCAATTATGTCTCCCGCCTGATTGAAGACGGGGATACCATTCAGGTCGGCTATGGACGCATTCCCAATGCCGTCTTGCAAAACCTCTGCGGTAAGAAGCATCTGGGCGTTCACACGGAACTGATCACCGATGGTATTGTTGATCTGATGCAAAAAGGCGTTATCGACAACTCCCGGAAAAACGTGAATCCGGGGAAGACGGTGACGACCTTCTGCATGGGCCATCAGGCGACCTATGAGTATCTTCATGATAATCCGGCCATTGAATTTCGGACGATCGATTATACCAACAATCCGATGATCATTGCCCAGCATGACCATATGGTGGCAATCAACAGCGCTCTGGAGATCGATCTGACGGGTCAGGCTACAGCGGAATCCATCGGCGGCATTTTCCACAGCGGCGTGGGCGGACAGGCGGACTTCATGCGCGGAGCTGTTTTTTCCAGAGGCGGAAAATCGATTCTTGCTTTGCAATCCACAGCAGCCTCTGAAGTCGCGTCCCGGATTGTTCCCTCTTTGCGGGAAGGCGCCGGGGTCACCCTGACCCGCGGAGATGTCCATTACGTTGTAACGGAGTATGGTATTGCTTATCTTCATGGAAAGAATATCCGTGAACGGGCGATGGAACTTATTGCGATTGCTCATCCTAAATTCAGATCCGCTCTGATTGAGGAAGCCAGGAAGCGGAATATTATCTATTCCGATCAGCATTTCATTCCCGGAACGCGGGGAGAATACCCTGAGCACCTGGAATCTCACAAAACGACCCGGACCGGCCTGAATGTATTATTCAGACCCATTAAGATCAGCGATGAGCCTCGCTTGAAAGACTTTATCTACTCTCTGTCCGATCAGAGTCTCTATCGCCGTTTTATGTCATACAGAAGGGATGTCCCCCATGAGGTATTGCAGTCGCTTGTGATTATTGATTATACAATGGAAATGGCCATTCTGGCGGTTGTTTCCAAAGGAGAAAAAGAAGAGATCGTCGGTGTCGGCCGATACTATATCAACGGATCCACCCATACGGCGGAAGTCTCTTTTGCCGTGAATGACTCTTATCACAACAATGGAATCGGTTCGGAGCTGTTGTCCTATCTCACCTATCTGGCCAAGCGGCAGGGGCTTTTAGGCGTTACGGCGGAGGTTCTGACGGAGAATCTGCCGATGCTGCATGTCTTCAGTAAGAGCGGGTTTGATCTGGATAAGCGAAACATTGCCGGACTCTGGGAATTGAAGATTATTTTCAGGGACTGACCTTCATCTCCTTGAAAATTAACGTTTCGTATTTATAAAGAGTTCACTTTGACGTTACATGATATAAAAGAACTACTCTGGCAACCCCATATACTCTATTTGAAACAGTCGGCCGTCTCTTATACGAAAGGAATTATCGGATGTCTGCAAAGAGTGGAAAACAACAGGGCTCGAAATTAATGGAAGGTTCCATCAGGATTCCTAAGAGGACCAAATCCGGGCATCATGCATCGTGAAAAGAGGCGCGCGTAGACATTATGCTTCAAAGATGATTAATAGGCCGTTATGGCATATAGATCAAAGAGAAGGACAAACCGATTTTTCAAGCGGTAAAGGGTTATCCTGATCCGGGAATTGTGCTAATATTAAAAGAGACGGTTTTATTTACTTATGGACATACAGGAAAAACTTGCCAGATTGGATCTCTGGCCCAATTCGGCCCTTGACAAGAAGAAGGAGGTTGTCACCCTTTTACCTTGTAGTGACGCTGATCTCGAAGGCCTGATCCATATGTACGATACGTATGAGCCGAAGGCCGCCATCCAGGGGCTTCCCCCTGTCGACCCAAACACATGCGCCGAATGGATCCGCAGCTGTCTTTGCACAGCAATGAACCTGAAGGCTGAGGTGGAGGATTTCATCATCGCTCATGGCATGCTTTTCCCCATGCCCGATCCGACTGTTGTCGAATTCAACCTCTTTGTCCATAACAGGGCTCAGAACCGGGGTATCGGCAGCATCGTTGCCTTCATGCTTTTTGCCGCCGCCAAACGTCTGGGCTATCAAAAGGTCTGGGTGTTCGAAAGCCGCAATAACGCGCGAGCTTTCAGCATCTATTACAATGTCGGTTTCCGCGAGGTGCGCCGCGAGGGGAACGAAGTGGAGCTGGAGCTGAACCTTGCCGATGTTTCCGAAGCGCCGGAGCTCTCAGAAATCATCACGCCTATCGTGCCGTCAACGGGATGCGTCAAGTCGCCGGACTACCTGATCGGGCAGCGCGTTATGCCGGGCACCCGCTCCGCCATCATCTCCTCGCCCCGGTTTGAGAAATTTAACATCGGCGCGATTCATCCTTTCATTACCAACCGCTCCCGCCTCTTCCTCAATACCTGCGAGCGTTATAGCCTGCTTCATCTGCCCGGTACGCAGATCATGGAACCCGCACCCATCGATGAAAACTCCGTACTGGCCTTTCATGACATCCAATATTATCACTACCTGGTTATGGCTTCCCAGGGGGTATTCAACCCGCGAATGCTTTTATATGGCATCGGCACCAACGATAATCCCGTTGCCTGCGGGGTCATCGAATACTTTCTGCTTGCCGTGGGCGCATCCGTCATGGGCGCCGACCTCCTGATATCGCAGCCGAATATGGATCTCGTCTTCAATCCGACCGGCGGCTTCCACCATGGGGGTACGAACTATGCCTCCGGATTCTGTTATCTGAATGACGTCGCCATTGCGATTAAGTATCTCCTTCAGCAGAACCACCGCATCCTTTACATCGATATCGATGCCCATCATGGGGATGGCGTCCAGTTCGCTTTCTATGACGAGCCCCGCGTCCTGAATATCTCTCTGCATGAATCGGCCCGCACGCTCTTCCCCTGGAACTCCGGTTTTGAAAATGAACTGGGCGAAGGTCCCGGCTATGGCTACAACGTCAACATCCCCCTGGCACCGGGCACTGAGGACGAAATCTATCGCGAAGTCTTTCACCGCATCGTCTCGCCGCTTGCCCGCACATACAAGCCGGACATCTGCATCCTTGTTGCCGGTGTTGATGCCATTTACACCGATTCCATGTCGCATCTTTCATTGACGAACAATATCTATGCCGAAGTCATTCAGGGTGTAAGGCAGTATGCGCCGAAGATGCTGATGCTGGGCGGAGGCGGCTACAATCCGCGCAATGTTGCCCGCGATTGGACGCTTGCATGGGCCCTGCTTCACAATGCCGAGCCTGAGGGCGACTACTTCGGTCAGATGGGTGGCCGCGCCGCCGATGTTATCGAAGGATCATCTCTTCGGGACTTTTATCCCTTCGTCTCCGCCACCAAGATTGCCGCGGCTCGCGCCGAAGCCCGCCGTGTAATGACTTATCTCGAGCAAACCCTGTTCCCCATCCATGACCTCAAGCCGCAACCCGGATGATTTCCTGCAGTCGAGCAGTGGGGGAAAGGGATAGCTTTGATTTGAGGCTAAAACAATTCCAGGGCAGTTATAAATTAGTGACAATTGGTTTTTTAAACGGCAAAGGCTGCACTCGTGAGACCGCAGCCTTTTGATATTACGGGTGGCGCCGCTCATCCGGCGGGGTCGTCAGCATCCTCCGCGCATAAACCACAATATCCGGTGCCGTCCGGGTCCATAATGTGAAATCCGATCCGAAGGTTTTTATGAGGCCGAAGTTCTCCACATCCGGTCTCCGGG
The DNA here is from genome assembly GCA_964547345.1 of uncultured Smithella sp. Classification (GTDB taxonomy): domain Bacteria; phylum Desulfobacterota; class Syntrophia; order Syntrophales; family Smithellaceae; genus UBA8904. Next base: position 46,388 of record CAZJMX010000024.1, on the reverse strand, counting down.
CGTCACCTCCCCATGCGATGGCCTTCAGGCTGTCAGCATCCGGTAGATCCGGGTAATTTTTTCGGGCAGTTTGACCACGTCGTCGATGACTGTCCAGCTGCTGTGGCTGTACATGCGCGGCAGATATTCGGCGGCGGTTTTATCGACCGTAATGCAGAAGGTCTTGATTCCGAAATGCTGGGCTTCTTTCAGGGCCATCCTTGTGTCCTCAATGGCATAAGTTCCGGAGTATTCCTTGTCCACCGGTTTGCCGTCGCTCAAGAGGATAATCAGTTTTGTTCTTTCCTGCCGTCGCCTGAGCTTGCTGATCGTGTGACGGATGGCCGTTCCGTCGCGGTTTTCGAAACGGTCCTCGATGGCGGAAATCCTTTTCTTGGTTTTATCGTCATAGGAATCGTCGAAATCCTTGATGCGGTAAAAATCGACATTGTCGCGGTTGTCGCCGGAAAATCCGTAAATGGCAAAGGCGTCGCCGACTTCGTGCAGGGCCTCCGACATGATAATCAACGATTCCTTTTCCCGTTCGATGGTCGCTCCTTTGGTGCTGCGGCTCATATCGATGAGGAAAGCAACGGCGATGTCGCGTTTTCTTTTTTGGATGAGGGTATAATTATTCTCGGATGGAGAAATTCCCGCCTTCCGATCCACCAGAAATTCCACTACAGCGTCCAGATCGATATCATCGCCGTCATACTGGCGCTTCAGTTTGGCGAAGCCCTCCGGTTTGAGCATCTGGAATTCACGCCGGATCTTCTTCAATAAGCCCGCATGGCGCTCGGCCGTATCCCGGTAAAAAGTCAGAGAGCTTCCTGCATGGGTTTGTTCCCGGATTCTGGCCCAGTTCGGGCGATAGTCATGGAGATCTTCGCCCCATTCGTTATAAAGCGATGTGCCCCGTTCGCTCTGGAGTTCCGTTTTTTTATCGAGAGACGCTTCGAGACTGCGCATGAAAAGAAAGACGTCATTCGGATGGAGCGCTTCTACACGCCGTTCGACTTCCCGGGGCGTCATTCCCTTTTCGTGATAAACGGCGCGGAGCAGCCGCTCGATTTTTTCCGGTGAGTCGTATTTCATAGAAGGATCGGTAGTGCCGGCCTCGTCTTCCTGACTTCCCGCTTCGCCTGCTTCCTGTTTTCCACCGGCAGGTGAACCGCGGAAGCTTTGCTGTTCCTGACCTGTCCGGTGATGTCTTTCGGAGACATTCTCAGTGGTCGGCCGTGTCTGGGTTGGCGTTGTATCGCTTTCCGGATTGCTTTCGGCTTCCACCTGCGACCCGGACGATCTTTGCTGGGACGACTGCCGGCCCTGGAGACGATTCTGGATCTGCTGTGATGTCTTGCCGAAACTGCCGATGTTTTGCGAGACCATATCCTGATCCAGCGGCTTTGAAGTGGGCTTGATGGCCCGGTAGGGTTCCTCGAACGCCTCGTCGATCATCCGATACACGTCTGCTGCCAGGGATGCAGCCGTATGGACGTCTGCATCCGGCTTTTGCAGACCAAGCGATTGATCAAGTGTTTTCCGGAGGACGGGGATGGCCGGATCATTGGCATCGGAGAATACTTTTCCTGCCATTAAAGACTGGGCGATCATCTCCATGGTTCGCTGTTTGGGGTTAGTCATCTTTCCGGGAGAGCGCCGTTTCATGGTCATGTGGCGGTTCATGGCGGCAATATCCTCTCCCAGTGCCGGGTATTCGCGTTTCAGAATGCATTCAATCCTGAAGTCCTCCAGCAGATTAAAAAGATCGTGCGCCAGTTCCGGTTCCGGAAATAAATGGACGAAGCGGTCGATGTCGCTTTCATCCTCCACGGCTTCCTTTTCTCCGTAACGCAATGCGATGCTCCGGATCGCCTCATTCATTTTGGCAATGTCAAATTCGTAGCTCCCGTATTCCAGATGGGCTTCCTGGTGGGTGGCGGATACTTTATAGAGTCTGAAGTTATCCTCCCGGTCCTGAAAATCTTTTATTCGTCCGGGAAGATATATTTTTCTGCCGTCCGTGTAGACCGTTTCAGCCTCCGCAATTTCCACGCGGCGCCCCAGGAGGGCCCGCAGATAAGTGGAAAGAACATGCTTGATGGCTTTGAGTTCCAGACCCTTGGGGATGCTTTCCATAAAATCGCTGAAGGCGGGAGAGCTTCCCGTCAGAAAGGACAAGGCTTTTTCTTCGTCTTCTTTTGCCGTGTTTTCGACGAACGACGCGATCATGCCGAATCCTTCCAATCCAGCCCAGTTGATGAATTCGGGGCTCTTTTCAAGAAGCTTCACGGCAGTTGCCGCACTGGTTTGAGCCACCATGGCGGAAATTTTATAGACGCCCGCTGCGACAGTCCTTTCGCCTGCGTGATCGAGTCTGTCGATCAGGCGGGGACTCTTTTCCACAACGGTGATGGCGGCCTGCCAGTCTTTTTCCGCGATGGTCGAAGCGCATAGAACCAGGATTTCCAGTCCCTCAAAGCCTATCTTATCAATGACGGCAGGGCTTACATCCAATAGACGATTCGCGATCTTTCCGCTGTTTAAGGTATTTTTGTTCATCAGAGCAAACAATTTTGAAAGCCCGTCTGCGCCGATCCTGGTCAGCAATCCGGGGCTTTTTTCCAAAAGCGTCGATGCCAGCATCCAGTCGGACAACGCCGCCTCATTAGCGAACGCATAGATACGAAGGGCCAGCGGAGCGCCGCCATGAGGTAGCAGGCGATCGATCAGATCAGGACTCTTCTCCAGGATGCTGACGGCTCCGTAACTGTTCTGGCGGGCGACAAGACGGGCCAGAGCGGCTATCTGTTCCAAACCGGCATACCCCACCCGTTCGATGATCGAAGGGCTTGTCTCCAGCAGGCTGACTCCGACAGTCCAGCTCTCCGTGCCTGTCTTGTGAGCCAGATCCTCAATCTTTTCCAGACCGTCAAAACCAATCAGCTTGATGATTTCCGGGCTGCGGTTCAGGAGACTCAAAGCCATCCGGGCATTGTATTTTACGATGCGGCCTCCAAGATGACAGACTTTTGTGATGAGCGATGGATCTCCAAGTTTCAGAAGTCCGTCGATGATCGTTGGGCATTTGTCCAGAAGGCCTACGGCCACCGACCAACTTTCCTTCGCCAATATGGATGCGAAGGCTCCGATCATTTTCAGGCCGTCCATTCCGATGCGGTCAAGCAGATCGGGGCTTTTCAGAAGAAGCCGGTCGGCTGTTTCCCAGCTTTGCCTTGCGGTATCGATACCCAGTGCGCCGATCTTCGTCAATCCTTCCATTCCGGATTTATCCAGAATGGCGGGGGCGATGTCCAGAAAGGTTACGGCCGCCGTGTGGCTCAGCCCAGCCATTTCGTAGGCCATGTCCGCAATTTGAGAGAGGCCGCCGTCGTCCAGCCGCTCCGCCAGCTCAACGCCTTCCGCGATGAATCTCAGGGCAACCTGAGAACTGATTAAGGATAGTTTCCGTCCCAGGCGATAAATTGTTTCCGTTCGTGTCCCGTTTACGCGCAGTTGGAGGCGCTCGGCTATTTCCGGGCTTTTCATTAACATGGCGACGGCATTTTCCGGATTGTCTTTCGCCATGGCAAAGGCACATTGCCAGATCTCTTCTACGCCTTCGGGCTTGAGGCGGTCTATCAGAGCGGGAGCGGTTTCCAGAAATGCATAGGCCAGCCTCGCGCCAAATGCAGACGCTTTTTCAGTACGGTCAAACAGCATGGCGAGTCGCGGTGCCTGACCGCAAAGCGCCGGTTGTTCCAGGACACTGGGTATTTTGGCAACAAAATCCATGGCGATATTCCAATCATCCCGGGCTATCACGGAAGCCAGATTGTACACGCTCAGGGAAGAGAGCCTATCCGCGCCCAACGCCAGCATCCGATCAATCCGGTCCGGGCTTTCTTCAACCACTTTGATGGAATGAGCTAAGCTCGAATGCGCGATCGTGATGGCGAAGGCTGATACTTTGCGCAGGCCTTCAAAGCCGACCCGGTGAATAATGGCGGGACTTTCCCCGATAACGCTCATCGCCGTCCGGACATTGACCGAAGCGACGCTGCAGCCCAGGGCTGCGGTTTGGGTCAGGGTTTCGAAGTCATTTTCAGAAAGCAGGGCGGGACTGACTTCAATAAAGCGTGCGGCGAGGGCAGGGCCGTATGGAATCATCTGATCGGCAATATCGAAGACGTTCAGGATCGTGTCATTGCCCGCAGGAAGAAGTTTGCCCATGATGTCCGGACATGCCTCAAGAAGGACAAAGGCTGCCCGGCGATCATAATCGGCGATCCGGGTGATTACGGCCAGAATCACGTCTGCGCTTCCTTCACCGAAACGCTCAACCAACGGAGCTAGTGTCGCGGCCAACCGGCTCAGCAGTTCATATCCGGCATCTTCATCAACCGCGCCGGAGCCGTCGGTAAGACCGGCATTCTTGATGGCGTCTCTTATACGATCGTCAGTCATTCCAACACCCGCTAAAAGCTGAAGTAATTTTTCAGCACCTCTTCGATGCTCTTTTTCAAGTCGCTGTCATAGGTGAGCGGCTCAATCATGGTGGCGCGCAGGGAATCCTGAACCGGCATTCCGCTTTTGAGCAGCGTTCCTGCATAAACCAGTTCGCGTGTGGATACACCTTCCTCCAGGCCCTGGTGAATCAGATTGCGGATCCGGTTGGCTGCGCGGACGAGTTTTCCGGATGTTTGTTCATCCACGCCCGCCTCACGACTAACAATCCGGATTTCCAGATCTTCCGCCGGCCAGCCCAGATTAATCGATATGAAACGCTGTCTCGTGCTGGGTTTCAGCTCCTTCAGAACGCTCTGATAATTCGGGTTATAACTGATAACCATCATGAACCCGTCCGGAGCCTGAAAAATTTTCCCCCTTTTTTCTACAGGCAGGCAGCGTCGATGATCCGTCAGAGGATGAATGACGACGGTGACATCCTTGCGGGCCTCGACCACTTCGTCCAGATAGGCAATCCCGCCGTCACGCACAGCCATCAGGAGAGGACCGTCAATCCACTCCACTTCGTTGCCCTTGATGATGTAGCGTCCGGTCAGGTCATTGGCGCTGAGATCATCATGGCAGGCAACTGTGTAAAGCGACCGGTTCAAACGCCAGGCCATGTGTTCCACCAGCCTCGTCTTGCCGCTCCCTGTGGGACCGTTCAAGAGCACCGGCAACTTATTGGCATGGGCCGCCTCAAACATCTCTATTTCCTTGCCTTGAGGGAGATAAAAAGGTTCTTTGGCCACCCGGAAGTCGCCATACTCATTTTTTTCAGTTTTTTCGTGTTTTGTCATCTTATGCTCCTCTTGCATGACCTACAGGATATTTTCTATTAATATAGTAGCAATTGCATCAATATCAAATTTTTTTCCGTTTATTTTGAAATTTTTATAGCTGTGTTAAAGAGCCGAATTTTGGCTATGAAGGCAAGAGTGTTTCCTCGTCAGGGGCATATCCGGGGTTTTCCGGATCGGTATGCGCAGGCATGAAAAAAGTGCCTGGCTTGAGGTAAACCAGACACTTTTTTTATTACGATAGAATGCGTTGCAGTGATTATTAAATCACTCTGACGGCTAGGACCCCATCGATCGACTGAATTTTCTTTACCAAATCAGTATTGATATCACCTTCCACGTCGATGATGTTGTAGGCGATGTTGCCTTTACTCTTGTTGATCATGTCGGCGATGTTGAGCTTGTTGTCCGCCAAAGAGTGCGTGATCTTCTCGATCATGCCGGGTTCGTTCTTGTTCGAAATGGTGACCCTGGCTTTGTCTGACCTGTCCATGGCGCATTCCGGGAAATTGACGGAGTTCTTGATGTTACCGTTTTCCAGGAAATCCATGATTTGCCTGACCGCCATAAAAGCGCAGTTTTCTTCGGACTCTTCCGTTGAGGCTCCCAGATGCGGAATGGCGATGACCTTGTCCGTCTTGATGACCTCTTCATCGGGGAAATCCGTCACGTAGCACGCCACGATGCCGTCGGCGACGGCCTTTTTCAGGGACGGGGTATCCACGAGTCCTCCCCTGGCGAAATTCAGGATGACCACGCCCTTCTTCATAACCGCGAATTTGTCGGTATTGATGAATCCCTTGGTGTCCTTGTTCTGAGGGACATGCAAGGATATGAAATCGCACTCGGCGAGGAGTTTGTCCAGACTGGGTGCCTTCTTGGTGTTGCGAGACAGTTTCCAGGCCGCCTCGATAGACAGGAACGGATCGTATCCCCAGACTTCCATGCCCAGACTTTCGGCGGCATTGGCCAGCATGGTGCCGATGGCTCCCAGACCCACCACGCCGAGCTTTTTGCCCAGGATTTCGGTGCCGCCGAATTTGGATTTGCCTTTTTCGATCAGGTCCGGCACCTTGTCGCCTTCACCCACCAGGCCTTTGGCCCAGCCGATTCCTTCAACCACTTTGCGGGAGGCCAGCAGCATACCCAGGATCGCCAGTTCCTTCACGCCATTGGCGTTTGCACCCGGCGTATTGAACACCACGATGCCTTTCTCTGAACATTTGTCGATGGGAATATTGTTGACGCCGGCGCCGGCGCGGGCAATGGCTTTCAGAGACGCAGGCAGGGTCATCTCTTTCATTTCCTTGCTTCGAACCAGCATGCCGTCAGCATCAGGAATATCCGTGCGATACTCATACTTCTCAGTAAAAAGGCCAAGCCCGTTTTCCGAAATCTTATTTAACAGATCAATCCGATACATAAAATACCTCCTGTTCTTTTCCATACATTTTTTATTAGAAGGCACTCAGGCTACATAGAGTACCTATCTTGTGTTGTTGTCCAAAACAAATAGCCCTTATGGTATTTTAATAAGAACGTCCGTTTTGTGGGGCCAAGTATAGAATGGGCGTTTGGGTGTGTCAAGGGAATCTTAGGCGTTTGTTTGCGTGCCGCGGGCGCGTATTTAAAGAATGCTCTTTTAAGACAATAGTTGACATGTGGAGTTGATTTTTATAGAGAGGGCACACTACTCGAAAGGATAATAAAGAGAAAAGGGTAAAACAGTTATGGGCGATTCACAATCTGATATTCGTGCAAAAATTATTTCTTCCGCGCAAAAGGCCATTGCTGAACTGGGGGTATCCAACACCACCCTTCAAGTCATTGCCGATGGCGCAGGCATCAGCAAAGGCTCTTTGTATTATTATTTCAAAACCAAGGATTCCATCCTGTATAGCGTCGTCGACGAGGATTTCCGCATTTCCAGAAGAATCATGCAACAATACCGGGCAGGTGAACTGGATAAACGGCAATTGCGGGAGGCCATTGTCGCGGGAATTAAGGAACGCCTGGAGAAAAAAAGCGAAAACAGGCTTCATCTTTATTTGGCTCACGAGGCTATGCTTGGTAACCAGGAATTGATGGTCAGTTATAAGGCGAAGTATGCCGATTGGGTCAAAGACATTGCTGAAGGCTTTTCCATTGCCTTTGATGTCCCGAATTCTTCCTGGACGAGGCTTCTTGCTTTCTTTTTCATATCGACGATGGATGGGTGGTGCATGCAGGACCTCCTGGAAATCAGCACCGTACCGAAGAAAGACGCTGTCAGAATCATTTCAGGTATCTTCAGCGATGAGAAGAAAGCGAAAATTATGAAATCCCTGATGGACGGTCAATAAACTCTCATCTGCTGATCCTCATCCCATAAAAGTTCTTTTTCCTCTCGTAACATACCAGGATAACCGTATAAAATTCACCTTGACAAAAAAACATTGAATCGTGGTTAACGCGATTAAAAGTCGGCCGGCTGGCCGACTTTTAATAAAAGGAATCAGGAGAAGCATCATGAGCATCACGAACTGGCGAGGAGACTATGAAAAAAAACGCGTAACAGCTCAGGAAGCGGCATCGGTTATCCAATCAGGGGATAAGATCATTCTGCTTCCCGTCAACAGTATGCCCATCGATATTCTGAATGCACTTGCCGCGCGTAAGGAAGAGCTTCACAAGGTGAAGATTGCAAGTAATCTTATGACTTACCCATTTGCATTTGTGCAGGGTGATTACGCCGGTCATATCACTTACTACAGCGGATACTTCGGGCCTTTGGAGAGAATGTTTCATTCACAAGGCAATGTGGTTCCCTTCCCGATGCACCTCTCCAAGAGTTCCATCGCCCTGGATCGCGGCAATTACTCAGATGTCGCCTTGCTCGAAGTCACACCGCCGGACAGCCGGGGTTACATGAATCTGGGGCCGTGCGGTGCTGTCTATGGGCGATACGCCATCGACAAGTGTAAGAAGGTCATCGTGCAGGTCAACGCCAAGACCCCATGGATCCACGGAATCGATAACCTGGTGCATGTGGACGAAGTGGATTATATAGTAGAAGCTGATCATGATCTCGTTCCCGTGCCTGAGATTACGATTACCGATGTGGAGAAGAAGATTGGCGAGAACATTGCCGCGCATATTCCGGATGGTGCCACCATCCAACTGGGTATTGGTGGCATTCCCAATGCAGTGGCCTATTTCCTTCATGACAAAAAGGACCTGGGCGTCCATGCGGAGATCCTGAGCGATGCTGTGGCGGAACTTGCCGAACTGGGCGTGATTACCGGAAGGAAAAAGACTCTGTACCCAGGCAAGATCGTGGTGGGTGGTCTCATCATCGGCACGAAACGGCTTCTCGATTTCGTGGACAACAACCCAACAATCATGACCATGCCCATTGCCATAGCAAATCATCTGGATGTCATTAAACAGAATGACAATCTGTGCTCCATTAATGCAGGCCTTACCGTGGACCTCACAGGCCAGGTGGCTTCCGAAACCATCGGCCACACGCCATACAGCGCCACAGGAGGTCAGCTCGACTTTGTCCGGGGTGCCGCTGCGTCGAAGGGCGGTAAATCCTTCATCGCTTTGAAATCCACCTCAACGAAAAAAGACGGAACCCTCACGTCCAGAATCGTGCTCAATATGACGCCGGGCACCGTAATCACAACGCCCCGCTCCGACGTGATGTACATCGTCACCGAGCACGGTGTGGCAGACCTCTATATGCGATCGGTTCCCGACAGGGTTAAGGCCATGATTTCCATTGCGCATCCGGATTTCCGTGAAGAGCTGGAAAGGCAGGCCCACGAGGCAAAACTTTTAATCCCCGCCTGCAACCCGGAGAACCTCTAATTTTATAATCAGGGCGGACTTTTGCAAAACGTTTAAATAAAAAAGACCAGGACAAGAAAGGAATCCCTACATGAATCATCTGTTACAGCCCAAGAAGTACAAGAGTTTGATGGCGGACGAAGGGTCGAAAGCCATCATGGACAAGACCGTCGATTTTTTCGAAAACCGGATGGGGAAGACCAGACTCACGGAGGACTACTGGAGCCGCATCTGGTACCGGGAATTTCTCGATTTTTTAAAAAAGGAGAAGATCTTCTACAAGCTGCTCACGCCGAAGCAATACGCCGACCATCCCGACTGCCGCTGGGATACCGCCAGAAACAGTGAATTCAGTGAACTGCTGGCCTTTTACGGCTTCGGTTACTGGTACTGCTTCCAGGTGACGATCCTGGGGCTGGGCCCCATCTGGATGAGTGGCAACGAAAAGGCCAAAAAGAAAGCCGCCGCCTTCCTCAAGGAAGGGGCTATCTTTGCCTTCGGACTCTCAGAGCGGACCCACGGGGCGGACATTTATTCCACCGAAACGAGCCTCTTCCCCGACGATAAGGGTGCTTGGCTGGCCCGGGGCGAGAAATACTACATCGGCAACGGCAACGAGGCGGAAATGGTCTCCACTCTGGGCAAGGTCCGGGACGGCTCTGACGACTATTGCTTCTTTGTCACCAACTTCCATAATAAAGCTTTTGAACTGAAGCGCAACGTCATCTCCCATCAACAATACGTCGCCGAGTTCGCCCTGAACGACTATCCCGTCACGGAAGAGGACATTCTCAGCCGAGGCCCGTCGGCCTGGGATTCAGCCTTGAACACCGTCAACGTCGGCAAGTTTAACATCGGCCCGGCCTCCATCGGCGCCTGCGAGCATGCCTTCTACGAGGCCCTCAACCATGCCGCTAATCGCATTCTCTATGGCCTGCGCGTCACGGACATGCCCCACGTGAAGGGAAACTTCATGGAGGCGTGGTTGCGCCTCATCGGCATGAAGCTCTACCAGCGCCGTGCCACCGACTACTTCCGCAAAGCCACGGCCGACGATCGTCGCTATCTCCTCTTCAACCCCACAAGCAAGATGAAGGTCACCACCCAGTCCGAGAAGGTTATTGCTATGCTGTGGGATGTCATCGCCGCCAAGGGCTTTGAGCGCGACACCTATTTCTCCACGGCCGCCTGCGACATCACGGGACCTTCCAAGCTCGAAGGGACAGTCCATGTCAATGTCCAGTTGATCCGGAAGTTCATCAAGAGCTACTTCTTCAATTCCAGGGAATACACCCCTGTCGGTTCGGTCTTTGACCAGACCGACGACCTGTTCCTTTTCAATCAGGGTACCGCGAGCGGCCTGGGCAAGGTCCAGTTCCAGGACTACCGGCCCGTCTTCGATGAATTCAAGGACCTTCCGAACGTCGCCGTGTTTATCTCGCAGATCGGCCTCTTCCGGGAGATGCTGGAAAAAGCCTTTCCGGACAAGGTCCAGGAAATGGATCCGTCCTTCTCCCTGGCGGTGGGCGAAATGTTCTCCATCGTCGTTTACGGCCAGCTTATCTTGGAGCAGGCGAAGATCGACAATCTCGACAAGGATATCATCAACCAGATATTCGACTTCATGGTGAGGGACTTCTCCGCTTTTGGCCTACAGATATACGGGAAGTTCACGACGAATGACACTCAGCGGGGATACTGCAAGGAGATCATGCTGATCATGTCCATCCCCGATCCCGCGCAGTATGAAAAGATCTGGCAGACCTGCGTCATTGCGCTCAACGGTGAATATGAGATGACGGATCAGACAGCGTAGTTCCCTTCCATTGAGCTATTCTTAAAAAACAGGGGAGGGTGAGCCACCTCCCCCTGTGGGGTTTATTCAGGTTTAATATTGCGAGAAACGAAAAAAGGGTTTTCAAGTGTGAATGCTTGAAAACCCTTGAACTTCTTGGTGGGCCGTGCGGGGATTGAACCCGCGGCCAACGGATTAAAAGTCCGCTGCTCTACCGCTGAGCTAACGGCCCACTCTATGAGCGTTACTTAAGAACAAGGCTCTCTAACAGCTCGCCTTGGGTCTGTCAAGCAGAAACTAATCTATTTCAACTTTCGAAAGGATTTTCCAGCTGAATGGTTTCTTCGCGGCCGGCGCCCACGGATACCAGTGCGATGCCGGCGCCGGATAATTCTTTTAAACGACCGATGTATTTCTGCGCGTTTACGGGAAGTTCACTGATTTTCTGGGCGTTTGCAATATTTTCCTTCCAGCCGTCCAATTCTTCATAAAAAGGTTCACACGTTGAAAACATTTCTAAGCTGGCGGGAACCGCTTCGGTAAATTCGCCCTGCGCTGTTTTATAACCGACGCAGATTTTAAGTTTATCCAGTCCGGTCAGGACATCCAGTTTTGTGATGGCGAGCGTGGAAATACCGGATACACGAACGGCCTGGCGCACTAAAACCATATCGAGCCAGCCGCAACGCCGCTTGCGGCCTGTCGTCGCGCCGAATTCCTGACCGACTTTCTGCAGATGATCGCCGATGGCGTCTTTTAATTCGGTGGGGAAAGGTCCTTCTCCAACTCTTGTGGTGTAGGCTTTACAGATGCCCACCACGGTGGAAATGGCGCCGGGGCCGATGCCGCTTCCGCAGGCAGCGTTTCCGGAAACAGTGTTGGAAGAGGTAACATATGGATAGGTTCCGTGATCGACATCCAGATGACATCCCTGGGCGCCTTCAAAAAGGATTCTCTTCCCTTTCTTGATTGCTCTGTCCAGGATCAGCGATGTATCGGCGACAAACGGTTTTATTTTTTCGGCAAAAGCCAGATATTCATCAGCGATGGCCTTGGCGTCCAGCGGTTCAATGCCGAAGAAATTCTTCAGCAGGAAATTTTTCTCCTCAAGGCTGTGATGCACTTTCTCCAGGAGCAACCGGGTTTCATAGAGGTCGCCCACGCGGATTCCCGTGCGGGCGACCTTGTCTTCGTAGGCCGGGCCGATGCCGCGGCCGGTTGTGCCGATTTTTTTACCTGAATTGCGGGCCTCACGCGCCTGATCGATGCTGCGGTGATAGGGCATAATGACATGCGCTTTTTCGCTGATATAAAGCTGTGTGGAGGGTGGAAGCAGTCCCCCTTCGGTGAGTTCATCGACTTCCTGAAGAAAAACTTTGGGGTCAAAGACAACACCATTGCCGATAATGCAGATTTTATGATCATGTAAAATCCCCGAGGGAATTAAATGCAGAATGGTCTTCCTGCCTTTAACCACCAGGGTATGTCCGGCGTTGTTGCCGCCCTGAAAGCGGGCGACAACATCCGCCTCACTCGTATAAAGATCAACAATCTTTCCTTTTCCTTCATCACCCCATTGAGTGCCTACAACCGCAACATTAGCCATGAGTATATTCTTTCCTACATCTTTATCGGTGTGACGGAAACCACGTGCGGTAATTTCCGTAATTTATCCAGAACGTCCGATGCTACGGGAGAATCGGTGTTCAGGACGACCAGCGCCTTTTTCGCCTGAGCATCGCGGCTTAAATGGAGACGCGCGATGTTGACTTTGTTATCACCAAGTGTTGTGCCCAGATTGCCGATCACACCCGGCATATCATCGTTGGAGACGGCCAGCATGTAGCCTTCGGGTATGATTTCCACCGAGAATTCATTGACGCGCACGATGCGGGGGTCATTCTTGCCGAATACGGCGCCTGCGGTTTTGCTCGTTTCCCGGGAGGTCTTCACGGTCAAGGAGATCATGTTAGTGAAATCCTTGGTTTCCGTGCTTTTCGATTCCACAACCTTAATGCCTCGTTCTTTGACGATGACCGGAGCGTTGATGTAATTGACAGGCTCGGTCAGAATCGGCTCCAGCAGGCCCTTGATCAGGGAAATGGTGATCGGGGCGACATTGAGGTTGAGAATCTCGCCGCTGTATTCAATGTTGACTTCCTTCATGGCTCCGGTGAGGAGCTGAGCCTGGAAGGCGCCCAGCTTTTCGGCCAGGTCCAGATAGGGACGGATGACGACCATCACCTCCCCGCTGACTGACGGGAAGTTCACAGCGCCCTTGATTTCGCCGGTGGCGAAATAAGCGGCAATCTGATGCGCGATGGCAATGGCCACGTTGGTTTGCGCTTCATCGGTGGATGCGCCCAGATGCGGCGTGCAGATAACGTTGTCCAGTCCGATCAGATCCATGTTTTTGGTCGGTTCTTCTTCGAAAACGTCAAGGGCGGCGCCTGCGACTTTGCCGGACTTCAATGCGTCGTAAAGGGCCTTTTCATTGACGATGCCGCCGCGGGCACAGTGAATCAGGAACACGCCCTTTTTCATTTTGGCAAAGGAAGCTTCGTTAATCAGGTTTCTGGTTTCCGGGGCAAGCGGCGAATGGACGGTGATAAAATCAGAATTGGCGTAAATTTCATCAAGGCTTACCAGCGCCACACCCTTTTGGGCCGCGACTTCCGGAGAAATGAACGGATCATGGGCGATAACATTCATTTTCAGGCCGATGGCGCGGTCTGCCACCACTGCGCCGACGCGGCCCAGACCGATGATCCCCAGGGTTTTGTTGCAGTATTCGTTGCCCATGAATTTTGTTTTTTCCCAAAGGCCCGCTTTCATCGAGGCCGTGGCCTGGGGAATCTTGCGTGCAAGAGATAGCATCATGGCGATGGCGTGCTCGGCTGTGGTCACTGTGTTGCCGCCGGGGGTGTTCATGACGACGATGCCTCGCTTGCTGGCAGCGGGAATGTCGATGTTGTCGACACCGGCGCCGGCGCGGCCGATAGCGACAAGCTTGGTGGCCGCTTCAATGATTTCTGCGGTGGCTTTAGTCGATGAACGCACAATCAGTGCGTCGTAGTCTTTGATGACGGCTTTTAATTCATCCGGTTTCATACCGGTTTTGACGTCAACTTTAACGCCCGGCGTGTTGCCCAGAATTTCGGCAACTTCGGGAGCCATGGAATCGCTGACTAATACTCGTTTCATAACGTTTTCCAAGATGTTCTTCAGTTAAAGGCCTTTCACCTTTTCGGTGAAAACTTTTTCCAGTTCCGGAAGCGCCGCTTTGAGATCCGCCTCTTCGATGGTCGGACCGCACCAGAACCGGTAACCGGCGGGCGCGTCTTTATAAGAGTTAATATCGTGAGCGATGTTTTTCTTGCTCAGATCCGATGCGATGCTTTTGAGGAACTTGCTTTTTGCATCTGCGTCCAGCGCCGCCACTTTGGGATGCGTTACGGACAAGCAAACGGAGGTGTTGGAACGAATTTTGGGGTCGTCGGCCAGAAATTCAATCCAGTCGGTTTTGGCGACCCAGTCTTCGACCACTTTGAGGTTGGCCTGGCTTTTCTTGATGAGTCCGTCAAGGCCGATCTTGCCTGCCCAATCGAGCGCGTCTAAGTAATCTTCCACACAGATCATGGACGGCGTGTTGATGACGTCGCCGTCAAAAATAGACTTGTTGATCTTGCCGCCTTTCTTCAGGCGGAAAATTTTGGGCATGGGCCAGGGCGGATCGTAAGATTCAAGGCGGGCAATGGCTTTGGGGCTCAACACCATCATGCCGTGCGCGGCTTCTCCGCCGAGACATTTCTGCCAGGAGAAAGTCAGCACATCAATCTTGCTCCAATCCACTTCCATGGCAAATACGGCGCTGGTGGCGTCGCACAAAGACAGACCTTCCCGGTTGGCGGGAATCCAGTTGTAGTCGGGAACTTTCACTCCGCTGGTGGTGCCGTTGGCGACAAACACAACATCGCTTGACCAGTCCACCTGGGTAAGATCAGGAAGTTTGCCGTAATCGGCTTTGATGACGGTGGGGTTGAGTTTAAGCTGCTTGGCGACATCCGTTGCCCAGCCGTCGGAGAAGCTTTCCCAGACTAAGACACTCACCGGTTTGGGGCCCAGAAGTGACCACATCGCACATTCAAAAGCGCCCGTATCGGAAGCCGGCAGAATGCCCACAAGGTAGTCTGACGGAATATTTAAGATTTTACGTGTTTCATCGGTGGCTTTGACAATTCTTTCTTTACCCAACGCGGAACGGTGCGAGCGGCCGACCGGCGCGCTCTTCAGCGCGTCGATATTCCACGCTGGCCTCTTGCTGCAGGGGCCGGAACTAAAATTAGGGTTTTGCATAGATTACCATCCTTAAAAAAAATTCTTGATGCTGGACTTTCATACCAGCATCGGGGTCTTTTCTCAAGAAATTTCAAATGTAAAGACCGTCAAATGACCAGCGGTCGAGGCGAAAACGGCCTATATAGGCGATAAATCAAGAAAATAACAAATTTTGACTTAAGTCAATTCCAGCGGTGATAATTTGGTTTATAAAAAGAGCCAAAGATGTTACGAATAAAAGATATCAATCCATTGCTGTGTCCGGAGGAGGAAATATGACCGAAAAATTAA
Source organism: uncultured Smithella sp. (assembly GCA_964547345.1). Lineage (GTDB taxonomy): Bacteria > Desulfobacterota > Syntrophia > Syntrophales > Smithellaceae > UBA8904. Next base: position 30,842 of record CAZJMX010000024.1, on the reverse strand, counting down.
CACAAATCGGAGATTTAACTCAGGTCTTCAAGCTTCAAGATCTGACGTCTTACCAGGAGCATTCCGTTGTCAGCCGGGAGATCATTCGCAAGCCTTCCGGGACGATGACGGTTTTTGCTTTTGATCAGGAGGAGGGTTTGAGTGAGCACACAGCGCCTTTTGATGCCGTGGTTTATATTCTGGAGGGCGAGGCTGAAATTCGTATTGAAGGCAAACCTCACACGGTTAAAGCAGGAGAAATGATTATTATGCCGGCTAACAAGCCGCACGCGCTCAAAGCGATCACCCGTTATAAGATGTTGCTCATGATGATTAAATAAAAAGGGAGGTGGGTTATGAAATTTGAAATCACGCCAAATGTCCATTGGGTAGGTAAGATTGACTGGGAACTGCGCAAATTTCACGGCGAGGAATACTCGACGCACCGCGGGACGTCGTATAATGCCTATCTGGTCAGAGACGAAAAGATCGCGCTTATCGAAACGGTCTGGAGGCCTTTTGCTAAAGAGTTTGTGGAGAATCTGGCTCGCGAGATTGATTTGAACAAAATTGATTACGTGATTGCCAATCACGCCGAAATGGATCATTCCGGTGCGCTGCCCGAATTAATGAGCCATATTCCCGACAAGCCGGTTTACTGCTCGGCCAACGGTGTCAAATCGCTCAAGGGCCACTATCATAAAGACTGGAATTTCCAGGTGGTCAAAACCGGAGACAAACTCAGTCTCGGCAAGAAGGATCTGGTTTTTATCGAAGCGCCGATGCTACATTGGCCGGACACCATGATGGAGTACCTCACGGGCGATGCAATTTTGTTTTCCAATGACGCCTTCGGCCAGCATATCGCCAGCGAGCACATGTTCAATGACCGTGTGGTGCAATCCGAACTTTTTGAGGAGGCGACCAAATATTACGCCAACATCCTCACGCCGTTTTCGCCGCTGGTGACAAAGAAGATCAACGAGGTGATCGCACTCAATCTTCCGGTTAACGCCATTTGCCCCAGTCACGGCGTAATCTGGCGGGACAATCCTCTGCAGATTGCGCAAAAGTATTTGCAATGGGCGGCGGACTATCAGGAAAATCAGATCACGATTATCTATGATACGATGTGGGACGGAACCCGGATGCTTGCCGAAACCATCGCCAAGGGCATCAAACAAAAAGACGATCAGGTAACGGTGAAGCTCTTCAACATTTCCCGCAGTGACATCAATGATGTGGTCACGGAAGTTTTTAAATCGAAGATGATTCTTCTGGGGTCGCCCACCATCAATAAAGGCATTCTTAACGCAATGGCGGCCCTTCTGGAAATGATCAGCGGGCTCAAATTCAAAAATAAGAAGGCGGCGGCATTCGGTTGCTATGGCTGGAGTGGAGAGGGCGTGAAGATTTTAAACGAACATCTCGCCAAGGCCGGTTTTGACGTGATCGGTGACGGTCTGAAAACGATGTGGCAGCCGGGCGATGTGGAGTTTGCACAGGCTTTAGAGTTTGGAAAGGCGTTTGCGGAGAATGCGTGAAGCTCCGGTCTGAATGTTCAGTGTTCAAAGTTCCAGGTTGATGATATAAAATAATAAAGCCCGCTTGTCATCATCAAGCGGGCTTTATTGCATTGTGAGATAAGTTTTACACACAGGAATGGATTATTTCTTGTCTCTGATCTTTGCGTGGCATTCGTCGCACTTGCCTTTGATTGCGCCGATCTTTGTCTTAGCGGCGGCTGCATCCTTGTTAGCGGCGGCAGCGGAAGCCTCTTTGGCGAGCGCGGAGAGGGCGAGTGTAATATCTTTTGCCAGAGGATTGGGAAGCTTGTTGCCGGTTGTTTGTGTTTCGACCGCCAGCGCATCGGCGCCTTTAGCGACAGCCTCAAAGTTGCCTCCTGAAAGATCCTGATTCATGCCTTTGAGCAATACCGCACGATTCTGCATGATCTTCTGAGCGGGGCGCAATGGCTGCTTGGCCTCTTCTGCGGCAAAAGCTAATGCGGCCACGACAAAAACAGCCAGGGAAAGAAATACAATGATTTTTTTCATAAGCGACCTCCTTATATGTTTTTTTTGTTAGTGTTTTCAGTATCATAATCGTTATGGGAAAGTCTATGGCTAATTTTAACGGGCCACCTTGTTGACGACAGGCCGGTAAAGGAAAAGATTTCTTCGCAGGAATGCGGCCGGTTGGTTGACGTCTTCCGCTGAATTGCAAACGTAGGTAACGATCCTCTCCTTTTCTCCTGCAAACTGAGGGTGTTCTTTGCCTGCGTAGCAAAAAGTATTTTTGTCGTAAAGCGTGCTTGCGGGATTGACTTCGGGAATAGATTCGATCAGGGGTGCAGGATCACTCCACGGGCCTTCCAGTCTTGGGGATGTTTGATACAGAAGCCGGCTGCCCTTATTTGCAGGCGAGAGGTAAACAGCCAGCCATTCCCGATTCTGTGCGTGATACCTGACACTCAACTCTGAGACCGCTGCATCCAGGACAATTTTTATTTTTTGAGGTGATAGTTTGTTCACCCAGGTTCCATCGCGATTCAGATACTCAAAGGCATAGACGGGATTTTCAAGCTTGTCCAGAGAAACACGCGCCAGAATGTTTCCGGAGATATTGACGTTGTCTTGCGCATATCGGAAGAGAGGATAAAAATAAACGTAGTTTTCATGGACAACGGATGTCGTGGCCAGGGCCTCAATCCCTTCGGCCAGCGCGCGGGTCCAGTCCAGATAGTCCACAGGCCACGTCCGGGGATCATCCGCCTGGTAATTTTTAATCCGGGCGATTTTATGTCCGGCGATTTTGAAGTTGAAGGGCGGTTCAACGTTCGGCAGGCCTTGCACGATCATCAACGGAACATACAACACATGCTGGACGATAAATGGGTCCTGCGGCCAGAGGAACTCGTTTTCGCCGAAGAAGGGTACGAATTTTCCTTTTTTCTTTTTCAGAAAATACCGGATGGAAAAGCCTTGATCGTCTGAGCAGGTGGAGACAGCCAGTGTATTGCCCATGACTACATCCATGCCGATCCGATTAATTCTTCCGGCATCTTCCGAGACAAATGTATCGCCAAAGAGCCACAGGGTGCGCCGTTCATCCAGCGGGACGGAGTAAGCGCCGTCTGCCCCGTACCAGCCGTCCTGATCGGGAAAATGCGGAAGGCATTGGCTGGAGGGTGGGACAGGTTGCAGCGCTGAGCAGCAGGCCAGTAAGATGCTCAGGCAAAGCAGGATGAACGGTGATTTTATTTTTATCATGATTGCCATTTTTATGTATTTGAATTTGTAAGGGGCGCGGCTTTAGGGGCGCGTCGCGGCATGCCCCTAAAGCCAATCTGCTATTTCAATTTAAAATTGACCCGGCTGTCCTTTACTTTATCTTTTTTCTCAGGCGTGAGCGATGGGGCTTTGACCAAAAATATCCGTGCCGGTTCGATTTTGCCTGCCTGAAGCAATTGCTCGCGGACGATCTGATTGCGCTTTGCCGCAAGCTGTGTGAGGTCGTTATCGGTCACGGAAATATGTTCTTTGATGAGTTTTTCCATTTCCGGCGGCGGTAGTTCCTTCAGCGTGCCCAGTGCGGTTCGCGGCCTGGAAAAATCCGCCGCTTTATATGCCAGCGTCAGATATTTTTCATATTCAGGCTGGCCAATCGACATGTCTTCGAGAGGCGCAGGCGTCTGACCTTTATTAACGGCTTCTTTAAGTTTTTGTGTTTTGAGCAGACGGGTAAATTCAGCCCGCTTCAATGCCTCCTGGTCTTGCACCCGGTCAACATAAGCTTCGATATCGAGTTTAAGGTTGGGGCGGTCATAAAGCACTTTGGCAAGGGCGCCGATTTTTTTGAGTTCAGACTCGGACAATTGCGCGCTCCCGAAATCAAATTCAACGTAGCTCATTTCCTCTCCACCGCCGGTGATGGATGATAAAAGCGAGAAGGGTGACGTGACGGCCTTGGTGATGAGATTGACCAGAATCTGCCAGACAATCGGCCAGACTTTAAATTTCGGATCGTCGAGGCTTCCGGACACCGGAACGTCGAGGTTGATCCGTCCTTCGCGGTCGGTCAAAAGCGAGACGGCCAGCGTCACCGGCGCTGAGATGGCGTCGGGACTTGCCACTTTCTCGCCGAATGTCAGTTGGTCAAAGAAGACTTTATTTTCAGCGGTGAGTTTTCTTTTGTCGATCAGATAAGATACGTCGAAGTTGAGCTTGCCCTTGGTGATCGGATAGCCCAGGTATCTCGCGGTATAGGGAGTGACCGTACTCATCTCAATGTCTTTGAAGCTGACCTTGATGTCGGCGAAAAGGTCCTTCGTGAGCGGGTTGATCGTACCGACGATTTCAATAGGCGAGCCGTAGCCGAGATTTCCTTTCAGATCCACCTTGGCGCGCGAAATTTCCTGCGACGAGAGCCCCGTGACGCTGCCTTTAAGATTGAGCATGGTGACTGCGTAGTTCGGTTTGATGTTGCGGTCGGCAAAATCAACCGTGCCGCCCGAAAAACTTACTTTGCCGATTTTGATATCCGGCGGGGGCTCACCCGGTTTGGCTTTTTTGTCTTGTTTGGGCGCCTCTTTCTCTGCCGGTGTCTCAGGTGTATCCGGCCCTTTCTTTCCTGCGCTGAAAATATCCTGAATATTGGTGGCGCCGCCTTCGTTGATCACGATTTTGGCAAAAAAGCCGCTAAGCGATATTTCCCGAATGTTCACGAAGAGCGGATTATAACCTGCGGCCAGGGAACCGAAAGAAAGCTTTTTGAATTTCAGGAAATCATGCGCGTGAATCCGGTCGAGGGTGGCCAGCTGATGAATCGCCAGGTTGCCCGCATACTTGATGTCGGGCTTGCTTTGTTCATCCATCTTCAAAGTAAACTGACCGGTTGTCGAGATCGAACCGCGCGTGACATCCAGTTGAATGGATTCGGTGAAGTAGGGTTGGAACGGGCGGATCGCCAGATTCTTGATATCCAGCGCCAGGTCGGCCCAAAGGGGATTGAGACCGACTGCACCTTTCGCGCTGATACCCGCTTTTTTGTCCAGGGTGAGCGCAAGGTCAACAGTGGCGTTCTCTCCTTTATTCAGAGAGAGCTTTGATGCCTGAAGCCTGAGCGGAGCAATCTGTATTTTGACCGGCCGGGTCGGTTGGGCATCCATGAATGTGATGTCTGCTTTGTCGATTAGAAAATTGTCGATCATCAGGTTGAGTGCTTTTTTATCTTCTGTGCGCTTATCCGGTCGGGCTTGAGCATTACCGGTTGCCTTTGGCTTTACGGGTTCCTCTTTTTTGTGCGGTTGCACGAGAGTTGCTAAATTGATCTCACCCTTTTTATCGCGCCTCAGGACCAGCTCCGGCGCATCCAAGGTCACGTTGGCCAGATGAACTTTGGGAATAAACGGTTCAATCGAAGCGAGATTCACCGTTAGAGCGGGAAGCCGCAGAATCTTGTTGCCCTGCAAGTCATCGAGGGCAACTTTTTTCAATGCGGTATTGCCGGTAATGGTGAGAGCGGTCGATTGATCCTGATTCACCAGGAAATTGATTTTTAAATGAGTATCCAAACGAGCGGAGGTGAGCTTGAAGTTCAACCGCAGCGGCACATACTGGAGATAATAAGGAACATCCACATCCGTCAGATGAATATCGAAGCTGGTGGCGCGCGATGACTCAAAAGGCATGGTCTTGCCGACGGCGGCCAGGAGATGGCCGTTGACGATGGCCGAAAATTTCGGTTCAACATAATTTTTCACATAGTATTCAATGTTGGAGACAAACGGAATGGCCAGTTGCAGGTCGCGCACCGTGTGATCGGTTTTGTTGGGCAGATCATGAAAATCAATCTGGCCGGCCTTAATTTGAATATTATTGAGTGAGAAAAGAAACGGTTTGGCCGATTCTTCTTTTTTAGCCTCGTCTTTGGGCAGCAAATCGGAAAAGCTGTAAGTTCCATCGGGATTGCGTGTAATGCCGATATAAGGCTTTTCCAGTCTAATCTCTTCCAGAATCAGAGCCCGGCGAAAAATCGACATCATGAAACCTGCGTTGACATACAATTCATCGAAGGCGACAAACGACGACGTTTTGCCGGGGTCGGCAACCTTGAATCCCCGTAGTGTCACGGAGAGGGCAAACGGGTTGATCCTGATTTGTTCAATGGAGGTTTCCCGATGCAGGGATTTGGAGATCTTGTCCATCAAGACGGGTTTGAGGACCGCAGGCAGGATAAGAAACCCGGTGACGGCGATCAAAGCCGCAAGCGACAGGACGATGATGAGAATTTTTTTGAGGATATTCATGCCGGATCCCTCCTTTGAAAATGGTTTTCTAGCGATAATCCACTTCCAGAAGCATTAGCTTTATTTTGGCCATCTTCTGCGTTTTTGCCGGGCTGATGACGAAGTCGGCTCCCTTTTTCAGGTCGGCGTCGGATACATACGTTTTGATGAGACGGATGGTGCGGTCAATGCGGGCCATAAACTGTTCGGCGGGAATATAACTGGCCAGCGCTTGATAAACACAGATGTTGTCATGGATCAGGGCTTGCGCTTTCGCGCGCGCGCCCGCCAGCAGCCCCAGCACTGTCTTCATGACAAGGGGTGTCAAAAACGGCGTGAAATCCCACAGCATCATTGCAAACAGATAATGCATGTAGGGAATATAGCTTCGTCCGAGCATGGAATTTTCGTATCGGGAAAAAATAAGCATGGCGTTGTTTATAATATTGTCAAAGTCCTCCTGGGAGGGTTGGGCGGCAGCTGGAAGATCGTTTCTGATCCAGCCCATCGTCTTGAAAAGCCGCCTGCCTGCCTGCCGGAAGACGTCTCCATGGTCCAGCAGCGCAATGTCCGAATGACCATCCGGTATGGTTTCGTCGGTTGTGAAAAGGTCGATGAAGCTGCGTGTATACTGGAGCCAGAAAAGACAGTTCATGGACTGGCCTGTCGTGGAAGACGTCAGCCCTTTGAGCAGCGCCTTTCCGGCTTTGTCCAGGTGTTCCAGAACATCCCTTTTTTTGATGACCGGTCCGGAGCCTTCGTTGTTTGCCCGGAGGCGTCTGATCATCTTCATGGATCTGCCGAAATGGAGAACGCCGATTGCGCACCAGATTTCACTGTCGGCTTTATGTCGCTCCACGAGATATTCACCTTCGGCGATGCCGCGTTCGAAAGCGAGGCCGGACGATTCAAAGTCCGGTTCCATATCGGCAATGCTGCAGTGGATCAGCATGCGCAGAAACCGGGCGGGAAGATGATGCGGATTGGAAAGAAGCAAATTGGCGATGACGGCGTCTGCTTCGTAGATCATCCGGCGGGCGCGCAGGACCTTGGTGATTTCCAGGAGCATCAGAGAACTTTGTGGAAAGCGGTGCACGGCCCCAATGGCGCCGAAAGACACGGGGAGGTTGATTTCCGGGAAATGGATCGTGCGGCGGAATTCTTCATAACCCGGAGCGGTGACGGATAGTGGCAGCATCTTTTCAGTCAGCAGGCAGGGAATATAGTCGTAAAAATGATTGGGCCAGAAATACGTGACCGACCAGAGCGTCTCGTTTTGGAGGCTGCTAAACGGCGCGGTGTTTGTGACGCGTTGAAATCCGACTTTCACGTCGGCAACACCCGCGCATAAATAAGCGAAGTCCGCGAGGTAAATGCCCGAATCCTCCGATGTGGAATGGTTTTCGGGAGGATTTAAAATCCGCTGATCGGTTTGGGTAAACGGTCCCGCAGCAATCATCATGATGAGCTTTTTTCTTGGAGAGCTGTGCGGACACAGCAGCCAGCGGGCGGCCATCTGATGCGCAATGGCCAGCACATTGCGGATGGCCCGCATGTAAAGTCGGGGTTCATCAGGCGAACCGGTCTTTTTAACCGATCTGATGGAGAAGGATGTCGCCCCGATGGTTTCAATCAGCTTTTTTTGAATATGACCGGCCAGTCGCAGATAATCAATGCAGCAGGCAAGCTCATTTTTCAACCAGACGACGTCTGCCGGCGTAATGATTTCACCCTGTCCCCGGAGGTGAAAACTAATGGTGACGCCGGCCTTTTCCTGTGTTCGCTTATTCAAACCCTTGGCGTTTGCCGGTAATTTTAACAGGCAGTCATAATGCCAGCCTAACTCCGGGCGTTTCCAGGCCAGCCAGAAAGCCAGAAGGCGCACGAGCGCGCGTTTTTTCGGCGTGTTGATCACAAAATTCTGTTTGAGGCGGGTGATCATCGGAGCGGAAACGGCGGGGAGTCCCAATAGCCTGGCGATTCTGTCCATCTTCACAATCAACGCGTTGACGGATTGATTGCCGGTAAGCGCCTCTAGGACATCGGAAAAGGTGAAATCCTCAAGGCAGTGAGGATTGATAACCGTTTCACTGCCTTGTTGCAGAAAGGCAATGAAAGCCGCTTCGGCTTCCGTCTCAATGACATGGGCGTTGGCCGCATATCGAATGATGCAGGGGATAGCCTGCCGGGATATTTCCCGGTCATTGTCCCTGAAGTCCGTAAAGCTCTCCGCAGAGGGGAAAAGGCTTTGAAGGGCCTTGCCTGTGGTGTCTCGTTCCTGCTTCGCTTTAAGGCCAAGTTCGTTTTTGTTCACGGAAAGGGTTCCTCTATCTTGCTTCTGAAATGAAACGATCATTTCATTGTGAAACGATATTTCATTTCAGAAGGGCTCCGTATGTTGACAGGACGCTTTTTGTCGCATACACAAAAATCGCAAAGAACATTCATTATTTTATTAGTTTATTTTGTGTTCGGAATCAATACACATTTTGAGAGGTGGAAGATGAGTTCAACAAAAGACATTAGACGTCCGAAGAAGACAGGCGAAGAGACATCCTTTGCCGTTATGGTTCTCCCTGATGAGGGCATTCTTTCAGACGTCAATAGCCAGACATCGGACCATCCGTTCGGAGGCGAGCAGATGTCTGAGGGTGTGTTGACTCACGCGGGTGCGATGAAATATATGGTGGGTTATGCGCCGGAGGCCTTCTGGCAAATGGATAGGGAATTGAAATTCACTTACGCCAATCCCGCCTGCGAAAAAATATCCGGCGGCTTTCGCGCCGAGGATTTTATCGGCAGGTCCCTGCTTGAGTTTCTGACCCCGGAGGGCATTGAAGACATGCGCTCTGTGCACACGGCGCGTCAGAGTGAAGAAAGACGCGGGATTCAAACGGATGTCCTTTTTTATGAGCTGCAAATGCGGCGCAAGGACGGGTCCTATTTCTGGGCGGGCATCAGTTCCACCCCGATGCGGGACACGAGCGGACAGATCGTTGGTTACCAGGGCATCATGCGGGATATCAGCAGTTTCAAACAATATCACGTTGAACAAAAAAGACTGGAAGACCTTTTGGGAAAGACGGAAAAGATGGCTGCCTTGGGGTATATGGCAGGCAGCGTCGCTCATGAATTGAACAATATGATGGCTGGTATTCTCGGGTATTCGGAGCTTTTGATGTTGCAATATCGTCCGGATGACAACGTTCCGCAGGCGCATCTGAGGAGCATCATTGATAACGGAGAAAGGGCCGCAGCCCTTCTTAAGGACGTGTTGCTGATGTCACGCAAGGAAGCCGACGTCCGCAAATCCGTTAATCTCAATGATCTCATCCCCCTGTGTATGCAAAAACAGGAAATTCGAGATCTCGTCTTGCGGCATGAAGATGTGGCCATCCACCTGGATTTGGAAACGTCCTTGCACGATGTTGTTGCGTCGGCGTCAAAGCTGGAAAAAGCCGTCGCAAACCTTTTGGTTCTGTCTGTTCAGCAGGCGGGAGCGGGAGGCGCCGTGTCCATTATGACCAAAACGTTATATCTGGGCCGTCCCACAGGCGGCGACGACAATATCTGTGAAGGTGAATATGTCGTCCTCTCCGTAACCGATACGGGCAAGGGCATCCCCGACGAAGCCATCAGCCATCTCTTTGAGCCGTTCTATCTCAAAAAAATTATAAAACATGGTGTGACGGGTTTGGAGTTGGCGATGGTCCGGGAGGTGGTTAAGGATCACGATGGCTTTATTGATGTCCACAGTAGAATCGGCAGTGGCACGACCTTGACGATCTATCTGCCGGTTACGCGCGGGAAGTTGCGAGTCAACTATCACATGATGTCGGCCGATTTGCCTGATGGATCGACCCCGATAAATTAGCCGGTTTTGCGGCCGGTTCACAAGACCGGCCGCTGTTCTTTAGATCTTCAAGATATCGATCAATCCTCCCAGCGTCCGGAAAAGAAAATACGGGCGTCCACAACGCTTATTCCCTTTCCCTTTGGATGAACAATCACCGGATTAAGATCAATCTCTTCTATGTGCGAGCAGGCATCCAGAAGCGCAGAAACCCGGCAGATGACATCCATCAATGCCTCACAATCCGCAGGACCTCTCCCTCTGGCGCCCGCAAGCAGCGGGTAGGCCTTCAGGTCTTTGATCATGGCCCCGGCTTCCCGGGCGGTTACCGGCGCCAAGCGGATGGACGTATCTTTGAAGATTTCAATAAAGACGCCGCCTAAGCCGACAACGATGACCGGTCCGAACGCCGGATCGCGCCGTCCGCCGACAAAGCATTCGATTCCAGCCGGGGCCATTTCCTGAATCAGAAAGCCGTCGATGGCGGGCGGCTGCGGCAGGCTCTTCAGTGTCGATTTCATGCTCGTAATGGTTTCGGTAAGCGTTTTGCGGTTCATGATATTGACGGCAACGCCGCCTACATCGGATTTATGTGAGGCGTCGCGCGAGAGAAGTTTGACAGCCAGCGGATAGTGTAATGGGATTTTTTTGACGGTCGTTTCTTCTTTTACCACCATGTCTTTGGCCGGTTTCAACCCCGCTGCCGCGCAGATCGTGAGCGCTTCATCCGTCAGCGGGATGCGCCGCTCACCCAGGCAGCGCATCCGAATGGTTTCGACGGTTTGCACATCCAGAGAATAGACCGGGAGTGCCCCGCGCGAATTGCGGGCTGTTTTGCGTTCATAATAAGTTCTCGACATTTGGAGCGCGGCGGCCGCCGCAAGCGGAGAGGTGAACACCGGAAACGGCTGGCTTTTTTGCACATCCAGAATTTCCTCGCGGTCCGAAATCATCGTCAGACAGACGGGCTTTTGATACTTGGCGACCAGTTCTCCCACGCCGGCCAGAAACGTCCGCGACATTGCGCCTTCAAAGTCCGAGGAGTACAGATGATTAAACAGCACGCCGTCGTAAATATCCAGTTTGAGCGTTTCCTCCAGAATCGTCGTGAAAATCGTGTAATCGAAGATCTCGCCCAGATCCAGCGGGTTTTGATGCGCAATGACGCGAGTGTTGTAAATGGTTTTGAGTTTCTCGATGAAAGCCGGCGGGAAGGGAACCATTTCAAATCCGAATCTGGCGCAGGCGTCGGCGGAAAGCACCGCATGGCCGCCGGAGCGCGACAGCACCGCCACGCGCCGGCCTTTCATCAGCGGCATGCCGATCACGCGAATCGCGTCGATGAATTCCATTTCGTCGTCCACACGAATGGCTGCGGCCTGCATCAGGGCGCCGTCCACCACGGAATCGTCGCCGGAAAGCGCCGTCGTGTGAGATTGTGCGATTTTCGCGCTTTCGGGCGCGCGGTTGGATTTCTGAATGATGATGGGTTTGTCGCAGGCGCGTGCCAGATCGAAGAACGCTCTGCCCCGTTTGAATCCTTCCAGATAAAACGCGATGACATCGATTTTCGGGTCCGAGATGAAGTATTCCAGGAAGTCCGCTTCGTCGAGTTGGAGTTTGTTGCCGGTGGCCGCGAACTTGCCGGGCTTGACGCCATAACCTGACACGGCGCGCAGGTATGAGCCGCCCACGCCGCCGCTTTGTGAGACAAGCCCCAGTCTGCCCCCCAGCGGAATGTCTTTGAAGAAGGCAAACGGCATCATCATCCGATGATCAAAATTGACGGTTCCCACGCAGTTGGGGCCGATCACTTTCATGTTGTATTTTTTCGCGACGGCCAGGACATCATCTTCCAGCGTATGATCCTCGTGGGAATACTCGCTGAAACCGCCGGATTCGATCACGATGTGGGTGATGCCTTTTTCACCGCATTCCCTCATCAGGCCGGGTACGGTTTTGGCTGGCGTGAGAAAGATGGCCACATCCGGTACTTCGGGTACATCGGCAATGCTCGTGTAGACGGGGATGCCTTTGAGATCGCCCGCCTGCGAACCGACGCCGTAGAGGCGCCCCGGATACCCGATTTGCTGATTGTTGAGCAGGACGATTTGTCCCAGGTTCATGTTGGTGATGGACGCGCCGAAGACAACGATGCTGCAGGGGGTGAAGAATTTTTCCATGCTGAGAATGCTCCTTTCGCCCGGCAGACCGGAGAACAAAAGCGAGGGCATGCGAATGATTCGGCTGCCGGAGCCGGAAATTTATAGAATAACAGGAACGGAGCTGTCAAGGACAAAGAGAGGAGGAACGAGGTACAAGGAGCAGGGTGCAAGGAAAAAAATCAAGTTCAGGAAGATATCAAGCTTCTATATCCTTTTGCTTTGCTCCTTGTGCCTTGAACCTTTTTTTGCACTTGCATTGTTTCGGGAACATTGTAGGATGATGACAAAATAGACAACATGAACCGTTTGCTTCAAATTTCGACTTGCCGCAGCTCGGCGCGAAGCCGGATGTGCAAGGATGTAATGGATGACCTCAAAAGGGGAAGAATCGGACATGACCGAAAAAAACGCGAATGCCGGTATTAAAAGCTGGCCGGAAGATGACCGGCCCAGAGAAAAGCTTCTCAAAAAAGGAGCCGGGGCGCTGAGCAATTCCGAGCTTCTGGCGATTCTGCTGCGCACGGGCGTGAAAGGCGCAAGCGCCATTGATCTGGGACGCAGGATGATGGAGACCTTCGGCACTTTCCGCAACATGAGCCACACAGACATTCGCGAGTGGAAAGAATTCAAAGGTCTGGGTCCCGCCAAAACCGCCCAGATCAAAGCGGCCCTCGAAATCGGACGGCGTTTCCGTGAAGACGAAGTGCTTGGCGACAAACCCAAGATTGCCTCCGCACGGGATGTCGCAAACATCCTCATGCCGCAAATGCGAGACCTCAAGACTGAAGTTTTTAAAGTTGTCTATCTCAACAGCAGCAATCGAATTGTGGATATCAGCGACGCCGCCTGCGGTACAGTCAACCATGCCACGCCTATTGTGCGGGAAATCATCCATGCCGCTTTGCAAAAATTTGCGGCGGCAATGATTTGTGTCCATAATCATCCCAGTGCGAACATTGCGCCCAGCCCGGAGGATAAAAAATTTACGCAGGACCTTTCGGCTGCGGGAAAGCTCATGGGTATCAAAGTTTTAGATCATGTCATCATCGGCGACGGCAATTACTTCAGCTTTGCGGATGATGGATTAATGGGGTAGTCATAAGAAGTCTTTTCAAACCATATTGGACGTAAAGGAGAAAAAGATGAAAAAGCATAGCTTGTTTGTTCTGAAAATAATGACGGTACTTTTTTTGATCATTTTGGGTTTGGGCCAATCGGGCAGTGCTGCCAACCCCAGCCGTTACAGTACGGATATGCAGTATAGTTCGGCGCAAGCCGTTATTCCGGAACATTTAAAGGCCGATGAAAAGACGCGCGGCGCAATCATTACGGTGGCGGAATTCACCGACATTCGCCAGGTGGATGATAAAAAAACAATCGGTTGGGTCAAAGAGCTCGATGGGACGAAAGTTCCGCTGTTTCCGAAGAATGATCCTCCGACCCAAGTCGTTGCAAGCGGCATCCGAGATTATCTGAAAAAAGCCGGTTATAAAGTTGCCGATAAGATCGTTCAATGGGATTTGAAAGAAGGAACCCTGCCTGCGGGAAGCGGCAAGCTGATCATTGGCGGCAGCATAGAGGAGATGGACGTAACCTGCTGGACAGGCGTTTTCAGCAACGATTATAAGGTCGCCATGAAGCTGAATCTTGTTGTTGCCGATGCAGCCAAAGGAAAAATATTGCATAAAAGCAATGTGACCATCGCTTTTTCCAAGACGGATGTTTCTTTTTCAGAAGGGCAACTCGGTCAGCACGCAAGTATGGCACTTGGTGATGCCATTGGGAAATTATTTGAAGGGAAAACGGTAGCGCAAAAGATCAAAGAAGCCCTCGCCCAAACCCGTTAGAGATGAACGCATTTGTTTTCCGGCGAATATAAAGAAAGGTGGTAAGGGATATGCCTTTATTCCCCTTTTCCCTTGACAGAACCTCACCCGCCTTCTATCGTCACAAGTGCGCAGAATTTCTCATACAGAGCGATAAGATCAACCGCCGTGCCATTGGGCCGGACAGAATAAGGAGTATGGACATGGACCCAATCAGAATGAAAAATATTTTAAAAAATACCTCAACCGGCGATCATGCCATGTTTACCACGGCTGGGGTAGTGAGGGGCAGATACTTCCTGCTTCCGCTGATTCTGATGATGTGCCTCATGCCCCCATTCGTGGCGACAGCCAAAGACCTGACGTGCAGCCGCCTTCCCCATCTGATGGAAGCATTCCATGCCAATCACTACGCGATGAAGAGCACCACCTCTGAGATCAGGATGCACGCCGTCGACCAGATGATCAAACGCCTTGATCCCTCTAAAACGCTGCTTTTCGAGTCCGATTTGGAGAAGCTCAAACCGCTCCTCACGGACCTGTTTGTCAGCGCGGAAAGAGGCAACTGCGCTTCGCTCCAGCCGGTGTTTGACCTGCTCGTCTTGCGGGCGCGGGAGAACGAGTCCATCGTCAAAAAGATGCTGGGGCCGGACTTCCGGTCCGACAAGATGGCGGCGCTGCATACCAATGTGGACAAACGCCCGTATCCGAAGACGATGTCGGAAAAACAGGGGCTCCTGAAAAAGATCGTGCAATTCCAGATCGAAAACGCACTCATCACCGGCATTGACCTGGCAACAGCCAAAAAGCAGCAGATCCACCGCTATGAGTTGCAGACGATGCGGGTGGTCGAGCAAAATCCTGCACGGCTCATTACAACCGCTGCGGAGGCCTTTGCCGGGGCCCTGGATCCGCACACGAGCTACCTGTCACCCAAAAATCTCGAGGATCTCCGGATTTCGATGCAGCTTTCCCTGGAGGGAATCGGGGCTGTTTTGAGCAGTGAAACCGGCTTTACCGTCGTTGAAGAGTTGATTCCCGGGGGTGGCGCGGAGAAAACGGGTCTGCTCAAGCCCAAGGATAAAATCATCGCCGTGGCTCAGGAGCGGGGAAAGCCCGTTGACGTGATCGACATGGATCTGCGCGACGTCATCAGCCTGATTCGCGGCAAGAAAGGCACCCGGGTCACCCTGACGATCCTGCGGCAGGGGGAGCGTAAGGATCGCTTCGACGTCACGATCATGCGCGACAAGATCGACGTGAAAGAGCAGGAGGCGAAGATCATCTACGAGACCCGGAACGTGAAGGGCAAGCAGTACCGCTTTGGCGTCATTGATCTTCCTTCGTTTTACGGCGGTGAGAAGGGCGGCAAGTCCAGTTCCGAAGACGTGAAAAAACTTCTTGCCGAGGCCAGGCGACAGCAGGTGGACGGCATCGTGCTGAACCTGTCGCGAAACGGTGGCGGGCTGCTGGACGAGGCGGTGCGCCTTGCCGGTCTTTTTCTTGGCAAGGGTGGAATCGTAGCCGTCAAGGACAGTCGGGGGCGGGTGACGATTTTTGCCAATGGGTCAGCTGCACCGGGAAGGAATGGTGATGATCTCAGCATCAATGCGATCCCCGCGGAGGATCCACGGGCGCTCTACATGGGCCCCCTCGTCGTTCTGACCAGCCGCATGAGCGCGTCGGCAAGCGAGATCGTTGCGGGCGCACTGCAAGACTACCGCCGTGCGGTGATTGTCGGATCGGACCATACCTACGGGAAGGGTTCCGTGCAGACACTGTTGCCGCTGCCCTGGGAATTGGGCGCCATGAAGGTCACCTCGGGGCTGTACTTCCTGCCGGGTGGAAACTCGACGCAGAAGACGGGTGTTGCAGCGGACGTGAGGCTGCCTGGCTGGTTTGTCCTTGAAGAGATCGGGGAGGCGGCGCTGGACTATTCGCTTCCGGCACAGGCCATCGCGCCCTTCCTGGGCGTGCGGGAGAAAGTTATGCCGCAGTTTCAGCCTGTCGAAGAACCCCTGATCGCGACACTTGCATCCAAGTCGCAGGCCCGGGTTGCCAAAGACGCAAAGTTTGCTAAAATTATCAAAGACAACAAAGAAGCAGCGGACAAGAAGGGCATCATCCAGTTGGATGATTTTCGCAAGACGATGAAGAAGGAAGGCGATAAAGACAAGGAAACACGTTCCGAACAAAGGCATAAGGCACAGGAGCAATACGCGCCTTACGTGAACGAGAGCGTCAACATCCTGCTCGATATGGTAACGCCGGGGACTCCTGCTGCGCTGACACTGAATAAGGGTAGTCGACGCCCTTAAAAATTCTGACCTTCAAATAACAGGGCGAAAGGCGGTTTCCGACCGAGGCCGCCTGAGGGTTGGGGGTGAAAGAGAAAGAAAAACGTAAAAGATAAGCACTAATGAGCAGACCGCTCCATCCAACATTTCGTTGAACCCGCTTTAACACTTCATTGAAAAAAGGAAGATCAAGGCGCCATTTTTTTGGTTGTTCCCCCGCCGGGCTGTCTGTTGTATATGTAAAAATATCAAATAGTTATTGATAATATTTAATATTTGCTGCATCTTGGCACGCAAATTTCATTAGTATCAAGGCAAATAAACGAAACTACCCAAAGGAGGTAACAGATCATGAAAAAGACATTAGGAACAATCACAGTAGCGACGGCCGTGGTTCTCTTAACAGCAACTTTCGGATTTGCGGAATTCGCGGCAACGGGAACGACGAATTTCCCTTACTTCCAACTGGGCTTGCTGATTGTCGGGGGACTCTTGCTGATTCAATTGAAACGAAGATTCACCCTCATGTATACAACCGAAGCAGTCGGCGTCTTCGCCCTGTACACGGTTTTAATGGCGCTGGTGACAAATCCGGTGATCGAGTTGGTCAAAACGATCGTAACCTGATCGCTTTGTCAACGTCGGCATGATCTGTTGAAGTATAACCCCCCTCAGGGCGCGAGCCCTGAGGGGGGTCTGTTTTTGAGGGTCAGTGTATTTTCCGGCAGCGCATTTCTTCTGATCTGTTAATATTCATACGGTAGATCATATTTAAAGATTTTTGCCAGCATTGCGGTGTAGTCGCGCAAAGCCTCAAGTCCCATCAGACCGGCATTCGCGTCGACCGGCTTATCTTGCCCCATTTGCGTTTTGGCGATAATCTCATCCAATCTCCGGTAATCCGGCAGGGAGGCTTTGACGACGGATAAATATTCATTAAGGAGAGTGGCATACTGAGGTGAATACGTTTCGCAATAAATGCTCTGGGTATTTTTTAACTTCAAGGCAGCCTGATCTATGCGGTTTGATTGTTCTTTGCTCATTACCAGACCGCCCATGGCAACGAGTTGACGCTGTATAGGGTCTAAGTCCTTTGCTTTCATGGCTGCGGCGTTTTGATCGAGCGTCTTGAATTTGTTTAAGATGCCGGCTTTGCGGGCATCTATTTTTTCAATCAGGGTTTTTTGTTCAATCTGCAAGTCGTAGACTGTTTTTGCCTGCTTAGGTGTATCCTTGAATTTTGGATCGGCCTGCATTTTGTCGGCCGCCTTCCCGCTGTTTTCCAGCGCCCAGGCCGTTTTTTCTTCCTTGCTCATCGATTTGAGTTTCTTCGTTTCTTCGGGTGAAACGCCGTACTGGCGCGACATCTCTTCGGACCTGGCTTTTCTTTCTTCTTTTGTCATCTTCCCGCTTTTCCCCGTGATCCTTTCTGCAGAACCCGGGTGTGTTACCACATTGGCGGCAATCTTATCGCGATTCGCGTCAACATAAACTTGTGACTCTTCTTTTCTCAGCGCTATATCCTTGTCCATCTTGTCTTTGAGACTACGGACTGATTTCTCGAAAGATGCTTTTTCTACCGATGGAATGTTGCAGGCGCTTTTAGGCGCCGCCGGTAGTTGCGCCAGATAGGTTTCCGGTGAGGTTTGAGCGTAGGCAAAAGAAGCTGCAAAAAGGAAAGTCATCACAATAATAGTTCTTTTCATTTTTTATTACCCTCGGTTTTATTTAATTTTCATCAATGCTTTATGCATGCATTTGAATATACAAAGATGAAATTTTCGTGTCAAGCGGTTTCACTTCTAAATCCGACCTGGACACCCTTAAAAACGGTCGGGATGCCTCGATGATCGTTGATTTCGTTTGCCCTTCACCCGTTTTTTTTCAGGGATGAATATTTTTAATCTTGACATTCGCTGCGCGGCTGTTAGTCTTTGACCTGATTCTGATTCGGGAGGTGCTATGAAAGATTTAAAATATATGAGCATTGTCGACGATGCGATACGCAAAATTAAAAAAGGAGCGTTCCTGACCGTTAAGGCCGCAGATGCGCTAAACACCATGACCATCGGCTGGGCTACTTTTGGATTCATCTGGCAAAAGCCGGTCATGATGGTGGCGGTGCGCTCTTCCCGGCATACGTTTGGGATCATCGAAAAGGCCTCAGACTTCACAGTTACGATCCCTTCGAGTGACATGGGCAGAGAAACCGCATTTTGCGGATCACAATCAGGCCGGGATGTGGACAAGTTCAAGATGTGCAATCTGCAAATTGCCGACGGTCAAAAGGCCGCCTCACCGATCATCTCGGTGCCCGGGATTCATTACGAATGCAAAATTGTTTTCAAATCCGCCATGAATCCGGCCGAGCTCGATCCAAATTATGATCAGGCCCTCTATCCGCAAAAAGATTACCACACGCTTTACTTTGGCGAGATCCTGGCCTGCTATCAAACCGAACAGGAGTAAAGTCCATGCCTCGTTGCCTCGCCCATGGACTAGGCGGGTTTTTTACTTCATGGATTCCGTGTTATATCTGTTTCCGTAATATATTAAAGGAGGTGTTCATGTTTACCTGTCACGACGTATTGTTGGAAATAAACGACAAAATTGCAACTGTAACTTTAAATCGCCCTGAGGCCAGAAATGCCTTCAACGGGGGAATCCTGAAAGGGTTGTATGAGGCCGCCAATCATATCCTGGGCGAACCCTCTGTTAATGTGGTCATCCTCACGGGCTCCGGAGACCAGTCCTTTTGCGCCGGCATTGACTTGAAAATGATTGCTGCAGGCGGTGATCTGGCCGAGGATATCAAGCGGCACGACCGTTTCGGGCACATTCAGATCTATCGCGATTGCTTTACCGCTTATGAGAAGCTTCCCGTTCCGGTAATTGCAGCCATTAACGGGTTTTGTTTTGGCGCGGGTCTGGAGCTGGCTTTGGGTTGTGATATCCGCTTGGCGGATGAAACAGCATTATTCTCCATCCCCGAGGTTCTGCTCGGGATTATTCCCGACGGAGGCGGAACACAAAGACTTCCCAAAATTGTAGGAGTCGGCAAAGCCAAGGAACTGATCTACACGGGTCGAAGAATTGACGCCCGGGAAGCACTGCGCATCGGGCTGGTAGAACATGTCTACCCCAAGACGAAACTGATGGAAGAGGCCAAAAAGATGGCGCAGGAAATTGCAAATAACGGCGCGCCCGTGGTCGGCTGCAAAAGGGCGATCAACATTGCCGTCAATTACCCGGCTGATGTGGGGCTTTTGTTTGAATCCTCCACGCAGCAGGCCTACCTGGAGGCCTTCCAACAGGGCGCCGGTAAACTGCTGAAGAAGGTGAAGGAAGAAAAATAGATTGGGTTTAAGGAGAAATACATGACGGCTTCCGGAATTATTCTGGTTTTCTTCATGTTGCTCTTTGTAGCCCATCTCGTTTCTGAAGCAGCAGGGTCGCGGGCGGGGCGCTATATCACCAAGCCCCTGCTCATGCCCGCGCTGATCTCCACTGCGCCGAGATGTTCGGCATAAAAGTGCAGCATGTCATGGGGCGATATTTTTCCCGGATAAAATATTCCCTTCCATTCTTTATAGCCGTATCGGCTTGTGCCGACGTAAAATTTCATTTTCTTATTTGCCCTTTGCCGCTTTTTGAGGTGCGGTGGAATTGGGGAGGTCACGTACCACATCACGGGCGGTTTTATCCTCGCGCAGCCGCGAGAAAACCGGCTGTCTCATCAGGCCCTCGCCGGTCCAGCCGCGAAAAATAACTTCGCATACGAGCTGGGGTTTCACCCAGGTCACCTGTGTGTTGGTCGGGGGTTCCACCTTAAAAGGGCATGTCTTGCGGATCAGGGGATTTAATTTTGCGCGAATGGCTTTGAGCGTTACGGCATTGAATCCGCCGCCGGTATGGCCGATGAATATCAGTTCGCTGCCGTCATACACACCCAGGACCAGAGCGCCGAAATCATTTCTGCCGCCCCGAGGCTCCGTGAATCCCGCAATAACCCCTTCCTGGGTGAGGTGCGTCTTGATCTTGAGCCACTCGCTGCTTCTTTTTCCCGTGTGATAAGCACTGGAAGCGTGTTTGGCGATGATCCCCTCCAATCCGGTATCTTTAACGACCTTGAAAAAAGCCATGCCGTCCCGGACGATGTGATCGCTCACTTTTACATGCGGGGAAAAAGGAAGGATTTTCTTCAGGAGAGCTTTTCTGGCCGTGAGGGGCAGGCCGGTCAAATCATGGCCCTGCAAATGAAGAAGATCAAAGACGTAATAGAGCAAATGGCCTTTCCTGTTTTTGGCATAGTCCTGCAGCATCTGAAAATCAGGGTGCCCCTGTTTATCCACGACCACAATCTCGCCGTCGAAAACGGCCTCCAATCTGAATCTCGCAAGCGCTTCAAACACCGGAGAAAATTTTTTTTCAAAGGAAATCCCGTTTCTGGAATAAAGTAAAACGTCTCCGCTTTGGATTTCGGCGATGGCCCGGTACCCGTCCCATTTCATTTCAAAAATCCAGTCCGGGTGATCAAACGCCTCTTTCGTCAGGGTTGCCAGCATCGGTTTGATACTGTGGGGCAAGGGGCCCATCGGTGCGTCTTTGAGGTCTTCACTTTCCATTGCTTCCCGCAGATGAATCCGGTCGATCTTTTCCTGCCGGGGAGGCTTGCTGGGATTATCTTTCGCTACTTCTTCGAGATTCTCATGAGAAACGACGGAGCGCTTCTTTTTCAAAACGTCCCGGGTTGTCGCAAAGCGATCATTTTTTTTCACAAGCAGCCAGGACTTCTCGTCCTTACGTGTTTTAATCAGCGCGAATTCGCCCTGAAGTTTTTCTCCGTGCAGGATAAACGTCAGGTGACCTTCATTCAGTCCGGCCCTCAGAAGCTTCTCGCTTTGGTTTCCGTCCGGATCGGCAAGATGATGATAAAAGCCGCGGTCCCAGATGATGACGCTGCCTGCGCCGTAATTGCCCTCCGGGATCACGCCTTCAAAATCTTTGTAGTCGAAGGGATGATCTTCCACCCTGACGGCCAGCCGTTTCTGCGCGGGATTCAGAGAAGGTCCCTTCGGGATGGCCCAGCTTTTCAAAACACCGTCCAGCTCCAGCCTGAGGTCATAGTGAAGCGCGCGTGCTGCATGCTTCTGGACAACAAAAACCAGGCGATCCCCTCTGGAATGAAGGCCCGCCGGCGGTTCCGGCGTTTTTGCGAATTTTCGTTTGGATATGTAATCTTTCAGTGCCATATTAAAGATAAGGAAGCCGCTGTTTCTTGACGAGCATCTCGCCAAACAGGTCGCCCGATTTTTTAAGACGGCTCACGGCCTCGGACTGCAGGACCTGTATTTTACCGGCATCGCCTTTCTTGCTTGCGTTTTCCATCTCCTTCCAGGTCAGGGGAAACGAAACGGTCGGTTTTTCCGAGGCCCGCAAAGAGTAAACACACACCATGGTTTTGGATGAATCGTTTTGCTGCCAATTAATAAAAACTTTTTTTACCCGCTCATTCTTCGCCATTTTTGTCGTTACCAGATTCGGGAAGTTTTGCTCAAGGACCAAGGCTACGGATTTCGAAAATTTTTTTGTGTCGTCGAAAGTCGTTGCTTTATGGTTCAGGGGCACACATACATGAAGTCCTTTCATCCCCGATGTTTTGGCAAAGCAGACCAGTTTCAGCTCGTTTAGCAAATCCCGCAGGATCAGTGCGACGCGCAGGCAGTCGAGAATGCCGGCCCCGTCTCCCGGATCCAGATCGAAGACCACAGCGTCCGGCGATTCAGGGGAGAGAGCCCGGGCCAGAGGCACGTGCAGCTCAAGGGACGCCAGATTTTCCACCCACATCAGGGTGTCCAGATCATTCACGAGACAGACCGTCATGTTCTCTCCGTTGTCGCGGGGAATCTGGGCTGTGGCCACCCAGGGCGGACGATGGGAGGGACACCGCTTTTCGAAAAAAAAATCCTCCGTGACGCCGTTGGGGTAACGTTTTAATGTGAGCGCCCGGCCCTGCAAATGTGGCAGTATGAAGGGGGAAGCCAGACGGTAATATTCCAGGACGTGGGCTTTTGTGAACCCATAGGCCGGATAGAGTTCTTTCTCCAGATTGGATAAAGAAAGATGTCTTCCCGCAATCTGCGCCAGTTTGTTCTTCAATGCTTCTTTTTCACCTTCCGCATGCTTTCTGCAAGCACAGAAACCAGATCGACCGGACCTTCCTCTTCTTCCTCAATGTCGGGAGGCATTACCGGAGGCTGTTTTCTGGCCTTCTTTTTGAGAAGAGCCATGATTTTTTTACGGCGTTCATTGACATGTTTTTCCGGATTGAAATCGATGGTCATTTCTTTCATGATGTTTTTCATGCGGGAAATTTCTGCGGTTTCCACCGGGACGGCCTCGGGCAGAATACTGTCATCGGGCAGAATCTCTTCGCTGTAATGAAGCGTGATGAGCGCGAGCGCTCCTTCGATGCTTTTGATTGCGACGAGATACTCCCGCTCTCCCAGAATGAATTTTGCCAGACCTGCTTTATGGGTCCGGCGCATGACCTCGACCAGCAGTTGATAAGCTTTTTCGCCCCCTTTGGCCGGAACCAGATAATAGGGATGATCATAATAGATGGAATCGATCTCCGGAATATCGACGAATTCGATAATCTCGATCGTGCGGCTCCGTTCGGGGGATACGGACTCCAGTTCTTTGTCGGTGATGATAATATATTTATCGGGGCCGATTTCATATCCCCTGGCGATGTCCTCCGGATCCACCATCTTTTCTTCCCGGGGGCAGAACATTCTTCTGGTCAGGGGGGAATAATCTTTGCTGTGAAGCAGTCGGAAAGAAACCCGGCCGGGTTCGACCGCCTTCACCAGTTGCACCGGAATCGCCACCAGGCTGAAGCTGATCGTCCCGCTCCATATGCCCTGCATTGCCATTGCATTTCTCCTGTATTCAATAAGATCGACGGCAGGCGACATCAGGCCTGCCCTGTTGCCGTCAGGCAACCTTTTTCAAACTCGCCTCCAGTGTTTTGAACAACTGATCCGATGACGTTGGTTTCAAACGCCTAGGTCGCAGGAGGATAATTTTTTCTCCCCGCGCTTTTTTATCGATCAACTGTTGTAGCTTTTTTTCGTGTTGATTTTCGTATTTCTGCGGTTCAAAAGAAGCGGTTAAATGGTTAATCAAGTCGCTGCCGATCTGCAGCTCTTTTGCCGTGAGCGCAACACGCGGGAGCTCAAGAGAGGCAGCCGACAGCACTTCATCGGCATATCGGAGCGTATTGAGCCGGAGAATCTTTCCGCTTATTTGCAGGGCTCCGATATAGGACCGCTTGCGCATTGTCCATGTACAGATGCCTTCCAAATCCATTTCCCGGAGCGCGGCGGCGAGTGTCAGGTAGGCCTTTGACGCATTGTCCGGCTCCAGATAGTAGCCGCGTGTGATATATAAGGGATTGATTTGCGATGCTTTGACAAATTCCAGGACGTTGATGATCCGGCTCTCTTCGGGCAAGGTCTCTTCGAGCTCGGATGGTGTGACCAGCACATATCTTCCATCGTCTTGTTTAAACCCGCGGACCTGTTCTTCCGGCGGCACCGGCACTTTTTCATGCGCACAGATCATCTGCTGCTTTAACCTGACGTGATCTTTTTTGTGAAGAAGGTGAAATTGAATATGTTCTTCTTTTACTGCGGTGTGCAGTTTGACCGGGATATTGATCAGTCCAAAATGGAGTTGTCCTTTCCAGATCGCTTTTCCAGCCATTGAAAACCCCCGATATGTTTTAAACCCGTTCTTGAAATAAAAAAGTATGCACGACATCCCTCCCTGTCAAACAGCGATATTTAAGCGGGCCAAGGCATAAGGGCCGCTGAGAGGTTGTGCCTGGTCATGACAAAAAATAAAAGTGGAAAGCTTCCGGACGATCATGGTAACGGTTTACAGAAAATTGGGGGTTTGATGAAGCAGCAGGCCAAAGGGCAAATACACGAGCGGATCACCGCAATTCCGAATAGCTGGTACCCTACCTATATTGTTCAGGGAGATCGTAAAAATCTGATGATTGACGCGGGGGTAAATCTTCTGGCACCCCGCTACCTCGCTTTAATCAAAGACATTCTGGGGGATGCAGATCGTCTCGACTATCTCTTCCTCACGCATTCCCATTATGATCATATCGGCTCCGCGAGCTATTTGAAGCGGCAGATACCCGGCCTCCAAATCGGCGCTCATGAAAGACTGGCCGGATTGCTGGAAAAACCGTCCGTGTTGGACATGATGAACCGGCTCAGTGGCAATCATGTTGAGCTTTTAAAGTATAATACCGAAGGCGAAGATCTGACGCTGCGTCCGTTTGCAACCGACATTCTTCTGAAACAGGGCGACGAGTTTAACCTGGGAGGGCTGACCTGCCGTGTGTATGAGACGCCCGGCCATACCAAAGACTCTGTTTCTTTTTACTTTCCGGAGATTAAAGCCCTGTTTCCCGGCGAGGCGACAGGCGTACTGCAGGGTGAAACAGGGCGCGAGATGCAGGTTGAGTTTCTGACGTCTTTCCGGGATTACATTGATTCCCTGAATCTCATGATGGCGCTTAAGCCTGAAATGATCTGCCTGGCGCACGGCTGGGTGCTGACGCAGGAAGACGCGGCGGATTTTCTCGAGCATTCGCTGACCGAGACATTCAAGTTTCGTGAGTCGATTGAAAGATACCTGAGCGCTGCGGAAGGTGATGTGGAAAAAGCAATCCGGGACATGGCCTATGCTGAGTATGACGTCAAGGGCGGCATATTTCAGGAGCGCGTCGCCTACTTGACGAATTTGAGCGCCCAGGTCCGGCATATTGCCGGGCTGAAGGGACAATGAAGCAATTTTTTCAGCTGCTGTTTTGTCGGGTTCAAAGCGTCAGGCAACCTGAGTTTTTAAGCAAATCATATGTTCTTGATATTGACCAGGCAGGCTTTGTGCCGCCAGCCTTGGTATGAAATTCAGATTGTTTCTTGACAACCGCAGACGGCGCTCCTATACTTCGGCGGCTCAAAAACATGTCTTGAGTCAAACACCGGGCACAGGAGGTTGATGAGGACAAGATGAATATGGAACGGCTGCTTCAGGAAACTACCCAGCGTTATCCGGAAAATCCGGCTATTATTTATGAAGGCAAACGCATATCCTATCAAGATCTGAACCAGTTTGTCGAGGCGCTTGCTCATCACCTGCAGGGGCTCGGTGTCCGCAAGGGCGATAAAGTTGCCATCATGCTTGCCAATTGTCCGGAGTTCATTATTTCCTACTTTGCCGCGCTGAGGCTCGGCGCCGTCGCCGTTACGCTCAACGTCATGTCCACCTCGTATGAACTTCAGCATCTCGTTTTAAATTGCGACGCTAAAGTTTTCATTACCGCAGACAGCCTGGCGAAGAGATTCCAGGCCATCCAGGAGACGCTTCCCCTTTGCCAACACCTGATTACGACCACAGGCCTGAATCCCGGCTCTCCTTTCGATGAGATCATCCGCAGCGGACGGGTTCCTGCGGACGCTCCCGCGCTTTCCGGGAATGATCCGGCCGTGATGATCTATACGGCGGGGCTTACGGGAAAACCTCTGGGCGCTGTGTTAACATATAATAACCTTGCTACGCAGGCTGATCTCCTGCGCATCATCTTTAACGGCACCAAAGACGATCGATCCCTGGCCGTTATCCCGCTCTTTCATTCTTTCGGCGCCGCCGTCAACATGCTGTGCCCCATCCGTTTAGGGGGTGCGGTCGTGCTGATGGATCGCTTTACGGTGGAAGGTATTTTTAAAACCATCCAGAATGAAAAGGTCACTTATCTGACGGCTGTTCCGCGCCTCTTTATGGGCATGCTGTTCTCCGATAAACTCAAAGACTATGATCTGACCTCGATGCGCTTCGGTATTACCGGCGGGTCCGCCATGCCGCCGGAACTGTTTGCCGAGTTTGAAAAACATCTGGGGATGCAGGTGCTGGAAGGATACGGGCTGACGGAAACATCTCCCTGCTGTATCTTCACCTTGCCCGGCCACATGCAGAAATACGGGTCGATCGGCACCGTCCTGCCGGGTGTTGCGGCGAAAGTTCTGGATGATGCCGGCTGTGTTGTTCCGTCAGGCGTGACAGGCGAGCTGGTTGTCCGTGGCGCTGTGGTGATGCAGGGTTACTACAGGAATGACGCGGCCACAGCAGAGGTCATTCGCGACGGCTGGCTGCACACGGGCGATCTGGCCTACATGGATGAGGAGGGCTACGTTTTCCTGACCGGTGTGAAGAAACGCATGATCATTACCAGCGGTTTCAATGTCTACCCCAAAGAGGTGGAGTTGATTCTGGAGATGCACCCTGCCGTTGTCGCGTCGCAAGTGGTGGGTGAAAAAGATGCCATGCGGGGAGAGATTGTCAAAGCTCTGATCGTAAAAAAGCCAGGCGATGAGGCCGACGAAAAAGAAATCATACAGCATTGCCGCAATTACCTGTCCGCCTACAAGGTTCCCCGTGAGGTCGTGTTTGTCGAATCCCTCAACTGAGCATTACTTGTTTTCTTGAAATCATGATGTTTTTTGCGGTTTTACTAATAATAGATTGCCAACGATCATGAAGTGTGCTAGTGAACCGTCGTCAGTGAACCACAGGGGTCACCAGCCCCTGTGGTTTTTTTATTCTATAGGTTACAAGGAGCATCACACCAGCATGATTGCAGCAGCCAATATCACTCTTTCCTACGGGAAGAGAATTCTATTCAAAGAGGTTAACATCAAGTTCACCCCCGGTAACTGTTACGGCCTGATCGGCGCCAACGGATCGGGGAAGTCCACCTTTCTCAAAATTCTGGCAGGTGAACTGGAGGCCGATCATGGGGAGATTATTGTCGGACGCCGGGAGCGAATCGCCGTTTTACGTCAGGATCAGTTTGCCTTCGACGATGAGATTGTTTTCAACACGGTCATCATGGGGCATAAACGGTTGTATGACATTATGATGCAGCGCGAGGCGATTTACGCCAAAACCGAATTTAGTGAAGAAGACGGTGTGCGCTCC
Organism: uncultured Smithella sp.; assembly: GCA_964547345.1. Taxonomy (GTDB): domain Bacteria; phylum Desulfobacterota; class Syntrophia; order Syntrophales; family Smithellaceae; genus UBA8904. Next base: position 3,372 of record CAZJMX010000024.1, on the reverse strand, counting down.
GCCGAGATTGAAGCGGAATTTTCGGAAATGAACGGCTATGAAGCGGAATCGGAAGCTGCCGTGCTTTTGAGCGGATTGGGCATATCCGAGGATCTGCGGACGAAGAAGATGCGGGAGCTGGAGGCGGGCGACAAGGTCCGCGTGCTTTTGGCCCAGGCCCTGTTTGGCAATCCGGATATCCTGCTTTTGGATGAACCGACCAATAATCTTGACCGGAAATCCATTCAATGGCTGGAAGAATTCCTGTATCGGTTTGCCAATACCGTCATCGTGGTCTCCCATGACCGTCACTTTTTAAATCAGGTCTGTACGCATACCGCAGATATCGATTTCGGGCGGATTCAGATTTATGTTGGCAATTATGATTTCTGGTACCGCGCCAGCCAGTTGCATTTTAAACAAAGGCAAAATGATAATCGTAGAGCAACGGAAAAAGTTGATGAACTCAAAGCTTTTATCCAGCGTTTCAGCGCCAATGCCTCCAAGTCCAGGCAGGCGACATCGCGCAAGAAGCTTCTCGAAAAACTGACACTGGAAGATATGCCGGTTTCATCGAGAAAATATCCGTATGTGGTCTTCAAGCCCGAGCGTGCCTGCGGGGACATCATCTTGTCCATTTCGGGACTGACCAAAACCATTGACGGAGTAAAAGTGCTGGATCATTTTGATCTGAACGTGCGCAAGGGCGACAAAATCGCTTTTGTCGGAGACAACGCCCTGGCCCGAACCACCCTTTTTCAGATTCTGGCCGGTGAAATGGAACCGGACAGCGGCAGTTTCCGCTGGGGGGTTACCATCACCAGAGCCTATTTCCCTCAGGAAAATAGTGAATTCTTTGAACGCGACATGACCCTGATTGAGTGGTTGTGCCAGTACTCGCCGCCGGCCGATGGCGAGGCCTTTGCACGCGGCTTCTTAGGCCGGATGCTTTTTTCGGGTGAAGAGGCCATGAAAAATATCGGCGTCCTCTCGGGTGGCGAAAGGGTCCGCTGCATGCTGTCGCGCATGATGCTGACCGGGGCCAATGTTCTGATCCTGGATGAGCCGACCAATCACCTGGATCTGGAATCGATCACGGCCTTAAACGACGGGCTGATCGCCTTTTCCGAAGTGATCTTGTTTGCCTCACGCGACCAGGAATTTGTCGCAACCGCCGCCAACCGGATGATCGAGATCGCGCAGGGCGGCGCAATTGAGCGCGCGCTTGGTTTTGAAGAGGATCTGGATAGAGAAAACGATATTGCCGAAGCGGGATGAATGGCGCTTCCGCCATGTCGATTTGAGTTTCCACCCGGAGTTTCTTTTTCCCATTGATCTCATACCGGGGGCGCCATCAAGGCGCCCCCTTTTTTTGTCTGATTTTTGTCTTGGAAATGATTGTAATCGTGACAGTCACCCCCATGAATGTTTGAAGTCGTTAATTGACGAATGGTGAGAAATATGCGATCTTGCCTGTCATAAGCGTTTCATCTTCCGATGAACCATCCGTCGTGACCGGTGCAGAATTTACCAGCCATCGAGGAGCATGAACGAAGAATCCCTCCGGGAGAAACTCTATGCACTTGACTTCAGACTTTGTCGGCGCACCCCTTCAAGAGTATACCTGTACAGTGAACGCCCGCTGGACCATGAACTATGCAGCGGCTATCGGTGATGCCAACCCGGTCTACTTCAACGATGAGCGGCCGGAAGGGATTGTCGCACCGCCCCTGTTTCCCGTGGCGCTGACCTGGCCCATCGTAGAAAACATTACGAATTATCTGCAAGCTCCGGGATTTCCCCAGGAGGTGCTTTTCACCCAGGTTCATTACAGCGAGCATCTCAGCATCTACCGGCCGGTGACACCCGGGATGCAACTGAAAATCAAAGGTGTCATTGCCGCCATTTTGCCGCACCGTGCGGGAACCTGTGTCGTTACGCGGTTTGATGCGCAGGATGCCTTGGGCAACAAGGTATTTACAGAGCATATCGGCGCGATGATGAGAGGCATTGTGTGCGCAGACGTTGGAAAAGGCAGCGAAGTGATTCCGTCTGTTCCTCCCCCAATTCAGGAGCCGGCTTCCTTGTGGGAATCCGTTATCCCCATTGACCCGCTGGCGCCCTTCATCTACGACGGATGCACCAACATTCATTTTCCCATCCACACCTCCGTACAATTTGCGCACCAGGTGGGGCTGCCCGGAATTATCCATCAGGGGACAGCGACCCTCGCTGTCGCTGTTCATAACATTCTGAATAAAGAGGCAGGTGGCGATCCGCAACGGCTGAAAGCTGTTTATTGCCGGTTTTCAGGAATGGTGCTTCCCGGTTCATCTATTCAAGTCCGCCTCACGGGGAAGAACAAAGTATCGGGAGGCACGGATCTGTTCTTCACCGTTTACAATTCCGAGGAGAAGAAAGCCTTAAGCGATGGCTATCTGAGACTCACAGACTAAGGGAGGGAAGGTTGCATGACTTGGGAAAAGCTTAATCAAACATGGCACTATGTGGAAAAATGGGCCAAAGCAACACCGGATGCGGATGCCTTGGTTTTCGAAGATGAGAAATTAACCTGGCGCGAATTTGCAAAACAGATGGATGCGGTTGCCTTGGCGTACCTGGAAATCGGGATTGAAAAAGGCGACCGGATAGCGCTTCTCTCCATGGCACGCAATGAATTCCTCACCACCTATATGGCTGCAGGCAAGGTCGGGGCGATCTGGCTGGGTCTGTCGCCGAAATACACGCAAGACGAACTGCGCTACCAGCTCAATGACTGTCGCCCCAAACTGCTTATCACTCTCCGGGAGTATATGGGCAGCGACCTTGCCCAAACCGTCAGCCTCCTCAAAAAGGAATGTCCGTTTTTGAAAAAAGTTCTGGTGATCGGAGAGCCTTTTGAAGGAACCGAATCTTTTTGTGCTTATATCGGAAAACCACGGGCAAACAAAGTTTCCGCGCTTGCGCAAAGAGCGGCCGAAATAAAAGAAACGGATGACGCACTGCTTTTATATACGTCCGGATCAACCGGAAGGCCCAAGGGAGTGATCCATACCCACCGCAGCATTGTTGAGAACATCAAAGTGGAAATTGAAAAATTTTATTTTGATGAAAAATCCCGGGGACTGCTCCATTTTCCCATCAATCATGTGGCGGCGGATGTCGAGATCGGATTCGGCGCCATCATGTCGGGCGGCTGTATTGTGTGCATGGATAAGTTTGATCCGGCCCAGACGTTGAAGGTTATCGAGAAGGAAAAGATCACCCATATCGGGCAGGTGCCGGTGATGTTTCTTTTGGAATTCAAGCAGCCGGAATTCTGGACCTGTGATTTCAGTAACGTCAAGGCCTTTGTCTGGGCGGGCGCGGCCGCGCCGAAAATCATGATCGATC
>CAZJMX010000023.1:0-71176 GCA_964547345.1 uncultured Smithella sp. | reverse complement strand
CATCTTCAATGTTTACGCGGCTTCCAAGCCGCATTTTTCAGGACGGACTAATTAAAGGAGCCTGTAATGAAAAGAATAATAATGTCGGCCATGGTTTTCGTGATGCTCTTGGCATCGATTAGCGGATGTTTCGTTCCCTGGCATGATGGCCGGGATGGACGAGACCGCGGGCACGACCGTGGTCATGACCGGGATCGGGGGCCCGACCGGCATGATGATCGCCATTAACCGATCGCAAAGTTTGTCAGGATTCTTTCATTCGAACACAGAGAGGCTACATTATGGATAAGTTACTTTTTGGAAAAATGCTTTTGGCTTTGTTATTTGTATTCCCTACTCCGGCAATGGCTGGCGTAAATGTGGACGTTAATATTTCGCTGCCGCCGCCCATCTTTTTTGCCGCGCCGCCGGCGCTTATCGTATTGCCTGAGACGTATGTCTATGTTGTCCCTGACACAGATGTGGAGATTTTCTTCTATGACGGCTGGTGGTGGCGTCCGTGGGAAGGGCGATGGTATCGCTCGCACAACTATGGTTCAGGCTGGCGTCACTATCGGAGCGTTCCTTCTTTTTACGTTCAGGTACCCTCCGGCTGGAGAAATGACTATCGGGATCGCCGTTGGAGAGGGCATGAGTGGGACCACCGACCCATTCCCCATGAGCAGGTTAAACGAAACTGGAATGGCTGGAAAAAAGATAAACATTGGGAGAAGCAAAATACCTGGGGGGTCCGGGATTTGAAGCCCCAAACCCGATCACAACATCCCGTAGGCGCGGTCCAGCCGAAACATCAAACGGTTAAACCGCAGGTCCGGGAAGTTAAGCGACAGGAACCCGGACAGCAATCTCAGCCGAAAACGGAATTGCGGCAGAAAGACAAACCTCAACTACCGCGAGAGCAATCCCATGACGTCCAAAGACAGCAGCCCAGGCCGCAATCTCGGGAGGTAAGGGAGAAGCACGCACCGTCACAACAGCGCGAGAAGCAACAACAAACCAAGCCTCAACAGGGAAAGCCTGAAAAAGAGCATAAAGAAAAACAAGACAGAAAGCAGGATAATAAATAAATGAATAACCTTGATGAATTTTCTAAAATTTCCAGGAATATTCCGTTTTTGTCCTGCGTTCCCAGCGAGGAGCTTGCAAAATTCCAGCAAACAATCATCATGAAAACGTTTGACAAAAACCAGATTATTCTTCTGGAGGAAGATCCGACTGATTTCTTTTATATAATCTTTTCCGGAAAAGTCAAAGTGACGCAGATCAATGAATCAGGGAAAGAGCTCTTATTGGCGATTCACAAAAGAGGTAATTATTTTGGTGAAATGGCCATGATTGATGGTAAAACTTCACCCGCCACGATTGTGGCGATGGAGCATTCCAAAATCGGTTTTTCCACAAGACAAAACTTTGTCAAATACATTATGAAAAATGAAAATTGCTTACAAAACATGGTATCTCTGCTTTGTTCACGCCTACGCGATGCATGGATCACACTCAAACTGCACAGTTACTCTGACACGGGCGACCGTTTAAAGGCCGCCCTGAATATTTTTTATCTTAAATTCGGGATACCGGATGATCGGGGGAAAATTATCCACGTTAAACTGACGCATAAGGATCTGGCCAATTATACGGCCATGTCCCGGGAAACGGCCAGCCGCATTATCAGCTCACTGATCAAATCCGACGAAATCGACATCATCGACAATAAATACTTCCGATTAAAGCCTGCTTTTTTTAAAAACGCGCCTTCGTTATAAAGACGTTCTTCCCGCTTCTTCATGTCGCTTGCGTTTGTTTGGAGAATCGTCGCCACGCCTTTCCCCATGCGCCATACAGAGCCCCCTCAACATATTGAGGCTCCACCAAATCCTGAGGCCACATGAACGCTTTCATGCACCAATGCCGCACGCTGATTGCAATCTACAATATCGTTATTAAACACTTAATTCAAACTTCCGACTCTCTTTCATCTATTGGCAGGCTACTTGCTCTTACGGTTGTATGATCCTTGTCATCGCACGCATCATGAACCGGGAATCCCAAATACAATACGGAGAAATAAATAAGCATGACATTCGCAAACAAAACAAAGCAGGAATTGATCGAGGCGTTGGAAGTCTCGCACCAGCGTATTTCGGCGCTGGAAGAAAATGAAAGAAATTCCGGACAGACGCTGGAGACTTTCGACCGAAACAGCGCCTCGGGCTTCCCCCGCACGGCAAGGACAGATGAAGGCATCGTCATCATTTTCGACAGAAAGTTGGAATTCGCAAACGGCATCTTTGCCGCGTTGTTTGGCATATCACCGGAGGAGGCCTGCAGTTCCGGCTTTGATCCGATGACCCTCATCGCGCCTCAGAGCCGCCGCTTCATCCGAAAACAGTATCAGGAAGGATGCCGCGGCGTCTATAAAACGAAACAGATCAATTATACAGGCCTGTCAAAAGACGGAAGAAAAATTGAGTGTTCAACCTTTATTCTCGTCATCCCTTATAAATGGGGCGTTGCGATTCAATGCACGCTGAAGAGCGTCTCCGCAAGCAGGCAAACCGACGAGGCATTGCGCAGGCATTACAGCGATTTACCGGGTTCCCGGTTACACCAAAACCAGGAGCCCGAATATCTGAGGTCTTTGGAGTAGCAAAGCCCGGAAAACAACAGGAACAACGAAAGGAGAAAAACCCGTGAAAAAAACAATCTACATCCTGTCTGTCATGGCGGTGTCAGCGTTAGTGCTGATACTCAGCCTGCCCGTACATGCGTCGGAGATGGACAGCCGCATCGAATCATCCGCCAGGCAATCCTATGTGTTCAAGACCTTCCTGCAAAATGATGATATCAAAATCGCATCCAAAGACGGCGTCGTCACCCTGACGGGTATTGTCGCCGACGACTTCAATAAATCATTAGCCCAGGAGACCGTGGCAGGCCTTCCCGGTGTCATGCGTGTGGACAACAGACTGGATATCAAAGGCGCGCCTCCGACCGCAAACTCGGATGCGTGGATCCGCAGTAAAGTGAAAGCCACGCTCCTGTTTCATCGCAGCGTCAGCGCCGACACCACCGAGGTCGACGTCAAAAACGGCATCGTGACCCTGCGAGGCGATGCGGCAAGCGGGGCGCAAAAAGAATTGACGACTGAATACGCCCTCGATGTCCAAGGGGTTAAGGAAGTCCGAAATGAGATGACGGTGGCCAAGACCGCAAAAAATACGAGAACAGTCGGTCAAAAATTTGATGACGCCTCCATCACGGCTCAGGTGAAAATGGCGCTACTTTACCACCGCTCGACTTCCGCGCTTAGCACAAAGGTCGAGACAAATAATGGCGTGGTCACCTTGTACGGCAAAGCCGGCAACGCCGCTGAAAAGGATCTGGCCACCAAATTTGCAAGCGACATCAATGGCGTGGAGAGCGTGAAGAACCGGATGACCATCGAGTAACTGAGTGTCAGGCCGAAGAGATAACCCAATAACTTAAAGCACAAAAGGAGGACTAAATGAGACATGTATCCAGGATAAAATTTATGGTGTTTGCCCTAGCCGTCATCGCCGCCACAATCGTCACGGGATGCGCCAGCGCTCCGCTCAGCACGGAAACGTCAACATCGGGCATCCGGGCCGCCGAGGAGGCCGGGGCGGCCAAAGTACCGCAAGCCTCGCTTCATTTGCAACTGGCCAAAGAGGAACTGGAACTTGCCCGGGGGTTCTCAGCAAAGGGCGAGAAGGAAAAAGCCGCCTCGATGCTGTTGCGGGCTGAAGCAGACGCAGAGCTGTCTTTGGCGCTCGCCCGGGGGGATGCCGAGAAATCGGACGCCCGGATAGCCGTGGAACGCGTGCGCCAACTCAGGCAAGATAACCCCTAACCCGAGCATCACATGAATCAAAACCCAAAGGAGGTTTTCATGAAAACGAAACAATTTTTGATTGTCGTCACACTGGCCGTGCTTTTCGCCGGTTGTGCCACCACGCCGCCCAATGAACTCGTCAATGCCCGCTCAGCCTACCAAATGGCCAGCGAAGGACAGGCGGCGCGACTCGCACCGGCTGAATTACACAAGGCGCAAGAGGCGCTCAATCGCGCAGAAGAGTCATTTCAGAAGGACCCCGACTCGACCCTAACCAAAGATCTGGCTTACGTCGCACAGCGCAAGGCAGAGCTTGCAAGAGCGGCAGGCATCATGGCCGCCGATACGTCACGCAAGGATAGAGCGGACGCGACTTTTCAGAGCGAACAAACTGAAATCGTGAAGCAGGGGAAGCAGGACTTAAGAGACGCCAATCAGCGGACAAGCGACGCCCAGGCTGAAATCGACAAGCAGACCGCCCTCAGGGAAGCCAAGGCCCAATCCGACGCCGAGTTCCAGAGGCAACAAGCCCTGATCGCAAAACAGACAAAGCAGGATTTAAGCGACGCCCAACTGCGCACAGACATTGCGCAAAATGAACTCGCCTTACAACAAGCCGCGACTGCCAACAAGGCAAAACAAGACTTGAAAGATTCCGAACAGCGGGTAGCCGATGCGCGAACCCAGGAAATCGAGAACGCCAACAAGGCAAAACAGGACTTGAAAGATTCCGAACAGCGGACAGCCGATGCACGGGCAGAACTAGCCAGGCTTGCCACAGTCAAAGAAGAGGAACGCGGACTGGTTGTAACACTATCCGGCGGCGTCTTGTTTCGCTCCGCCGAGTCAACCCTGTTGCCCTCGGCAAAAGTCAAGCTTGATTCGGTGACCAAGGCATTGCTGTCAGTCAGTGAGCGCAACATCATCGTGGAGGGGCACACCGATTCCCGTGGATCTGAATCCTACAATCAAGACCTCTCTCAACGCCGGGCCGACACGGTCCGTGAATATATCGTGGAGAGGGGCTATCCGGCCGATCGCGTCCAGTCACACGGAATGGGTAAGGGCAGCCCGATTGCCAACAACACCTCATCCGAGGGGCGCGCCAACAACCGTCGTGTTGAGATCGTTATCGAACGTGAAGTGCAGACATCGGGCAGATAGGCTGCAACACATCAAAAGGGAGGTGAGAGCATGTTAATACAGATTATTCGCAACGACAACCATTACGACTACATCCAGGATTTTATGCTGGACAAGCTGATTGCAGCCAATGAAATTGTTAAATTCAAACGCGGCACCGGTTGGGTAACGATAGGAACCCATCCGGTCAGGGCACACAAGCGGGAAAAGACCGGCAGAGAGAATGACCGAATCGTGATTAATGACGACATTTTCGTCCGTGAATACCGGACGGCTTATAAGTCATCTCTGGAGCCTTTTTAGGCTGATGCCGGCAAAAGCCGGTCAGAGTAAAGCTTTTAAAGTGGTTTATTCCGTTCCAGCTTAAGAAATGGGAGGTATCATGAGCACAAAAATCATTATTGCGATTATACTGATCGCCCTGGGAATCGTGGCTTTCGCCTATCAGGGCATCACTTACACGACCCGGGAGAAAGTTATCGATGTCGGCCCCATCCACATGACGGCCGAGAAAACCAAAACGATTCCCCTGCCACCCATTTTGGGGGCTTTTGCGATTGCAGGCGGCATCGTGCTGCTGGTTGTGGGACGCCGCAAAGCGTAGAACAGTTCCATAAACAAACCAAATTCCTTAAAGGAGGATACCATGAAAGCAAGCACAAAAGACAAGGCAAAAGGCATGTTTCATCAGGTGAAGGGAAAGATCAAGGAAACCGCCGGGGACTTAACCGATAATCCAAAATTGGAAACGGAAGGCATCGGCGAAAAGATGGCCGGCAAATTTCAGGAAAACGTCGGAAAGGTCAAGAAGGCCTGGGGCAATTAATTTGAGCGGGTGTGTCACTGCATGACCGGAAACCGGTTGCATGACACACCCGCATCATTTTCTAGAAGACTTAAGGAAAAAACGATGACCAATCTGCCCGAATCGATTTTGGAGGAAAAAACATCAGTCCCTCCCGGAAGTTTAATGAAGCTGCTGGCGCAGGCACATGCAGACGATCAGACCTTCTATGATGAAACACATTTCCGTCATACGCTCAGGGTTGAAAGAATGCGCACCGAGCGTTCCAGAAGACCTTTTCTGCTGCTGCTTGTAGATATTTCCAAACTCGCGGTTGAATACGATCAGAGAGAATCTCTTGCGCGCGTTAAGACAGCTCTGGTTCCTTCTCTGCGTGAGATTGACATTCGGGGCTGGTATCACCAGTATCGCACCATCGGAATCATCCTCACGGAAATAGTCGCGGAAGAAGAATTGTTCGTTGAATCCATGATCCGTAAAATATACGACCGCTTCTGTGAAAGGCTTGATCCGGACTGGATGAGTAAAATTAAAATTTCATACCATCGTTTCCCGGAAGTCAGTGGCGCATCATTAAATCACGAAACGTTCTCGAACCCTCTTTATCCGGACCTGACCCAACACAACTCGGATCGAACTTTTTCCCTGGGGGTAAAAAAAGTAATGGATCTTCTCGGAAGCGCGCTTGCCCTGCTATTATTGGCGCCGCTTTTTCTGATCATTGCCGCAGCCATCAAGGCAACTTCTCGCGGTTCTGTTTTTTTCAAACAGGTACGAGTGGGCCAAGACGGTAAAACATTTGCCATGCTCAAGTTCCGCTCCATGAAAGCAAACTGTGATTCGGCCCTACATCAAAATTATATTAAAAAGTACATTTGTCAGCAAGATAACGCCGCTTTTGAACCTGGTGTTTTCAAATTAACGCAAGATTCACGCATTACGCCCATCGGTCGTTTTTTACGCAAAACAAGCCTGGATGAGCTTCCGCAATTTATCAATGTTTTGTGGGGAGAGATGTCTCTGGTCGGCCCCCGCCCCCCTCTTCCATACGAATGTGAACTCTACGACATCTGGCATCGCCGCCGTCTCTTGTCCTGCAAGCCCGGCATTACAGGCCTGTGGCAGGTCATGGGCAGAAGCCGGACAACGTTTGACGACATGGTGCGTCTTGATCTGAAATATATCCGGAAGTGGAGCCTCTGGCTGGACATCAAGATTCTTTTGATGACGCCGAAGGCGGTTGTCAAAGGCTCCGGCGCCTTATGAAAATACGATTTGCACGACTTGAACACTCATTCAGAAAGAAGACACCGTGAAACGCGCAAGAAAAATAATTCAGGCCATTCTTGCGGTGCTCCTTGTGGGCGCAGGAATCCCTTTTAGCAACTGGGCTTTTGCCCAGGAAGGCAGTGTTCCGGGTCCCGCAAAAAAGGATCAAGCGTGGCTTGCCGAAAAAAGCAAGGCGACGACAAATAAGCTGAACTGGGAGACGGGCGCAGGTAAAAGCTATCTGATCCCGGCCCTTGAAATCCCGGCCTTCCTTGTTCTCCTCAATATCTATGATCGGTTCGCCTACCCCAATGACATGGAGGATGGGAAAAAAGTCTATGACACAAACCTGTCCACCTTCTGGGATCATCTGGTCCACGGCCCCTGGGGCATTGACCGCGACGCCTTCTCCATGAACCAGTTTGCCCATCCGTATCAGGGGTCCATGTATCAGGGATTCGCGAGATCGGCAGGCCTCAACTACTGGGAGGCGCTGATTTACACCAACGTGGGCAGCTTTCTTTGGGAAACAGCCGGCGAAACCACGAACCCGTCCATCAATGACCAGATCGCAAGCGGTATCGGCGGAAGCTTCTTCGGAGAGGCGCTCTTCCGGATGGCGGGCTGGGTGCTCGAAGGCGACGGCGGTAAACCGGGGTTTGTTCGCGAACTGGGGGCAACGGTGATCTCACCGCCTACGGGAATCAACCGTTTTGCCTTTGGAGACCGCTTTAAAGCCGTATATCCCAGCCATGATCCAGCCACCTTCTGGCGTCTGCGGCTTGGTGCAAGCCTGACTGCGAACCTCAACGACGGGGACAACGCAAGCACCATCAGACGAACCGAAGTCACGGCGGACTTTATGATGGCTTACGGGCTTCCCGGAAAACCAGGCTACACCTACAAGCGACCTTTCGACTACTTTCATTTTGAATTTACCAGCCTCGGCACCGTGGATAACGCTTTCGAGAACGTCATGATCCGCGGCCTCCTTCTTGGAAAAGATTATAAGTTAGGCCAATCCTATCGCGGGATATGGGGCCTCTATGGCGGCTATGACTATATATCACCGCACATTTTCCGCGTCTCCAGCACGTCCGTCTCTCTGGGCACAACCTATCAGTGGTGGCTCTCCCGGGCAGTTGCGCTTCAGGGATCGATCTTAGGCGGTGTCGGTTATGCCGCAGCCGGTAACGTCGCCCAGGTGGGTCTGCGAGACTACCACTATGGCGTCGCTCCGCAGGGGCTGCTCGCGCTCCGCCTCATCATGGGAGATCGGGCCATGCTCGATTTAACAGGACGCGCGTATTATTTAACCGGCATGGGCGGCGATGATCCCGGGGGGCGTGAGCTGATCGAACGCCTGAACATGGGATTAACGGTTCGTGTTTACGGCAGACACGCTCTGGGCCTCCAATACATCGCATCTCTGAGGGATGCGCGCTATCCCGACCAGCCCGACAGTTACCAGACGGTGGGAACGGTCAGTCTCGTTTACACATTACTTGGCGATATCGGGTTCGGGGCAGTCGATTGGCGAAATGCTGAGAGGCTCTGACAGCGCAAGGGAGAAGTTATGAAAAATAGAATATACCAGCGACTTACTCTGGTTTTAGCTGCCGCATTGCTGTCAGGCTGCGCCGTGCTCCCGTTTATACCCTTTCTTCCCATCGCGGGATCCGCCTACGAGGGTTTTGTTGTCTGGAATAGCGGTAAAGCGATGAAGTATTACCCTTTTGATCTCGACACGACCTACCAGGCCGTGATGCAGGCATCCGAGCGGCTGAAGCTTGAAGTAACGTCGATAAAATCAGCGCCGACTGAAGGGTACTTTCTGAAGACGAAAGGACACGTTCCCATGAAGATTGAAACCTCACCACTCGACAAAAGTGTAAGTGTCAGCAAAGTAGCCATCCGGATCTCCATATTCGGAGATAAGCAATTCGTCGAGCTGTTCTACAGGATGATTGACGAGAATCTTCCCAAAAAGGCTTTCATGGCCAGAGAGGATAGACGACGTTTATCAGGTCACGAAGGATGGAATCCATCAACCAGCGCCGACCCACGCTAACCTAACTTAAAAGGAGACAGATTATGAAAAAAAAGACGTATGCAATTGTTTTCAAGACGACACTCATTTTGGTGATGGCGGCATTCCTATCCACCATCTTTTTAGCCGGTGCCAACAATTCCATGGCAGCTACAGGTAAAAAGGCATCGCAGGGCATGATGCGAACCTCTGCCGTCGAGCATACGGAGGCGCGGATCAAAGAGCTTGAAGGCGCGCTGAGCATCACCACTGCCCAGGAACCGTTATGGAACAATGTGACTCAGGTCATGCGGGATAATGCAAAAGGCATGGATGCGATCAACAAGGAAAGATCTGAAAATACCGAGCCCATGAACGCTCTCGAGCATATGAAATTCCACAACCAAATTACCCAATCCCATTTAGATCAAATGAACAAACTCATCGGGCCTTTCGAGGCGTTTTATGACAGCCTGTCGGATCAACAGAAGAACATTACCAATATTGTATTCCGCACAGGGAAATATACAAAACAAAAGCGGAACAATCGGTAAGAGTATGCACGAAGATTGACGCAAAACAGACAACTGGAATCGATTAAACAATGGAGTACTTTATGAATACATCACTTAAATGGAATTTCAAATCCATAGCAGGCAAGATGATGCTGGGGTTTGTTTTAATCACAATGATCGGCAGTATCGACGTGGCACAGGCCGTCGCCAAGGATAACCATAAATCTGGAGGAAAACATGACAATGGCCGCTACGAACAAAGAGGACGCGGCCATGACCGTCATGTGCAAAACAAGCGCGGGTATTACCACGACCGCCATGGCAGGCGTGTGTATTACCGGTCTTACGGCTACAATGGACACAGGGAACGAGCTTATTATCCGCCGCCGCCGGTTATCTACGCGCCGCCGCCGCCGCCGGGTATCCGTATCTTTTTTCCGCCGATTTTCATTCACCCGTGAAGAAAGACGTGAAGCGCATTTCGTGAAGCGTATTTCGTGAAGCGTGAAGCGCATTTCGTGAAGCGTGAAACGTGAAACGTGAAGCGCAAAAGACAAAAATATACTCGCGTCCCCCCCCCGCAAGGGGGGACCACGAGATACGCTTCACGAGATGCGCTTCACGAGATACGAGATACGAGATACGAGATACACTAAAAGGAGGCACTGTTATGAGAAGAATTGGTTATGGAGTGATATTTTTGCTGATGTTTGTTGTAGGGTTTACCGGTTGCGCAACCTTTAAAACGGTTGATCTGAATCCGCAAATCAAATCGGGGCAATTGGTTCAGAAAACGGACAATTTCGTTGTCCTTTTTGACAAATCCGCTTCCATGAATGATATGCACGGCAAAGCTCGGTTTGCCGGCAATCCCACCCGCCTGATCTACGCGAAAGATACCACAAAAAACATGATTGCGACCCTTCCGGAAATCCCGATGACTGCGGGGCTTCGAACTTTCTGGGGCGAAAAAACGGATCTGATTTATGGAATGACGACACTGAATAAAAAAGATTACACCAAGGCAGTCAATTCCATTGAAATGGTCAACGGCAGAACGCCTCTGGCATTGGCGATTACAGCGGCAGGTAATGACCTTCGGGGCGTAGCGGGTCATTCGGCCCTGATTATTGTCGGTGATTTTTCAAAAAGTCCGATGGTTGGTGACGTTAAAAACGCGGATGACATCAATCCCGATGCTGTCATGGAGGCGATCACCAAAGTGAACGCCGACTACGGCGACAAGCTTTGCGTCTATGCGATTCAGTTAGGCTATACCCAAAGCGGGAAAGACCTCTCCGAGAGGATCGTCCAGAATGTTGCAGGCGGCTACAACATCAATGCCGACAGACTGGCAAGCCCCGCGGCCATGGCAGCTTTTGTGGAAAAAGTAGTCTCCGGAAATTGCTCCCGCTACCAGCCGTATGTTGCAAAACCAGTGGAGAAGGTCGTTATTGTTCCGGATGAACCGGTCACACCGGAAAAAGTTATTGCCGCCGTTGCGGCAGAAAAGATCGTTGTCCTTGCTTTTGAGGATATCCATTTTGATTTCGATAAGGCGACCCTTAAACCGGAAGCACAGGTGATTTTGAGAAGAAACATTCAGATGCTGAAGGATAATCCTAAGTCTAAAGTCCGCATTGCAGGTTATACGTCGGCTGCCGGCACGGATATTTATAATCAGGCATTAAGCGAAAGAAGAGCCGCTGCCGTTGAGGAATTCCTCATTAATGAAGGAATCATTACGCCGGAGAGGCTTTCTACCATCGGCTATGGCGAAACAGACCCGGCCATGTACGAAGCCGCGCCTAAAGAAATTTACTCCAAAGAAGCAAAGGCCAACATGAGAGTTCTTTTTGAAATTATCGTGCAGTAGAAAAAGAACGTGACCCCCTTTGCAGGGGGCGCGAGCGTATTTCGTGAATCGTGAAGCGCGAAATACGCTTCACGATTCACGCTGACGTCCCCCGCAAGGGGGATTACGAGATACGTTTCACGATTCACGAGATACGTTTCACGAGATACGAGATACGAGATACACTCTTAAGGAGAAGCACCCCATGCGCAATAAGATAGCGATTGTTCTGGTCATCACCGCCCTCCTGGTCGCCTGTGCCGCCAAGGCGCCCAAGCCCGTATTTTTCCAGGCGCCGACCAGGTCTATCGATTACATGAAAGAGGTAAAACCCATCCTGGACAAGCGTTGTGCTGTCTGCCATTCCTGTTACAATTCGCCCTGCCAGCTCAAGCTCGACTCTTTTGAGGGCGCCGACCGCGGCGCGTCGAAAAAGGCTGTTTACAATGGTTCACGACTGCGATCCATGGATCCCACCCGTCTGTTCACAGACGCTCAGTCAACTGAAGAGTGGCGTAAGAAAGAATTCTTCAGCGTAACTGACAGCAAAGCGTCAGGCGGATCAAACGATTCCATAATGATCGAAATACTTTCCCACAAGATCAATAATCCGAAAAGCGCCGGGGAATACAAATCTGAAGCCCGTGACCTGACCTGCTCCCAAAACACCGAAGAACTGGGCGGATACCTGGAAAAACACCCGAACAACGGCATGCCCTTCGGCTTTCCCGCACTCAAACCCGAAGAATTTGATATCATCGCGGGCTGGCTGGTCCAAGGCGCGAAAGGGCCTGATGCCGCGCAACAGGAACAACTCATCACACCGAAGACAAGCGATGCCCTAGCTATAAAACAGTGGGAAACCTTTCTGAACCAGGATGACGCCAAGCACGCCATGACCGCGCGCTATCTTTATGAACATCTGTTTTTGGCCCATATTAAATTCGGAACGCCAACGAACGAATACTACGAGATGTTCCGCTCGAAGACGCCTCCCGGTGAACCTGTTGATCTGATCGCCACCATACGTCCCTATGATGACCCGGGTGTTCCCCGGATCTACTATCGTTTCCGCAAGATCCATTCCACCATCGTCCATAAGACGCATATGGTCTTTGATCTCGATGACGCTAAAATGGAGCGCATTCAGGAACTTTTTATTAAGCCCCAATGGTTGCAGCGTCCGCATACGGTCGGGTATGACAAGAAAATGAGCGCTAATCCTTTTGTCGCCTTTGAGCAGATTCCCCCGCGTGCGCGCTACCAGTTTCTGCTGGACAACGCGCATTATATCATCATGACCTTCATCCACGGTCCGGTCTGCAAAGGTCAAATCGCCCTCAATGTGATCAATGATCATTTCTGGGTCATGTTCGTTGATCCCGAATACGATCTGAGCGTGGCGTATCCGGCCTTTCTGAGGCTGCACAGTCACAATCTGCGCATGCCGATTGAAATCGGCTCTGACATGCGCGTCTTTAATGCGCTGACCGACGAATATAAAAAGGCCGCCGTTTCGTTTTATAAAGCGCGGCAGGATTTTTACACATCACATCACTGGGCCGGTCTCGGCTATGAATCCCTCTGGAAGGGGAACAAGACCTCAGATGCGCCGCTTTTGACCGTCTATCGCCATTTCGACAGCGCATCCGTACACAAAGGCGTCATCGGAAATCTGCCGAAAACGATGTGGGTGGTGGACTATCCCCTGCTGGAACGCATCTATTATGCGCTGGTTGCCGGATTCGATATGTACGGCACGGCAGGCCACCAACTGGCGCTCAGGCTCTACATGGATCAGCTGCGCGTTGAAGGCGAGAGCTACTTTCTGGATTTTCTGCCCGCATCCGGAAGACATGGTGCCATGCAATCGTGGTATCAGGGAATTGATCTTAAAAAGATTGATTACTATTCTTCCGCCCTTCCTGCAAAAATTTCCTTTGCGACAGACGAGCCCAAGCGTGAGTTCATTGAATATATGGTAAACCGGCACATTGCCCCTCAAACCCTTATCGCCTTTGATGCGGTGAACTATGAACGGGGAGGCGCAGCCTATCCCGGCTTGCCGGATAAAAACGCAACAAAGAATGACTACCTCAAGGCTTTTCGTGCCGTCTCCAAGCCCGGCATGCCGTTTTTCACATTGATGAAAGATCATAACATCAAAGTCGCCTACATGAGGATCCGCCTGAAAAATGGAAAAGATCTGGCCATCTCCATCGTGATCAATGAATGGCATAGCAATGTTACCCATCTGTTCGGCGAAAAGGCCGAACTCGATCTATCAAAGAACAGCGCTGATTTCATCAGCGGCCTCATCGGATCCTACCCCAACTACTTTTTTGATATCCGGGAACAAGACCTGCCAGACTTTTTCGATATCCTGGCGCATTATAAGAAAAGTCCGGGAAATGAGGAACGACTGGCCAAGTACGGCGTCAACCGGGCGGAAGAAAGGCTCTGGGATACGTATGACTGGTTTCAAAAGCGGTTCTATGAGGATGAACCGGTAAACGCGGGGCTGTTCGATTTGAATCGGTACTACTACATTGCCAAGTAGAGATGTTCTGTGGCTGTTTGTTTCCATAACAGCACGACAATAGTCGGCAAACCGGCATTAAAGGAGATCGATCATGAGCAAACAAAATACCACGAGTTATTCTGGTAAAGGCAAACAAAAGAAGGACGCAGTGCCAGGAACAGACACACAAATGGCTGACGGCGGCGAGCTCCACCAGATCGCGGGCGGACAGCACCCGGCGCTGACCACAAACCAGGGTGTTTCACTGTCTGATAATCAAAACTCACTTCGGGCCAATCCGCGCGGTCCGACGCTTTTAGAGGATTTTGTTCTTCGTGAAAAAATCACACATTAACATCGCTCTTAAAACAACACATCAATAAATATGGAGGTAACGTTATGGCTAAGAACATTGCAGTCTATGGAATCTATCGGACACGCGAGATGGTTGAACATGCAGTCGAAGAATTAAAGAAAGCAGACTTTCGCAATACGGACATATCCGTGCTGTTCCCTGAAGGAGGCGGCACCAAAGATTTTGCAGTCGCGAAGGAAACCAAAGCGCCGGAGGGGGCGGCGACGGGAGCCGGAACCGGTGCGGTTGTCGGCGGTGCGTTAGGGTGGCTGATGGGTATTGGCTTATTGGCCATCCCGGGGATTGGCCCTTTTATTGCGGCAGGTCCCATCATGGCTGCTCTTGCGGGAGCCGGTGCGGGAGGATTGGCCGGCGGGATTGCCGGAGCGCTGATCGGCATGGGGATTCCCGAGTATGAGGCTAAGCGATATGAAGGCCGTATCAAAGAAGGAGGAATCCTGCTTTCTGTCCACGCCGATGACAACGCTTGGAAAAATAAAGGTAAGGACATTCTGAAACATACGGGGGCTGAAGATATCGGCGTTAAAGGAGAATCCAGCGCTGACTATGATATCAGCGACAGACCTTATGTTAAGGGATCCAAAGATGCTCTGAAGACTGATCATGGTGAGCCCGTCACGCCACGGATCATCGTTCCTGTTGATTCCAGTACAAAAAGTGCCCCGCACGGCAACAGATAGTGCGGCTCTTATAACCACAAGGGCATTAGCTTTCATCTGAGCCCTACGTGAAGAGGAAGAAAGTGAAAAGATTGATGATTGTATTAACGGCACTGTTTGCTTTGAGCAGTCCGGTATTGGCCCCGATGAGTTCGGTTAAGGAGGTTTGAGATGAAAAAAATTATTTTAATCGTTATCAGTTGTGTTTTTGTTGTGACATTGACTTGTGTTTACAGCTTTGCCCAGATGGACAAAGGCATGAAAGATGAGCAGAAAGGAGAGATAAAGCAACAATGCATGAAGATGAATGAAGAGATGATGAAACAGATGACGGATAAACACCAACCGATGATGAAGCAAATGATGGCTGACAAGCTCGACATGATGCAGATGATGATGGACATGATGAATATGCAGGAAAAAATGATAAAGGGACCCAAGGCGGCTGAAAAAAAGCAGATGTTGAAGAACATAGTACGGATGAAGGAAAAGATGCAGAAGAAGATGTCGAGGCCCATGGATATGCCGGGGATGGATGATTCACAGTCAAAACTTAAGTGCGCCGAACCGTGGCTCAAAAAGGCAATAGGCATTCAAGAAGAACACTTGAAGGACCCAAAGACAGCAACCGAGGCATCCCGGATGGAGATGATGGATCAGATGAAAAAGGCATATGACTGCATTACGGGAAGTGGCTCCGACATGAGCGGGGCAGCGTCGAAAGACGTTCCGGGTAAAGAGCCCAAAAAAGCAGAGCCCTTCGTGGCTGATCCTCATAAACATTAATCAATAGCCGGTTCTACCAGGATGAAGAAGTTATACCGGCACAGTAGTCAAACCACTTTATAACCAAGGAGGACATCATGTTTGCACCGAAGAAAATATTAGTACCGACGGATTTTTCAGTTTATTCGGATAACGCATTAAAACAGGCGATCGACATTGCTAAAAAAAGCAAAGCCAAGATATTTCTTTTGCACGTTATTGATGACGGATTTCAACAATGCGCGGTCGATTATTGCATCGATGAGGGTGCTGTTCAGAAAATTTACAAAGACAGTTTAAAAAACGCAAAAGACAAAATGCAGCAGGAAGTCTTAAAAATCACGGACAAGCACACTGGTATTGAAATCGCTTATGACACCATAAGAGGCATCCCATCCGAAGAAATCCTCAAAGAGCAGGAAGCAAAAGGCATTGATTTGATCGTCATTGCATCACACGGAAAAGCAGGCATTTTGAAAAATTTAATGGGCAGCGTTGTTGATAAAGTTATGAAAAGAGCCAAATGTCAGGTCTTGCTCGTCAGGAGCTGACATAGAACGGAAATAGTATCAATCGTGCTTCTTCAAATAATCACTGAGCCTGTGGATTACCCGACACCTGAGGAAAATATCCCGCAGACACGGGGTAATACACAATTTTGTAATCATAAGCGGATGGACAAGTGAGGGGACCTCAACCTAGTGTAGTATTGCGATGAAATTGTCATATCGACCCCCATTGGGGTGGCAAGACCGAAGAGAGATATCTTTATTGCGTGCCTGATTTCTTAAGATTTCTCACTACGTTCGAAATGACGTTATTGTAAAGGTTTCACTGAAACATGACACTTAGGGAAAAAAAGATCAGGGAGAAAAGAATCCATGAAGATTTCGGAATGGTTGGACAGAAAAGAAGTAGAAGGCATTGATGTATCTCAGATCATATTGCCTGATAGTCTATCTTATGACGACGCGCCCGACGAAACCATTTTTTTTAAGGAGATTAATCAAGATGGAATCCTTTCTACGGCCGATCATCCGTTTTCTACTGTAGAGCGCTTTGGACACTGGTATTATTGCAGGGGGCGCGACAAGGCAACCGGGGTAAACGCGTCGGGGATGCAGTGGAGGTTATTTACAAAGGATAAAGATCTTGCCGTCAAAACGGCCAAATCCCACATAGGCGGGATATAATCCCATTGGGAGAAAGAACTCAAAAGGCATGAACCAAACCATTGAAGTCATGAAGAACCAAAATATGACGCACTGATGGACCTTATCTAAAACTTAAGGAGGAAAACAAAATGTCAGCTAAGAAACATTTCAATACTGAGCAAGCCTGTGAAATCGGTGGCAAGTTGGGCATTGACTGGAGCCACTTCGACGTGGAGCAGTTCCGCATGGGCTTGGATGTTGAGTTGGAGCATGGTCGGATAGACCCGTCAACGGACGTGACAGGCGACGACCCCATCCCCACCGGTAAAATCGCACTTGCTCATCTCAACGAGTTTGCCGATTACTACACCCGTTTAGAAAAGATGGAGCGCCAAGCTGAAGAGGAACACGCTCGGAACTAATTCTAAAAAGAAGGTTAGCTATAACTTCAAAGGAGACAAAAAAATGAACAATGAAAAGATAGAAAGTGCACCACCGCATGTCCTCCCGTCCCTGCCCTATACAGATAATGCGTTGGAGCCGGTAATCTCTGCTAAGACGATTGGTTTCCACTATGGCAAGCATCACAAGGGATATATCGATAACCTGAACAAACTGATAGGAGGAACGGAGTTTGCGGACTTGCCGCTTACGAAAACCATAACTAAGACAGCAGGCATTGCCGACAAGTCCGCGATCTTCAACAACGCAGCGCAAACATGGAACCACACGTTTTACTGGCACAGCCTGAAGCCGCAGGTGGTGGCGAACCACCATCCGCACTGAAGCAGAAAATAACGGCGGTGATCTGTTCCAAATTATTCCGGCCTTGACGGAACAATTTAAAATGAAACTGCAAAAGTGACAGCCGCAGAGGGGAAAGCATTGATAGATGAATAAGATGTATTGATGGAACCCTGGCCAATCCTATCAAAATCAGCCTCAATATATAGAGGTGCCACCAAATGTTGAGGGCAAGCGAATGGGTTTATTCCGTCATGGTTTTCCACCCTGTTCGCGTAATTTCCTATAATTAATAGTAAATCAAATCTTTTGATTCACATTCGCTTGTTGGCAGGCTATTTGCTGTTGCTATTCTATTGTTAGAGTCATTGCATTTCTACAAATATAGACGGAATTTTAACAAGAAAGGGAATGCCTTATGAACATGTTAATCATGTATCACTCGATTTGCACCCGGGCATGATTGCATCGGACTTCCCTGTAAAATGTTCAAGTCGGAGTCTAGAACCGACAAAAGTTAACATAAAAAGGAGCTGTAAAATATGAATCAGCAACAAATGACCCAAGAGACGATTAAATGTGACAACGCATTACCGGACAATACCTTTACGCCAATCAACACGATCTGGGATCAATCGGCACAAATATTTGCCACAGTCATTGATAACGCCAACTTGTTGCCCGATGACGGGGGACATGAAAAAGAAAATGGGGCGCAGGCCGGCAAAAATATGCATCGTGAGCCTTCCGGCTTGAACAAAAAAGCGAGAACGCCATCGACAAGTTTTTCGCTTGCCGTCCTTCAGGAAGAGCATGCGCTGTGGCTGAAATGACGGTCCTGCTTCACCCCGCCGGGAAAGACGATGAAAAAATGAAAAAGACCCTGACGGGCAACCCTTAACAGTACGTCACGAGAGAAGAATACACCGGAACGTCCGGGAAGTAACGACTCGTAATAATTTTTAAGGAGACAGCACATGGAAACCCTCGGACATATTCTTGTTGTGAGTTGGTTGACTGAGCATTGCAGCCAAACGATACAGGCTGGAATTTCATTAGCCAGTAAATTTCAGGCCGAACTTTCCGTTGTTCACGTGACGGACACAACATGGCTTAAGGGATGGAGCATCCCCATGGTGTCTATGGAAGAAGAACGTAAACGGGAGATGGAAAAGAATAAAGAAGATTTACATAAGATGATCAGCATTGAAAATAAAAGGGACCGGGTCATTAAAGAATTTGTCAGAGAGGGCATCCCTTCCGAGGTGATCCTGAAACTTATAAAAGAAGAAAACATTGATCTGCTGATCCTCCGCAGCCACCAGGAAAGCCGTCTGGAGCGTCTGCTGGTCGGAGGAAGCAACGATGACATCATCCGGGCCATGCCCTGCTCTGTTTTTCTGGTCAAACAAGAACTATGCGCTTTGGATTCTGATTAAGCTCGTGCCTTCGTCAATTCCGGCAAGCAGGAGTGAAACCATGCCAAACACCACAGCGATGCAAGAAATGCTCTACCGAATGCTGGAGCATTGTCAGCAATGCGCCCAAGCCTGCCATAAATGCGCTGATGAATGCCGGAAAATGGCGAAGAGATAATAACGGTCGTCTCGTGCCGGATGTGGAACTTGCGTGAACCGCATACCTTTATGCCGATGGGGCAAGTGGCAAATCGAATGCTCCTGTCGGGCAAAACAAAGGAGGAGGGACTATGAAAGGATTTGTGAAAAACATTGACGGGAAAACAACAGAATAGATTAATTGAGAAAGGAGATACCATGAAACGAAAAAGGATCACGCTTACTTTGAGCATCATTATTTCAATATGCTTAGCGATCTTGTTTCAAACGTCCGCAAGCGCACAGGAGACAGTTCAAGCTGATAAAACAGGCATAGTAATATTGAAGGCCTATGGTCCGGGTGGTCCTGCTCCGGCTATGCGCGAAGCAGCGAAGGCATTCGGAGACAAGAAGGGAATCCGGGTAGAAATCAACGCCGGTCCAACACCCGCGTGGAAGGATCAATCAATGAAGGACGCCGATCTGATCTTCAGTGGTTCCGAGTATATGATGACCGACTTCGCGCAGAAGGATCTCCCCGGGTTAATCGACACGGCAACAATCCGCACACTTTACCTGCGTCCTTCGGCGATTCTCGTTCGCCCCGGCAACCCGAAACGTATCCAAGGGGTCAGGGATCTTGCCAAACCCGGTCTTCGGATCCTTGTGGTTCAAGGCGCCGGGCAGGTTGGTATGTGGGAGGACGTGGCGGGTCGAACGGGAAGTGTCAAACTCGTCGATGCCGTGCGCCGTAACATAGGCTTTTTCGCACCAAACAGTGCTGAGGCCAAAAAACTCTGGAGCAGTGATCTTACCTATGATGTTTGGCTCATTTGGACCATCTGGCAAAAAGAGAGCCCCGCCGCAGCCGACCTGATCAATACGGAACCGGAGAACACAATCTATCGCTCGTGCGGCATTGCGATCACAAATCGTTCAGAAAGAAAGACATTAGCAAAGGAGTTTGCTGATTTCCTTCAGTCCGCTGAGGGACAAGAAATATTTGTGAAATGGGGCTGGATGGCACGGTAGGCTTGATGGTCTCGGTCGCCTTTCAGCCGGATATTAGATGCTGAATGAGTGTGGGATCTACATGCCGGATTCGGAGCGGTATCGCAAAACGGAGAAGAAATGAAGAAAAGTAAACTTCTGGAAGTTACTGAAGAACTCAGAAAATTGCACAAGCCAATCCACAATGCAAATATCAAGCATAAGGAAAGTTTAAAAAAGCTTCGGATCTTCATTCGCTTGTTGGCAAGCCACTTGCAGTTATGAGTTAAGAAATCACTAGAATTCCTTATTACCTGACAAAGGAGAAAAAAGATGAAGACATGGGCGAAATTAATGGTTTGTTTGTTTCTTGGAGCGCTGGCAGTAGTTCCGCAAGCTTCAGCTGCAAACGCGCCGGCCATTATGGTGGGCCGTATATACACTATCGAAGGAGATCTGCTCCGCTATGTTCCTGAAGAGAAGGACTGGGTGAACATGGTTAGAGACGCACCCGTAGGCGAAGAAGATACCCTCTTTTCCGGAAACCAGGGGATGGCGGAGATGATTGTCCCCAATGGAACCTGGATGAGAATCGGGAACAGCACGCAGATCCGGTTTATCGCCCTCGCCCCGGACCTCTCCGAAGTCGACGTGGCCGAAGGCGTGGCCCGGTTCTATAACAAAGGCTCTGAAACCGTCATCAAAGTCACCAGCCCCTTCGGGTATGTCCTGGCCTATTCCGGAGCAGTCTTTGACTTTTACGTGGGTGAAAACTCAGTCGAAGTGATCGCGGTGAAAGGAGAAGTCAGTTTTGTGCACACGGCAACGAATGCCCGCTATGATACGGCGGCCGGAACCCCGTCGATCCTTGCCGACGAGCAGCAGGTCTCATCAGGCGATGGAACGATTGATCCCGACTGGAGCCGATGGAACAAGACGCGCGAAAACTTCTGGGCGGCAAAGGCCAGAGTACGTGGCCGCTCGGTCGAATATCTTCCTCCCGGCCTCCGCAACGAGTCGTATGCTCTGGAAGAAAACGGCAGATGGGAGAGCGTCCCCTATGAAGGGTCACCGCGCTGGTTCTGGCGGCCGACCAACATAGCCGCGGGATGGTCACCCTTCACCTCCGGCCGCTGGACCGACTGGAATGGCGATCAGGTATGGATTCCCGCGGAGCCTTTCGGTTACGTCACCCACCATTACGGCAACTGGATCTATGTACGAAATTCCTGGTACTGGGCGCCGCCGGTGGTAAACGTACGTGTGGGCCTTCCTCTTCTGGACATTGGTTTCTTCTGGTCTCCCGGAAGAGTTTCCTGGATTCACCATGACACCCATGTGGGATGGGTGCCTCTGGCGCCGCGCGAGACATACTATAGCCACCGCCGCTGGGGAGGCTCCCGCGAGGTGGTTGTCACCAGCAACATAACCCGGATCAATATCAATATCGGAAGCCATGCTTACGCTAAGCAGGCTATCGTCGTTCCCCGGGACCATTTCTACCGGGAGAACAATTATAAAAATGTCCGGGTAACCAATATAAACTCCACCACGATTATCAACAACTATAAGGCGGCGCCAGTCGTCAATAATACGGTGATCAATAATTTCAACACAAACAAACAGCGTCACACCTTCACCAACGTTGTGGCTGCGGAGAAACCCCACAATACGGTGATCGAGCGAATCGAGAAAAACACTCCCGTTATTCAGAAGGACCGGAAAGAAAATGCTGTGACGGTCCGGGAACAAGTCAAAAAGGTTAAGGAAGGAAAGATCAATCGCGAAGCCCGCATTGAAACGCCGAAAAGTACAAACGCCATCGTCCCGGTCAAAGAAGTGAATCAGCCGAAATCGGAAATGAAGCTTCAGCAAAGGGAGATCAAAACCGGGAAAAAGCCCATCCAGCCCGCAGAACCCCCGCAAGGGACCCCGGCCAAACCGCCACAGGCTGATGAGCCGGTTTCAAAGCCTGAGCGTGTTACACCGGTCAAACCGGGTCAGCCGGAAAAGTCCGGAGAACCTGCGCGCGCACCCCGGGTCATCCCTGCAAAACCTGAACAGCCTGAAGGGCCTGCACGCCCGGAACGTGTAACACCGGTAAAACCCAATCAAGAGGAACAGTCCCGACAACCCGCGCGACCCCGGCAGGTCATCCCTGCAAAACCTGAACAGCCTGAAGGGCCTGCACGCCCGGAACGTGTAACACCGGTAAAACCCAATCAAGAGGAACAGTCCCGACAACCCGCGCGACCCCGGCAGGTCATCCCTGCAAAACCTGAACAGCCTGAAGGGCCTGCACGCCCGGAACGCGCAGCACCGGCAAATCAAAATCAGCAGGAACGGCCAAGAGAGGCTAAACCTGCCCAGAAAATATTGGAAAGATCCCGGGAGGTCAAACCACCGGAAAGAGCTATAGAAAAACAAAAGGCCCAACCCCCGGAAAAAAATATCGAAAAAGCGAAAGAACCCAGGCCTCCGGAAAAGCAAATCGAGAAACCGGGCCCGCAGGGACCTTTGCAAAAACAGATCGAAAATTCCAAGCAGCCGAAGCGTTCTGAAAAAGATTTAGAAAAACGAAGAAAGGGTGAGTCGCCTGACAAAGAAGAGTGAAAAACAAGGGAGGTAACAGGCAATGATCGATCAGCGGCCCTTTCGAATATCCCTCAGTATATTGCGGACCCGCTAAATACTGAGGTCAAACAAGCCATTTTACTTGGGGGGCTTATTTCTCCTGCGCATCTAATCGCCCGTTATTTAATAACGAATCCGAACTTCTGATTCACTTTCAGCTATTGGCAGATTATTTGCTTTTACTAGGTATCTTTAGGATCATTGCATTCATACAAATAAAGATAGAATTTTCAACCAGAAAGGAAATGCCTTATGAACATCTTAATCGCCTATTACTCGATGTATGGCCATGTGCGCCGCATGGCGGAGGCTGTGAAGGAAGGTGCCGACGGTGTAAGCGGCGCTGCCGTCAGGATTTGTCGTGTTCCGGAAACTCTGCCGGAAGAAACCATGAAAGAGATGGAGGCTTGGGAATCGCAAAAAGACCAGGTCCATATCCCCATTTGTAAACTGGAAGATCTGGTCTCGGCGGATGCAATTATCTTTGGCACCCCTACCCGCTTCGGCAACATGTGTGGCCAGATGCGCCAGTTTCTCGATGCCACAGGCGAACTCTGGGGCAAAGGCGCGCTTGTCGGCAAAGTGGGCAGTGTTTTCACCTCCAGCGCAACCCAGCACGGCGGCCAGGAATCCACAATTCTCTCCTTTCATTTGACCCTTTTGCATCATGGCATGATCATCGTCGGACTTCCTTATACTTTTGCAGGGCAGATGCGGATCGACGAGATCACAGGGGGATCACCCTACGGAGCTTCCACAATCGCCGGCAGCGACGGCAAACGAATACCAAGCGAAAACGAACTCAATGCAGCCCGCTTCCAGGGCAGGCACGTTGCGGAAATTGCGGCCAAACTTTTCCGGTAAAGGCACATTGTTCGATCTAACATACGAATATCTTCGTTTAAGAAAGAGAGGTAATCACCATGAATCAACAAACATCAGATCAGGGATGGCAACAGCTTCAAGTTCACATAGAAAGTTTTTTAAGCCGGACGCTCATAGACGATATGCCGAAAATAGAATACAAGCCGCGCTATATCGCCCTGTTGGAGATGCCGCCCGAGCATCATCAGAACGACCCCCAGGAAACGGGCAGGTGAAATGAACACCCATTCGCTATCCTGTAACTGAAGGTTTTCCGAAAATGTTTTTATTTGAATCCATACCCTGGCATTCTGCTCTCATGTGGTTTGGCGTTCTTGGCGGTTTGATGCTTGTCAATGAAGTGGCCCGCATCGACAAATGGTTTTCTCTTCTGATTTTTCCGGCAGTCCCTGTTGTTCTGACATTTGCCGTATGGCCGACCACTGCAGGAGTTGGCACCAGCATGGGATCTGACGGCTTATCAAGGAGTTAACGTAAAGGGATAGGTATGAAGGGAATCCAGGCATCATCAATTTATCACAAACCATTTTGTCAATGTCTGGTTTTGCAAGAGTGGAAAAGCGACGCATTGATACAAGGAGAATAAGCATGATTAATTACGGTTTCACCAAAGAGCTGAATCTCGCGTATGAGACAGTTGTTGATCTGGCAAGAGAGGCGCTGAAAAAAGAGGGATTCGGGATAATGACGGAAATCAATGTCCAGAAAAAAATGAAGGAAAAGCTGGGCATTGATATGAGCCAGTATATGATTCTGGGCGCCTGCAATCCTCCGAGCGCCTATCGGGCGATCCTTATCGAAGAAAACATCGGCCTCATGCTCCCCTGTAACGTTATTGTTTATGAAAAGGGAGGCAAGACGTTGCTCTCCGTTATAAGACCGACCGTTGCCATGCAGATGGTGGATAATGTGGAACTTCAGAAAGTATCAGAGGAAGTAGAGGAAAAACTGAAAATGTCCTTCGATGCCGTAAAATAAAGAAAGTCCTCGGATGAAAAGATCTTGAAGGGTAGCCCCAAATAACTTTCAAGGTTATTCTGCGGCAGCGCAGCATCTTTCTTGGAACTTGGCTAAAATAATCGGGGAGAAAACAGATGTTGAATCATGAGCCAGGCTGTGCCGGACCTCCGAACGGAATCGAGTTACTTCACGACCCGAGCCGGAATAAAGGGACCTCCTTCACAGCGTTAGAGCGTGACGCCCTTGGATTGCGCGGATTGCTTCCACCCCGCATTTTCTCGCAGGCCGAGCGGGCTCAACACGTCATGAATAACGTTCGCCGCAAACCCAACAATCTTGAAAAATATCTTTATCTGATCGGTCTGCAGGATCGCAACGAGAAGCTGTTCTATCGCGTCCTGATCGACAACATGGCGGAACTGATCCCCATCATCTATACCCCTATGGCTCGGGTCAACCGGCGTCCGATTGTCTTTGCACTTTCCAACCCGACTTCTCAATCGGAATGCACGGCCGCAGAAGCCTATCGCTATACGGATCAACGCGCCATCTTCGCCGGCGGCAGCCCATTTGAGCCCGTCGTGATCGACGGTCAAACCTTCGCACCGGGTCAGGCGAAGATCTACGATCCGACCTATGTTGAAATCATGCCCTCATCATCCGTCCCAGTCGTAAAGAATCCCCAATGAGAAAAGTCAGACCGTCCGTTATTTTCATCCTGTTTCTTGCGGCACTTTTAGCGGTCGGCGGGGCAATGGCCGCCAACACTGCTCTTGAAGAGGGAAAGCAACAGGAGAAGCAACCCCCTGCGCATCATACGAAAAATGGTTTTCGCAATATTTATGATCATCCGGAACACGGATTTTCGGATTTTCTGCATTGGAAGTTGGGGAACGCACCTAGTGAAGAGCCCGCTATTGCCCATGCTCAGATGATCCCCTATGCGCCGGATATTGTTGCACCGGATTATCAGCTCATTGATCATCCCGATCCCGCGAAAATTCAGATTACCTGGATTGGTCAATCGACTTTTTTAATCCAGGTTGAAGGAATCAATATCTTAACGGATCCCATTTTTAACAGCAGATCAACACCCCTTGGCATTGGTTTCAAACGGAAGAGCCCTCCGGGGATGCCCTTTGACCGCCTGCCGCCAATCCATGTTGTAATCCTGAGTCACAATCACTATGATCATCTCGATTCATACACGATTAAAAAGCTTGGCAGCACACCAAAATATTTTATTCCGCTGAAGCTGGGACCCTGGCTGAACAAACGTAAGATTACGAACTACGAGGAAATGGACTGGTGGGATGCATCCATGTTCAAAAGCATCCGCATTGTGTGTATACCAAGCCAGCATTTCTCCAGGCGAGCCGTCCGCGACGGCAATAAGACGCTCTGGTCCGGATGGGTCGTTGAAACAAGATACGGGAAGATCCTCTTTGCCGGCGATACGGGATATGCCGACCATTTCAAGGAAATTCGAGAAAAGCTGGGGCCGATGCGCCTGGCGCTTTTGCCCATCGGGTCTTATCGGCCCCGCTGGTACATGAAAACCATCCATATGGATCCCCCCGAAGCCGTGGCCGCGCACAACGATCTGCAAGCGGGGCAATCTATTGCCATGCATTGGGGAACCTTTTATATCGCCGATGAACCGCTTGGCGAACCGCCCCTCTATTTAAAACGGGTTCTGAAAGAGGCGTCCATGGCGGAGGATTCCTTCATCGTGATGAAATTTGGTGAAACGCGGATTTTTCAATAAAAAGCTGATTCTTCAAGATCTGACCATCGTCCTTTCTCGAGCAAAGCAGGTAATTTGTTTGTGCCTCATCATCAATATCCATGTTGTTAAGCAATACTTGACAAATACTTAACTATTAGTTAATACTGAATCATGTTTACGATAAAATATAGTAAGAAGGCCCTCAAAATTAAGGTGAAAATGCCCGGGAATATTTCCCGAAAGATTGATACGGAGCTTGCGGCTATTGCCGAAAATCCAAAAAGTTATGAGGGCGAGTGGAAAAGATTAAAAGGTTCGCCGTTCTGGCGCCTGCGCGTCGGAGACTGGCGGGTAATCTGTGAAATGGTAAAAAAAGAACTTATCATCTATGTCCTTAAAATAGGCGCAAGAGGAGATATATACAAATGAACATTCAGATCATCAAACAAAACGGGGCTCCGGAATACGCAATCATCCCCTTTGATAAATGGGAAAAAATGGTCAGCCTTATAGAAGAATTGGAAGACATTCGCGATGCGCGCAACATTTCAGCCGCTATTGCCGATGGAGAAGAAACCTTTCCTGATAATTTCGTCAAGCGTTTATCGTCCGGCGAAAACCGTCTTAAAGTCTGGCGTGAATACAGAAAGATGACTTTGGCTAATCTGGCAAAGGGCTGCGGGGTCACCGTGTCGGCCATTTCGCAAATTGAAAACAGTAAACGAGCACCCAGTGTTGACCTGCTGATAAAACTCGCCAGAGCTCTGGATTGCGATATGGAAGATCTTATTTGACCTTGTGTCAAAAGAAAAGATATTCAAATCAGAGCGCTATCTGATGAATTCCATCCGCTCCGAATTCGGTTTCGACAAAGCCCCAATCAAACTGATCTTTAACAGTGCCAGCCATCCCAAAGGCTACAAAGTTTCAATACCTGTGATAAATCGTCTCATGAGTACGCTGAACCGATCATCGCCGATGTCCCTATATATTGTGGCCAAAATATTCATCATCAATATCCATGTTGACAGGCTTTTAGAATCGATGATAAGATTTATCGAAATTTATGAATAGAACAGGGCGTTGTTAGACTATGCATCAAACCCGGATTAAAACTGTTATTTTTCTTTCGCTCTTCGGTTTTTTTCTGGGCGTCATGGCCATTACGTTGCATCACCATGACAATGCGTTTTCGTTGCCTGCTTGCTCCATCTGTAAAGTTAAAGCATCCCTTTCCGGGACTTTCAGCAAAATCAAAGTCGATTCCGCCCCTGCCGTTGCAATGCTTTGTCTTTCGTTGACAGCGATTTTTCTTTGCTTATCGGGCATCGGGCCTGACCGGAAAACCGTCTTCATCGATTCACAGATGGTCGATACCTATCCCAACAAAGCGCCTCCATTCACTTTTTAATTCAACGAAACGCTAAAATATTATCACGATGACAGCTGCCGATCCCGATCCATCCGTTGATGGGGAAGTCGTGCAATGTAGAGTCACTAAACAATTTAACGATAAGGAAATGAAACCATGAATTGCCCTATTTGCAGTATCCCTTTGACCATGGCCGAACGTCAGGGAGTGGAAATTGATTTTTGTTCAAAATGCCGCGGTGTCTGGCTGGATCGGGGCGAGCTGGATAAGATAATCGAGCGCGCCTCATTAGAAATGTCCCGCGGGCCTTCTCCGGAGCGACCCGATAACCGCCATGATCAACATTACGATAAACACTATGATAAACATCGCGACGATCACAACGGCGGTCATCACGATCATCACAAAAGGAAACGAGGGTTTCTCCAGGATTTATTTGACTAAAGGAGGATACAACGATGAGAAGACCCATTCTCTGTTTATTGTTGGGGATTATTTTATTAGTTGGCTGCAGCGAAGGATTGAAAGGCGTGGACGCAGACTACACCATCAAAGTGACAGGTTCCGATAAACTTGCGTTTAGCGGCCATTATACGATTGCCGGAACATCAGCAATGCCCAAGCCGGTTCAAGTTACGGGAACTGTTCCGATGGAATACAAAGGCAGCGGCATGGCCGCAGCCTGCGTTTTCCGCAAAACAACCGCCGAGGGAAACCTGAAAGTGGAAATCCTGAAAGGACAAAGTGTCGTCTCTTCCTCAGAGGTCGCCACGCCATTCGGAATCATAACTCTGGGTAAAATACCGGATGCACAATCCATTCTCAATCAGATCATTGGGAAGATATTGAATTAGAAGGGGCCGGGTTTTCTGGATCTCAAGAAAAGAAGTCTCACGATGGGAACAACTTCAGGGGCAAAAGGTATCGCATAATGGCTGATATGAAAAAGCATTATCATGAAATTCAGAAAGTACTTTGGGTTGTTCTGGTTTTAAACTGGTCGGTCGCGGCAGCCAAAATAATTTATGGATATATGACCGGTTCGACCAGTATGACCGCTGACGGTTTCCATTCTCTGGCCGACGGAACGTCTAATATTATTGGTCTCATCGGGATTCACTTCTGCTCACAGCCGACGGATGAGGACCATCCTTACGGTCACAAAAAATACGAGACGCTTTTTGCCCTGGGTATCGCCGCCATGCTGCTCATCGTTGCGTTCAATCTGGGCAAGGCGGGCATTGACCGGATGATCAACCCCGTCGTCCCCCAGGTGGATTTAATCAGCTTTGTGGTCATGATCATTACCGTGATGGTCAATATCACGGTAATGATCTATGAATATCGCCGGGGAAAGCAAATGCAGAGCGATATTTTGATGGTTGATTCGATGCACACGCGGGCTGATATATTTACATCCCTTTCGGTTATTGTGGCATTGGTCTGTGTTAAATTGGGCTTCCCAATTGCTGATCCTGTTATTACTTTGATTATTTCAGGGTTTATCGCCTATTCCGCATTCATCATCATACGGCAGGAATCGGGGATACTATGCGATGCCGCCGCGATAACCGATACGAAGAAGATTGAGACCATTGTCATCAAAATAAAGGGAGTTAAAAGTTGCCACAAGATTCGCACACGCGGTCGACCCGATGATGTATATCTCGACCTTCACATACAGATTGCCTGTGATATGACCATGCTGGATTCGCATTTGCTAAGTCATACCATTCAAAATGAGATAAGGAATGTCTTTCCGCAGATAGTGGATGTACTTGTTCATATGGAACCCGACACAGGTTTATACAAGTGACATCAACACGCAACACGCAATGATCGCCAGGGAAAAATGCAGGAGATGAACCGGTAATATTCACGGATTCGTTGGAATATTCCTACCGCCCCAGAATCACATCTCCTGTATCCGTGATGAGCTTTTCCGGCAATTGAAAAAGTCTTCGAAAGGTATCCAGCGTTCCTTTGGCAATTGACTGCACCGGGATGGGATTCACTTGGGGATCATCCCAATTTCCATCGACTTTAAAATGGACGGTAATCAGATGACCACCCTCGTCGGTAAGAACCCACCCCGCAATGGGAATTCGCGCTGCAATGCGATCCAGGGTCCCCAGCGGGTGCACGCCGACGGTGTTGTCCAGTTTCTTCTGGAGCAGATCAACTTTTCCCACACCCGAAATCTGCATGGCATCGCTGTCGATGAGGAAATTATTCGAGGAGAAAACACCGTTCTTGAGAGACAGACTGGCTGTGATCGACGTATAAGGCATGCCGTCTTTTGCCATATCCGGCAGTTGGAATTTCAGTAATTGAGCGACATTGAGCAGCGAAAATATTTTCGAAAAAACGGAAAATTTCTTCAGGACGCCCTTTTCAGCCCTGACTTTAAAAGTGCCGTTCGCTGTCTTCTTGAAATCATCCGCCTTGCTTCCCACAGCGCTCACGTCTCCCGCAAGCGACAGTTTTCCGGTCAGCGTACGGTCTCCAATATCCAGGAGGACCTTGAACTTTTCCAGCGATATTTGATCAAGAGAAAAATTGGTCTGGTAACGATTCTGACCATCGGGAAGGATCTCCACCCTGCCCTTTCCCTTGAGGCTGCCGTCCAGAACGCCCGCTTCCAGAGTTTCGATCGTCAGAATCCCCTGGGTATATTTTAAGCCGGCGTTTAGTTTTTTAAAATCAAAGTTATTGAATACGCCGGCATCCGCACGCAGAGTCAAGTCCAAAACGACCCTGGAAGGCGAATCTTCAGCCTGCTTCGAATATTTCAAGGTCATCAGGCGGGCAACATCCTCCGAACGGAGATACGGGGAATTCAGGGATGCAACGATTTTGGGATCGGCATAATCCGGAACATCCCCCGAAAAAATAAAAATGGACTTTCCCATCTGTAGCGAAAGCCGGTCGACATGGAGGCGTTTATCTCCGATGATGAATCGTCCCTTCACATTCTCAAAGTTCACGTCGCCTTCCGAACCGGACAATCCTAAGTCTGCGGCATGGAACAGGGGTGTTGCAAATTCACAGGCAACTCTCGCCTTACGAAAATTCCGCATCCTGCATTTTCCCTGAAGAACGCTGTCGCCGATGGTTGCTGTGACGAGCGATGTTTCCATGCGATTGCCTTTGAAGGCAGCCACACCGGTTAAGCCACTTACAGGCTTCGCGGTATCCGATGGCTTAAACGCAACGTTGGTCAATGAAATGTTACCCTGCCAAAGGAAAGAATCCGGCTCACGGGGATCGCTGCGACCGGCAAGATCGATCAGACAGGAACCCGCAGGAGCAAATTTCCGCAAGCCCGGTAGAATCGAGACGGCTTCGCGAATGTCAAACGTATTGGACTGAACGTTCACGGATAGGGTTTTTTCCCCCGTGAAACGATAGGTGGCGGACCCGTTTAAGGTCACCGGCAATAAATCATATTTGAAGGAAGAAACGCTGAGCGCATTCTTGTTCAGAAGAATTTCAGCGGAAAGCTGGTTTGGTTTCGCCTTGGGTTTATCCATGACATCCGGATACGCATAGGCAGCCTGGGTTAAATCCCAGCGGGCGCTGATCTGATAATTCTCCACCGGGCCTTTTCCCGAAAGATGCAGGGTTGAAAATCCGTCGAAGGCAAGATTGTTGAATTTTTCGTTTCCTAAAAGCCACAGGACCTCATCACGGACAGGCTGAAGATTCATGTCAGCGGTGTAAACAACAGGCGGCAGCGCAAAATCGGAAATGCCACCTTCGAGCTTGCAGGGCGACGCACCGAAACGGCCCGTCATATCCTTAAGCGAAAACTGCCGGTTTTTCAGCTCCAGGATGCCGCTGATATCCTGAAAGTCAGGGGTCTTATCACCGACGCCAACCACAAAAACGCCTTGCTTGACTTCCGCCCTAATGGAAAGGACACCGGCATTTTCCTGTTTCATCATATCGGCAATCTGGCTTAACCTGCCTTGGAGCTTCCCTTCGACCAGGCGGAAATCGCCCCGCGTGACGTGAGCTTCAATGAAACGCCCAACACCCTGGGGAATGATTCCCCAGGGAATATAGGATTGCATTTCCGTAAGCGAAAAGGGGGAGGTTGCAGCCGTTGCGGAAAGCAGCGGATCTGCCTTATCCATGTCCTTGAGGGTTAACCGTCCGGCGACAGCCACGCGATCAACCACCAGGCGGGCAACCTCCAGGTTAAGATTCCCGGCATTGCGTGTTAAGACGTAATCGGCGCGAACCGTTTGCGGCCGCAGAGGCTTCCGGAAAACATGCGGATAAGTGAGCAGGGCATCTTTCACCGTGAGGGTGCCTTTGGATGTGAACTGCGAGAGATTTCCTGCAATCGTCGTCTCCAGATCCAGCCGTCCGGCCAGTTGTTCGATAGACACATGACCGCGCAGGTAAGGCTGGTAATGATGAATATCCATTCCCGTCAACCGGATCGTGGCATCCAGGGTGCTCTCCTCCATGGGTCTTTCGGAAGGCGCAGGATGAACGGTTCCCGCAAACGAAAGTTCTCCCTGATTTTCATTTTCTTTGAGGGTGGCGGTCATACGGAAGCGGGAGGCGTCGCCAAAAAGCTGCGGATCGATCCGGCACTGCAGATCGGTAAGCGAGGTCGTCAGCCCTTCCATGCCTGCGGTCTGGTCAAAAAAGATCAGCTCGCCTTTTTTAATCGTTACCTTCCGCAGCTCCAGAGTCATTTCCTGTTTCTTTTGCCGATTCAGAAGATCGGCAATATTCAAAACCCCCGCCTGATCCCGTTTCAATGACAAACGGGGTTGGTCGAGAATGGCTTCTCTAACGATCACACGCTTTGTCAACAGAGGAAGCAGATCCACCCGGAAAGAAGCCGCGCCAACCTTGAGTAAATCGGATGAGCGGTCTTTCTCCCGGATGACCAGATTGGTAAATTGTAACGCGAGCCCGTCGCTAAGCGTCAGCGTGGCCTTTCCCGTTTCATAGGCAACCTCACGATCCAATGCGCTGCTCGCGGCGGTCGTGATGTTTTCCCTGAACGTGTCGAGCCGTGAGAGTTGATCCGACGCATAAAACCACGCGCCTGCAAAGAGTGCAACAAACACAATGAGCACTACGGCGGTGATCAGGAGGCCTTTGATCAAGGTACGTTTTTTCATAGGTCCTTAAAGTCCCAAGGTTACAAAATTCTATGAGCAATTAATATGCCTGGATAAAGATTGCAATCACAATATAATCATAGATTGCGGACAGCATCCAATTAATTTGGATAAAAGACCGTGATCTTTATTTGACTACGGCCATCGCCGAACCTTAGATACCCTTGTATCCCGCGATATGCTGAGGCTCCGCCATATATTGAGGCCAAACGAATCATTTCACACCTTTGCGCCTTTCTCTCCTTGGATTCTAATGCCATGTTATTAAAGGATCAATCCAATCTTCTGATTCTCTTGCAGCTATTGGCAAGCGACTTGCTATTATAATGGTGGGATCTAATGTAAGATCGATAATGAATGGAGATGAAATATATGGACTCATACAACTCACCCACCACGAAGCCTTTATACCGCGGCACCCAGGTTGTCTGGTATATTCTGGGTCTCATCGAAGTGATATTGGCATTTCGATTTGTATTAAAGCTGCTTGCCGCCAATCCGCAAGCCGGCTTCAGCAGCTTTATTTACGCAATCAGTTATCCTTTTGCGGCGCCGTTTCTCAATGTTTTCCGCGCCTCAAAGGTCGAAAGCGGAACTTTTGAATGGACCACTTTGCTTGCCATGTTTGTCTTCTTTTTGATTGCCTGGGGCATTGTCAGACTGTTTTTCATGAGTAAAACCATCTCGACGACCCAAGCTGCGGCCAAATTGGACAAGGAAAATTAGGCAGACGACTCACAACGCCCGATTACTTTTGATGAAATACTGATCATCTTATTTTTTGATAATCACAATGCACAACAGGATGCGGCACACCCCTTAACCCGGGGAGTGGATACGTCAAAACATTTAAATTTCGTCGTTAACATTTAACATGATTGAGGAGGATTACAATGGATACCAAAAAGAATAAAGGCGAGAACCACAAACAGGAAATGGTAGAAGAAGAACCCGGCAGCGCCAGTGCGACTGCTCACAGAATGATTGAACGCGGCACTGAAATTTACGGGCAAATGGAACAGACGGTAACAGGCGCTTATGATAAAACCTCACAGGCGGTAAAGGATACGTATGACAAGACCAGAACTTTCAGCAGCAAAAATCCGGGCAAGACCATTCTTGTCTCCTTAGGGGTAGGGCTGGGACTGGGGTTACTCTTGGGCGTTGGCGCAAGCACTCATCGCATGAAAGGAATGAGCGATCGTCACGTATAACACGGAAAAAAATCGAATGGATTTTACTTTGGGTTTTGGGTGTTCCGATCTCGATCTTCTGTGCGCTGTTTTGTGTGCGTAGGTATACTTGAGGCAATGCCGTCAGACCGGTCCGGCATCCAAAGAAAGGAGAAATAACATGTTTACAATACTGATTATTATTTTGGTTCTTGTTCTCATTGGTGTACTGCCGACGTGGCCTCACTCTAAGAGCTGGGGACCCTATCCCAGCGGTGGAGTGGGATTGATTCTTCTGATTTTGATCATCCTGCTGATACTGGGGCGGATTTGAATGCGGCAGCAAGATTTGGAATAAGCAAGTGAATGCCGGATAGTATTTATCTTCAAGCATTGAACATTCTCCATGGTTCGCCGAGGAGAACTTCAATGTTGCTTAGAGAGCGAGAAATCGCTGTGAATTTGTCTAACAGAAAAAAACAAAGTCAAAAAATAAAAGGAGAAATGAAATGAAACAACTCAGAGTGAAATTATTTTTCATCGCGTGTATGGCCTTGATTATAGGAAGCCTCCCGGTTTCCTCTTTTGCGGCAACAGCAGGTGAGATAGATGCCAACGTCAATGCATCGCTCGACCGGTTTGTCAACGAAGTCAAGGGGGCAAAAGAGTTTCTTGACGCATCGCAGGGCGTCCTGATCATCCCTAAGGTTATACAGGGAGGGCTGGTGGTTGGCGCCGAGTATGGCGAGGGCGCCTTAAGGATCGCGGGGAAGACGGTTGGATACTATAACATTGCTTCCGCATCATTCGGAGCTCAGATCGGCGCCGAGTCCAAAGACATCATCCTTGTCTTTATGGATAAAACGGTTTTGAATAAATTTCGTAACAGCAAAAACTGGAAGGCCGGCGTGGATGCCAAGGTAACCTTGATCAATGTCGGCGTCGATGAATCCATCAACACGATGAAAATAAAGCAGCCTGTAGTGGGCTTTGTTTTTGGACAGAAAGGTCTGATGGCCGGCGTCACGGTAGAAGGCTCGAAATTTACCAAAATGAAAAAATAAACAATGAACGCAAGGGAACGGTGCTATCCAATGGATTAGCACCGTTCCCTAAACACGCTAAACAGACAAACCTCTCTAAACAATAGACCGCGAGGGAACCGTTCTATCGGAAACTTGCGCATTCGCTATTCTTCCAGCGGGCCGGTTTTGCTGTCCAGGCCGCTGCTTTTCCCCAAATTAAAACAATGCGCCAGTCCACAAGCTTGCAGCGCCTCTTCTGCAAAGTTGCAGCAATTATGGGTTGGTGGATTATAGTCGAATACTTTTGTCCGTTTCCCGGATTTTAGCGCATTTTCAGGATTGTAACTTCCGGCATAACGGCCCAGGCATTCCTTATACCACTGGCTTTTTTTTCTCGTGGATCTTTTGTCGGTACAAATGGGCATGGTTGCGTAATGGGGTTCTTTCTTATCCAATTTTTCCCGCTCATTTTTGTCGGTAAATTCGACAACATCAAACTGATCCTGGTGTATGCCTAATAGCGTGATCGCCGCTCCGGTTTGATGATAATCTTTCATGCCTGCTTTTTTTAAATCAGGCAATGCTTGTAACTCCATCTGATAGAACGAATGCGAATCTGTTTCGATCCGTATGGCACAGTGAGAAAAGACCCCGCTCCACATTTTATACAGTTCCAGCGTAGGTGTTTTAACTATTTTTGAAGCATAGGAGGCGACTCCATGCTTGTCCTGAAACGATTTAATCTTTGCATCAATTGTTTCTTGATTGACGATGGAAGCCCCGCCTTTCGGAAGAGCTGAATCCTCAAAGAAAGAATATAAAATATTCCGGGATGCCTGAGCATCCATGCGGGCTTCAGCCCTGCGGTTTTTCTGTCTCCCTTGCGCCGTCCGATTTTCGGCAATGGGTTTTTGGTAATCATAACCAATCACCCTGATGCGCGAACCGTCAATCCCAAAGTTCCGAGCAAGATATGCTTTTATAGTGGCGGCGCGTCGATGGGACAGTTTGATATTGACCCACTCTTTACCGATATCGTCCGTATGTCCAACGATGACCGCCGTCGCGGATGGATGTTGCTTCATAAAGTCGGCAATCCGCGAAATATCATCGTGATACTTTGGTTTGATGCTTGCTTTGCCGGTATCAAATTGGACATTCAGGTGAATGGAATCCATTTCCGGCGCAATTTCCGCTTGAGCGGGAGAATGGCAACCGACAAGCAATACACTCACGATCAAAAATAAAAACTTTCTTAAGATCATTTTTAACATTATTTTATCTCCTGCAGAAGGGTTGCCATTGTAAAATGGCTATCCCGATGGATTTTATGCAACAAGGGGGACGACATCACCTGCCAGAATGACTTTGTCGTCTTCAATGGTAATGGCATAGGAGCTATGCTCGACCAGTTCGTACAGATGGATATACTTGGACACTTCCACAGGCTCGCTGGTTTTTCTGCCGAAATATTTCCCCGGCTTGCTGAAGACGTCTGTAATCACCCGGTCGTCGTAGATGGAAAAATCAAAGGAACTGTCGGTATCCCGGTTGCTGATGTTTGTGGTCGACGGCAGTTCATCGTGGAATGCAACGCGGACATTAATATTGTTGTGGTATTGAGTGATGAGTACCTTCTGAAAATCAGCCTCGGCAAGGTTCTCGCGGTTGACGACAAAAATACGGGTGATCTTCACGCCGCGTTCAATGGCGCGCAAGTTGGCCTGGTAGAAATTGTGCAGGGCACCGCGGGTATCCCATCCCGTAGTTATCCGGTCCACTATCCTGGCATGGTGCGCCGAGAGTTCCATCTGTTTGGCCCCTTCCAGGTTGAATTCCGTCTCGTCCATGGGGATATATCCCTTCTGCAGAAGCGAAATGGTTCGCATGGCGGACGCCATTAACTCGTGAGCCTTGCTCTGGCATTCGGGGTCGCTGATCTGAGCAATGGCGAATGTGAGTTCATGGGCCTGGGAATATTGTTCAAGCAATTCAGCACGGGTCTTTTCGATATCTTCCCGCAACAGATAGGTGACCAGTGACAGCAGGACGCCAATGCCGAAAATAGTATAGGCAGCTTCCGGATACCTGAGCACCTGGTGGAAAAAGACGGCAAGGGCTGATCCTGCGAGAAATTCGATCAGGACAGCTATTTTCTGTATCTTTATATTCATGAATAACACCCTTTTCTGAAAATTTAATTTAAAAAGTCGAATGCTCGTATGACAGAAATAAAAAAGCCACCAAGACTCATCAAGAGCATGGTGGCCGCCTTTGCACTTCAAATTGTCATAACGCAACTTTTACTGCACTCGACTGATAAATGACCATCGAAGAGTGCAATGTATGATTCAAATTTATTGTACTGATGATGCAATGTCAAGGCATATTCACTTATATTTCAATAATTTACTCAATATGAATTATTCCAGAGACATCATAGTGGTTTTTATGCTTATTATGCTTTTATCCATGGTAAAGAAACTGAGGCCGGATTGCTCAAGTAAATTTATTGCCGGTTTTTACTCCATCAAGAAGAACGCGAAAAATTGAAACGACAAGGCTTTGTCTCGCGATGCGTTTCCCTGTCCGCCTACGGAAAGAGCCTCGGAATCTCTCCAAGAAGTACGTTCCCAAATTCCTGCACAGGGCCCAAAGGTTTAATATCAACTTGATCCGTATGAATTAAAGGTCGCCCGCCCGGCGGGTCTCTGTAGGTGACAACATTATCAACAATGATGATTACCCCCCGAAACTCCCATCCGGTATTTACTGTATGGCGCTTGAATGTAAAGAAATCCAGCCAGAAATTACCAATTCGTCTTATATTTAAGATGCTGGGCAAAATTTGGTACGCTGTACATCGGTCTTTACTCTCTATGCACTTTTGAATGCCGGGATCTAAATCCTCTTTTTTAATAGAAGGATTCGCCAAAAATAAAATAATAATCTCTGTAACATTCATGATCTTGATGTTCGGCACTAAAAAAGGATCATAGCCAAGCTTTTTCAGTTCCTCCACTGTGGTTTCGCCAGGCACTATTTTTTCATAGGTTGATTTGGCGTCATCAAAATTCTCCCAAGGTGATCTAATCGTTGCCGTACTGTACGGCAGAAGGCTTGCGCATCCCGTGAGTATCAGCAATAAAAAGACGATGACCTGTAAATTTCGGTATATTTTCATCACCCGCCTCCTTATCCTGGAAGCATTTGGTAAGTAATAAAGAAGAAGTTCACCTCGACCATGTGTGCCGACTTTTTTCAGATTCTCCCGTCATCTTCCTGGCCTGGTTTACAATCGTCCGGACCTTTGCAGCGTTCATCCCCACGATTCGCTCTAACCCTTTTTTTTCTGCACCGGCAACCTTGGCAATTGTGTCATAGCTTGATTCAACCAAGCGCCGCGACAGAACTTCTCCTATGCCTTCAAGTTTTCGCAGCTCTTTCATTTGTTCCTTCACAGCATCCTCCTATTCATTTTCATGGGCGGGCTAATACATACAAACATTAAAATGCTGCCCCGCCGGGATATGTACTGCCGCTAAATCATGCTCAGCACACATCCTGGTGGAGATTTCAAAACAGTCCAATACACAGCAGCAATAATCAGGGTCTTTCAGTCGCCGGGGGCTACCTCAATCCGAAATAGCCTGCTATGAACAGTACCACTACAACAACGCCGATGATGTAAAAAATATTCATGTCCTCTTCACCTCTCTTTCGCATAATCGGATCATCTTCAACCTTCAAGTCGATCTCGGGTG
The DNA here is from genome assembly GCA_964547345.1 of uncultured Smithella sp. Taxonomy (GTDB): domain Bacteria; phylum Desulfobacterota; class Syntrophia; order Syntrophales; family Smithellaceae; genus UBA8904. The sequence continues at coordinate 32,254 of CAZJMX010000023.1, read as the reverse complement.
AGATGACCAAGCTTATAGCAATGTAAAAGCAAATGGCCTGCCAACAATCGCAGGAAATCAAGAGTATTTTATTCGCGCTTTAATAACATCGTGTTAGCTAAACAGGAGAGGTCGGCTCAAATCATAAAATCATTTGCCCGGCCTCAATATCTGGCGGCCCCTCAACATATTGAGGGATACGCTGAGGCATCCGATTTCAAGAAGGAAATGATAAAAAAGATTATGGATGACCTGCTGCAGTTTAAAATCAGAGCGGGTCCATTGCATTACAGACCGGACACCAGGTCAAAATCAAATGTCACAATGCCCACTTTACTCCTAAGCCTGATGGGAATTTTTTTTTCATCAGCGGTTACCCAGACGCGGAGTTGAGGATTATCGCTTTTTTTTACGACCTTATCGGCATTATCAATTTTATCGAGCATATCCATATTCGGAGTGACTTCAATGGTGTCATACATGATGCCCCCAATTTCAAGCACCTCTTTTTTACCGATTATGGCTCTGGCCTCGATGCTCAGCTTGTTGCCGTCGGTCATCGGCAATTTAACTTCCGTATTTTCTTTCAAATTCCGAAGCCGGAGCGCGTAAAAAAGCGCCAGCGGATCGAAGGTGCCCGGCAGGATTGAAATCGGCGGATTTTTCTGGCCGAAATTGGTATACGTGGCTTCCAGTTTTTCCCAATTAAACGTTATGCTTTCATCGCGCGGATGAGGACTTTCCGTCTTTTTTTTATACAAGACGCTATGGGTCATACCCACATCGGCATAGGAATCCTGCTGCTCCCGGATTTTATAGATGAGATCGACAACCTTGCTGGTTTTCGTGATCATGACAAAATGATAGACTTCCTTGCCATTGAGGATTTCCTTAGGACGAACTTCCAGGGTAAGCTCTCCGGCCGGGATGACTCCCCATTTCCCCTGATACGTCAGTTTTTCCCCGGGCTGAAAAGGGATTCTCCTGCCCGGTGCTTTATCGCTGGCGTTGATCAGGGTCAAATGCAGAAACATGACCGGGATTAAGACGAGAATAAGTGACTTGGTAAATATGCGGATAATCCCTTCCGACTTCGGCACCATGATGGCGTATTTTTTTTGGGGACTCATTTGACGACCTCCTCAACGGAAGCTTTGCAGGACCCATGCCCGCAAATCCGGTCACCCCGTCGTTGTTTCATACCCCCTCAAGAGGGACAGGAGAATTTGGAGAAGCAAGGCTTGCGGGTAAATTGATATGGGAAAAAAGCGGAAAATGATCAGAGGGGTAGCACCGCTTTCGCCTAAGAAGAATGATTTGCGAATCCTGCACACGAACCGTAGAAGGGACAAAGATGTAATCGAGTTTGAAGCGGAAAAAAAAGGGAAGATAACCGTGGAAGGTAGACGCATTTCGCTTTGTTGGATATCTGACCCGGAAAGTGTCCATGAGCGGGTTGGGGTTTTGGACCTTCCCTTCCGCTTTGGTGTTCAAAAGAATTTTACCTTTCAAGTATTTAATGGGCACGCTCTTTTCTCTGGCATTAAAATCACCGGTCAAAACAAAAGCGTCCGGATTAGACCGCGCGGAAATCCGCCGGGTTAACAGCAAAACGCCTTTTTTCCGTGAACGCGGTGAAAGATGATTCAAATGGGTATTGTAAAAATAAAACGCCTGCCCAGATTCTTTTTCAATTAACCGAGCCCAGGTGCAGTTGCGGGGCATGATGTTCCCCCAGCCTTTGGACTCCGGAATATCCGGTGTATCCGAATACCAGAAAGCGCCTTCCTCCGAGAGAACAAAACGCGACGCCTTATAGAAAACGGGGTTATGCAAAATTTTGTTGTCGCCTGAACTTTTAATATTGACCATCTCGTACCCGGGAAGCATAGCGCGGATTTCAGAAATTTGAAAATCCAGAGCTTCCTGTAGACCCAACACATCCGGGGAATAATGCTTAAATATTTCGTTCACCAGATCGCGGCGAAATATCCAGTTATTTTTGCCATCCTGCTTTGTTCCACGCCGGATATTAAAACTCATCACATTGATGTTCAGCCCTGCATCGCGCCGCAAATCAGATGACTGATCCATCGGCAATTCGTGATATCTGCGGTTTAGATTGAACCCCGCCAGCCACTTTGCCTTCTGAAAAAATGACTGGAGTGATGTTTTAACAATTTTCAGTTGCTTCATTGTTTATCTTTTCCTTATTTAACCTGCTCAGGCTTATGTTCCATTCACTATCGATTATGGCGATAGTTTAAGCATGAAATTGCAAAAGGCAAATCTTCTCATAAATGATGTCGGATCATTCTTTTTGTGGTATAATCATTCCATGAAAATCGCCAAGCCTTGCTTTTTGTTTTTTCTATTCGCAGCCATGTTGATCATCATCAATGGATGTGCGACCTTGCCGAATGTCTCTGAAAAGATGGATGAGGCGCCCGCTGCCCGGGAATCTCGTCAGATCGTTTCATCTAAAGGACTTCTATCCCCGCAAAAAAGCAAGGCCATCATGGAACGCCTGAAAAAATCGGTCAACCCGACGGACATTCTGGAACGCTACATGGCCGTGGTGGAATCGGTCACGGAAAGCCCGTTGACCCAGGGAAACAAAGTGACGTTGCTCATTGACGGGAAGGCTACCTATGCCGCGATGTTCGAAGTCATACGCAATGCCAAATACCACATCAACCTCGAAACCTTTATCCTCGAAGATGATGAAATTGGACACAAGTTTACCGACCTGCTGCTAAGAAAACAGGCCGAAGGTGTTCAGGTCAATATCATTTACGACAGTATGGGAAGCATCACAACGTCGGAATCCTTTTTCAAACGCTTGCGGGACGGGGGAATTCAGGTGGTCGAATTCAATCCACTCAATCCGCTCAAGGCTCCCGGACGCTGGTTCCTGATGCAACCGGATCACCGCAAGATTTTAATCGTTGACGGTAAAGTAGCCATCCTCGGCGGCATCAACATCAGCAACGTTTATTCGAGCAAACTCTCCGGCAAGAAAAAAGTAAAAGGAGAGCCGCTTCCCTGGCGGGACACAGACGTTCAGATTGAAGGACCCGCCGTGATGGAAGCCCAAAAACTCTTTTTAGAAACCTGGCAAAAGCAGAACGGACCGGCGCTTGTCGGACACAACTATTTACCCGATCAGAAAGAATATGGGAAAGCCCTTGTGCGGATCGTCGGCAGCACCCCAGGCTCCGACAACCGCATTACGTTTATCGTTTATGTGGCCGCGATCACCTATGCGGAGAAGTCCATTCATCTGACGAATGCCTATTTTATCCCCGATGACCAGATATTGGATGCCTTAAAGGACGCAGCCCGACGCGGGGTTGACGTCAAGATTCTTCTCCCCTCGACCAGTGATTCTTCGATGGTCTTGCATGCGGCGCGGCACAATTATTCCGCGCTTTTGAAAGTGGGGGTAAAAATATATGAGCACCGTAACGCCCTGCTGCATGCGAAAACTGCGGTCATTGACGGCGTCTGGTCAACGGTCGGCTCCACCAATTTAGACTACTGGAGTCTCCTCAGTAATGACGAGGTAAACGCAGTTGTCCTGAGCCGTGAGTTTGCCATCGAAATGGAGCGCATGTTTGCCAACGACCTTGCACAGTCCGACCCCATTCAAATGGATCAGTGGGATCAAAGGCCTTTCTTACAAAAAGTGAAAGAGAAGGCGGCAAGCTTGTTTACCCGTTGGATGTAACTACATCTTTCTTCCAATATGACTCCGCTCATTTGAGAATTAGCTCACCTCCCCTTTAAGCTCTCCCTCAGCATATTGAGGCTCCACCATATATTGAGGCCGGGCAAATCATTTTCTGCTTTCGGGGCTGTTCTCAGCCATCAATCTAACAACCTGTTATTAAATCATTAATCCAATCTCCCTGTTTGGGCGCGACTCATGGCAGGCTACTTGCTATGATGATTATGTGATCATTTTTTTATGTGAAAGAAGATCCTGTTCTTGAACAGAGAGTGGCGTTGTTAAAAGATGTCAAACAAAACAAATAACTGGAGGAAATTATCATGGGTACAACAGAAATCATCATCCTCGTTGTCGTGTTGCTCCTCGTCTTCGGCGGGGGCGGCGGTTACTATTGGTCTAGACGACGATAGACGTTAAGTGTCGCTTGTCACATTTCGACACTTGATATCAATGGATTAGATAGGGGACGGTTCTATGAAATTTTTCCTTCCTGTTCCAGCGTAGAAGTTAGAACCGTTCCCTAAACATGATCATTCAGCTACTCTCTTTTAATAAGTACGGCAATTAACTGCATGCTGCGGACAAGATTGAAGGCATGTTCATCCATTCACGAAAGGAGATACAAATGACGACATATTATAAAAGTATCATCGCTGTGTTGGCAATCATCACCCTGGTTGCGGGGCTTGCAGGCTGCAATGAGGGTCCTTTGGAACGCGCCGGTAAAAAAGTTGATAAAACTGTAGAAGACATCAAAAAATAACAGACCGGGAACAAAGACAGCACACGCATAAACCGTGATAATGCCGGCCTGCCCGTGTGTAGCGATCATTAGTCTGAGCGTTACCTCCATCATCATGGTCGTTGTCGTGTCCGTCTGTTTGTTCGGCGATGGTGGTTTAAGGCAAAGCAGATGAGCGTTGCCGTCATTTTTTATATTTTAACACTCAGGTGGGTTTCATGAAATGGACAGGTGCTTATCTTGTGGGTTATGTCATCCTGATCGGCGGCATTCTAGCCGCTCTCTGGAAAATGGGGGTTCTGGCCAGTATCGGTGTGACCTGGACCTTGATCGCCGTCACGATTGCGATCGGTATCGGCATCATGCTTGCGGTTGCCACTAGCGGCAGTAAAGGGAATATCTCTATCGGCCGCAAGTGAGCCATCGCATCAATCTTATGGCAGCAGGCATCCCAGGAACAAAAACGCAGATACACGCATCGTATCCAAGGAATGCGGACAGTCATATGCAGAGAGCCTCCCCAGGTGACGAAGTCGGCGCCGAGTCATAGGAGACATTTCAATGCCAACAACAGACAGCGGCTTTTTTCAGGAAGCGATAAGAAAAACACTGGCAAATTGTGCCGGGGATGTTACCGATTCAGGCGCGATTGCCGAGGCCACCTTGATCACCTGGCAAAGGGTGACCGCCCAGCTCTCACCGGTTATCGGCGCACAGGGAACCGATGCGCTGCTGGGCCGCTCTGTGCATTTGACAAGCAGCGCCTACCCGTGGCTGGCAATGGCCGCATGGCAGACAGACAAAGAGAGCCTTCTTGCCGGCATCAAGACAAGCCTTGCAGGCAGCGAGCCGGATAGCGCCAGAGAGGCAAGCTATGCTCTGCTTACGACCTTCGTCGAACTTTTGACAAACTTGATTGGAGGATCATTGACGGAGCGTTTGTTGAGTCCGGTCTGGGCGCCTCCATTACCGGCTTCTGAACAGGAGAGAGTATCATGAGCAAAAAAGCAATCATCCGTCAACTCGCCACCGGCGTGCCGGGACTCGATGCCATCCTTGGCGGCGGGCTGCCGGAATTCTCCTTCAACATCATCGTGGGGCCTCCGGGATCAGGCAAGACGACGCTCGCGCACCAGATCATGTTTGCGCTGGCAACACAGAAGAGACCGGCACTGTTTTTCACCGTGCTTGGCGAACCACCCTTGAAGATGCTGCGTTATCAGCAGCAGTTCTCTTTCTTCGATCTCGATAAAATCAATGAAACGATTCGTTTCGTCAATTTGAGCGACGACGTCACGACAGGGAATTTTGAGCAGGTACTGAAGCGCATCACACGGGAAGTCGAGGCCTTCTCTCCGGGGCTGGTTTTTGTCGATTCTTTCCGCTCGGTCATACTGGAGGCACAGCATCGGATCAAGGACACCATCAGTCTGCAACAGTTTATCCAGCAGCTCGGTGTACTGTTCGGCGGCTGGCAGGCCACCACCTTCCTGATCGGGGAATATTCGTCGGAGCAAAACCCACATCCGATCTTCACGATGGCCGACGGTCTGCTGTCGCTGAGCCAAAGCGTCTACCGAAATTCGATGGTGCGCAAGATGCAGGTTCTGAAAATGCGCGGTCAGGCGACCCGTCCGGGAATGCATACCTTTCGCATCACCGGCAAAGGCATCGAAGTCTTTCCGGCGGCAATTATTAGAGACGATACCGGGGAGGCGTCGATAGCCTCCGGAGCGCGCGCAAGCAAAACGCGACTGGCCATGGGCGTGCCGGGACTAGACGACATGCTGGGCGGCGGCTTGCCTTCGGGCTATTCGCTCTTGGTCGCAGGGCCGTCCGGATCGGGCAAGACCATCCTCGCCACGGCCTTTCTGGCGGAAGGCGTACGCCTGGGCGAACCGGGCGTGATCGTGGCGTTTGAACAGACACCCAGCCAATCGCGAACCCGCACGATCGACAATATGGTCCGCGCCGGGCAAATCGGCCTGATCAATACCCGTTCGCTCGATCTGTCGATCGACGAAATCGTTTCGAATCTTATCGAACTCATTCACCGGATGAAAGCCACCCGGGTGGTCATCGATTCGCTCTCCGGGTTCGGACTGGCGGTGGCGCCGAGTTTCCGGGAGGACTTTCGCCAGTCTCTGTTTCGCATGGTCGCCGTGCTGTCCAACCTCGGTGTGACGGTGCTGATGACGTCGGAACTTGAAGACCGCTATACCGATCTGCGGTTCAGTCCCTATGGATCGGCCTTTCTCACCGATGCGATCATCGTCCAGCGCTACATCGAAATCGAAAGCCGCCTGAAGCGCGTTCTAGCGGTTGTGAAAGTGCGCGGCAGCGCCCACAGCGATGAGCTTCGGCTTTTCGAGATCACGGATTGCGGTATTGTCATTGGCGACCCGGTACGCGACTACGAGGGACTCTTAGGCGGACGGCCGACGCGGGCAAAAGCAGCAGACAGGGTCAAGCGAGGCAATCGATAATGCGCAGAAAAGGACGGCCTCATTCAAATAACATCGCCGGGAGGCCTCTTGAGGGGAACGAGGGCGCTCTGCCCCCGGCCCCTGCGACCGGAAATAGCCTCGCGTTGCGCGAGGCTGCCGTTCTTGATCGCGAAGAGACCGCTGACTTACGCCAGGGCAACGCTGATCGGCGCCAAGCGACCGCTGACCTGCGCCAGGAGGCCCAAAACCTGCGCGAGAAGATTATGCGCATCAAGAGAAAGGCCACAAAGGACAAAGCCGAAATCAGCGCTGAGGCGGAGGGGTTGCTACGCGAAGCAAACGAGCAGCTTGTCATTGCAACGGTGCGCGCCCAAACAATGACCGAAGTCGCAGAGCAGACCGCCCGGCAAATGGCGCATATGGCCGAGCACGATGGTCTCACAGGCTTGCCGAACCGTGCACTTTTGAATGACCGCCTGGAGAGATCGATTGCGTTGGCTAAGCGACGGGGCAAGAAAGTCGCTTTGATGTATCTGGATCTTGACCACTTCAAGCACATCAATGATTCACTCGGGCATGGGATCGGCGACCAGCTGCTCCAGTCCATCGCCAAACGTCTCGCCACATGCGTCCGCCTCTCGGACACCGTCAGCCGCCATGGTGGCGATGAATTTGTGGTGCTGCTGGCCGATGTCGAAGATGCCGAAGGCGCCGCCCTGACCGCACAAAAGTTGATCGATGCCATGGCCCAGCCTCATCTCATCGGGATCCACAAACTTCACATCACCTTGAGCATCGGCATCAGTCTCTATCCCGACGACGGCAAGGATATTGAATCTGTGGTGCGAAACGCCGACACCGCCATGTATCACGCCAAGAAAAACGGACGCAACAACTACCAGGTGTTCACACCGGACATGAAAGTCCACGCAGTCAAAAGACAATCCATCAGGCAGGCGCTTCATTATGCACTCGAACGCAGCAAGTTTGTGCTGCATTACCAGCCGAAAGTGAATCTCGCAACCGGCGTCATTACCGGCGCCGAGGCGCTGCTGCGCTGGCAGCGATCCAATCAGAGGCTCTTCTACCCGACACAGTTCGTGAGCATCGCCGAAGACTGCGGCCTCATTGTGCCGATCGGCAAGTGGGTGCTCGGCGAAGCCTGCCGTCAGGCCCAATCCTGGCTGCAAGAGGGCCTTGACCTCGGTCGGATTGCGGTCAACATCTCGGCGGTTGAGTTCCATGGCAAGGATTTTCTTTCAGGCGTCCGCGACATCCTCACCGACACCGGCCTGGACCCGCATCACCTCACCTTCGAGCTGACCGAAAGCGGGATGATGCAGGACACGCAACAGACGATGGAAACCCTGAACGCGCTTAAGGACCTTGGCATACAGATTGCCATCGATGACTTCGGCACCGGCTACTCCAGCCTGAGCTATTTGCGGAGCTTCCCGATTGACGAACTCAAAATCGACCAGTCTTTCGTTCAGGCCATCGACGGCGATACCGGCGAGGCCATCGTCAGCGCCGTCATTGCGATTGGCAAAAGCCTCAAACAGCGAGTGGTAGCCGAAGGAATTGAGACGCAAAAACAGCTTGCCTTTCTGCAATCCCAGAACTGCGTCGAGGGACAAGGCTATTACTTAGGCCGCCCCGTCGCCGCCGAGGAATTCGCCGCATTACTGGCAAGCGCTCAACATTAGCCGTCCATTAAACTTTACGTCAATAGGGGCTTTCCTATTATCCCTCAACATATTGCGGCTCCACCACATATGGAGGCCGGCGAATCCCTTCTGCTTTCAGAGGTTGATCTCAGGTTTGAATTTAACAGTCCGTTATAAATCATGAATCCAATCTCCCCGCCCGGGCCGGGTTCTTGGCAGGCTACTTGCTATGTTAAGGGTGTGATCATTTTTACCATGCGAAGAAAGATCTGTTCCAAAGCGCGCATGGAGTCGTAGCAGATGTATAACAAATCAAACGGAGGCAATGATCATGAGTACAACAGCAGTCATCATTCTTATTGTAGTGTTAGTCCTGTTGTTCGGGGGCGGCGGCGGTTATTGGTGGACTAGACGATAGCTGCTCTGCCTTTTCATCATTTAAACACTGAGCGCAGACGGTGACCATAAAATGGACCGGTTTGTGTCTAACCGGGAAAGGAGACCCGATACCATGCAACTCTCTATATCAGCGCAACCTGTTGTTTCTCTTATCGCGGGCGTATTAATTTTCATTTTTCCGAAACTGCTCAATTACATTGTTGCCGTCTATCTCATTGTCATTGGCATTCTCGGATTGATCCGCTGATTGGTTTGCTACTCTATGATGATCACAAAAGGAGGATGTATGATTTCGATAATTCTCGTACCGACAGACGGGTCAAAAACGGCTCAAAGTGCCGCTGTGTATGCGGTGGATCTTGCAAAGCAGTTAAAAGCCTCTCTAATCATCCTGAGCGTTATGGATCAGCGATCTCTCATCGCGAGGACCGCCTCCGCATCGCAGACGGCAAGGAAAAACATAGAACCTATTGAGGATTATCTGAAAGAAGCAGCCGAAGGATATGCCGGAGCCATCAAAAAGCTGTGCGATCAAAGCGGCGTGGCCTCGACGATTTTGATAAAGGTCGGGCATCCTGTGGCGGTGATTGTAAAAGAGGCGAAAAAGGCCAAAGCAAATCTTATCGTCATGGGCTCTCACGGCAGGAGCGCCTTGTCCGCTACCGTCCTGGGCAGTGTTTCCTACGGGGTTATCCACCATGACAAAAGCATTCCCGTCCTCATCGTGAGGGATTGATTGAAACGGGGCGCGCGCCCGAAAAGAAAAATCAAAGGAGTTCTTTTATGAAAATTAAATTTTTGCTTTTCTCGATCCTGGTCCTGACATCTTTCATGGTAAGTTTTCATGTCTTTGCCGCCGACCAGTCCATTTGTCATTCCGGCACAAAGGTTTCACTTCATAACGACGGCTCACTGCAATCCTGCCAACTTAAAAGTGATTACGATGTGAACAGCATCCAATGTAAAAGTAATGGTCCCATCACATTCTACAGCAACGGCAGCCTGGAATCTTGCCTGCTCGCTAAATCGACCAGCATTGGCATGATTAAATGCCAGCAGAATGGATCCATTACGTTCTTCATGGATGGCAATTTAAAATCTTGCATGAAACCGGACAACTAAAAAAGAGAATTGGCTTGCGAATCTTCCATGGCCGTAAAATGATCAGATGATCGGCAAGGTGAGAAGAAAGCGGGGAGATCGCTTGCTGCAGGCGACAGGATGTATATTTGACGGAATAAAATAAAGGGAAGAAAGGAGAATGTATCAAGATGTTGCATGAAAAACTGAAAGGACATTTATTTATGGGTTTAATGATCGGTGGCGCTTTAGGCGCGGTGGCCGGCATTTTATTCGCACCGAAATCCGGGAAAGAACTGCGCTCGGAGATCAAGGAAAAAGGCAGCGCGGTGTTAAAGGATGCAAAAGACATTTATACGGATGCCAGTTCGAAAGCAAAACAGATCCTTGAAGAAGCCAGGCATCAGGCCACGGAGCTAAAGAGGGACGCGGATCGGCATATCAGCGAGGCGCGTCAGAAGACAAAAGAAATTTTGGCCCATAGTGAATTCAAGCAGGCCTCAGCCGGTGTTACGGATAAATAAGACACAGGGGAAAAGAAAACCTCACCCCGCAGAGGATAGTCATCCATCCACTGATAGCGACACGATTGCCCATAAAAGTTGCTATCAGTGGGCTTCTGACACGGCGGCGCGTAAATTCCGGCGCATCCGCGAAAAGACAGGCGCTTTAAGTTGGCAGCGCGGTCTCATTCGCCTTCTCATTTGCACGACCGTCGCTGTAACCACACTCGTTTTTCTTGGATTTTATCGCATCTATTTTGACCGAACCAACCTGCCTGCCATAGAACCTCTCACCCGTTTTGAGTTTCCAACCATCGGTCACGTTTACGATGCCAAAGATCAGCCGCTCCTGGAAATGGCCAGAGAGTATCGCCGGAATATCCGGTATCAGGACATCCCTCCTGTGGTTCGCGATGCGATCCTTGCCGCCGAGGACAAGAATTTCTTCACCCATAACGGCATTGACTATTCCGTCATTCCTCGCGTCCTTAGCAAAATCAGATTTCGAACACTGGCTGCAAGACTGACCACATTCAGCCGGGAGGACGAGGTCAAAAGCGAGGCGATCTTCCCGCATGGCGGATCGACCATCACCCAACAGCTCGTACGGTGTCATTTTCTCAAAGACCTGACGATTTTCCAAAACATGACGGCTCAGGAAAACAGCGATCAACTTCTGCATGGTGTGCTCTTGCCCCGCGCGTTGTCCTATCTGATCGGCTCACAAAGCGTCAATATGCTGGTGCGGAAGCTCGAAGAGATTCGACTTTCGTTGTGGGTCGAAAATAAGATGCAGGAGCGCTTCGGTTCAAAACGCCGCGCGAAGGAAGAAATTCTGGCCCGATACGCCAGTTTGATCTACATGGGAAACGGCCAGTACGGATTCGCGGCGGCGGCGGAATATTATTTTGGCCGTCCCCTCGCCACGTTCACCGTGGAAGATGCGGACCTGGCCGCCCTGCTTGCCTCGATTGCCAAGTCGCCTCGCAACTACGCGCCCGGTGCGAAAAACACCGAGAGAGTCTTGCTGCGGAGAAATCAAAGCCTGGCACTGATGGCGTCAAACGGTTTCATTTCCCCGGACAGGCAAGTCAATGCCCAAAAGCGCCCCATTCATGCGCCCGTAGGACGTAAAAGCACGACATTTCTGGGGCATGCGGTTGTCGGCAGTATCCTGGAAGAGCTCAAAGACCGCCATGCCGATCTGGGGGTAGAAGATCTCCTGCAGGGCCGCATCCAGGTTTACTCAACGGTGGACGCCCGGGTGCAGCAGATTGCGGATAATGCCCTGGAGCGCGGCCTCGCGCTTTACGAAAAGCGACGCCCTGCCGCCAAAGGTCTGCTCCAGGGTTCTGTCGTTGTGCTGAGAAACTCCGATGCAGGCATCCTTGCCGAAACGGGCGGCCGTCAGTTCTACCAGGACCGTTCCAGTTCATACAGCGACTTCAACCGCGTCACAAAATCTCTGCGGCAGCCGGGCTCCGCGATGAAACCCATCGTGTACCTCGCCGCTTTTCAGCAGGGAGTATTTAATCTCGACACACTGATTCCCGACGAACGCATCAGCGTTCCCGACGGCGGAAACCAGAAAATAAAATGGATCGCAAACTACGATGGACACTTCAAAGGCCTGATGCCGCTCCGGGAGGCGCTGGCACAATCCAGAAACGCCGCGGCGATTTGGATCACAGGAAAGATCGGGATGGACAGCATTATGTGGACGGCAAGGAGCCTGGGAATCCGCACACCGCTGCAACCCTATGCCACAACTGCGCTGGGGGCATCCGAAGTGAATCTGCTGGAGCTGGCCAATGCCTATCGGACAATGGCCTCGGGCATTTCCGCAAGGCCCTATGTAATCCGGAAGATCGTTCACGCTTCGGGCAAAGTATCCGCCGCAAACGAACACAGCCGACCGGCTTCCGTCAACCTCTATGCGCTGGCGCTTATTCAGGAAGGCCTGCGCGGTATTGTGCGCATACCTACCGGCACGGCTCATGCGCTTTCCGCAGGCTTCTTTCCGATCCCCGTGATGGGAAAGACAGGAACAACCAATGACTTCCGGGATGCGCTCTTTGTCGGCTCCACGTACGGCCCGGAGGGAATCACCATCGCCGTGCGTATCGGCTTTGACGACAACCGCTCCCTCGGATCCAGGGAAACCGGCGGCAGGGTGGCGCTTCCGGTGTTCAGAGACATCACGCTCAACATATACCGCGAAAAGCTGACAGGACCTGTGCCTGCGTTTCCGGCTCCAATGGAAGAAAGCATTAATCAGTACCTGGCGGAAGATTCGGACACGCCGGAGAACAACATCCCTCAGGATACTGAGGCTCCGCCAAATACTGAGGCCAAGGCGATTCACTTAAACGATGGGATCGCAGGCGCCCCGTTATCCAACCCTCTGTTATTAAAGGATGAACATCAACTTCTGCCGCCCCTGCGGCAAATGGCAGACTCCTTGCTATGATAGTTTTAGAATTATTTTGATAATAGATATGAAAGTTTTTTTATGATCCTGGTCGTCACACGAATGAAGGTCCTTTCTGAGAAGCGCCTGGAGCTGTCACAAACCATTGCTTCATTGTCTTCTTCCATCAGGATGGAGAACGGATGCCGACGTTGCGATTTCTGCCGGAGTATCGAGGATGAGGATCAACTGTTTCTTCTCGAAGAATGGGATACCCGGGAAAATCTTATCACCCACATGCAATCGGACAATGCAAGGGTGTTCCGGGGCGGCGCACAAAACCTGCTCCAAGAGCCCTATGAAAGGAGATTCCACACTGTTTTCAGCCTGGCAGGGACGGAGGAGACATCAAAGGTCAAAGTTATAAAAAACAATCTTGTCGTGAAATAGGCAAAGGAGCCGCAAATGAAAATAAATGTTTTGGAATCATGCGCCAGGGATCAAGTCCCGATATTGAGCTATATCGTTACCGTCTATCTGATTATCATTGGTATTCTCGCATTGATCCGCTGATGGATCGCAGAATCCTGAATAACGAGGACTCGAAAGGCATGCAGCCTTTCGGGCATACAAGTTCAAAACAACATTAACTACAACCCGAAGGAGAACGTCCCAATGAAAACAATGTATAAATTAGTCGTCGTAATGATTGCAGCGGTTGCGCTGCTGGCGGTGGGCTTGCCCGCGTATGCAGCCAAGATGGACAGCCGCATCGAATCATCCATCAAAAACACGCACGTATTCAAAAATTATCTCAAAGCTGATGATATTAAAGTTCAGTCCGTCAATGGCGCCGTAACTTTAACAGGCACTGTTTCCGAAGAATCCCATAAATCATTGGCCCAGGAGACGGCAGCAGGCGTCTCCGGTGTCCAGAGTGTGGACAACAAGCTGGAAGTCAAAGGACCACAGCCGGAGTATAACTCAGATGCGTGGATCACAACAAAAGTAAAAGCCTTGCTCCTGTTTAAACGCAATGTGAGCGCCAAGACAGAGGTTAACACCAAGGACGGCATGGTCAACTTGAAGGGCGAAGCCGACAGCCAGGCGCAAAAAGATCTGACCACCGAATACGTAAAGGATGTCGAAGGGGTCAAAGGCGTCAGTAATGAGATGACCATCGGAAAAATGGCAAAAAAGAAGCAAACGGTCGGCTCAAAAATTGATGACGCTTCCATTACCGCTCAGGTAAAAGTTGTGCTGCTCTATCACAGCTCAACCAGCGGCCTCAAGACTTCGGTCACTACGAAGAAGGGTGTAGTGACATTGACCGGCAAGGCAAAAAACGCAGCTGAAAAGGATCTGGCCGCCAAATACGCCGAAGATGTAAACGGTGTAAAGAGTGTGAAAAACAACATGACCATCGAGTAGCCCAGAGTCAGACGTTAAAAACCCTCATTCCCGCTGCCGGCATGCAAAGTAATGCCATCGCCGGCAGCGGGAATGAACCATCAGAAAGGAGCAATCTATGTTGTGGACAATCGCATTAATCCTGTTAATTTTGTGGGCGCTGGGACTGGTGACAGGCTATACAATGGGTTATTTTATTCATGTCCTGCTGGTCATTGCCATCGTCGTTGTGCTGGTCAGAGTCATTCAAGGGCGAAGGGCCGTTTAAAACGGTTCCCCCTCTTCGGCCAGGGCGCGACAGACCTGGCAAGGCAGGAGATCATGATAGAGACGCAACAAAATACAGATCAGAAGTTTGCCACGAAATTACCTATATTGAGCCCCATCGTTACCCTCATGGCATCCTTTCTCCTGATTACCGTATTTCTCGGCGCAACATCCTATCTCTATCTAAACTCGCCTGCAGCCTATACCTACGGACAAGAATCGACCCTTGCTTACAGACAGGCCATGGAAGAAGCTTTTCGGACGGAACATGCCCAGCAAGAATGGAAACGCTTGCACAAATATCACGGAAAACCAGGCGTGGTGATTTACGAGGCCGGGAAGACGCCTTATTTTTACGATAAACAGGGCAATCCCTGTGCGTTTATTGATCCGCCCAAAGGAACCGGTCCCACTGAACATCCGGTAAAAGATGGCGAGTATGACGTGGCGTTGATGTTGGATCAGAAATCAGATTTGGAATGATCAGGCGATCATCAGGAACACGAGGGGTGTCGCGACAACCGGAAAGGACTCGCAGCATGAACAAAAGTATGTTCCGTGAAATCAAAGACGGTGAAGACGTGACGGATATTGTTGCCAGAACCGTAGCATTCATGGCCATCCCCGCCGCTGTTTTCTTGATTGCCATTGCACTATGGACAATCTTTCTGACCCCGGGAAATGCCTGTGGTCCGGGTATTTGCTGAGTTCATCACACGTGTGAACTGGAAATTAGACTGATTCATTTAGAACCTGCACGGAGGACCTGAGCAGAAGATTCGTTAATTGAGGTATGGCTATGCCAAGCACAAATATCGAAAACCCGCTGCGCCTTGACAACGCCACACTGAATCGGCGAATTGCGCTTTTGGAAGAAACCTTGCTGCATAAGCTGCAGAACGGGGGCACGCTGTTAGATTCCGAGAAGCGTTACCGGCGGCTCTTTGAATCCGCCAAGGACGGCATCCTGATTCTCGACGCCGATACAGGCAAGGTCGTCGATGCCAACCCTTTCCTTCTGAATTTACTCGGTTATTCTTACGACACCCTATGCGGGCAATATCTCTGGGAGCTTGGCGCATTCAAAGACATAGCCGCATCCAAGGACGCTTTCCGGACGCTGCAGGACAACGAATATATCCGTTACGATGATTTACCGCTGGAAGCCTACGATGGTCATCCCATCGCCGTGGAGTTTGTGAGCAATGTTTACCTGGTGGACCACAGCAAGGTGATTCAATGCAACATTCGTGATATCACTGAGCGCAAGCGGGCGGATGCCGAGCGTAAGCGATTGATGGCGGCCGTTGAGCAATCCGGGGAAGCCATTTTCATGACCGATGCTCAGGGGATTATCCATTACGCAAATCCAGCCTTTGAGCGGATAACGGGATACAGCCGGAAAGATTTCTGGCCGGTTTTCTGGCCGGTTGCGGAAGCGGTGTGGTAGATGACTTACTCCCCAGCCCAAATGACAATACGGCGCCCACGGTCCAATCCACAATACCTGCTGCCGGCGCCACCGATGTGATGATCAACAGAAAAATCACTGCCACCTTCAATGAGTCGATGAGATCTTCAACCATCACCGGGACGGGGACATTTACGTTGACCGGACCCGGCGGCGTTGTTGCAGGAGAAGTCACCTATAATGTAATCAACCACGTTGCGATCTTTAGGCCGACCGCCCCTCTCACAGCCGGCATTCATACGGCTACCCTTACGACCGCGGCCAAGGATGTATCCGACAACGCACTGGCTGCCGCTAAGAGCTGGAGTTTTACGGTAGGTGTATCTGAAGACATCATCAAACCGGAAGTGATTTCCATAAGCCCGGCAGATAACGCAACCGGCGTGCCGGGCAACGGGGACATCAACGTCACATTTAATGAGGCGATGGATCCGGAAACGATCACCCTAACAACCTTTACGCTGGAAACATCAGCCGGCCCCATCCCCGTAGTAGGCATTGTGACGTACGATGGCACAACAGCAACCTTCAACCCAGGCATCGATCTCCTGCCTGGCATCGAATATATCGCACGGGTCACCATAGGGGTTGCTGATCTGGCCGGTAATACAATGTTGCTTGAAAAAGAATGGAGCTTTACAACAAACTGAAAATTACACTGCACAGCGGTGTTGTTACACCACGCCGCTGTGCAGTCATGAAATCCCTTGTTCACCCATATCGGCAATAGCGTCCAGGAAGCGGTCCATTTCCTCATCGGTTCCGATCGTCACCCGAATGAAGTTGTCAATTTTAGGTTTGTCAAAATAACGGACCAGAATGCCTTTGTCCCTTAAGATTTGAAACAAGACACGCCCCGGATATTGCTTGTGGCTGACAAAGATGAAATTGGCCTGAGACGGGATGACCTGGAACCCCAAACCTTGCAGTGTTGCCGACACCCGCTCGCGGGTCTTGATGATCTTCAACCTTGTTTCCTGAAAGTAAGCGTCGTCTTTAATGGCTTCCCGCGCGCCGGCTTGAGCCAGACGATCCACCGTATACGAATTGATCGAATCTTTTATCCGAATGATGCCTTCAATCAACTCTTCGTTGCCTAAAGCAAATCCAACCCGCAATCCAGCCAGGGAGTATGATTTGGACAATGTCCGGATCACCAGCAAATTCGGATAACGATGAATCAGGCCGACTGCGGACCGGCCGCCAAAATCGATGTAGGCCTCATCCAGAATGACCACGCTGTTTTCATTTTGTTTCAGGATTTTTTCAATGTCTTCCAGAGGAATGCCAATCCCACTGGGCGCATTGGGATTGGCAATGAGAATCCCGCCATTCTCCTGAAAATAACCGTCAAGAGACACGTTGAATTCATCATCAACCGGAATCAGCCGGTAGTGGGTATTAAAAAGAGCCGCATAAACCGGATAGAAGCTATACGTGATTTCGGCAAAAAGAACGGGAAGGCCGACTGGTTCAAAAAAGGCCGGAAAGGAAAAGGCCAGTAATTCATCGGAGCCGTTGCCGATAAACACATTGTCTCTTTTGAGACCAAAGTGCGCAGCTATCGTGTCTCGAAGGTCATCAGCTGACGGATCAGGATAGAGTCGCAAGGTATCATTGGCCGCATTTTTGATGGCCCAAATAACCATTGCAGAAGGCGGATAAGGATTTTCATTGGTATTGAGTTTAATATATTTCCGGTCTTTCGGCTGCTCTCCGGGAACATAGGGCTTGATGTTTTTGACCGTCTGACTCCAGTATCTGCTCATGGATATCCATCCTTATTTTTTCAGTATTATTCATACCCGTGAATTTTAAATATATGAAATGTCGTTGAATTTCCATTATTTTATTTTGCCTGCGGAATAAGGAAGCCGTAATCTCCCCTTCATTGTGCGCCCTTTAGGGTACGATGAAGGGGAAGGGGTAGTGTGAAAACAACAAACACATTGCTGCCGCACGGCCATTCATCACCGTCGCTGCGAAAAGGGATTGAACCAAAGGATCATTTTCAGTATATAGAGACCGCTCATGTAAAACGAAACTGTATCAAAAATACACCAGCCTTTTCCCGCCGGAAAAACCAAAGCGGCGCAAGTGATGACTTCATAAGAAACTTCGCTGCCATCAGCCCTACGCCTAGAACAAGGGGTTGCAACCCCTTGTTCTGACTTTGCCTGAATAATTCAGTCTCCACCTTCAATAACCGGTTTGCATGTCATTTGTTCGGCGGGATAGGGCTTTAAAATGTCCAGGAGGGTTGACGCATCTGTGCCTTCCGTATTCAACCAGATGCCCTGTGCGTCTTTGGGAACAATCACAGGCATGCGGTCGTGGATGGGTTGAACAATCTCATTGGCTGCGGTGGTGATGATCGTGCAGGTTTCCACCGGCTTTTGATCAGGCGCCATCCACCGCTCGTAAAGGCCGGCAAAGGCAAAGGGTAGGCCTGATGTCAGAGAAAATAAGTAGGGGACTTTTTTATTTCCTTCTTTTTTCCATTCATAAAAACCGTCGGCGGGAATCAGGCATCGTCTTTGGGCAAAGGCATTTTTGAAGCTGGGTTTTTGTGTGAGCGTTTCGGCACGGGCGTTGATGAGCCTTGCGCCGATGGAGGGGTCCTTCGCCCAGAAGGGAATCAGGCCCCATAAATAAAAAGCCAGCCTATTTCCATGGTCGGAAGTTATCACCACGGGAATATGCCGGCCGGGACTGACATTGCGGCTGGGCGAAAAATGGATGGCTATATTGGGCACATTAAAGTCCCGGGCAATGACCGACAAATCGCTAATCGAGACAAATCGTCCACACATCGCCTATCTTTCCCCGTCAAATACGCTGGTTAATAATTACGATCCTTTGCCCAGAGCCATTTTTGCCGATGCTTGAGCGTGGGGCTGATTTTTGATATCGCCTTATAACGCTCAAATTCCTCCTGGCTCTTGGGCCACCAGGCATACAATTCCGGGGCATCCGCCTTGCCTCCGGTCCGTTTCTGCACGATGCACCATCCATAGAAACGGCCTTCCTCATTCATGCCCAGAGATTCCGCCGGATATTTATCACCGGCCATCGGAAACGCTTTCGGCAGAGCTTCCCGGATTTTATAGGCGTCACTGGGCGTTTGTGCGATGGCAATCGCTTTCGCGATCGCATGCATATAGACATAAGGCACTGTGCACTCCCAGGTGGGCTTGCGATTATTGTATCTCTTGCGATACCGGTCTCCGAAGTTCTGTCCCGGATAAGGCGGAAACGCGTCAAGACCGGCCACACCGATCATATCTCCCAGCATTTTTTCATTCTTGAGAATTTCAGCGATGTAATCCTGCTTGGCCTGATCAATCAGGATGAAGCCTCCCTTGAACCCCAGCGCCCGCGCCTGTTCAATGACCAACGCAGTCGGTGCGGACGGTCCGCCGACCAGCAAACAATCCGGTTTGGTCGCCAGCGCCGCCGTCAGCTGAGCGGAAAAATCTGTTTCCGTATAATAATTGGCGGGCTTTTCAATGGTGATGGTTCCACCTTTTCTTTCCCAGGCTTCCCGAAACGCCGCACGCCATTCATCACCATAGGCGCCAAGCGTAATCACGGTCGCACAGGTTTTCCAGCCTTTGACATAACGCGCCCAGTTGGTATGAATCTCGATATAGGAGCTGAAAGGCTGGGGCATCACAATCAGGCGGTTGGACATTTCCATCAGTTTGGGCGAACTGGTATAGGCGACCAGAATAAACTCTCTGCCCTTCTCATTATTGATGCGCGTCATCGGGGCGACCGTGGTAAAAACCGAATTGAACACGGCGATAGCGCCCTGCTCCTGAAACCTACGGGCATTGTGGAGGGCGCGAGTGGGGTCGACGCGATCATCGAGTTTCTCCAGACGAAGCTTATAGACCTCTCCCTTAATTTTAATCCCGCCTGCCTCATTGACTTCATTGACGGCCATCTCAATGCCGTTGCCCACATCCTGACCGTATTCGGATGCGGGACCCTGCAGCGGACCGGAATAGCCGATGACAATATCCTTGGCCAGGCTCCGGCTCCCCGGCAAAAGAATCAGTATGGCAACCCATAAAACCAAAATTCCTTTTGTGTGCTTCATGCCGTCTCCTCCTTCGTCAATTTTTTAATGGACCTTCAGAAGCCTGCAGAAAACAGTCACCAAGGCCTAGCGTCGTGCAATGAATGTTGTCTTGCTTTCAGTAACCGGTGATGCCGCCGTCAATGGTGACAATAGTGCCCGTGATAAATTGCGCGCGGTCCGACGCCAGAAACGAAACCAGATTGGCGATGTCCTGCGGTACGCCCGGCTTCGGATCGGCAGGCAAGAGTTCCTTCCAGCGCGACGGATCGCCGAATTTGGATTGGGCAAATCCCCGCAAAAGCGTTTCCAGCCTTTGGGTCTGAATCAGCCCGGGATTGACCCCCACCACGCGAATACCGTCATTGAGGCTTTTGGAGCCCAATGCTTTGGTAAAAGCCATAAGCGAAGCATTGGCCGCGCCGCCCGCAATATAATCGGGCCTGGGTCTTTCTCCTGCCGCGCCGATGATGTTCACGATCACGCCCTTGCCTCTCGATTTCATCTGCGGATAGACGGCCCGGCACAAGTTGATGTAACCGAATACTTTCAAATCCCAGGCCTCGCGAAAGCGGGCCTCCTCGATCTGCCATAAATCGCCGCGCGGAATCGCACCCGCGTTGTTGACCAGAATATCGACGTCAGCGCAGTCAACGGCTAGTTTGCGCGCTTCATCGCCCCGGCTCAAATCGACGGGATAAATATTCACCTGCGCGGTAAAGCGATTTTCCAAATCTTTTTTAACGGTCTGTAAATCGGAAACGCTTCGCGCCGCAAGATGCAGGCGGCATCCTTCCGACGCCAGCATTTCCGCACAGGCAAGCCCAATGCCTTTGGACCCGCCGGTGATCAGCGCGACTTTGCCTTTTAATCCCAGATCCATTTTTACTCCTCTTCCAGTTCCACCTGAAGCGATTCAAGAATCCGGCAGATCATGCCGTAGTAACCGACGGCTGTTGTCAGCTCCACAATCGCTTCCTCGTTGAAAAATGAACGCAAGGCTGAAAAGGTGTCATCCCGGACGCGGATCTTCAACGTCACTTCATCAGTATAGCTAAGCACCGCTTTTTCCTGTTCATCAAATTCGGCAGAATTCCGCCAGTAAGGCAGAGCGTCGATCTGGGGCTTACGCACCCCCACCCGCAAAGCAATCGCCACGTGCTGCGTCCACTCATAGTTGGCTGAATACAGATTGCCCACGCGCAAAATCGCCAGTTCACGCAGTTTCTTCGGCACAACGCCTTTCAGCAGAATCGAATTCCCCAGGCGCAGGCATTGAAAACCAACGCCGGGAGAGTGTTGCATGATTCTTTGAATATTGAGCACCTTCCCGCCCTTTTCCTTCACACTGCGGTACGTATTCTTAAATTCTTCAGATGCAGATGCTTCATCGGGGTAACTGATTCGAGCCATTGAAACTCCTTTATCCTATCCTCGTACTCTGTCCGCCGTCCACGGTCAAAGTCGCACCGGTGACAAATTTGGATTCATCGGAGGCAAAATACAGAGCCGCATACGCCGTATCCCAGGCGGTTCCCATGCCGCCTTTGAGCGGAATGCGGGCTTCGCGTTCTTTATAAAGGTCCTCGCGGCTGATGTTGCGGTATTTCAAATTGCCTTCGATGGCAATCGGCGTATCGATAAAACCGGGCATGACCACATTGGCGCGAATGCCTTTGGCCGCATAATTGTAAGCGATGGAATGCGTCAGAGAATTGAGCGCCGACTTGGACGACTTATAGGCCAGCATGCCCGATGCTGCAACGGATGCAATTGACGATATGTTCACAATCGAGCCCGACCCCTGCTGTTCCATGTGGGGCATGACATGCTTGCAGGTCAGATAAGCGCTTTTGACGTTGACGCTGAAAATACGATCCCAGTCTTCTTCTTTGAGATTAACAGGCCCGAGGGCCTCGCCGCCGGTTCCGACATTATTCACGAGGATATCGATGCGGCCATACCTTTCGGCGCATTTCTCCGCCATTTTCCTGCAATCTTCCGACGAGGTGACATCAGCGACCAGCGCAAAAGACTCACCGCCTTCTTTGGCGATCAAAGCCTCCGTTTCACGCGCTGATTCCAAATTGCGGTCAACCAGACAAACCTTCGCCCCGGCCCTGGCAAACAGAATCGCTATCGCCCGGCCATTGCCGATGGTTTGCCCAGGCATCTGACCCGCGCCGGTAACAATCGCTACTTTTCCTGCCAGTCTTTGATCCATTCATTCTCCCGGTATATTTAACTAAAAAAAAATCTCCGCTAATGCCACCCCGACTGCTTTAGCCTAGGCAACCGGGGTGGCAGCCTAAGGCAAGCAGGGGTGGGCATCAGGGAGAACAAAGATTGATCGTAACTATACTTTTATTTTACCGTCCTTCATCGTTTGCGTCGCCTTGAAAATATCCAGAGGAAATTTTTTGTGAATTTCTTCGAGCTTCGCAAGCAGCACCGGATAACCGACGCCCTGCGCCAGTAAAAAAGGCCCGAAGGGTGATCCGCCGCCGTTGGCCATTGCCAGATCGATTTCTTTCGGATCATCCGCAACGCCTTCTTCCAGAAGTTTTGTCGCTTCGTTGACCTGAAGCGCAATCAGATGATTGAGATCAAATTCCCCTGTGGCCTTGGTCAGATCAATGGCGGGCCTCCCCTTTGACCAGTCATAGAATCCCTTGCCGGTCTTTTTACCCAGGTTGCCGGTTTTCACATACGATAAAAACGCATCCGACGGCTTGTAATCCTTGGAGAGCACCTGCGTGAAATATTCCAGACCGTGGACGGCGATATCAATGCCGACATAATCCACCAGCTCAAAGGGCGGCATGGCCATGATGGGCTTGAGCGCCGCGTCGAATTCTTCCGGCGTGGGGCTTCCGGCTTCCAGAATTTTGGAAAGTAAAATCAAGGTGGGTTCATTGACCCGGTTGCAGATGAATCCAGGCGAATCCTTCTTGACTATCACGGGAACTTTTTTTATTTTTTTTGCGATATCGTAGCCAATCTGGATCGATTCGTCGGAGGTCGCTTTTCCCTTGATCACTTCCACAAGCTTCATCAAAATGGCCGGATTGAAGAAATGATAGCCGATGACCTTGTCCGGCCTTTTTGTCGCGGTGGCAATTTCGGTGATGCTGATGTTGGAGGTGTTGGAGGCCAGAATCGCGTGCTTCGGAGCAAATTTGTCAAGATCGGCAAACACGCTCTTTTTGAGGTCCAGCTTTTCGGGAACAGCTTCAATGACGAAGTCCGCGTCTTTGACAGCCGCCTGTAAATCGACCATCGGCGTTAGACGGGCCAGGGCATCGGTATAGGCCTCAGGCGTCATTTTGCCCTTTTCCTTAAATTTGTCAAAGCTGGCCTTGATGCCCGCCATACCTTTATCCACATACTTCTGGTCGATATCCCGCAGAATAACTTTATAGCCGCCCATCAGGCAGCAGGCAGCGATTCCGTGACCCATATCCCCCGCGCCGATCATGGCAATCGTTTTGACGTCTTCAGTTTTCATACTGCATCTCCTTATTTCAAATTAGATTGGAACAAGGGATGTCATCCCCTTGTTCTGTTACATTGCGTCAACAATCTCTTCCAAAGAATTGGCGCACATATCCAATGTGTTATTTCTTCAACTTGGACAATTCTTCATCCCGCAGAACTTTG
Source organism: uncultured Smithella sp. (assembly GCA_964547345.1). Lineage (GTDB taxonomy): Bacteria > Desulfobacterota > Syntrophia > Syntrophales > Smithellaceae > UBA8904. The sequence continues at coordinate 8,402 of CAZJMX010000023.1, read as the reverse complement.
CGCAGGATTTTTCCGACCGGTGATTTGGGCACGGCCTCGCGGAATTCCACGATCTTGGGCACTTTGTAGGCCGTCAGCTTCACTTTGCAGAAATCGATGATTTCCTGTTCGGTGGCCGTCTGGCCCGGATGCAGCACAACAAAAGCTTTCACCGTCTCACCCCGGTAGTCGTGCGGAATGCCGATGGCGACCGCCTCGGAAATTTTGGGATGCTCATAAAGAACTTCTTCAATTTCCCGCGGATAAATGTTGAAGCCGCTGGCGATGATCATGTCTTTCTTGCGGTCGACGATAAAGATGTAGCCGTCTTCGTCGACCTGCGCGACATCGCCGGTGTAGAGCCAGCCGTCTTTCAACTGGTTGGCGGTCTCCGTGGGATTGTTCCAGTAGCCTTGCATCACCGTGGGCCCCTTAACAAGCAGTTCTCCGGAGTTGCCGGGCTTTACGTCATCCACACCATTTTCCACATCTACAATACGATAAATATTGTCCGGCATCGGGATGCCGATGGAACCGACTTTGTTGTAGGCAATCGGATTGGCAATCGTAATCGAACTCGTTTCACTGAGCCCATAGCCTTCATTAAAGGTAATGCCCAGATCAATCACGCGCTCGATCAGTTCTATGGGCATCGGCGCGCCGCCTGAATTGAGCAGGCCGAGATATTTACCCAGATCGAGACTGGCCGCCTTGGGGTGGTTGACAATGGCGGTGATCATCGTGGGCACCGCCGGGAAATAGGTAATATGGCCGGACTTCACAATCGTATCCAGGATCTCATCGATCTCAAATCGCGGCATCAAAATGAGTGTGGCGCATCCGAAAAACGACCAGTTCATCGCCACGATATTGCCGTAAACGTGGAAGAACGGCAAAGCGCATAAGGCACTGCGTTCACTCTGCGGCATGGCGTGAGGTGTATAAACGCCGGGAGATGCCCACATGCCGCACTGGAAAGTAGCGGCCACCAGATTGCCGTGCGTCAGGAGCGCCCCTTTTGGAAATCCCGTCGTCCCGCCGGTAAACTGGATCATGGCCGGGTCGGAAGGTACGATCGGGACCCTGGGAGGACGTGTATCTTTGCAGTTTTCAATCAGCTCGGAGAAGTGCAGCCAGCCTTCTTCCAGATCCAGGCTTTTGGCGGTGCTCACCCCCAGTCCATTGATGTAATCCGTAACCTTGGTGACCACGACGCGCCTGAGGCCGGTTTCTTTTACGACGGGGCGCACATTTGGCAGAATCATGTCAAACGTAATGAGTGTTTCCAGGGTCGTGTTCTGGATGATGAACTGAAGTTCGGCTGCGGTATAGAGCGGATTAATGTTGACGACAATTCCGCCCAGATGCATGATCGCCAGATAGGACACAACAAACTGCGGACAATTGGGCAACTGAATACCGACGCGGTCGCCTTTTTTCACGCCCTTAGCGGCCAGGGCATTGGCAAATCTGAGCACCTGCTCGCGAACCTGCCAGTAAGTCAGCTCCGATCCATAAAAGGTCGTGCAGACTTTATTCGGTTGGGCGCCGGCGGCCAGTTGGAAAATTCGCTGCGCCGGATACTGCGGGTAACGGATCGTTGAGGGAACATAATAGTCATAAAATCTTTGCCAGGGTTTCGTCGTCATCAGGGGGGAACCTCCTTGCAGTGATGTTAAAAGTATATCCTTTCTATTTCTTTGCCGCAGAGCCTTTGCTTAACGCATCGCGATCGCCGCCGCTCATCCCGGCAATGTATTTAACCAGCTTCTTGCGCGATTCGATGTCATACTGCGTGGTGATGGCAATCTGTTCCATAATCGGCGAGCCGCCGCCGTGATAACCGCCCACCTTGGCAATGCCGCCGGAGGCTGAACAGAGGCTATCGCCGATCAGGCGCCAGAGCTGAGCCTGATCCTCGGCCGACATGTTAGGACTTCGCTTGGTGTACTTCAGAAGAAGTTCTCCCGTTTCCGGATTCAAGAAATCCTTCTCATGCGGGAATGTGGCCGGGACTCCGCCGGCAATGTCACAGACAATTTCCGCCTCCCGCCAGACCGCTTCCCCGGACATACAGCGGCCAACGTTGCAGTAGATGGAATGGGGAATATAGGATCCCGGTCCGAAGGGAACAAACCCATAGCCCGGAACATACAATTCGGGCTTCCCCAGATCGGAAGCCGTGTAGCCGGCCGCGTAGCCCAGTTCGGTAGTCATGATCAACTCGGCCAGTTTTTCCCGGACATGGGATTCTTTGTGGATGTTGTTCGCCTCGGCGGCCAGAGCGGCGGTTCCCAGGATGAGGTCACCGATCGCCGGTTTACAGCCCGAGTAGGAATGCCTGTGGAACAGAGCGAACAGAAGCGCCATGGCTCCGCCCAACATGGATTCGCCCGCCAGAAAGACCCTTTCCCACGGAACAAAACAATTGTCAAAAATCAAATAGGAATCCGTGGCGCCCTGGGTTACGCCGCGTTTGTAATGCTCTCGCGGCCGCAGATTATGGATGGTGACAACCTGCTTGAGACCGTCCCAGTCTCCGGGAACGGCAAAGGACACCGCCCAGTCGGCATCCTCCTTGAGCAGTGCCCGCGTGGGCGTCACCAGGACTTCATCGGCTACGGAAGCTTCCGAGATGTGAACCTTGCACCCGTCCACCACAATTCCGTCTTTCAATCTTTCCTTGATCCGCAGATAAGAGCCGGGATTGGGCTGCTGCGAGGGCCGCAGCATGCGATCCCCTTTCACATCCGTCTGTGCGCAGCAGCCGATCAGGTCTTCTGTCTGGAAACGCGTCAGCCATTTCTTAAAGTTCTCATGATACTGAGTTTCTCCATTATTCATTTTATCTGCTTCGAAGGAAACATTATAGATGGCATTGGAGGCATCGACGCCCATGCAGCGCTGAATGCAACCACCGACTTTCTGGCAGAGCATACGGGTCATGTCCTGTTTTTTGTGCAGATCTTCTTTATTCTGATGAATATGGGTAAATCGGTTGATCCGTTCACCGGTCAGATGGGAAATGGCCGTCATCAAATCCTGGTTTTCGGGTTTTTCGGCTTCGTCATAGGTTAAACCGATGGTGTTTAAACAATCCATCTGCATTTCATCGGTGCGGTCGATCAACTGTCCATCGAAATAGAGATTGCGCTTCATCTTGGATAAGCCGTTGATATAATCTTTCTTGCTTCTCATTTCCCCTCCTCAGTAAATAGTGCAATCAGCGATTGCTCCGCACGGAGCAATCGCTGATCATCATCTTTCACGCTTCACTCTTCACGATTAACGCTTCACGCCCTATTCTTTCATCGCTCCGGTAAAGTTGTCCGACTCTACCTTCAGCGCTGCGCCTTCATTGTTCATGATACAAGCGAGGCGACCGTAGAATTTGGGGAATTCCGCGCCGATGAAAAACTGCGACGACAGCACGCGCCCGCTGTAGTAGGCGGCTTCCGGGTTGTCGGCGATGATCTTCGCGCGATCCGCTCCCTTGGCATCGCCCAAGAGCGCTTTGGCTTTGGGAGTGGTGATGGTGAGGCTCCACAGATGCAGCCAGGCCAGGACCAGGGGGAACATGGCCTGCTGGAAGGACGTTGCATTATTCAGCAGAAGAAGAATCTTCATCTCGCCCAACTGCTTCTTCATCATCTCGATCGTCTCGTCGAACTTTGCCATACCTTCGACAACCGGGTTGATATACTTATCTTCGACAACACCCTTGGCCTTCGCGATGGTGTCATTCATCCATTTTCTCAGCTGAGAGTAGTTGTACATCTCAGGATTCATGAGGATTTTACGCATAACCAGGTCGAGCGACTGGATGGCGTTGGTCCCTTCATAGATCGAGAGGACCTTGACGTCGCGGGCGTACTGCTCAACAGGATATTCATTACAATAGCCGTAGCCTCCGTAAACCTGGATGGCTTCAGACGTCACCAGCCAGGCGGCATCCGATATACCGGCCTTTACAATGGGCGTGAGAATTTCAACAATACCGGTCGATGCCTTTACTTCTTCGGGGTCCTTCGACACATGCATGATATCTTCATGATAAGCGAGGAACAGGCACAGCATCCGCATTCCTTCGACGGTGCTCTTCATATAAAGGAGCATACGCTTGACGTCGGGATGATTGATGATGGCAACGGGGCCGCCCTTGGGATTCGTAACGAGGGCGCTCTGGACCCTGTTGCGGGCGTAGGTGACGGCATGCAGATAGGCGGCGCTGGAGCAACCCTCTGCCTGAACACCCGTATGGATGCGGGCTGCATTCATGAGCTGGAACATGATCTGCATCCCCTGGCGTTCGTTGCCCAGCAGGTAACCTACGCATTTGCCGTTGTCGCCGAAACTGAGCGATGAGGTGGCATTTCCCTTGAGTCCCATCTTGTGCTCGATACCTGTGCAAATCATATCGTTGCGGGCACCCAGGGAACCGTCTTTGTTGATCAGGAATTTCGGAACGATGAAGATGGAGATGCCTTTCGTTCCTTCCGGATCGCCTTCCAGTCTTGCCAGCACCGGATGGATGATGTTTTCGACCAAGTCGTGTTCACCGTTGGAGATGAAGATTTTCGTGCCGGTGATCAGGTAGGTGCCGTCTGCCTGCTTGACCGCCTTGCTCTTGAGGGCGCCGACATCGGAGCCGGCGGAGGGTTCGGTCAGACACATCGTTCCGCCCCATTTTCCTTCCAGCATTTTGGGAAGGTACGTCTGTTTCAGTTCGTCGGTGCCGAAATTCATAATGAGGGCCATCGCTCCGGTGATCGAACCGCCATACATGTTCAGGGCCGTGTTGCCGGCATTGAAATATTCCGCGCACGCCATGGAAACAGACGTGGGGAACCCCATTCCTCCATCTCCCGCAGGTAACGACAGGCTGTGAAAGCCCGCTTCCACGTAGGCATTGTATCCCTTGCGAAGGGATTCCGGAACATTGACCTCGCCTGATTTAGCATCGAATTTCAGGCCGGTTTTGTCTCCGTCGGCATTGGACGGATAAAACAGCTGGACTGCAATTTTCTCAGCAAGTTCGAGCGTATCTTCATAGACGCTCCGATCGAAATCTTTAAATGCATTGAACCGGTTCAACTTTTCCAGTTCCAGCATTTCAAACAGGGTAAAACGGACATCACGCGAATCAACTAACTGGTTTAACGACATACTTCCTCCTTTAAAAAAATTATATTTTTTCCCTCAATCAATAAGGTACAGGTACCCATATCTTTTTGATACTGGGATTGGACAGTGAAATTTTCAGAATATCATTGAACTCTGCCTGGGACTTCGGCCACCAACAACTGAGAAACGGCGGATCGGAAACGCCTTTGGACACCGTCTGAACCGTTCCGAATATTTTGGCGCGGCCTCCGTCGGTGATTCCCATAAACTCGGACGGGAATTTATCGGCAAGCAGGGGATAGGCTTTCGGGAAAGCCTTGCGGATTTTATGCACGTCGCTCACCGTTCCCGCGGCGACAATGGCCCGTGCCAGTGAATTCAATGCCGTGTAATTCAGCGCGCATTCCCAGGTGGTCATCCTTTTGTAGGCCTTGGTGTAACGCTGGTCAAACGAGCTTGTTCCATTGGAAGTACTCAACACGCCACCTGTACCAATCAGGTCACCCATGAGTTTGGTGCTCCCCAGGAGCTTGGCAATAATGTCCTGTTTGGCCTGATCGATCATAATGAAGCCGCCTTTGAAACCCATCTGGCGCGCCTGCTCGATCACCAGGGCGGTTGTGGCCGATGGGCCGCCGATCAGCATGCAGTCCGGTTTAGTCGCAATCGCCGCCGTGAGCGGGGAGGAGAAATCCGTCTCCATATAATAGTTGGCCGGCTTGGATATGGTGATCTTGCCGCCCTTCTTTTCCCAGGACTCCCGGAATGCTTGACCCCACTCATCGCCGTAAGCCCCGAATGTCACCACCATGGCACAGGTCTTCCAGCCTTTTTTCAGCGCCCAGTCGGTAAATACTTCAACATAAACATTGAAGGTCGGCGCAGAGGCGACCATCAGCTTGTTACCAAGGCTTTCAATCTTCGGCGTGCTGGTGTAGGCCATCATTAAAAATTCTTTGCCTTTTTCTTCATTGATTTTCATCATCGGAGCGATGGTGGTGAATACACCATTGAAAACGGCTATGGCGCCCGCAGACTGAAAACGCCGTGCATTGTTAACGGCCTGTGTGGGATCGGTGCGGTCATCCAGCCTGTCCAGTTTGAAAGTATATTTCTTACCGTCAACGGTGATGCCTCCGGCTTCATTAATTTCCTTGACGGCCATATCAATGCCATTGAAAACATCCTGCCCGTATTCGGCGGCGACCCCGCTCAGCGGTCCTGTATAACCGATGACGATTTCACCTGCCGTGCCGAGAGTGTTCCAGGATAAAAGGATACTGATTGCCGCACAAAAGATAAGCCTTTTTAAACACCACATGGGGTCCCCCTCCTTGCGCTATTTGATTTTCCGGGAACTGCAACGGCATACGCTGACGAATGCCGACTATGACAAACGTTCAGCTTGAAATATAGAACGTTCGTTATTTTTCTTAGCAGATAAGTAATGAAAAGCAAGTTATATTTACAATTATCTTAAATGTTTATGATTTTACGAGTAAAATTAAAATTTTACATATTTTCAAATATTTGCGTTGTGGCAACGATAAAATTATTGTATGAACCCCCATAAAATATTTTACGATTCATAAAAAGGCATTGGATATATGGCTGAAAAAAAGAACATCACGGGGAGCGTTCAGACACGGATCAAAAACCCCAAACTGGTGCAAAAGAAACACCTGCTGATCGCGTCTAAAGCCACCAAGCTTTTCATTAAAAAAGGCTTCTCCGGAACCAGCATGAGAGACATCTCGCATGCAACAAAAATCACCCTGGGAAATTTATATTCGTACATCAAGAAGAAGGAAGATGTGCTTTGTCTGGTCTTTGAACTCTACCACAAGTCCTGGATCAAAGTTCTGGAAAAAAACGGCATTCCCGACATTGACGACCCCCAACAGCAAATCCGCATGGCCGTGCGCGCAATGGTGGTCTCGTGCGAAGCGTATCAGGATGAAATCAAGCTGATGTATCTGGAATCCCGTTTCCTGCCGAAGCGGTTTCTGAAAATCGCCATGGAAAACGAGCGTCAATTGGTTGAAGCATTTGAAAAGATGATTCGCCGGGGTATCGAGCGAGGAATATTTCAGGTGGAAGACCCGTTTTTCGCAGCCAACATGATTGTGTTCCAGATGTCCGTCAACCCCTTGCGCGGCTGGAACCTGCGGGAAAAATACACCTACGACGAGCTTGTCCATTTAATGGAAGAGTACATTTCAAAATCCCTGATTAAAAAATAATATCGCAAAAGAGTCTTGCCTCTATGGAACGCCCCCCGCGGCCGGCATCTTTTCCAGCAAAAACTTTAGCGCCGCCTTCAACCGCTGTAACGGCCGCCGCCCGTCCTGCGACACCCGCCCCGATAACGACAACATCCGTTGACATATTTTGCCTCTGGGCAATAGCCGGCATATATCCCGCCAGCACCAGGCTCAACCGTGCAACCCCAGAGCGGGGCTCGGCGGCGGCTGCACCTCTACCGGCATCGTTTTTGAATCAGCCCTGTAAACCCGCAGCCCCTTAAGGCTCGAAGTCGGCGCCTGGGCTCCGGAATAATCAATGCCTATATATTGTTGAAACAATGACATACCTTCACCCCGGATTCATTTCAATTCACTATCGCCAGGTCACGCGCAATTCGATTGTTAGGTCTTCAGGAGCCTCGTTTGCATTGTACTCTCAGATGGGCCTACCGGTTGCTCTTCTATGATCCGGCCGTCTTGGACGACGATGACACCGACACCCGCCTGTCCGGCTCGAAGCCTTGCCTTCCGGGCGGCACGTTTCATGGCAATTTCGGCATTGATAAAGTCAGGATCGCGCTCCTTTTGTTTTTCGGGGACAACTATTTTTTTTTTGCACTCATGGGTTCACTCCTTCTCGGCTTGCTCGTTCTGTTCCTGATCGGCCTGTTCCAGTAAGGCCGTACGTTCCCGTTCCAACTCCCGGCGCAGTTCTTCTTCTGAAGGCAACACCAGCTTGTAGCGGCTGGCAAACAATTGTTCGTTGCCGTGCAATACCGAATAACGCACCACCGAAGCATCTTTTTGCGAACATAAAATGATGCCGACGGAAGGATTGTCATCCACACCCCGTTTTAAATCGTCGTACATGCGCACATACATATCCATTTGCCCGATGTCCTGATGTGTCAGTTCGCCGGTTTCAGATCAAACAACACAAAACATTTCAAAAGATAATTGTAAAAAACCAGATCAATGAAAAAGTCTTTGCTTTCGGTGCTAATTCCATTATGTCTTCAAAATGGCACTAATCCAAGGCCAATTGGTTAATTG
>CAZJMX010000022.1:0-71902 GCA_964547345.1 uncultured Smithella sp. | reverse complement strand
TGCGAAGACGCGGCATGCCGTCATCGTTGAGAATGATTTTATAATCATCTCCGGACTTTACGACATAAACGTCGGGAATAATCGACTGCACCCTCTCTTCCGAAAATCTGGCGCCCGGTTTGGGATCCATTTTACTGATCAGCAAAACAGCGATTTCCACTTCCTTCAGGGGAACTTTCAACCGGCGGGCAATATGAACATAGTTTTTCAGTTCCAGATCCTTGAGGTGATCCGAAATAATCGTCTCCAGAAGATTTCTTTCTTTGATGAAAATGCGGGCCTGAATCAGAAGACATTCCTGGAGATTACGGGCCGCGACGCCGGGTGGATCAAATTCCTGGACTCTTCTTAAAACTTTTTCAACCGTATCCTCGCCGACGCTCTCAAGCTGAGCAACTTCCGCAAGTGTGGCGCAAAGGTAGCCGTTTTGGTCCAGATTCCCGACAATCTGCGATCCGACACGCATCTCATCTTCCGTAAATGGCGAGAGCTTCATCTGCCACATCAGATGTTCGGTCAGCGACGGACTTTCCGTCAGCACATTATCCAGTGTTGGAGCATCCCCATCGGGCTTATCGTAAGAAACGCCGACGGGACCGTAATCCTCCAGATAATTATTCCAGTCGAATTCCTCGCGTCCGTCCCCTTCCCCGGTCAGTTCGGTTGCACGTTCCGGCGCTTTGGAATCTTCTTTGTCGATGGACTGGACATCTTCTTCGACATCCGCATGAACTTCATCAATGCTGAGTTCATCGGGGGTTGTTTCTTCCAGGAGCGGATTTTCCTCCATCTCCTGGTTGATGGTATCCACCAGTTCCAGACGGGATAATTGCAGTAGTTTGATCGCCTGCTGTAACTGCGGCGTCATAATCAACTGTTGTGAAAGCTTTAAATTCTGTTTTAATTCAAAAGCCATGGTCGACTGTTACATCCTAAGTCTTGCGCTACAGACGGAAGTCTTCGCCAAAATAAATCTTTCGGGCGAGTTCGCTTTGCGCAATGATTTGCGGTTCCCCGTGAACAAGAATTTCCCCTTCATTGACGATATACGCCCGGTCACAGCAGCAAAGTGTTTCGCGAACGTTATGATCGGAAATGATAATCCCGATCCCCTTATTTTTCAATTTTTCTATAATCTTCTGGATATCCGCCACGGCCAGCGGATCAATCCCGGCAAAAGGCTCATCGAGCAGGATATATTTCGGCGATGTAACCAGCGCCCGCGTGATCTCCACTCGCCTTCTTTCACCGCCTGACAACGAATATGCGTGGTGTTTCGCCAGAGCGGTCAGATCAAGTTCAGCCAGGAGTTCTTTTAGTCGCTCCCGTCTTTCATCGCTGCCTATATCAAGTGTTTCCAGAATAGCCAATATATTTTCTTCGACAGTGAGCTTGCGGAAAACAGACGGCTCCTGCGGGAGATAATTTAAGCCTTTTCTGGCCCTTTTATACATCGGCTCTCGACTGATATCCTCACCGTCCAGAAATATTTGTCCCCCGTCCGGCTTGACCAGTCCTACAATCATATAAAAAGTGGTTGTCTTTCCGGCGCCGTTGGGCCCCAAAAGGCCGACCACCTCACCCGGTGAGATTTCCAGGTCGATCCGGTTGACGACTTTCCTCTTGCTGTAAATTTTTATCAGACCCTTTGCCGCTAAATGGCTCATATATCATCCGGTGGCGAGACTGCCTTATATTTTTTTATTTTTTACCTTCGGGGTGGATTATCGCCGTGACGCGTCCCGAATTTTCCGTTTCGCATTGTTCCACTTTACCCCGGTTTTCATTAATATAAATGATGACTCGGCATCCCTTAATTGTGTTTTTACCTTGCTGTAAGACAGGATTTCCCGTCATCACAATCTGGGCGTTTTCCTGAAAATAGACAGCTTCGTCGCCTGTGGCTGATATTTCTTTTTGTGTGATGACGACATGACCTTTGGCTTCAATCCTATCGAGCTCACCTGCCGCCTCGACCTCGTGCTTCCCGACTTTTTCTTTTTTTTCAGTCGACTTCTTATAGTAAAAAGACAAGCGATCCGTTTTCATTTTGATATCGCCTTGTGTGGCCACCGCGTTGCCGGAAAAAACAACCATTTTTTTTTCCTGAAAAGCTTCCATGCGATCGGAAACGATTTCAATCGGTTCGGTCTTGCGTATGATGTTTTTCTGGTCAAAGCCGGTTTGCGCCCACGACACTGCAGACGTCGCAAGCAGGATGAAGAAAACAAAAAGATATACTTTTTTAAGAATCATGAAATGTCCCGATTAATTGATAATGGCCTTGACTCCTGAGGAAAGTAAAAGCTCTCCCTTATTCATGAAGATGGAAAGACCAACGCCCTGGATTTTCATTTTTTTACTTTCCATCACAACGGGGGCGTCTGTATAAATTTTCTTCTGCCCATCGCTGTAGCGCAGATAATCCGTGGAAAATTTATCCTGCGTATCCGACGTAATAACAACATTCCCTTTGAGCTCGACATCTTTCGTATCCGTCTGCATCCGGCCTTCATCTCCGGTCATAACAAATACTTTTCCGTCCGTCGTGGTTAATTTTATCTCAACTCGGTCAAAGAAAGCAAGATTGAGCTTTTTTTGATATTGCGCCGATTTGGCTTTCACTTCCCATCGAATGTTGTCCTGTCCCACTTCCGTATAGATGAAATCCTGTATACGAACATCCGCTTCATCCGGCAAGATTTTAATGATATTAGACTTCTTATCACCGCCAACCCTTACAATCGCTGTGATAACTGCAGCAAGAATCAATACAATGAAGATTGCCGCCGCTATTTTTATGGTTCTGGTTAGTTTCATGGTTCTTTATATCACTCGCCGTCACGTGTGTAAAGCGATTCGGACAAGCCGCGCCGTCGGATCTATTAAGAGACTAAATGTCGCAGTCTATTACGCCGAAATTCTCATTCCGATTACGCCTGCGACTATGAGCAAAAAGGACAAAACCCTCAGCATCGATGCGGAATCATGAAAGACGATCATCCCGATAAGAAAGGTTCCGGCGGCGCCGATACCCGTCCAGACCGCATAGGCCGTGCCGATGGGAATATCTCGTTGCGCCAACCATAAAAAATAACCGCTAAGCCCCATACACACCACCGCGATTCCAATAAACACAATCTTGTGAGGTGTGGTCTGAGATAACTTAAACCCAAGCGGCCAGCCGATTTCCAGTATTCCCGCAAGCAATAGATAAAACCAGGCAAGCGTCATCGTGACATCCTTAACTCTTTGATGAATCGACTAAATCACACCAGATCTGTGAAATCATACCGGGCGGCAACATCCGGCCAGTATCCCTGCGCAACAAGCAACATTTCGCAAAGTTCACGCACCGCACCGTCTCCGCCTCTACTGCGCGTGACATAATGAACCGTTTTTTTGACCAGTTCCTGTGCGTCGGCTACCGCCGCGGCAAAACCAACCATTTTTAAGACGGGGATATCCACGATATCGTCGCCCAGATATGCAATCATCTCTGGCGTCAACTGATTCTTCTGGAGAATCTGCCCGAAAACCTCTTTCTTGTTGAGCGCCCCTTGGTAAACTTCCGTAATCTTCAAATCGCGCGCCCGATGATCGACCACAGCCGACGTCCGGCCGGTTAGGATGCCGACTTGAATGCCATGACGCTGAATCATCACCAGCCCATGCCCGTCGAGGACATTAAAGTTTTTCAATTCGCGTCCTTCACTGTCCATGATGATTTTACCGTCGGTCATCACCCCGTCCACATCCAAAATAAGCATTTTAATCTTTTCTAATTTATCCTGAATTTTCTTTTCCAACATTCCTGTCATCCTTCGGCTACAGCCTGCTTTTTACGGTTTCATTGATCTGTTTCAACGTTGTAAGCAATTCTTCCAGTGAATGGAGATAAAGCGAATTCGATCCGTCACAAAGGGCTTTTTCCGGATCGGGATGCACTTCCATGAAGATTCCATCCACACCCGCCGCCACGGCCGCCCTCGCAAGAAATGGAACCATATCCCGCTGGCCGCCGGACGCCGTCCCCATACCACCCGGCAACTGGACCGAATGCGTGGCGTCAAAGATCACAGGGTATCCCATCGCCCTCATAATCGGCAGTGAACGCACGTCAAAAACCAGGTTATTGTAACCGAAAGACACCCCGCGCTCGGTGATCAGAATATTGTCATTGCCTGTAGCCTTGATCTTTTCAATAATATTTAGAACGTCCCAGGGCGCGAGAAACTGTCCTTTTTTGACGTTGACAATTTTCGCTTTTTTGGCAACCTCCACCACAAAATCCGTCTGGCGACAAAGAAATGCCGGAATTTGCATTATATCCAGAATGCCTGAGGCCGGTTCGATCTCCTCAAAACGATGCACATCGGATAGAATCGGCACGCCGAGCTTCTCTTTAATATTTTTTAAAATCTTTAAGCCCTGATCAGCGCCGGGCCCCCGATAGGAATTAATCGATGTCCGGTTGGCTTTGTCATAGGACGCCTTGAAAACAAAGGCAATGCCCAGCTTGGACGTCAGTTCTTTTAGATACGAAGCAATCTCCAGGGTTGACGCTTCATTTTCTATTACACAAGGACCGGCAATGAGCACAAATCCGGCCGGATCTCCTATTTTGTCATTATTGATTTTCACCTGTTTCATCACTTGCTCCTTCATGGGTTTCTGGTTATTTTTGCATCAGTTTGATTCTCAACTGTGGAATTTTCGACGCGACGTTTGTTTCGGAATTGATCTCATAGGCGGTCTTATAAGCTTTCAGCGCCTCGGGGTAAAGCCCTTTCTTTTCATAGGCGTCACCCAGATTGGCGTAAATTTCATCATCTTCCTGATCGTATTTCAGAGCGGTTAAATAATATTCAATCGCTTTGTCCATATTTTTACTTGCAGCATACGCGTATCCCAGGCTGGCATAGGATGACGCCTTTCTCGGCTCCAGCTGGACGATCTTCTGATAAGACTGTATTGCCTTCGAATATTTTTTTTCTTTCAGATAATATTCGGCAATGGCTGTCAGTGTCTGTTTGGTCGCGGGCGTTATTTTTTCATACAGTCCGACAGCTTCTTTTTCCTTTCCCAGCTTTATATAGGCGAAGGCCAGGTTATGATACATCACCTGATCTTTGACCCCCAGTTTGATTGCCTTCTCATAATTTTCAGCAGAGGGTTCGTACTGTTTCATTTCACCATAGGCAAATCCTAGATTGGCAAAAATAGTTTCCCGTTTCGGATATTTCTTCGCCAGTTTTTCATAATACCCGATAGCCTGATCGTATTTTTTCGTTTTTAGTGTCAGATCCGCGAGACGCTCCATCGCGTCGGTATCATTGGAATTTATTTTTAAAACGTTTGAATATTCCCGGATAGCGTCCTCTGTCTTTTTTCTTCTCTCATAGGCCGCAGCCAGATTAAACCGGGTGACAGGTTCTTTCGGCAAAAGTTCCACAGCTTTTTGTAGACTAATCATTTCTTCCTTGAATTTGCCCCGACCTGCGTAAGCCGCAGCCAGATTGGCATAGGCTGCGGCATCTTTCGGTTGGCTCTTAATGATCCGCAGGTAGCTTTTAATCGCCTGTTCATAATTCTTTTTTTTCAGATAGGCATCGCCCATTGCTCGCCAAGCCGGGGTGGCATCCCGCGCACGTTCGGCAATGTATTGATACTGATCGACTGCGGCATTCGTCTTGCCCGCCTTTTCCAGTGCCTCAGCTAACAGATATCGGACCTCGACATTGTCCGGCTCGATTTTGACCGCAAGCAGATAGTGATCAACCGCTTTATCCCACATATTCTTTTGGCCGTAAGCGAGCCCCAGCATTCCCAATGCCTCGGCGTCCTGCGATTGGATTCGTAAAAGGGACGATAACTGCTCTATCGCTCTGACAGTCTGATTGTTTTGAAGGTAGCACCGCGCCAGCTCTTTCATCGTTGTTGTGTCTTCCGGCTTAAGACGCAAAATCTCCTCATAGAGGCGGGCAGCCTCTTGTGTTTTGCCATGCTTGAGATAAATGCCTGCCAAAATCTTGCGAACGCCGGCATCCCCGCTGTTTTGGGCAATGGCTTTTTTCAGATATTCAATTTGCACGTTCATATTGGTGGAATCTTTTGCAAACCGAAGCCAATCCTGAGCCGTAATCACGACGCGAACCGGCACCACGGCAATTTTTTCATTTTGATACCGAATGGATATTTTATAAGCATTTACCGACTGAGCGCCCTTTGCCATCGTATCGCTTTGCATGACGCGGTTGACAAAATCGATCCCACGAAACATCATGCCGATATGATTGCCTTCATTGCCCGTGCCTTCCATCGTCGCATAGGTATACTTCCCGCCAATATCATCACTGACTACGGATTTGATGACAAATTCATCCCGATAGGTGATTTCAAAGGCCTCTTCGGCGTCAATACGAATTTCTTTTCCGTTTTTTTCCATCTCCAGATAATAAAACTGCGGTTTTTTATTGAGCACATAGTAAGAGAAGGTATTGATGGCTCTCAAGGGGGCTTGAAAAATACTCGAATTGGAAAAACGCGGTCCCAGAAGAATCAATGATGACAGAGCTGCCGCAACGGCAAACACGATCACAATGCCCAGTATGATCTTTGTGCCCGGTCTCTTCTTGTTGCCTCTGACATTTTTTTGCATGCTTCAACCCCTGGGATGAAATTGTCGATGGATCTCTTTTAACCTATCCTTTGTAACATGGGTGTAAATCTGCGTCGTCGAAATATCCGAATGTCCCAGCATCACCTGTACCGCTCGCAAATCTGCTCCACCTTCTAAAAGATGTGACGCAAACGAATGACGAAATGTATGTGGATGCACGGACTTTTGCAAGCCGGCTTTTTGCGCATAGTGAACAATAATCTTCCAGAGCCCCTGACGGGTAAATGATCCCCCGAACCGATTCAAAAACAGGACGTCCGTCGTCTTGGATTTTATCATCAGAGGTCTGGCTTCATCCACATAACGCCGAACCACATCGTAAGCTGTTTTTCCTATGGGTACAACGCGTTCCTTGCTGCCCTTCCCCATCACCACCAGAAAACCGACCTGCCAGTTAATACTGTTCATCGTCAGGCTAAGAAGTTCCGAAACACGAAGCCCCGTGGCATAGAGAAGTTCCAGCATAGCGCTGTCGCGAAGAGTGGGGGGTGTAGCATCACCTGGTTGTGACAAAATCCTGTTCATTTCCTCCCGGCTCACCGTATCCGGCAGACGCATCCAGACTTTGGCAAGTTCTATATGGGTCAGCGGCGATTCCTCCAATACTTTTTCCTGCAATAAAAATTTATAAAATCCTCTTAGCGCCGCCAGCGCCCGGTTGGTTGAATTGGCCGACAGCCCCTCTCCTTTAATCTGCACCAGAAATTCTATCACCGTCTGAGGTGTTGCGCTTTGAATATCCGTCAACGCTTTGTTTTCGAGAAAGGCAACATAACGGTTCAGATCGCGCCCATAGGCCTCCAGCGTATTGCCGGCCGCGCCTTTTTCAATCAGAAGGTGATTGAAATATCGATTCAACAAATCCCGCATGGGATTTTTTACGCAAATTAGCCGCTTAAGTAAAGTTTTTTTGTTGACATCGGCGTCAATGTTGTAGAAAGAAATAAAATTATTTTTACCGGAGAGAAGAGATGCAAAAGATCGTCATAGCATGTGATCACGGAGCCGTTGACCTGAAAGAAGAGATTGTCGCTTTTTTAAAGAAGAATAATTTTGAGATTACCGACCTGGGAACCCACGGTTCTGCGGCTGTGGATTATCCGGACATGGCGCTTGCCGCCTGCAATGAATACAAAAAAGGCGGGTATGCATTTGGCGTTGTGCTTTGCGGCACGGGGATCGGCATCTCGATTGCCGCCAACAAAGTCAAAGGCATTCGTTGCGCTCTCATCTGCGACCTTTTCGCCGCCGAAATGGCTAAAGCCCACAACAACGCCAATTTCATCGCCTTCGGTGGCAGAATCAAATATGCAGTGCCTGTAACCGAGATGATTGAAAAATTTCTGAACACAACCTTCGCAGGTGACCGGCACGAAAAAAGAATTGCCAAAATCATGGCTATCGAAGCGTTATAAGAAACATTCCGAGCGACAGTTCCGAGAGAAAGCAAGAAGACGGCCCCGCAGTCGTATTCTTGATACGTCGAGGAAGCCAACAAAATCAGCCAAAGAATGCGACTTGTATAACATGGACACAAAAAACCCGCCTGAAGAGCCGGTGTATCGGCGCCTTCAGGCGGGCAAAGGAAAGAGGGGCAACAAAAGCTTATTTTTCTTTTACGCCTATTTGTTACTCAGAAGCAGTCTACCGCGAGCTGCGGAAGCGCTTTCGTCGGATGATTCATCCTCACCCGTATTTTGATCTTCCTGAATGTCTACTTTAAAGATCGACATCGTTGATGACAGGCTTTCCGCATTTCCGGCATTTTGCTGTGTGGACATATTAATCTCCGCAATAGCGCTGTTAATCTGTTCAATACCCTGAGACTGTTCGTGCGATGCAGCGGATATTTCACTCATCAGCGAAACGACTTTGTCCGAACTATTGGCAACCTCGGTAAATACAGCGTTGGTGATATTAAGGAGCTCTTCACCTCTTTTAACTTTATTCACTATATCCGTAATAAACGTGGACGAGCCCCGCGCAGATTCCGTGGCCCGCATTGCCAAATTTCGGACCTCATCGGCTACAACAGCAAATCCTGCGCCGGCTTCACCCGCCCGCGCTGCTTCAACGGAAGCGTTTAAAGCCAGCAGATTGGTCTGGAAAGCAATCTCATCAATGCTCTTGACGACTTTCTGGGTTTGCTGACTGGCCACAGCAATATCTTTCATTGACTTGGTTAGCTCATTCATGGAATCGCCGACCTTTTTAATCGCTTCTTTTGAAGATTCCAGGAGTTTATTGGCTTCATTTGTATTTTCAGCATTCTGTCGGGTCATGGATGAAATTTGATCAAGCGATGCGGATGTTTCTTCAATGGCAGCCACTTCCTGTGACGAGGCATCAGACAAAGTCCCGGCGATTTCCATTGCGCGACCAACGGCATTGCCCATTTTAATCCGCATGGTGTTGACGGACTCCACCAATTCACCGATTTCGTCATTGGATTTCATATCTATATTCCGGGTCAGATCGCCGTCCGCCAACTCCCTGAGTACACTGATCGTCTCGTGGATCGGTTTCAGAATCAGACGCGTCACGAAAACACTGATGCTGATGGCCAAAACGAGAGCCAAAACAAAAACAACTAAAAACAATGTCAGAGTATATCTGTAATTTGTTACCGACTGAGCGTAATTTTCCTGACTGAGTTTATTTTCCAATTCATGAAGCTCGGAAACAATTTTATTGAGCGCCGCGTATTTCTGATCCGCAATGCTGACATACACATTTCCCGCGCCGGTAGGGGCCAGTTCCAGGACTTTGCCGGCGGCTTTCTGATATTCAAGAAGTTTTTCGAGTGCAGCCTGATATAGCTTCTTTTCCTTCTCGCCCAAATCTTTATTTTTAAGCACATTGCGCGTCAGCAGCACGTCTTCTTCCATGGTCGTAATTTGTTTTTTGATCAACTGATCAACCTCGGTCATATCATGGCCGCCTGCGATCCAGTTGATCACACGTGAGATACTGCCTTGCACATTGGATATGTCGTTTAGTAATTTTGAACTGGTCTGATACCCTTTAAAGCGAACGTTAAAGATATCATCAAGGGATCCCTGTTGAGTCGAAATACTGTAGAAGGTACCGCCAGCCATGATCACCAGAAAGAAAAGCACAACACCCGGCGCCAGAAGAATTTTTTTACGCAGTTTCAAATTATTGAAAAATTGACTCATTTTAATGCCTCCCTATTTTTCAAACAGACTCAATCTATTGTAATCCTCTTCTCACTAACGCACGGATTATTTTAGCAAATCTTGTGCCAATAACCCTACCAACAACATAACTAACTTACATCATTCATTATTACATTAAAGCATTCCGGACTTTGCACTTGTTTTTTTACACCACTCAGCATATTGAATGACACCATGTCAATATTCTGACGATTATTGCTTTACGCCATTGATAAAAAGAGCCAATCATTTCCTCGAAATGGGTATCGTCAAACAACCGCCGGTACTTAAGAATTATTCAATTGAAATAAGTTTTTTTTAAAAATACTCTCAGGCAGGTATGAGCAATCGATGGTTTTGCCAAATATTATCATTTCGTCCAAAGTGAATAAATCAGAAACCACGTAATCTTTAGATATTCTCTGTATACTTTTTTCCAGTCGGAGGATTTGAGTTGCCAGAGTTGGCTTGGGGCGGTTTCGTAAGGCGTCGGCGCAAAAAAATAGTAATCGTGTGCCCCGAACTCCTTTCTTACCATCATTTTAATGCGGCGCATGTGATAAGGTGAGCTGACGAATATGGCTGATGTCTTTCCATAGTGTCTCATGATCTTTTTTGCATCCATCAACTCGATGTGCGTGTCTTCATAATAGCGGGGTGCTGCGATATTACTTTTTGTATTGTTTGGTTCTTTTCCATTTTTGCCGGGTAATAGCTTCAGCACTCCCTGATCCATGGAGTAGGTTTTATTATAGGCGGGTATGATTAAATAGTCAGCCATCCCGTCTTTGATCAAATGCTGAGCATGTTTCTGACGAGCGGCGAAATCAGGTCCTAAAAGCAGTACAATCACGTCTGCTTTTGTATAGTTTGTGGCATACAGTAAAAATCCCGGCGCATAAAATAATGCACCGGCAATCACCCCCGCCGCCAAAACCAGGATCATCACCATATATTTAAGGGTTTTCACGAATATATCCTTGACAATACAAGTAATTATGTATATCAAACCTTCAAACTTGCAGAAGCCACACCACGAGTAAAGGGGTATCTGATCATGATGTGAGGGTTCGTATTTTCATCGCCGTCAGAAATGACTTCCAAAAGTTATTTAGACAGCTTTCCTTCGTAAATTCAACATAAAATATTTATTTCATTTGCAAAGGTTTTATGACAACCACGTGTGATGGAACCATAGAAAGACGCCGCCAGGCAGGACCAGACAAGAGTATGGATATTTCTCTTTATACCAGCATAATGGAAACCATCGATCTTGGCATTGTCATTCTGGGCATCAAAAGACGTGATCTTATCTTTAAAAACAAGTTCGCCTCGGAAATATTCCAGCACAATCAGAATTTGCTTGAATACCGGAACCTTCTGTCCTTGCTGCTCACGGATTACGGCAACAAACCCGAAGAAGAAATTTTCGGCAAGAATTATACGCTTCGGTTTAAAAACCGACTGCTGGGCTATACACCGTATATGATTTCCGAGAGTTTCATCCTGATCATTATCCGCGACATCACAGAAAGAAGCCGCCTGGAATCCATCGCGGAAGCCGTCAACTCAATGGACAATATCAGTTACGTTTTTTCCGGTATCCGCCATGAACTGGGCAATCCGATCAACTCCATCAAAATGACACTGAGCGTGCTTAAAAGAAATTTAAGTGAATACTCTCCGGAGTCCGTAGAAAAGTTTGTCGATCGGGCCATGACGGAAATTTCCCGCGTTGAGTTTCTTTTACAGGCGCTTAAAAGTTTCAGCATCTTTGAAAATCCGGAAATTCAAAGCATTCCGATCGATGAATTTTTGACTCGCTTCATCGCATTGGTCGGCAATGATTTAAATTCATCCGGCATAAAAATCAGCAAAACGGTTGAAGCAAACGTCAAGACGGTCGGCGCCGATCCACGCCTGTTGCATCAGGTCATGATGAATCTGATCACTAACGCCTCCGACGCCTTAAACGGCATAGACAATCGTAAAATAAACCTTCGGGTGCTCAAACATGACGGCTTGATTGCGCTCATTGTTGAAGACAACGGCTGCGGAATGTCCAAGGAAGCGCAGACCAATCTTTTTAAACCTTTTTTCACGACTAAAAATCGCGGGACAGGTCTTGGATTGATGATTACCCTGAAAATGGTCACGCTCATGAAAGGCAATATGGAAATCAAAAGTGTCAAGGATAAAGGAACAAGGGTGACCGTGATTTTACCCAAAGGTCCGGAGAAACATGCCCAAGGTTAAAAGAAAAATCCTAATTATCGACGACAACGATATTTTTTGCGATTCGGTAAAAGACTTGCTGACCGATGATAATACCGACGTTCTTGCCGCCCATACGGGCCAGGACGGCCTTAGAATCTGTTCGGATAATAAAATAGATGTTATCATTCTGGACCAGAAGCTTCCGGACACGCAAGGTGTGACGATATGCCCTTCCATTCTTAAGCAAAACGAACAGACCAAGATTATTTTTGTGACAGCTTATCCCAGTTTCGCCAATGCCATCGACGCCGTTAAAGTCGGCGCGCACGATTATCTGTCCAAACCCTTTGAAATGGCGGAGTTGGAACTAACCATTAAACAGGCCTTTCGTACCCAGGAGCTGGAAAAGGCCGAGCAAATCCAGAACTATCAGAATACGAGAGAAAACGAAGAAAATGATCTGATCGCGGGCCGGGGCGCCTTCGATGAGATTCGGCACATGATTGATCTGGCGGCCCAAAGCGAGGCTCCGGTACTGATTACCGGCGAAACAGGCACCGGCAAAAATGTTGTGGCGCGCGCCATCCATTACAAAAGCGCTCTTCCCGCCAAGCTCTTTCTGACGACCAACTGCGCCGCTTTCCCGGAAAACCTCATCGAAGCGGAATTGTTCGGCTCGGAAAAAGGCGCTTTCACCGGAGCAAGCGCGACACGTAAAGGGATTTTTGAACTCGCTGAAGGGGGCACGCTGGTGCTCGACGAAATCGGATCCATGCCAATTCACTTGCAGTCGAAACTTTTAGGCGTTCTGGAAGAAAAGAAAATCCGGCGCATTGGCGGCGAAACCGTCAAACCCATCAATGTACGCATCATTGCAGCCGCCAATAATGATCTGGAGCAGGCCATCATAGAGAAGACGTTTCGCAACGATCTATATTACCGCCTCAGCGTTATTCGCATCCACCTTCCACCGCTGCGCGAAAGAAAGGAAGACATCCCCGGACTTTGCGAATATTTTATCGGCATGATGTCCCGGGACGCCCAGATCCGTTTATCCGACACAGAACTCGCTAGGCTCAAGGAATACGAATGGCCGGGCAATGTGCGCGAGCTGAAAAATGTCATTGAACGTTCTCTCATTATTCAACGCGGCCAGCAACTTCGTCCATCCCTGCTTTTGAGAAACACGATGAACGCATCTTCAACCCTGCAGTCGGCAGGTCTGGATGACGACATTATGACACTCGAAGATACGGAAAAAAAGTGGATCAGCCTGGCGCTGAAAAAGTATAATGGCAATTTTTCGCAGTCCGCAAAAGCACTGGGAATTTCTTTGTCCACTCTCAAAAGAAAAGTCAAATCCTACAAGCTTTAAATCCGGCAATCAGCCGAAAATGCGCCGTTCAAAATGAATCACCCAGCTTGACTTTTCCTATTCCGTATCCAGACCCCATATAAACTGCAACTATTTGATATTGCAAACAGATCTATATTAATATTTAGCGTCGGCATATCCTTTGCTTTATTTTCGTAAATGTTACTCAAACAATTGACTTTCTGAACTCAGGAAGCCTATGGCGAAAGAAATAATTTCGTGAATAAAATCGATATGGTAAATGAAAACAAGACGACCGATACTGAAATAATTGTCGCAAAACCGCGTAAAGATCCCGGCACAAAAGAGGTTTTGATCGTCGATGACGAAGAAACGCTTCTTTTGAGCATTAATGACGGGTTGAGCATCTATAAAAAATATTTTGCACTCCTTACGGCGACTAACGGTCTGGATGCGGTAAAATTGCTGAAATCAAAACCCGCTATAGATCTGGTCATCACGGATTTAAAGATGCCCAAAATGGATGGATTTGAGCTTCTGACGTATATGAAGCGAAACTTCCCCCAGACCCCCGTCATTCTGATGACAGCTTACGGCACGCCTAAAATTGAAGAGATTGTTCGAACAATGGGAATCTACGGTTATTTGGAAAAACCTTTGGACATCAATATTATCGCCGAAACGATTTTTGCGGCTTTGAATATTCAATACCGTTGATAAGGCATCGCAAAACAGAAGGAACTTCTCGTGGCAAAAATGAGCACCTATAATAAAAAGATGCAAAAAGAGGAACTGGCCGAAGCGCCTCAGGTTGAGGAGCTTTTAAAAAACCTCGAATTTCACAACGCCATACAAAGCATCACCTGCCGGATTGCCTCCGCCCCAACCATCCGGGAGATTCTGGTCAATATCAAAGAAGATATCCGCAATCTTTTCAACATTCATATCCTGACGATTTATTTGATTGATAAAATCAGTAAAGAAATTTACACCCTTCAAAGCGACGGTAGTGAAATCCGATTTCCAATTGATTCTTCAACCTTTGCCGGTTGGGTCGCCCAAAAGAAAAAGATGCTTCATATCGCCGACGCCTACAACGACCGCGAGATCAGAAAAATTCACGATACACTCACCTTTGACCGCACGCTGGATAAAAGAACCGGCGTTCTGACCGGGCAGATCATCGCCAGCCCCATTTTGCGAGACGGTCTCATTCTGGGCGTTATGGAAATTCTGAACAAAAAAGGCGGCGATAAAATCGATGACTACAACCAGATTTTTCTCGATGAAATCACCGGCGTCCTGGCCAAGTTTTTGTTCATTCATCTGAATTTTACGGAAGCCAAACAAATTTATGGCGCCAAATTCGAATCGCTGGTTCAAAAGGGATTGGTCACCTCCGAGCAGATGGATAAGGCCATTAAAGAAACCAGCGAAACGAGAAAAGATCTCGCAACGCTTCTGATGGAACGATATCAGATTTCCAAATCAGATATCGGCATCGCTCTGGCTAATTTTTATTCCTGTCCTTTTACCGAATACAACGATCAATTGCCTGTTCCCGGCGATCTGCTGATCGGTATTGAAAAATCAACACTGAAAAACATGCTATGGACGCCTTTGAAAGTCGTGAAAGGGAAAATCCGCGTCCTCATCAACGACCCTTCGGACTTCCTCAAAAAAAGCAAAATAGAAGAAATCCTGGAAACCGGATCTATTCAGTATGAGGTTTCATTAGCGGAAGATATTCTGCAATTTATCAACCGCTTCTATGAATCACAGGAAATGAAAGCGCCCGGCGATATATCCGATGAAGAAGCTTCCTGGAAAAATCGGATCGATCCTGAAGCCTTTCCTATGGAAGCACCTGACGCCAAACCGATCCTGCCTGCGGAAGAACCCAGAACCTCACGAGGCAAAATTGTCACACTGGAGCCTGTCAATGAATTTTCGGATGAAGACAGGGTCGACCCGGAAATCAAGAAACAAATTGAGGCTCTGGAATTCGGGTCCAGAGCCGTGCCGGTGTTTAAACCGGCCATTGTCCTGGAACCCAAACCAGCGTCGATCCCTGAGCCTCGATTCGAAAGTGGCGTCGCAAACGTCTCGGTCAAAGGAATCGATGAAAACAAAATTCCCTCCGTCACGAAGATGAAACCGGCAGCTTCCAACATTGACGATCTGACCGAAATCAAGGGCCAACGGTTGCAAAAACCATCCTTTGTCAACGGTTTTACGGACGAGCAGATGCCGCAGCCTCTGGCAACTTTTGTCTATGACGCCTACAGCCGCCGCGCATCCGATATCCATTTTGAACCGGATCCCGTCACCGGAACCGTCACCGTGCGCCTGCGCGTCGAGGGGCAATTTTTAAGCAGCCCAACGCTTACGGATTCCGAGTACGACCTGCTCATCCAACAGGTAAAAACCCTGGCTCAACTCGATGTTCACAACCGCAATATTATCCAGGACGGAAAGCTGACTTTGCAGCGGCCGTCAGGCAATGACATCTTCCTGCGGGTCACCTTTATCCCCACGCGAACCGGCATGGAAGACACCGTGATTCATATTTCGACCAGGCTCAAGAAGATTCCTCTGGAGCTTTTGGGTTTATCTGAAAATAACTATGCAACTCTCGCCAACATTCTGCGGCAGCCGCGGGGGCTGGTTTTTATTGTGGGACAGCCGCATTCCGGCATCACCACCACACTTCATGGCTGTCTGGACAATATCAAGACACAGGAAACGAAAATATGGACGGCGGAAGAGCCGGTCGAGATCATCCAGAACGGACTAAGACAGGTTCAGATTAACCCTCAAAAAGGTTTCGACTTCCCGACCGTTTTGCGTTCCTTTTTAAAAGCTGATCCCGATGTTATCATGGCCAGCCAGATCAACAGCGCGGAAGCGTCGGCTATTTGCATGCAGGCGGCCATTAAAGGACGTCTTGTTTTAAGCTCGCTCGGGTCGGAAAATATTCTTGATGCCATCGAGAGATGTCTGAACATGGGGGTGGACCGTCTGGTTTTCGCCGATGCCATGTTAGCCATCGTGGAACAGAGACTGATCAACACCCTGTGTCCGAAATGCAAAGAAAAATATCATCCCAGTCTTGAAGAATACGACGAGTTGGCTCAAATTTATGATAAAGACGCTTTCGACAAGCTTAATATACCTTACACAAACGCTTTTTGCCTTTTTCGCCCCAAAGGATGTGGCAGTTGCGGACAAACGGGATACGCAGGCCGGATGTGCGTCTCCGAAATCTTCATCTTCACCCCCCAGATTAAGCGCATGATCCGTCGGAAGGAATCACCTCAAACGATTTATCAGACAGCCGTTTCGTCAGGTATGGCCACCCTGATGCAGGATGGTCTACTCAAAGTCATCCAGGGGCATAGCGACGGCCGACATGTACGCTTGGCCTGTTTGAAATAAAAGAACAGCCGCCACTTATAGTTTTCTTTTAAAATCGCTTAGTTTGTTGAGCGCTTCAAGCGGCGTCATGGATGAAATATCGAGCCTGCGCAGTTCGTCGCAAACGGCGTCTTCGCTTTCGACAAAAAGACTCAGTTGCGGATTTCCTTTGGGAGAGGTTGCTTTGCCGCGCGCGATGCGTGGCATGCCGATTTCGTCAAATTCACCTTTTTCCAGATTGTGCAGAATTTCCCTGGCCCGCCCGATCACGACTTCAGGAACACCGGCGAGCCTGGCCACATCGATGCCATAGCTGCGGCTGGCGCCGCCTTCCATGATTTTCCGCAGGAATATAATTTTTTCACCCCATTCCTTCACGGCAATGTTGTAATTTTTCACACCATCCTTGGCGGCGGCCAGATCCGTCAGTTGATGATAATGCGTCGCAAAAAGACTTCGAACGCCCTTCCCTCCAAAGTCATGGAGATACTCCGCCACCGCCCAGGCAATGCTCAATCCGTCAAACGTGGACGTCCCCCGGCCCACCTCGTCGAGAATCACCAGACTACGTGAAGTCGCCTCGGACAGAATTTGCGCCGTTTCCATCATTTCCACCATGAACGTGCTTTGACCTTTGATCAAATTATCCGATGCGCCAATGCGGGTAAAGATTTTATCAACCACACCGATTCTGGCGTGCGCCGCCGGGACAAAACTGCCCATTTGCGCCATCAAAACAATTAAAGCCACCTGACGGATATAGGTGGATTTACCGGCCATGTTGGGACCGGTGATCACCAGGAGGCGGTTGCCCTGCAAATCCAACAGAGAGTCATTCGGAACAAATCCTTCTTTTTTTAGCGCCGCTTCCACCACCGGATGGCGTCCGTCCCTGATCGATAGGATGTCTTCCTCATCGATTTCCGGGCAGGTGTAGGAGTGTTTTTCGGCCACCTCCGAAAGTGCACAAATCGCATCGAGGTCGGCTACTAAAAAAGCGTTATTCTGAATGCCGGCAATATACGGCATCAGATCATTGCCCAACGTTTGGAAGAGTTCATGTTCCCGATCTCGGATTTTTTCTTCGGCGCCCAGCACGGTCTGTTCAAATTCTTTCAATTCCTGATTAATATAGCGCTCGGCATTAACCAGGGTCTGTTTGCGCACATAGGAATCCGGCGCCAGAGCAGCATTGGCCTTGGTCACTTCAATATAGTAACCGAAAACATTGTTAAAGCCGATCTTAAGCGAGTTGATGCCGGTGGCCTGCCTTTCTTTGGCTTCGAGCGCGGCAATCCATTTTTTTCCGTCGCGACTGATCGATCTCAGCCGGTCAAGCTCTTCGTCAAAGCCGGAAGCGATATAGCCCCCGTCTTGCGTCCTGGCAGGCGGATCCGCCACAATCGCGCGTGTGAGCAGATCCACCAGTTGTTCCATATCGATCATTTCTTGGCGGATCAAAGTGAGCGCCGCTGCTGTAAAATCCTCAAGCATCGATTGAAGATCCGGCAAAACGCCAAGCGACATCTTGAGGGCGATCAAATCCCGCGGAGACGCTACTTTGAGTGCGACGCGTCCCGCAAGTCTTTCCAAATCGTAAATACGTGAAAGGGTCTTTCGCAGATGAGACCGGGTGGAATGGTTATCCTTCATTTCGGCGACTGCAGCAAGTCTGGCGCGAATTTTTTCAGGCGAGATCAGGGGATAGGAAAGCCACCAGCGCAGTCGCCTGGCTCCCATCGGTGTAAGCGTCTCATTGAGCAGATGAAAAAGAGAACCGGCGCGGGCGCCGTCGTGTATAGTCGCAAAGATTTCCAGATTGCGTCTGGCGGTATCATCCAGGAGAAGATAATTCTGCGGCGAGTACCATTTGATTTCGCACAGGTGGGATGCATGAACCATTTGTGTGGAATTAACATAAGCAAGAATAACGGCAGCGGCGGTTTTGGCCGCCGGGTTTTCCATCACTTTTGATTTTTCCAGAACCTCGGCAGACAGTTCCCTGCGCAACACGTCATCGACCCTCGACGGTTCAAACTCCGCATCGTCGATACGGTTGACTAAAGTGGCGGACCGATTCGCCTCCAGCATTTTCAACAAAGCGGGGTCTGGAAATGATTTGTTAATCAGCAGTTCCTTGAAGTCCAGACCGCTTGCGGCGGCAAGTAAGGCTTCACGCGACGCAAATTCGCCGATTTGAAAATCGCCGGTCGATAAATCCAGAAAAGCCAGTCCCATAGAGTCGCGGCCCGCGGAAATGCAGGCCAGATAATTATTTTCCGAGGCTTTGAGATTTTCTTCATCCACCACCAGTCCGGGCGTGATCACGCGGACGACCGCCCGCCGGACGATGCCTTTGGCGTTTTTGGGGTCTTCCACCTGCTCGCAAACAGCTACCTTGTAACCTTTTTCCACCAGTTTGGTGATATAGCCGGAAGCGGCATGATAGGGGAAACCGCAAAGTGGAACGGCATCTTCTTTGGATTTATTGCGTGAGGTGAGCGTGATTTCCAGAATAGGAGCAGCCGTCAGGGCGTCTTCAAAAAACATCTCATAGAAATCACCCATGCGGTAAAACAAAATACAGTCCGGGTATTTTTCCTTGATTTCGACATACTGCTTCATCGCGGGAGTGAGGTTCAGTGCCGCATCTAGCGCCATTTCCCGTCATCCCCCTGCTCCAAATCAATAACATTTGGCTTTGTATTACGGGGCTGATTTTCCTTGGTTGTTCTGATAAAGCGGTTGGCGATCCAACTGACAAAGCTGATGATCAGTGCGCCCAGAAATGCCCAGAAGAAACCGTCCACATCGAATCCCGGAACAAAGTAGGCCACCAAAAGCAACATCAGAGCATTGATGACAAACGCAAAAACACCGAGCGTTAAAATAGTCAAAGGCAGCGTTAGTATCAGCAGGACGGGGCGCAGGAATACATTGATGATGCCCAGAATGGCGGCGGCGACAACAGCCGACGTCAGAGAATCCACCCGGATGCCGGGCAGAATTGAGGACGAAAATAATATAGCTACGGTAATCACCAGCCAACGGGTAATCAAAACCACAAGAAATTTCCCTTTTGCTTTAAATTGCATAACGCTTAATGTGATCTTTCATCGGCAACGGTCTTTTCAGATTTCAGGAAAACCCAGGTCACGCTGAAGCCGTACATCCAGGAGGTTTCCGTTTTCACAAGCGGGCTGTCTTCAAACACGGCCCCCTGTAAAAAATCCGCGCTGACGAACGTGTGGAACTGAAACTGTTTATAATTTTTACCCAGACCGACCGTCAGCGACGACCCGCTGTATCCCGCACCCGGCGCGTAAGCGGGCCGGCCTGTGCGTGTATATGCCGGCGCGACTTCATAAAAGTAGTTGTGATAGCCACGGTCGGCAAACACAGGACCTGCTGAGACACCCAGATAAACGCCTGTTCCGGGTATCAGGTCTCCTTTTTCGAAATTTAACCGGGGACTAAAAACGAATCCCTCATAGCGCACGGAGCGGAAATCCGTTGAAAAAACAGCGCGCACCGGCAGTGCAGCGCCCAGACGATATTTACTTTCTTTCGAATCCAAAATCTTGATACGCAACGCGGGGCCGAATTCAAACGTCGGATCCAGATCGGGCATACCCGCACGCGCATCATTATCGTCGCTCCTCACCGGCACCGCGCCGTAACCGCTGGCATCGAGCAACACCCGGTCGGTTGCGAAGATTCTTCCGGAAATTCTCTTGTCTTCAACTCTGAAGATCCCGCCTCGATAAACGGCGTAGGGAAACGGTAACATATAAGCCCGGCTTTTATCCGAACCGCGATAATCCGGCATAATCAGAAATCCGCCGCCGATCCCCAGTTCCCACAGATGCTTTTCTTCACAGGATATTTTTTGTGGCAATACCAGAAACATCAGCGCCACTAAGACAAGAACTGCGCGTCGCACCATCATCGATTCCCCCTCTTGCATCCCGCTGCATACCGGGAAGAATGCCTTATTGATCAAAGGTTGTAAACTGCTCTTTTTTCGCACCGCAGACCGGACATTCATCCGGCAGCTCGCCGTCAGCCACATAGCCGCAGACCTTGCAGACATGATAAACGGTTTCACGCTCTTCCATGAAATGATTCATCGCCTGCTTATAGAGTTTGGCGTGCGTTTCTTCCACATCGCGGCTCTGGCTGAAATGCAGAAGGGCCGGTTTATCTCCTGCCTGTTCGGCCAGTTTAACAAAACTTTCGTATGCGATTTCAGCCACGGTTTTTTCAGATTCGAAACTGTCCGCCAGATTTTCTTCCGTCGTTTTTACTTCTTTGAGTACTCTGAGCGCACGCTTGCCATGAATCTCTTCGGAAAAAGCAATCACGCGAAACAGGCGCGCGATCTGTTTATAGCCTTCCTGATCTGCCTTGTCAGCGAATAGTTTGAGCCGCAATGCGGCTTTGGCTTCACCAACATAGGCCTGCTGTAGGGCTTCTTGAATTTTTTCGTCCATGCATCAACTCCTGCGAGTGGTTGGTTTAGGCTGGAGAAAACTCACTTTTATCCGCGCCGCAAACCGGACAGGTCCAGTCTTCCGGCAAATCCTTAAATTCCGTGCCTTTCGCTACAGCGTTTTCCGGATCTCCCTTGGCAGGATCATATTCATAACCACACACGCCACAAACATATTTTTTCATTTTTATCCTCCTTGTAAAACTCTAAATTTCAGCCGTTCTTTTTTTCAATTCAACCGCAATCGCTTTTCCCAATTGTGAACACTTTTCCAAAACGTCCTTGCCCGGAACGTGTTTGACGGAAATCGGTTCGGCAACGACATTCACTTTCATCTCTTTCATGATCGACTCCAGATCCTTAACGGATTCACCGCTCCAGCCGAAGGAGCCAAAAACCGCTCCAATCAGATTAGCAGGTTTCAGACCTTTCAGATAGGTCATGACGTCCGCCATCTGCGGCAAGATGTTATTGTTAAGCGTCGGCGATCCAACAATCAGGGCACCCGCTTCCAGCACTTCATACACCACTTCGCTGCGATGCACGTCGTTCATGGACAGAAGCTTCACCCGAATGCCTTCACGCGCCATCGATTCGGCAATCGCTTTGGCCATCATTTCCGTGGAATGCCACATCGTCGCGTAAACAACAACCGCTTTGTTCGCCGGTTTCTGCTTGGCCCACTTTTCATACAGATCGATAATGAACCCGAGGTCTTTTCTCCAGACGGGTCCGTGATCCGGCGCGAAGACTTTGATCGCCCAGCCGGTTGCCGCGATTTTTTCCAGCGTTTTGAGCACAACCGTTGAATAAGGCAAAACAATGTTGGCGTAGTAAGTCGCTGCTTCATATTCCAACATGTCGGTTGGCAGCTCGTCGGTGAATCGCTCAAACGTCGCCAAATGCATGCCGAAAGCATCTTGCGAAAACAACACGCCGTCTTTTTCCAGATAAGAAAACATGGAATCCGGCCAGTGAATCATCCGGGCTTCCATAAACTTCAGATCCATGTTGCCCAGAGAGACGGTTTCTCCGTCCTTGACCGGCGCAATTCCGTATTCGCTGTGTAAAATGTCACTGAGGGTTTTAACGCCCATCGTCGATGCAAATACTTTTTCCGGTTTGACCCGATCGATGACATCCGGCAGGCAGCCTGAATGATCCTGCTCGGAATGATTGGAAATGATATAATCAATCTTCGACGGGTCGATGACAGAAGCAATGCGCGCCATCATTTCATCTTTAAACGAAGCTTTGACCGTGTCGATCAGGGTTATTTTATCCGCCAAAATGAGATAGGCGTTATAGGTGCTGCCATGGGGTGTTGTGTAGCCGTGAAAATCGCGGATGGACCAGTCGATGGCGCCGACCCAGTAAACGGAATCGCTTATTTTAATTGCGGAGTAGATGTCTGCCATTAAATTTCACCTCAGGAATCGAATTAGGAGTTGTAATATAAGCTTCAATACCCAGTCGTCAACTACTATTTGATCATCACGGCGCCTGCGTCGAAAGCTTTTAAATTCAGAGCACATTTGTCAAATGAGAGTGTCTTTTTAATCTCTTTTTCGAACATTCGCCGATCAATCGGTAAAAGACCTGTTATGGCAAGAGCGCCCATCATCACGATGTTGCTCAAAACAGGATTTCCCAACGCAAGCGCAGCCGATGTTGCGTCGAGCATCCAAAAGGCTTTCGACAATCGTTTAAATTCCTCAAGGATCGTTTCATGAGTGGGATAAGCAAGTTCTCCGGTGATCACACCGATGGGATAAACCGGTCGCGAATTGGACAGGACGCACACGTGTGGATTACCGTAAACCGTCAGAACCCGGAGTGCTTCCAGGGGTTCCAGACCGATAATGACATCCGCCGCGCCGCGCGGAATCTGCGGGCTTCTCACCACATCGGGCGAGATACGCAGATGGCTCATCACCGAGCCCCCGCGTTGTGACATGCCGAATGTCTCGCCAATCGTAACGACATAACCCGCATCCACCAGCATGCCCGCGAGCGTTCTGGAGGCCATGACATTTCCCTGCCCCCCCACACCGGTGAGGATCAGATTTTTCGTTAGCTTCTGCTCTTTTGATTTCATTCTCACGTTCCCTGCGATACCTTAATGATCGCGTTCTGCGGACAGA
Source organism: uncultured Smithella sp. (assembly GCA_964547345.1). Taxonomy (GTDB): domain Bacteria; phylum Desulfobacterota; class Syntrophia; order Syntrophales; family Smithellaceae; genus UBA8904. The sequence continues at coordinate 48,435 of CAZJMX010000022.1, read as the reverse complement.
TTGATGCACAGACGCCACAACCGGCGCAAATCACTTCATCGACCACCGCTTTCTTTTTCGTCCGATCCCAGGTCAGTGCCGGACAGCGGAAAATCCGGGTACACAGGCGGTTGCAGCCGCAGGCTTCCCCCAGACACAAAGATTCGTCTACCTTGACGTCAAATAATTTCTTGCCTTTTTTCTCGGGGCTAAGTGCACAGGCCTGGCGCAGGATCAAAACCTTAAGCAAACCTTTTTCAGAAAGAAAGGACGTCAATATAGAGCTTGTGGCCGGGAGATCAAACGGATCGCTCACCACCACTTTTGCACCGATGGCAGAACAAATCGCGGCAATATCCACGGCAGGAACCGTTTCTTTAATTGCGCTCACCGGCAGACCCGGATGGGGCTGAAACCCCGTCATGGCCGTGCCTGCGTTATCCAGTACAATAAACGTAATGTCGGCGCGATTGTGCTGCGCGTTAATAAGCGCCGGAATGACTGCGTGATAAAACGTCGAATCTCCGCAGACCGTCAGAATGGGTTTATCCAAACCGAATTGCGCCAGTTTGGCAAAACCGCTCGCCAATCCCGTGCCGGATCCCATCGAATGGAGCGTGGGCATCGTGTGATAACCGGTCGCAGGTGACAAAGCGGCCATCGAATAACAGCCGATGTCGCCGCATACAAAACCTCTGCGGCCATCGAGCGCGATGGCGTTATGGATGTTCCAAAATGACGCGCGATGCGGACATCCCGCGCAAAACGTCTGTTCACGCGCAGGGATCAGAGCCGCGGCTTTCGAAGCGTCTTGCACATAGCTTACCGGAAGCGTTTTGCGCTTCATCTTCAAAATTTTTGCCAGCCCGTCGGCAACGAGATCCGGATTTAACTCACCTGCGGACGGCAATGTCCCATCGTATTTGCCAAAAAATGTTTTAACGCCGGTGCGGCTCACCATGCCTGAGGCCAGAACCTTCACGTTTTCTTCCAGAAACGGCATGACCTCTTCGACAATCAGAATCTTTTTCGTCTTGCGTAAATGTTTTTCAAGAAGTTTTGGCGGCAGCGGCCAGGTCGTCGCCAGTTTCAAGATGCCGACTTTCTTTTGCAGCCCCAGGATCTCGAGGGCTTCCTGCGCGTAAAGAAAACAGGCGCTGCCGGTGATGATGAGCAATTCAGGTTTCGACGCTCCGACATATCGGTTGAAAGGGCTTTTCTCAAAAAGCGCGTGGGCGATTTTCAGCTGTTGCTGATGAAGCAGATGTTTAGCGACCACCGGCGTGCTGATCATCGGCCCGGTTTTCGAATCCATCATGGGGCCATCGTATTCAAAGCTCGCCTGCCGTATTTTCTTCGGTAGTTTTCCACAAATCACGTTGCCGCTGGCATGCGACATGCGCGTGACCGATCTGAGCATAACGACATTGCCGATGGCTTCGGATAGTTCAAACGCCCATTTCGTCAGATCTTTGGCTTCCTGAAAATCAGCCGGCTCCAGAAGCGGCATTTCCAGCATCCGTGCGAAATAGCGAGATTCCCCTTCGTTGACACTCGATAGGGCGCCGGGATCTTCGCAAGAGACCAGCACCAGACCTCCTCGTGTGCCGGAGGCTGTCAGATGCAGAAGAAAATCGGACGCCACATTGACGCCGTTTTGTTTCATGACAGCCATCGAACGCAGACCGGCAAAAGATGCGGCCGCTGCTACTTCGAGAGCTACTTTTTCGTTGACCGACCACTCCACATACAGGTTTCGATCGGAGGCAACGGGAGCCAGCGACTCGATCACCTCGGACGACGGTGTGCCCGGATAGGCACTCGCCACCGACACGCCCGCTTCCAGCGCGCCTCTCGCTATCGCTTCGTTGCCCAGAAACAAAACCTTCGAATGGGCCGGTGATAGTAATTTGGTCATGATTTCCCTTTTTTCTTTTGGACGCCCAAATACTTTTGAACCACAGGATCGTCGTTTGAAAGATACAACAGATTCTTTGCCGACCGGCTTTTCTCCACAATATTTTTCAACGCCTTGATCTTTTTTTCCGCCGCCGCGTTTTTTAATTCCCGCAATGCTTGCATGGGCGCTTCGCGGATTTCCAGAACACCTTTGCCCCTTGCCAATTCGATTAAATCCTGACCCCGTTTTGAGCGCACAATGACCTGATTCCAGCCGCACATCTCGCAGGAATCGCCGCCGTAACGCGCCGCACCCACCGACAAATCAGCAAACTCTGCCGTACTGTCGTTGCAGTAACGGCAAGCCGTCCGGACACAGGCGTCTACATCGACCATCGGCACACCCACCACGCCCTGCCTGGTGTGTAGTTCCAGAACATTCTTTCCTGCCGGAATATCCATTTTTTCAAGGGAACGGATAGATAACTGATACGCCGTCAGCAGGCGGGATAATCTCTCCATCGAAAGGGTCCATCCGCAGAAAAGACCAATCACCAGATGTAATGCATCTGCTTTGTTATATCCGGAAATTTTCGCTGTTCTCATTTTAGCCAGCGCCGTCGCCTGACAGGGCGTCGCCACAACACCTATTTTTTTTGAATTGCCTTCGGGCAGACGGTTGATGGCGGCAACGGTCGGCGATACCGTAAATTTACTTTTCGTGTGCAGGCGTAATTCGTTTGGACCTTCGATCAGGCTGCCTTCTTGCTCCAAAGCGTCATTTTGACCGGAAACGATGGCGGCATCAATTAAACCTTCGGCCATCGCCAGTTCCAGAAGTGCAGTAACCGTGCCGCCGTGTTGCGCTTGAGCCCGCAGGTCGGGATTGGCGGCGCGCGTCAGATAGAAACCCTTCACCGCGCCAATTTCCGGCGTTAAATCGTTGACATCAAAGAGCCTTTCTCGCAACTTTTCGTAATTGGCAGGCGTCCTGGGGCAAAATGCATAACATTTGCCGTCGTGCAGATCGCAGTCAAATAATTGCACCGTCCGGTCGTGATAGATGACCTGATACGGGCAAAGTCCGACACAGGCTCCGCAGCCGGTGCAAAGGCTTTGTTCCAACACGTTTTTTTTAAGTTTTTCCTGTGAACCCGGCTTTTTTCTCATCGGACATCCAATATTTGAGATGCCCGTTTATATCGCATCCCGGATTTTGAGGCAAGACAATGATGCATATCTTGGAAACACTCGTTTTAACAACTATTTCCAATTATCCGGTCAACTCACTTCCTTCAAACCTCTCGGATCTCTGTTTTCTACGCGATTTTTTTATGAAGTTGTTGACATCCGCTTTGACTTGTATTATGTACCCTCTGAAATTTTCCTTGGATATTACAGGAAAATATTCAAACGATACTGAAAAAGATAATGTTCCTCAGTAGCTCAGTCGGTAGAGCGGGTGGCTGTTAACCACCATGTCCGTGGTTCGAGTCCGCGCTGGGGAGCCAGAATTAAGAAAGCCCGTTGTTTATAATGAAACGGGCTTTTTTATTTTCTCACCGCTTTCAGACACAGGGTCCCGATCACTTTTCCGATAATAATGATATCGATTACAGATACCCTGCAAACAATCAGTCACATATCTGTTTCAATGCCCGAATACTCCTTGACAACTCCCCTGTCCAACCTTTACAAAAAGAAAACTCGTTTGTGAGGTTGATGGATTAACCTCCTTGACCTGCCATGTTTAAGGACAAGTATCCTTCTGTCCACCCGGACGGCGCCAGGCGTTCACCATTCCAGATAAAAGGAGATTTTACGATGAAAGATGTTGTGATTGTTTCGGCATGCCGTACGGCGGTTGGCGCGTTCGGTGGAAGTTTGAAAGATTTAAACGCTGCAACTCTGGGCTCAGCTGTTATCAAAGAAACCATCCGGCGCGCCGACATCGATCCTGCGACTATCGACGACATCCGCTTCGGCTGCTGCGCCGATCCGGTGGACGCATTAAACGTCGCACGCATCGCGGCTCTCTTGGCCGGCGTACCCGAAACCGTAACAGCTGCCACAATCAACCGGGTGTGCATCTCCGGCATGGAAGCGGTGATTTCCGGGATGGCCATGATCCAAAGCAACATGGCGGATATCATTTTGGCAGGCGGCACGGAACATATGTCCAGCATTCCCTATTCCATCCCCGTTGCCCGCTGGGGGGGCCGGTTCCAGGATCAGGTGCTGGTAGACAATATCATCCATATGCTGCACGCGGGTTCCTATCTCGTACCGGGCGTTGAAAAAGGCCCGCTAAAGAAAGGTCCTTTTTTTGATCTCTACAAGGGCAAGCCTTATATCATGGGCGTGACTGCCGAGTTTATCGCCGATTTATACAACATCAGCCGCCGTGAAATGGACGAAGTTGCGCTGCGCAGTCACAATAACGCGGAACGCGCCACACGCGAGGGGGATTTTGCCGAAGAAATCGTCCCCGTGGAAATACCGCAGAGAAAAGGCAAACCTCCCATCCGTATGGATAAAGACGAACACTTCCGCCCCGGCCTCACGATGGCAGAGCTGGAAAGCCTGCCGCCTGCCTTTGCTCCTAAAATCGGTCGGGTGACGGCGGGCAACGCCTCCGGCGTCAATGACGGCGCAAGCGCGATGCTGATCATGTCGGCGGACAAGGCGCGTGATCTCGGAATGAAACCACTGGCACGCATTAAAGCTATCGGGCGCGGCGGCTGTCATCCGTCCGTGATGGGATTGAGCGTGGTTCCAGCGGTGCGCGATCTGGAGAAACGTTCCGGCCTGAAGCTTGTGGATTTTGAATTGATGGAAATCAACGAGGCTTTTGCCGCGCAATATCTGGGCTGTGAAAAAGAACTGGGCGTGAAGCGCGAAATCACCAACGTAAATGGCTCCGGTATCGGTCTGGGCCATCCCGTGGGCTCCACCGGCTGCCGGGTTATGGTGACGCTGGTTCACGCGATGAAAAAACGCGGCCAAACACTGGGTCTGGCCACGCTATGCGGCGGTGGCGGCGTTTCCATGGCCTGCGCTATTGAAATGATTTAAGGGTGAATTCCAGTTCAAGGTGTTTGGAATAGGGTATTGCCTTCAGGCAGAGCTTCGGCGGAATCGCCTCCTGAGTCATTTTTTTCATCGTCTTTGATGACATCGTCATAGTCTTCAATGACGATGCCCCGCCGGACCATGATCGAATAAATTCGTTCGGCGCGGTTGGCTGCGTATCGGGAATTGCCGTCAGGCCGAAAACGTCGTGGATTGGGCAGGGCGGCAGCCAGCGTTGCCGCCTCCCTGGCGTTTAAATCCCGGGCGGACTTGCCGTAATATTTACGCGCAGCCGCCTCAATGCCAAACAAACCGTCTCCCCACTCGGCCACATTCAGGTACAATTCGATGATCCGTTTCTTACTCAGTTGTTGTTCGATGCGCCAGGTCAGAATCGCTTCCTTTACTTTTCTGACCGGATTTTTTGCAGGCGACAAATACAAGTTTTTTGCAAGTTGCTGAGATATGGTGCTCCCACCCGCTTTAAATTTCTTTTTCTGAAGATCTTTTTCGAGCGCCTTTTGCATGGCCTCGAAATCAAAACCTTCGTGCGACCAGAACTTGTCGTCTTCCGCAATAATGACCGCTTTCATCACGTAGGGCGAAATTTGTGAAAGAGGCGCAAAGGATACCGATATTTTCTTTTTGATGCCTTTTTCCTGCCAGCTTTTTTCCCGATACTCCATAAATGCCGTTTTTCCGGGACGTTTCTTAATCAGATCCGATACGTCTGGATAGAATACATAGCGGCCAACATCAATCGCAAAAAATATGATAATGGCCAGAACCCCGAACAAAATAATTTTTTTCCAGTGACGCATGGGTTTCTTCCTTACTTCTTTAGTTGCCGTTTCCTATACCCCCTTGAAAAAGAATGCAAAATAAATTTGACAGGCCGTTTTATTTTTAGTATGTCAGGCGTACGAAGTTGGCGGAACGTTGTTTGAGACATAACCTTCGTTTTCTGTGTGCAGTAATTACCCTCGATACATCTACATTTGGCGGCGGTCAGCCGCACTCTGTACACCGTTAACAAAATGGGGCCCCCCCGCAAAAGATTTGGAGGTACTTCATGATGAAACGGCGATTTTTAGTAGTGTCAGGATTATTTGTTGTTTTACTTTTGGTCTTTAATACGGTTGCGGCTGCTAAATCCTACACCGTAAAAAAAGGTGACAATCTTTATACCATAGCCAAAAAGACGGGTGCAAGCGTCGACGAAATCAAAAAGAGCAATCATCTCACAAACAACAAACTAAAACCCGGACAGGCTTTGGAGATATCATACGGCAAAGTCGACCCGACCGCTTCCGCTTCATCCGAAACGGTAAAACCCAAATCTCGACTCTCCTCTTATTCCTACAAAATTAAAAAAGGCGACACGCTGGCCACTATTTCACAAAAGACCGGTGTTCCCGTTAAACACATTGCCGCCCTGAACAAAGTCAATTCCAGAAGTTTACGCGTCGGCCACAACCTCGTTTTGGCAAAATCGACTCCCACTGTCGTTGTGGCAACGCTTGATGAAGAAGACGATGAGTTGGAAGACGATGACGAAGAACTCACGTCATCCGGTCCATCCGGTGACCTGATCGGCGATGCCAAATTAAACGATGAACTCCTGGGCAAGTGGGGCAGCGCGGATGAGAGAAAGTTATTTGTTAAAGTCGCAACCGGTTTCATGGGGGCTCCCTATCGGCTGGGCGGCGCCACCGTCAAAGGCATTGATTGTTCCGCCTTTGTCCGGAAAATGTATGAATTTTTCGACATCTCCTTGCCGCGCACCGCGCGCGAACAATCGGCTGTAGGCGTCCGAATTGACCGCAACCAACTCGAAGAAGGCGATCTGGTTTTCTTCCGGACAAAAAAACCGATTGGTCACGTCGGCATTTACATCGGCAACAATGAGTTTCTCCATGCTTCTTATAAAAGTAAAGCCGTCCGCATTGACAACCTGGATCAACCCTATTTTCATAAAAGGTTCCAGCATGCCGTTCGCGTCAAAGGGCTCACTGATAACGACGGCACCTGATTTTTCCACACTCAAATTTTGTTTGATCAAAAGGGGCTTTTGGGCCCCTTTTTTATGGTTTTGACGGTTGATTATCCCTTCCTTTTATTATATGAAACAAACCTTGCCGGTCTGCTGGTTTACCTTAATTTAAGAAGACCAATTTGAAATCTTTAAAGAGGAGGACTTTATGAAAAGAACAGCAAATATTTTTTTAAGTATCTTTGTTCTGGCTATTTTTTGCAGCGGCTGCCTGGTGGCCGAAAGCAAATACCTCACAAAAGTCGATGAGGCGGATACGCTGGCCAAACAGGTCTCTGCCCTGACAGACGAAAATACATCCCTTAAAAAGCAGATTGCCAATCTTACCGGTCAAAGACAAGACCTGCTGACGCAAACCGGCAACTTGTCACAAAGTGAGGCGGACCACCGCAAAAAGATCGCCGAGCTGGAAGCTGAAAATGCCAGGCTGAAGGAAAATCTCTCCCAATTGAAGAAAAAATCACAGGAAGTGGAAAAGGCCAGCAACACCTATAAAGAGCTGCTTCAGGAAATGAAGGGGGAAATCGCCAAAGGGGAAGTCACCATCACCGAACTCAAAGGCAAGCTGACGATGGACGTGGTGGACAAAATTCTTTTTGCTTCCGGCGAAGCAAAAGTCAAAAAAGAAGGCCTGGATGTCTTAAGCCGGGTGGTCGAAATTCTAAAAAATCTCAAAGATAAAAATATCCGGGTGGAAGGCCATACGGACAACATCAAAATTACCAGCCGGTTGGCTAAGCAATTCCCGACCAACTGGGAGCTTTCCGCCGCCCGGGCGCTGAATGTCACCAAATATCTGCAGGAGCAAGGCATTGACCCGAAAATTCTTTCGGCTACCGCTTTTGGTGAGTATCAGCCCATCGGGGATAACGCCACACCCGAAGGACGGGCGAAAAACCGCCGCATTGCGATCATTCTGCTGCCGAAGGATTAGTATTTTATTAACGCACCAAGGAAGAGTAGATGGGAAAAAACATAGTTGAAAAAATTATCGCCGGGCATTTGGTGGCTGGAAACCTTGTTCCCGGCGAAGAAATCGGCATCCGGATTGATCAGACTCTCACGCAGGATGCCACAGGCACCATGGCTTATTTGCAGTTTGAATCCATGAAGACGCCGAAGGTCCAAACAGAATTGTCAGTCAGTTATATAGACCACAACACCATTCAAATCGGTTTTGAAAACGCCGATGATCACCGCTATCTGCAAACCGTCGCTCAGAAATTTGGCGTCGTGCTTTCACGCGCCGGCAACGGCATCTGTCATCAGGTGCATCTGGAACGCTTCGGAAAACCCGGAAAAACACTCATCGGATCGGACAGCCACACGCCTACCTCCGGCGCGCTGGGCATGATCGCCATCGGCGCGGGCGGTCTGGATGTGGCGCTGGCCATGGCCGGAGAGCCCTTTTATCTCGCCTGCCCTTCCGTCGTTAAAATTTTCCTGACCGGTAAACTCTCGCCTTGGGTTTCCGCCAAAGACGTGATTCTGAAAGTTTTGGAAATCTTCACCACCAAAGGCAATGTCGGCAAAATCTTCGAATACGGCGGCCCGGGTTTACAAACACTGAGTGTGCCGGAACGCGCCACCATCACCAACATGGGTGCGGAATGCGGCGTGACCACATCCGTCTTTCCCAGCGATGAAATGACGCGCCTGTTTTTACGCTCACAGAAGCGCGAAGCCGATTATGTCGAACTTCTGCCGGAAACAGACGCGGCTTACGCGCAGGTCCTGGAAATTGATTTATCAACCATCGAACCGCTGGTTGCCAAACCACACAGCCCGGATAATATCGGCACAGTAGCTGGCATGAACGAAATAGAGGTTCATCAGGTTTGTCTCGGCAGTTGCACCAATTCATCTTACAAAGACCTGGTGACCGTTGCAAAAATTCTCCAGGGACATGTCGCGCATCCCGATGTCAGTTTCATTTTAGCGCCGGGTTCGCGCCAGGTTTTGGATAATCTTGCCCGGGACGGCTATCTGGCCTCCCTCATCGCATCGGGCGCAAGGCTTATGGAAAATGCCTGCGGCTTCTGCATCGGCAACAGCCAGAGTCCTACATCCGGCGGCGTTTCTCTGCGCACCTCCAACCGCAATTTCCTGGGACGATCGGGAACGATGGATGCGGATGTTTATCTGGTCAGCCCGGAAACGGCGGCGGCGGCGGTTCTCACCGGTCGTTTTACCGATCCACGGAACTTGAAGATGGATTACCCGCAGGTTTCGATGCCTGATCATCCGGTCATTGACGACAGCATGATTCTGCGACCGGACCCTGCGGCAGGCAGCGTGGAAATCTACCGCGGCCCCAATATCGGTGCGCCGCCTGCAAATTCCGCACTCCCTGATATGCTTTCCGGCCAGGCCACAATCAAAGTCGGCGACAAAATTACAACCGATCATATCATTCCCGCCGGCGCGCGGATGAAGTATCGCTCAAACATTCCCAAATATTCCGAGTTCGTATTCGAGAACGTGGATGCTTCTTTTGCCCAAAGGGCTTTGGCGCTTAAAGAATCAGGACAACACAATATCATCGTGGCCGGCCTGTCTTACGGCCAGGGTTCGTCTCGCGAGCATGCTGCGATCTGCCCGATGTATCTTGGCGTTCGGGCGGTCATCGCCAAATCGCTCGAAAGAATTCATGCCGCCAATCTGATTAACTTCGGCATCCTCCCTTTGACATTCGTCCATGAACGCGACTACGACCGAGTCATTGCAGGCGATGACCTGGAAATTGTCGCGGCGCGAACTGCCATCCTGGAGGGCAATAATCTGGTGGTACACGATAAGACCCAAAACATCTCCTTCGAGGTGAGCTGTTCTTTGTCTTCCAGACAAAAACAAATTCTACTGGCCGGCGGCGTGCTCAACGTTCGCAGTTGGACATAAATTCAATAAACGGAGCAAACGTTTCATGACAACAAAGATTAAAGTCAACACAACCGTCGTCGAAATGGACGGAGACGAAATGACCCGCATCATGTGGCAGATGGTCAAAGACAAGCTGCTCTTTCCCTACTTGGATATGGATATTGACTATTACGATCTGCACGTCAAACATCGCGACGACACGGACGATCAGGTTACGTTCGACGCCGCCCGCGCCATTCAAAAGTACGGCGTCGGAATCAAATGTGCCACCATCACGCCCAACGAAGACCGCGTCAGCGAGTATGATCTGAAGAAAGCCTGGAAAAGCCCCAACGGCACAATCCGCGCCATGCTCGACGGAACCGTCTTTCGAAAACCGATTCTGGTAAACAATATTCAGCCGGGCGTCACATCTTGGAAAAAACCCATCACGATCGGACGCCATGCATACGGCGATGTTTATGACAACTTCGAAATGAAAATCCCTCAAGCCGGTAAACTGGAAGTCGTTTTCACACCGGCCGACGGCGGAAAGCCACAAACAACCCTTGTGAAAGAGCTTCCTTCAGCAGGCATTATCCAGATCAATCATAATCTGGAACAATCCATCTTGAGTTTCGCCAAAGCATGTTTCGCCTATGCGCTTTCCGAAAAGATTGATGTGTGGTTTTCCACCAAAGACACGATTTCGAAAATCTACGACGCGGGATTCCGCGATATCTTTGACCGCGAATTTGAGAAAAACTGGAAAGATCCATTCGCCAAGGCGGGTATTGAATATTTCTTCACGCTGATCGACGACGCAGTCGCACGCATCATGAAAACCGAAGGCGGCCTTCTCTGGGCGCTTAAAAATTACGACGGCGACGTCATGTCGGATATGATTGCGTCTGCGAGCGGGTCTCTGGCCATGATGACGTCCGTGCTCGTCTCTCCTCATGGCTGGTACGAATACGAAGCCGCGCACGGCACGGTCCAGAAGCACTATTACAAGCATTTAAAAGGCGAAGAAACCTCTTCAAACTCGATGGCCTTGATCTTCGCCTGGACAGGGGGCCTGCGCAAACGAGGCGAACTGGATGGAACACCCCAGGTCGTCGCTTTCACAGACAAAGTGGAAGAAGCGGCGCTGGAAACAGTAGAGTCCGGCATCATGACCGGCGATCTCCTGCTTCTGGCCGAGAAAAAGGCCTCCAACAAAAAGGTCAACACGGAAGGCTTTATTGACGCTATTGCCGCCACCCTGAAGAAAAAGATCAATGGCTGATTTACTTCCCAACCTTCTGGACTTCACCCTGGAGGAAATGGAATCCTTCATTTCCTTTCATGGCAAGGAAAAATACCGCGCGCGCCAGATGATGAAATGGCTTCATCAATCCGGCGTCACATCGTTTAGCGGTATGACGACGCTGTCGAAAGAATTCCGCGACGCACTGGCATCCATCGCCCGCATCCACAGGCCCGCGATTGTCAAAATTCAAAAATCGCAGGACGGCACACAAAAAGCGCTGCTGCAACTGGAAGACGGCCTTTACATTGAAAGCGTTCTCATTCCCGGAAAAAACCATTGGACGCTTTGCATTTCCACACAGGCCGGCTGCGCGATGGGTTGCGAATTTTGCCTTACCGCGCGCCAGGGCTTGAAACGAAACTTGACCCCGTCGGAAATCGTGGGACAAATGCTGGCCATGACCTTTGAGACACCGGAGGGCGCCCATATCAAAAACATCGTCATGATGGGCATGGGCGAGCCGCTGGCCAATTACGACAATACACTCAAGTCCATCCATATTTTGACATGCGATTTCGGCATGGGTTTTTCCAACCGCAAAGTCACAGTATCCACCTGCGGACTGTCGCCGCAAATACAAAAACTGGGAGACGACATCTGCATCAATCTGGCCGTGTCACTCAACGCGCCGGACGACAAAACACGCAATCTGCTGATGCCCGTCAACAAAAGGTATCCCATCGAAACGCTGCTTGCGGCCTGTAAAAATTACCAGATGCCGGGAAGGCGTTTGCTGACTTTTGAATACATTCTCATTGATGGGATTAATTCGTCTGTCGGGGATGCGGAAAAGCTGGCCCGGCTTTTAAAACCCTTGCGTTGCAAACTCAACCTGATCGTCTTTAACGAATTCCCCGGCTCGCCCTTCAAGTCGCCGTCCGCAAAAGACGTGGAAGCCTTCCAGCAAGTCCTGCTGGATCATCATTTTACCACCATTCTCCGCGCCAGCAAGGGCAGCGATATTCTTGCCGCCTGCGGACAATTGAGCGGCGCCTTTGAAGCGCAAAACACCTCTTCTCCTCCCGACTGATTCATCCCACGGACCCTCCTTTTATATTTTTCCATTTTTTTGTTCATTGACAGATCACAATAATTTACATATATTTAAAATAATCAAATAGATGATATTCCTATGGTTTATAACCATGCACGGTCGCTTCTTATGTTTTTTGTTCCAAAATTTTCGGGGAATCCATCCGTGAAAAGATCGCTGGTTTTATTTGTTGTATTGATTGTAACGGTATTTAATTTTATCCCCGTAAGCCATAGCCGGGATACGAAGCTAAAAGATATCTCCAAGAGCAACCCGCAACTGCCAGCCGACCTGATCGTTCAAGTAGGTTATTTCGAATATCCAGGTCTCACCTACACAGACTCAAACGGCAAAGCGGCGGGCTTTGTCAATGAGATAACCATGAAAACGCTGGAACACGCCGGGATTAAATATTCCATCACGAGCTACCCTGCTGCACGCTTTTTCGATTATCTCTCCCAGGGAAAAATTGATTTATTCAATGGTCTGAGCGCAATCGAAGTAGTTAAAAATACAACTCTGTCTAGCCGTATTAACCTCTTCCCACTGAACATGCGCGTATACTCACTGCCCGGCAACAAAATCGTTAATAAGAAAGAAGACCTCCGGGGTCACTCCGTCATTCTGGTGCGTGGGTTCACTTACAAAGACTGGGGCAAGTGGATTCGCGACAAAGCCAACGGCGTCACGTTTTATGAAACGGAAACTCACGAAGCGGCTTTTGAAATGCTCAAACGAGGCAGAGCAAATTATCTGCTAAACTATAAGTACATTGATGACGCATGTCTCAAGAATATAAAAATTCCAAATCTGGTCATTACGACGCCGCCTCAGGAAGAGCCGTGGTACTGTTCCTTCAATATCCATAAAAATACACCTCACGCCAAACACATTCTTATAAAGCTTGAAAAAAGTTATCTTCAACTGATCAAGGAAGGACAACTCAAAAAATATAATTGATGATGAATAATCTTTCCGAAACGGCAAGCCGCGCAAAATCATTGAAGACCATCATTATTATCACGCTGGTGGTCTCGGCAACAATCATCATGATTGCTTTCGGCGGTTTGAGCTATTACAAAGAATATCAGAATACCAAAAAAAAGCTGCAAATCAATCTTGAAACTGTCTCCGATCAAATCGCCCTGAGCATCAGCCAACCTTTGTGGACCCTGAACATGGAGGGCGCCGGTAAAGTCGTTGAAAGCTTTATGCGGGACAGAAATATTTACGCCGTGGTGGTCAAAGATCAAAACAGGATTGTCATGGCCATGACTCGCGATAAACATTGGAAAGTGATTGATGCGGCGCAGGACATTTCAGCTTCCGGCCTCTATCATAAACAAAGCCGCCTGATGTATGCCGGTCAAAACATTGGCACCCTTGACGTCTATGTCACCTTGCATTTTATCCGTGAAGATTTATGGCACGCCATGATTCTGGGAGGCTTGTATTTACTTTTCTTCAATATAATCTTGCTTTCCATTCTTTTCCTTGCCTTGATGAATACGGTGATCAAACCTCTCAAAATCATCGAAGATTACGCCTTACAAGTGAGCACAACGGATTATAACGACAAGATCTACATGCCTTATATCACACCGGCCCGTGAAATCACTCATCTGAAAATGGCCATTGAGAAAATAGTTGAACAGGATAAATCCCGCTATCTGGAACTGCAATCGTCTCAAATGGCCATGCGGGACGCAGAGGCTAAATACCGGGGCATCTTCAACAATGCAACCGACGGCATCTTTCAAATCGCACGCGACGGACGACCCCTCACGGCAAACCCGGCTCTAGCGAGTATGCTCGGTTATGCGTCTCCCTCGGAACTTCTGGATCATTTCAAGGATACCGCCCTGGAGATATATTCCAACCCGGCAAGACGCGATGAATTTGTTTTTCTCACCAAGAAGTTTGGCCAGGTCAGGGATTTTGAATATATGGCGCGCCGCAAGGACGGCGTCAATATCACCACTCTGATTGACGCGCATGTCATCCGGAATTCGGCAGGTCGTGTGCTGTATTATGAAGGGATCGTTCGAGACGTCACACAAAAGAAGCAAATGGAAGACCTGCGTATCGCCAAAGAAGCCGCCGAAATAACAGCGCAATCCAAAAATGAATTTCTGGCCAACATCAGCCATGAAATTCGCACGCCCATGAATGCAATCATCGGCTATACCCATCTGGCCCTGAAAAATAAATTAACGCCGAAACTACGGAATTATTTAAACACCATCGCCCGCTCGTCTGAAAACCTTCTTCATTTGATTAACGACGTCCTTGATTTTTCGAAAATTGAAGCAGACCGGCTGGAACTGGAATCCGTTGAGTTTAAACTCGACGAGATCATCAGACACACGTCGGAAATCGTTTCCCATAAGGCGGAAGAAAAAAACATCCAGTTTTTAGTTTCCGTCAATCCTGCCGCGCCCAATGCACTGGTCGGTGACCCTTATAGGCTAAGTCAGATTCTGCTGAACCTGGCCAATAACGCGATTAAATTTACGTCTTCGGGTCAAGTCCTGATCACCGTAGAACCGGTCGAAACCGACCTTTCGGATTGCCTGCTGATGTTCTCCTTCAAAGATACGGGTATCGGTATGACACCGGAACATATTTCCAAGCTTTTCAAACCTTTTTCTCAGGCTGATTCTTCGGTGACAAGACGATTCGGCGGAACAGGCCTGGGGCTTGCCATCTGCAAACATCTCGTGGAAATGATGGGTGGCAGAATTCTCGTGGAAAGCCAACCGGGAAAGGGCAGCCTGTTTTATTTCACCATTCATTTCCAACGCCCGCAGCTCCTATTCAAGCGATATATCGCCGCAGGTAAAAGCCCGTGTCCGGAGACGGAAGCCCGTGTCAAAGAGGAAGCCTTGCGCAATATTCGGGGCGCCAGAGTTCTGCTGGTGGAAGATAATGTCATAAATCAGGAGCTCACCACGGAAATTCTAAAGGAAAACGGCTTGATTGTCGACATTAGCAATGATGGCCGTGAGGCCTTGTCCAAAATCGGCCAAAACGATTATGATCTCATCTTGATGGATGTGCAAATGCCGGTAATGAGCGGACTTGAAGCTACGGTGTTAATAAGGAATATGGAGCGTCTGGGTGATGTGCCTATTGTGGCAATGACCGCCCACGACACGGCGCGCGACAAACAAGAATGCATGAAGGCGGGCATGAACGAATATATGACCAAGCCATTGAATATCGATTTTCTCATGTCCATTCTCGTCAAATGGATAAAACCCCGGACCCAACCTGAAGATAACCTGCCCCTCTCGAGTACAAACATAACATCTTCCGCCGATTCCTCAGATGCCTTGCCGGGGATCGATGTCGCAGATGGTTTGGAGAGACTACAAGGAAACAAACGGCTTTACATTAAACTGCTGAAGTCGTTTGTGCGGAATTACGAACACGCCTCTGAAGATATTAATTCAGCCATTCACAACAATGATTACGCCAAAGTCACCGCCATCGCCCATGCTATTAAAGGCGCGGCGGCCAATCTGTCCATGACGGGTGTTGCCGCCTCTGCAAGTCAGTTGCAAGAGGCGGCCAGAAGTGGTAGTGTGAAAAATATTTCATCCACGCTGCCGGCATTCAGGAATGCTTTGATCGAAGCCGGTGCGTCCATCCATCGACTGACAGAAAACGTTTCCGATGATGGAAATTCCGGATCTGGCGCTACACCACTTGCGACAGATGAACTTGCCGCCGGGATCAACAAACTTTATACTTTACTGGAAAAGTCAGATCTGCGCGCCGAAGCGGCTTTTGTATTGATCAAACAACAAATCAAAGGCCGAGGTTTTAATCTGGAAGTCGATCTGATTGAAGAAAAGTTAATCAATCTTGAATTCGGCCAGGCATTAGGCATGGTATCCGATCTTGGCGCAAAATTAAGCATGACGACAGGAGGTAAAAATTGAAAACAGACACTTTAATGCAAACCATTTTGATCATTGATGACGAGGTGACCAATATTTCCGTTCTCAATGAACTACTTCAACCCCACTACAATGTCCTGTTTGCGAAAGACGGCCAAACCGGAATAAAAATTGCGTCATCCACCTCCAGGCCAGATTTGATCCTTCTGGATATCATCATGCCGGACCTTGACGGCTATCAGGTCATGAAACTGTTCAAAAGCGATGAATATACAAACAAGATCCCTGTGATTTTTATTACCGCCAAAGGCCAGGAAGAAGACGAGGCCAAGGGTTTTGAACTGGGCGCCGTTGACTACATCACCAAGCCTTTTAAACCGGTTGTCGTCAAAGCCAGAATTAAATCCCATCTGGAACTCAAAAGGCATCGGGAATTCGTGGAATGGATGCTCAAAGAACGGACGAAAGAACTCCAGCAGATGGAAAAAGAATATATCAACTTGTTCTACAACAAGGTGTGATGCCAATTCTGATTCGAAGCGCCCCTTTTAGCATCGGCATTATTTGCTGAATTTCATCGCTTTGATCGCTTCATCCATTTTGGTCATTTGAGTAGCCATGTCTTCGACCTTTGCCTTGGCGTTGTCTATGCCGGCCTGTACGTTTATTCTATCTGCCTGTGTTTTCAGCTTCCTGGATTGCAGGTCTGCCTTTGTCTTGAGATTCTCATCCTTTTTTCCCAGACCGGATTTGATGACAGCTTCCATTTTCACGAGATCATAATCGATCTGCGCTTCTTTTCGAAAAGTGGCGGCCAGGTCTTCTTCATGATCCAGGTATTTTTTTTGGGCGGCGGCATGCTCCGTTTTTAATTCTGCAAGCTTCACTTTTTCTGTGGCAACTTTTAAATCATACTCCGCCCTGGCAAATCCATCGCGCTTGTCGGCCGGCACTTGATTCACCAAAGCGGGATCCACCGTTGAGGTTATTGAGCTGACTTTGGATTTAACAGACGTTGACAATTCCTGAGTTGTCGCACAGCCGACAATCATGAACATTACGGCCAATACTGAAAATAATGCTGTCTGCCTGTGGTTCATCGTTCCACCTCCCTAAAATGTATTACATTAAGGAACTCTCCGCCTACCCGTCTTCACGGGCGGCCAATTTTCGTTGTTCTTCGGTTCTCTGCGCGTAACAGACTTTTTTTCGCGCAACAATCTGGCTATATCTTTTTGTCTGCGAGTCGTTCTTGGTGCGTTCATGTTCATCAAAATTTCCCTTCCTGAGAGAGTTCAAACACATTCTTCCAGTGGAAACGTGAAGGCTCTTAACCCGGCGCGGGGAAGCTCTTCTTTTAATGATGTGACCAGAGCACACAGATTGGGAATCTCTTCATCCGGCACGGCGATAAACATCGCGTTGTTTTTGCCGGGCCAGTAATGTGTACCCAGTTTGGGCTCGGTTTCCCGGCCCTCCCCCGTTGCGCCGTGCATTTTGGTATAAGCGATATACCCTTTTTCTTTAAAAGCCTTAATAACACTTTCATCCGTCGCTTCCGCATAAACCACAAAAAACATTTTCATACCGGCACCTCTTTTTTCGCCGCACATTTGTATTAAGTCATTTATTCATTTCTTTTCTTACGGTTCCTGAATTTTTCCTGCAGGTCGTCAAAGAGATCGTATGCCGCGGGCACGACCATCAAGGTGAGCACAAGCGAAGTCAGCAAACCGCCGATCACCGCAATGCCCATCGGCGCGCGTGTTTCCGCTCCCTCGCCGACTGCCAGGGCGATCGGCAGCATGCCGAAGACCATGGCAAAGGTTGTCATCAGAATAGGCCGCATCCGGACAGGGCCCGCCTGCAGGATGGCTTCACGCCGCGACAAACCGCGGCCCCGCAAAACGTTGGTGTAGTCCACCAGCAAAATCGCGTTTTTCTTAACCAGCCCCATGAGCAGAATCAGACCGATAAAACTGAAGATGTTCAGCGTCTTGCCGGTAATGAATAATGCGCCGAACGCCCCGATAAACGAAAGCGGCATGGACAGCAAAACCGTGATGGGGTGAACAAAACTTTCAAATTGCGACGCCAGAATCATATACGCCATGATAATGCCCAGGAACAACGCAAAAAGCAGATAGGTGAAGGATTCTTTCATGACGTCGGCCATGCCCAGTGATTTGGTAAGATAATCCGGCGGTAAAACGCCGGCTGTAATTTTTTCCAGTTCATTTTGTGCCTGTCCCAGGGGTTTGCCTTCCAAAGAAGCAAAGATGGTAATCGCCCGCTGCCGGTCGACGCGGTTGATCACGCTGGGACCGCTGCCTTCTTCGATCCGGACGACATTCCCCAGTTCGACCAGCTTGCCGTCACGCGCCCGGACGTAAATGCGTTCCAGCGAACCTGCGCTGTTGCGATCCTGCGGATCAAGGCGGACGCGGATATCATACCGTTTGCCGCGAATTTCATCTTTATAGCGCCCGACATCATACTCTCCGCTGATCAGTAGATTGATCGCTTCGGCGATGGTTGCCACATCGACGCCCATGTCCGCCGCGCGGTCGCGGTCGATATACACCTTGAACTCCGGTTTGCCGACCTCCAGAGACGTATCCACATCGACAATTCCCGGTAGTCTGGAAAATTCCGAACTAATCTGTTTGGCATAGGTTTGCAATGCGCCCAGATCCTGACCGCGGATACTGTATTGAATAGGAACCTGCCTCTGACCGCCGCCGACGGTTGAGATATCTTCAGCCGAAACTTTCAAACCGGGAATATTCCTGAGCTTGAGACGCGCAATCTTTTTGACGTCTTCCTGGCTCTTTTTGCGCTCGACTTTCGGTTTCAGATTAACGATCATCAGAGAGCGGTTGGCATAGCCTCCGTATCCCTGAACAAAAAAGACGGATTTGACTTCGGCAATGGCACGAATCGCGTCTTCCGTGCCAGCCAGGTGTTTTTCGACCTGCTCCACGGAATAATCAATCGGCGATTCCATGCGAATCATGAAAATTCCCTGATCTTCCGGCGGCACAAACTCTTTGCCCATAAATCCGGTCAACCCCAGGCTTAAAATAAAGATAACTAACGCGCCAAACAACACGGTTTTTCTATGGCCCAGTATCACGACCAGAACACGACGGTAGAATTCCTCCAGTTTCTTGTAGTAATGTTCCATGACATCGCCTGCCTTCTGCCAGGGTTTTTTGCGTGCAGGTGGCAAGGCTCCGTGTAATCCGATTCCCGCCGCCAGCGGATTCGGAATGGATTTTTTGTGCGATTTTAAAAATATCGACGCCATCATGGGCGTAAGCGTAAAGGATACCAAAAGCGACACCAACACGGCAAATACTATCGTCAAGGCGAATTGCAGAAAAAACCGACCGATGATCCCTTTCATAAAGGCGACCGGCAAAAAGATGGCCACAATGGCAAATGTTGTGGCCATGACAGCCAGACCGATTTCGGACGTGGCAAACATGGCGGCTTCTCTCGGCGCCATTCCTTCTTCGACATGCCGGTAGATATTCTCGATGACGATAATTGCATCGTCGATGAGCAACCCGACAGACAGCGACAAAGCCAGCATCGTCATATTATTGAATGTAAAGCCGAAGGCATTGATCAGCGCGAATGTGGAGATGACGGATACAGGTAGAGCCACTGCGCTGATAAGCGTCGTTCGAATATTTTTCAGAAAGAGAAAGACAGCCAGAATGGCAAACAAACTCCCCACAATCAAATGAAACTGCACTTCATTGATGGAGCGGACAATAAACAGCGACTGATCCATCGCGTAATTGATCTTCATCCCCGGAGGAAGCGTCTTGTTGATGAGCGCCACTTCTTTTTTAACGCGATTGGCCACTTCCACCGTATTGGTTCCTGATTGCTTTTGAATCGCCATGCCGACGGCCGGAACGTTGTTGAAACGGGCAAAAGAACGTCTTTCTTCAATGCCGTCCTCCGCCCGGCCGATATCCCGAATGCGCACCGGAGCGCCTTTGTAATAGCTGATGATCAAATCATTGAAATCGGGAATTTTCGCAAATTCACCCTTGATGCGAACCGTATATTCCTTGGTTTTTGTCTCGATGCGGCCGCCCGGCAGCTCGATATTCTCGCGTTTCAGGGCGATGACCACATCATTGGGGGATACCTGATAAGCTCTCATCTTGGCCGTATCCAGCCAGATGCGCACCTGACGCAGACGCATTCCGTAAAAAATAACATCGCCGACGCCGTTGATGCGTTGCAGTTGCTCTTTGAGCACTTCATCGGCATACGTCGAAAGATCGCGAACGGACCGCTCTCCGGAGAGGTTCATCGTTAAAATGGGCGATGCGTCCGGATCCATTTTGGCGATTCTCGGCTCGTCGATGTCCGTGGGCAGCTTGGTTCGGATCAGGGAAACTTTTTCACGCACATCCTGCACCGCCTGATCGATATTGCGCTCCAGCACAAACTCAATCGTGGTTCTTGATGCGCTTTCGGTGCTGACCGATGTAATGCTCTTGACGCCGTTGATCGTATTGACGGCGCCTTCAATGCGGTCCGTGACATCCACATCCATGACATCGGGGCTTGCGCCCTTAAGGGTCGTGGTCACCGTAACAATCGGAAAATCGACTTTGGGAAAAAGATCAACCCCGATATTCGGATAACTGACAACGCCCAGCACAACAAGCGCCATAATAACCATGGTCGCGAAAACCGGGCGTTTAACGGATGTATCAGCGAGCCACATTGAGTTTCACCCCTTCCGACAGATTGTTCTGACCGACCACGACGACCTGTTCTTTTTCTTTGAGACCTTCGACGATTTCCATATACTCGCCGTATTTGCCGCCTATCTTCACCTTTCTCTCCCGGGCGGTATTGCCGTCGGTAACAAATAAACGGACCATTCCGCTGTCATACAGCAGCGCGGTTAAGGGAACCACAATCACTTCGCGCGGCGCCTGCGTATAAATGGAAACCCGGGCAAACGATCCCGCTTTCAACATCAAATTGGCATTAGGCACGATGGCCTCGGCCTGCATGGTTCTGGTTCGCTCCTCCACGTTTGGATAAAGCAGATTGACCTTGCCTTTAAATTCTTTGCCGGGATAGGCATCAATGCTAAAAACAACTTCCTGACCGATTTTTAAATTCGCAATGTCTTTTTCAGGCACGGTGAAATTGAGTTTCAGAGGATTGGTTTTAATAATCTGCAGCAAGGGCATTCCGTTGCGTACAAAATCACCGGCGGAAACTTTCTTATCCTTCACGGAACCGACAAGCGGCGAATATATTTTTGTCCTCGCCAGTCGTTCCTTTGAGATAGCCAGCGTGGCTTTGGCTCTTTCCCGTTCCGACTCCGCCAGGGTGACCTTTGTCGATATATCATCGAACTGTTGTCTGGTAATCAGTTCTTCCTCATACAACGCCTGCTTTCTTTTAAATTCAGCTCTGGCATTGGCGAGCTGAGCTTCCGTCTGTTTCAAAGCCGCATCAGAACGCTTAAAATCCAACTCGTAATCCGTCTGATTAATCTCGGCCAAAAGCATGCCCCGATGAACAAGTGTCCCCTGCTCCACATGAATCTTTTTGACAATTCCGTCGACTTCCGTACTAACAATTACGTCCTCATCTGCTTTCAAAGTTCCGGTTGATTCCAGATAGGGCTGAATGTTCCTTTTTTCGGCCGCCCAGACACGGACATTGACCAGTTTCTCCGGTTCCGCCTTTTTTTCTTTGTTAAATAACGCGGATATTTTTTTCTTAAAGGTCATGTCCTTATTTTCAGGGCCCGGTTTCTTTTCTCCGCCACAGGACATCAGCAGAAGGCTGATCAGAATGATCAACAAAATCAAACCCGGCGATCCGGGCGTTTTATGCCGCTTTATATTTTCTTTGCCGCTACTCATCAGCGCTTTACCCTTCATATCCGTAATTCCCTCCCCGGAACTTTTCTGGACAAATATTTTTCTTCCTTTATTTATTCGCGTTCACAAACTGCAATAACGTGCCGCTCGATCTGAGAATTTTCAATTGCGCAAGCTGATAGCCATATAACGCATCGGCGACATTTTTCTCCGACGACAAAAGCAGGTTATTGGCATCCATCACATCAAGACTCGTCGCCAGACCGTTTTCATACTGCCTCAATACGGCATCGTAGTTGTCCTGGGCAAAAACAAGCTGATCTTGCAGAAACCTGAGCGCTCCCTTCAGCGTCTCCAGTTCGAGATAAACGCCGCTCACTTCAATATCAACGCTTTTCTTCAAATCATCATACGCCTGCCGCGCCTGACGCTCCCTGGCCCGGGCTTCCTTGAGTTCCGCCACCCGCAAGCCGCCTTCAAAGAAAGGGAATGTCAGCGACACGCCGGCCAGAATACTTTCCCGATTGAAAGTTGCACTGGAAGGATTCTGATCCGCCCTGTTATAAATGGCAAACAATCCCATATTCGGCCAGAAAGCGCCCCGTGCATATTTAACTTGCTGGGCGGCCATCTGCGTCTGCATGTCATAACTTTTCAAATCCGTCCGATACTCCAGCGCCGTCTTTCGTATTTGTGCCAATTCATGTTCATCCGACAGAGGACTCTTTTCATCCCTGAGACGAAACTCCTCTTCAATGCCTGTTACACGGACAAGCACGGCACGCGCCATTCTCAGGGCATTGGTTGAGCGCAGATACTCCGCGCGTGCGCCCGACAATTCCCCATCAGCCCGTAAAAGCGCCGTTTTGGTCAGTTCGCCGACTTTCACCCGCTTCTCAGCGGAATTGCGGTATTGCGTAAGTCTGGACATGTTCGCCGCGCTGATTTCCAGCGCTTTCTTTGCCTTCAATACATCGTAATAGGAAGATGCAACGGCCAGAAGATAATCGGTTCGGGCGGCATCCAGATCATATCCGCTTTTCGTAATCGATTGTCCGGCAATCTTAAGTGCGTCCAGTTCGCGTGCAGACAGAGAAAAAGCCTGATCCGCCCGGACTCCCCACGTACCGGATTCATAAGGCTGAATGAGAACATTGCTGTATGCCGGAGGAGCGCCGTATTTGCTTTCTGTAAAATGGTTATAAGTGCCGAAAGCGGTCAATCTGGGAATCAGAAGCGACCAGGCCTTGCTTTTACCCATCTGGGCGATATAAACATTTTCTTCGGCCATTTTTATTTTTTCGGAATTCTTAAGCGCCACCTGATACAGATCACTTAGCGTATATTCCTGAGCCATCGCCCATGAAGCGCATGCAAAGATAACCATACATAAAAAGGTCAGGCTCAATACTTGTTTCTTCATTCTCAACGATCCTTTCTCCCCGGTCTTCATTTCTGCGTCTGCGGATCAATCACGCCCATCGCCCTTTCCAGGCGGGCATAGGAAATATTAAAATCCCCCAAGGCGTTGGCATATTCCGATTTGGCCTTGGTTAAAAGCGTCTGAGCGTCCAGCACTTCCGTTGTGCGCGCGACCCTTTCTTTATAGCGAGCCTCGGAAATGCGGAAATTTTCTTCGGCCTGCTCGATCACTTGCTTGGAGACTGCAATCTGACTTTCCGCTTCCTGTAAAACGAGAAAGGCATTCTTAATCTCCAGTGCAATCAAGTCGTTTAACTCTTTGGCCTGATCGATGGCCTGACTTTCCCTGGATCTCACCGCATCGACCCGGAACTTTGTCTTTCCCCATTCCCAGAAAGTCCAACTGGCAACCGCCATCACCTGCCAGCTTTCCCTGTCCTTATAATCAGTGCCCGCAAGCGAAACTGTATCACCGAACCGCGTGTAATTGCCTACAAGACCGACATTTGGAAAATATTCGCTTTGTGCCACACGAACCATTTTGCCGGCCTGATCCGCTGCAAGCTTTGAAATTTTGAGCTCCGGCCGGTTTTGCCGAGCGGCATCAAGACATTCTTCAAATGTTTTCTGGAAAGGTTTATAGTCTAAAATATCCACCACCTCCACAGGCGACGCCAGCTCTCTTTTCAGCACCGTATTCAAGCGTGAATTGGCCAGCACCAAGGCATTTTGCGCCTTCACCAGCGACTGCTTGCCATTGGCCAGCTCGACTTCCGCCTGCAGCAAATCATTTTTGGGAATCAGACCGACTCTGAAGAAATTCTGTGCGTTCTCACGATGGGCAGCAAGCATTTCAGCCGCCTGTAAGGCCGTGTCTCTGAGCCGCTGAGCTCGCAAAATATTGTAATAGGCTATCTTAACCTCCTGAACAACATCTTGTGACTTGACCTTTACTTCAAGTAAAGCGGCATCCTCTGCTATTCGGCTGGCCTGATAGTTGTTCACAATACCGCCACCGGCAAATAACGTCTGACGGGCTTCGATGACCCAGTTGTAATTATCGATTGTTCCGGTAACAATTCTGGCCGGGTCATAGGGCGGAACGGTCATACTGATGCTGGGTTCGCCATTGAGACGCGTATAACTGTATGTTGTGCTGAGTTTCGGCAGGAAGCCGGTCATGGCTTCCCTCTTCCTGGCCTGGGCTCCCAGAGCTCCTTCCTTTGCGATGTTAACCCCCAGGCTATTCTTGAGAGCGATGGAGATGCTTGTATCCAGGGTCAAAGGTTCGGCCGATCCGATAGCTGCATAAAGAACACATAAGACGGCAATCACTAATAATATTGTAATTTGCTTTTTAACGTTCATGTTTTTTTACTCCGTTTAAATAGACATCCAGAATAAAGTCTTTTCTGGAGGCAAGTGAATCTATTGATGGAAGCAGTAGCCAGTCTATGGAGGCGGCACGGATCATATGCATCAAGAGACTGGCCATCTCCCGCGCAGGCAACGCTCTGAGCAATCCGCTTTTCACTCCGGCTTTTAATATATTTTCAGTAAAAGATAAATGCTTTAAATATTCACCGATCAGCTTTTCACGGATGCTGGTCATCATGGCGGAGAGGGCCTCGCTTTGACCGCGTAAAAATATCCTGCACAAATCGGGATTGTCTTCAACAAACCGGAGCTGAGATTCGATCAAAAGAGATATTTTACCCTGTAAATCACCGGTGCTGTTCACATCATGCTGAATTTTTTCATACATCCAATTAATTTTTTCGCTGATCATCGCCGTGTAGAGATGTTCTTTGCCTTCAAAGAACTGATAAAGAAAACCTGTGGAAAAACCGGAGGCGGTCGCAATCTCCGCAACCGTTACATCATGATAACCTTTGTGGGAAAATATTTTTTCCGCTTCGGCCAGGATTGCCGTTCTCCGCATTTGATATTCGCGTTCTTTTCTTTGCGTTTTTTCCATCGCCACATCCATGACCATATCCGTGAACTATAATTCAATATATGAATGCAAATTCACATTTATTAAATAAATT
Source organism: uncultured Smithella sp. (assembly GCA_964547345.1). Classification (GTDB taxonomy): domain Bacteria; phylum Desulfobacterota; class Syntrophia; order Syntrophales; family Smithellaceae; genus UBA8904. Next base: position 22,974 of record CAZJMX010000022.1, on the reverse strand, counting down.
GTCAAGATTTTTTTAGAATGACCGATAACATTCCAAATTGATTGTGTGGTTGAATATCCAAGGAAAATATGCCATAAAGAGCCCATAAATAAACCAGAAGTTCGGATTCGAGCCGGACATACATTCCAAAGAATGATGAGTCCATCATGAAGAAAGACAAACTCAAAAATCTACCTAATATTTTATCGGACATTCCGTCTCTGCCGATTGTTGCTTCCCGAATTCTGCATATCATCGCCGACGATAATTCGTCACTTGAGGAGCTTAAAAGAGTCATTTCAATGGATCAGTCTTTCTCCTCACGACTGCTGAAAGTAGCCAATTCCCCCTATTACCGGGCGAGCAACACGATTGCCGACGTTACCGACGCGATTACGCGCATCGGTTTCACGACCGTACAGGCGCTCGTTTTTGCCATCTCCTTAAAAGACTTGCGCCGTCCGCTGAACCAAGTCGATTTCCATTTATGGGAACATTCTCTGGCTGTATCCGTGGCCTCCGGTCTTATCGCCCGCGATGCGGGCATGTCGTCGGGTGAGCCGTTCGTTTACGGTTTGTTGCACGATATCGGCAAGGTTGTTATCAATTTGTCTTTAAAAAACGAATTTGCCGAGGTCATTCGCACCGTAGAAGAGCAGAATATTCCTTTCTGGGAAGCGGAAAACAAAATTCTGGGATTTGATCACGGCGACATGGGCAAATACGTGGCGGATCAATGGCGGCTGCCGGTAAATCTTTCGTTCGTCATTGCCAATCATCACGAAGCCGACATTCTGGAATGTGAGGAGACCATGGATCTGAAAAAGAAAACCCTGGTTGTCAAAGCGGCCGATGCGCTTTGCTCTTCGATGGACATCGGACTCACACACAGCGGTGAGATTACCGATCAGGAATGGCAATTTCTAAAGCTCTCCTCTGCCAAAAAACGCGACGCGTTGCGTGCCAGAATTACGGAAGAATATAAATCCTACCGTGATTTTATAGTGGGACCGGGCGGTCGTTAAGACACACATTATTTTAACCTGCAGGGAAGGTTCACATGGACACTTCTGAAAATATCGGACGTCAGGAAATTCTTTATCGCTACGCGGCGAGGAAAGCCCTTCAGGATTTAAGAAGCCACGAAACCATTGAAAGCCCCCTTCTGCAACTTTTAAACACTTACCCTCTTTTCAACTATTGCCGTCTGGAAACCACCGAAGACGATAAAACCCTTCTTAAGGAAATCGTCGCGGACGGACAAAATCAATTATTACTGCGGCGGTTTTGTCTGAAACTACTCAGGCAGTTCGAACATCAACAGGATGTCAAAGCTTTCTTCTACGATCTGTGGATAAAATCTTTCGATTATGAAATCAAACTGGAAGTGCTCTGGAGTCTCCTGGGTTACAATGATCTAACCGAAAACATTTATGCCGACATCAGCAAACACTTTGACGCGGCCAACTGGGACAAGTGGCTGCCTCTGATCGTGGAAAAGCTCGAAGGCAACACGGAAGAAAAAACGCACGTCAAAGAACTCATGAAAAGATACTTCAACCTGTAGATGACGTCCGGGGACAGCGGGAACTGGTTTTGGATATGCCGTCGAGCCTCGGGGATCAGATCGAAAACGCTATTTTTTCTTCAGCGCCTCGGCAAACGGGTTATTAAAGGGTTTGGGGGCTTCCCTGCCCTTCTTTTTCTCCGGCTGCCGCCCGGATATTTTCCGCTCCCCGCCAGGCGGACGGGTCGGCTCTGTTTTTTCCTGAAGCGTCTTTTCCCCCGGCGCCTTTTTCATGGAAAGCGCAATCCGTTTGCGCTGGACATCGACGCTTAGCACCGTCACTTCGACCTTCTGACCGACCTTGACCACATCCGCAGGCGTGTTCACAAAGCGGTCCGCCATCTCGCTTAAATGCACCAAACCGTCCTGATGAACGCCGATATCAACAAAGGCGCCAAAGGCCGTAATGTTGGTGACCACGCCGGAAAGCTTCATGCCCGGTATCAGATCCGTGATTTTGTCGATGCCTTCGGCAAAGACGACATTTTCAAACTGCCGGCGCGGATCACGTCCCGGCTTGGCAAGCTCCGCCAGAATATCTTTGAGTGTCGGCAAACCGACTTTGTCCGTCACATAATTCGACGGCACGATTATTTGCCGCCTGGCTTCATCCGTCATCAGATCCGTCACGGTGCATCCCTGATCTTTCGCCATCTGCAAAACAATCGCATAGCTTTCGGGATGAACGGCGCTCGTATCCAGGGGATTGGCGCTGCCGCGGATTCGCAGAAATCCGGCCGCCTGTTCGAAAGCTTTCGGGCCGAGTCGTTTCACACCTTTGAGTTCGTCGCGGGAAGAAAACGGGCCATTTTCGTCGCGATGCTTGACGATATTTTCCGCAAGCGCCTGCCCCAGACCGGACACATAGGATAAGAGTTGAGCGCTGGCAGTGTTTACCTCAACACCGACGGCATTTACGCAGCTTGCCACCACATCATCCAACGCGCGTTGCAACTCATCTTGATCCACATCGTGCTGATATTGCCCGACACCAATAGCTTTGGGCTCGATTTTAACCAGCTCGGCCAATGGGTCCATCAGCCGCCTGCCAATGGAGACAGCGCCGCGCACCGTGATGTCGTGGTCGGGAAATTCTTCGCGCGCCGCAGCCGATGCGGAATAAATCGATGCGCCGCTTTCATTGACCATCACCACTACAATGTCTTTGTGCAAACCAAGCGTACGCAGGAAACTCTCCGTCTCCCGTCCGGCCGTGCCATTGCCTACGGCGATGGCTTCGATCTGAAACTTGTCGCATAATGTTCGGACGGTCTTTGCCGCCTCTTCGCGCGCCTTTTCCGAAAGAAGCGGAAAGATGGCTTCATGATGCATCAGCTTGCCTTGGGCATCCAGACACACGGTTTTACATCCTGTGCGGAAACCGGGATCGATGGCCAGAACCGCTTTTTGCCCCATAGGCGGCGCCAGAAGCAACTGGCGCAGATTATCGGCAAATACACGGATCGCGATTTCATCGGCTCTTTTCTTGGCCGCAAGCCTTGTTTCCGTTTCCATGGAAAGTGAAAGCAGGCGTTTATAACTGTCAATGACCGCCATGGCCACCTGGGCGGCGGCTTCGTTTTGACCTTTCACAAACAGTTCCGTCAAAATCCTGAGCGCGTCTTCTTCCGGCGGCATCATGGAAAGCGACAGAAACTCTTCGCGCTCGCCTCGGCGCATCGCAAGCACCCGGTGCGAAGGCGCAGTGGCAACCGGCTCTTCCCAATCATAATAGTCTTTGTATTTGATGCCCGTTTCCGTTTTATCCGGCAGAACTTTGGAACGGATCATTCCTTTATTCCAGAAGAGGTCACGCATCTGCGCCCGGGCGCGTGTATCTTCATTCACCCATTCAGCAATGATATCTCTGGCCCCGTGAAGCGCTTCATTTACATCGGCCACACCCTTTTCTTCACTGATAAACAAAGCGCCCTCTCCCGCCACATCCATATCATCCTGGGCAAATATTTTTTCCGCAAGCCCCTCAAGTCCCTTCTCTCGCGCAATAGTCGCCCTCGTGCGTCGTTTGGGACGATAAGGCAGATAAATATCCTCCAAAACAGATAACAGTTCAGCAGCGGCGACTTTTTCCGTTAGTTCGTCAGTCAGTAAATGACGTTCCGTGAGCGATTTCAAGATGGCGGTGCGACGGTTTTCCAGTTCCTCGAGCTCCTGGAGACGATCCCGGATGGCGGTGATGGCCACTTCATCCAGTAATCCGGTCACTTCTTTGCGATAGCGTGCGATAAAGGGTACCGTCGCCCCCTCGGTAATCAGTGCGGCGGTATCCGCCACTTGTTGAGAAGAGATCGTGAGTTCTCTGGCAATTTTTTCGTATCGTGTTTGATGCATGGACGTCCTTTTCGATTTTTTAAAATGAAGCGGGAGCCTTAACACAGACAGACGCCGGATGCAACGGAACGTTTACGGAACGTTTATGTTTTGCACTGTTTTATCCGATATGTTACTTATAACGATCTCTCAGGACATAATGGGTGTCAATTCATGACCGTAAAGAAAAAAGCAGACCAGATCGGACAAATTCTCGACGCCCTCAAAAAAGCCGCAGACGGAGATTATTCAGAAAATATTGGTTTTGCATCTAAAAAAGACGATCTGGGTCTGATCGCCGAAGCCATCAACGGACTGCTTGCCAAAACCAACAAAAGAATCGATTCCATGACCCAATTCTTAAGTGATCTTGCGGCAGATGCAGGTCGTTACCGCAATATTATCGAAACCATCGAAGAATCCTATTTTGAAGTGGATCTCAAGGGAAATCTGCAATTTTTTAACGAACGAGTTATGGTGGATCTGGGTTACACCGACGAAGACCTGAGGGGAATGAACTTCAGCGAACTTGCGGATCAGGCCAACACCCAAAAACTATACGACGCGTTTCACAGCGTTTTTCTGACCGGCCGGTCCATTAAAAGCTTTGAATGGGAAATTCTCAAAAAAAATAAAGAAAAAATAGATGTAGAAGCCTCCATTGCCCTCAGACGCGATGAAACGGGCAACCCGGTCGGGTTCCGCGGTGTTGTCCGGGATGTCTCGCAGCGCAAAAAAGCACAAGAAGAGATCTATCAAAGCGAAGAGCGTTACCGCACGATTCTGGATATCACGGAAGAAGGTTATATCGAAAACGACCTGACCGGCCGGATCACCTTTGCTAACGAGACAGCCTGCCGCCTCATGGGATATGAACGCAAAAGATTGATTGGCATGCATTATCGCGAATATCTCTCTGCCAACGTCGCGGAGCACATGCATGAAGTTTTTCAACGGGTTTATATCACCAGTAAACCTGAACTGCTTGTCGATTATGATCTGGTTCGCCCGGACGGAACGATCAAATCCTACCAGATGAACGTCGCATTGAGATACGACGCGCTTGGAAATGCCTGCGGTTTCGGCGTCTTAACACGTGACCTGAGCCAGTACAAAGAAACCCGGGAGGCCTTGCAAAAAAGCGAGGATAAATACCGCAACATTCTAAAAAATATGGAAGAGGCCTATCTGGAAACAGACCTCGCGGGTAACTTCCTTTTCTTCAATGATGCCTTTTGCGAAATGCTTGGCTATTCCGGTGAAGAGCTGCTGCAGATGAATTACAAGCATTGCCTTGAACCACAGGCTGTTCCAACCATATTTCAGATTTTCCATGAGATCTATCTTACGGATAAACCCAGGACGTTCATTAACCATGAACTGATAACGAAGAGCGGTTCCAAGATCATTGCGGAAGCATCCGTCTCACTATGGCGGGACGCATCAGGAAATCCCGCCGGTTTCCGGGGCATCGCCAGAGATGTGACGGAGAAAATCCGGTCAACGCTGGCCATTGAGAAGAATGAAAGGCATTTGCGTCTTATTACAGATAACATCCACGACATCATCTGGACGTTGAATTTCAATTTAACATTCAATTATGTCAGTCCGTCCATTCTACCCATTCTCGGCTATGCGCCGGAGGAAGTCTTCAGCAGGTCACTTTGCGACATGGTAACGCCTGCCTCTTACGCCTTGATTGAAAAATTCATAGCGGACAAACTGGCTGAAGAATCGAATAGGGCGACAGACCTTCCGGGCAAAACCAGCAGCTATGAAATAGAAATGATACACAAAAACGGTTCTCTAAAATCGATGGAGGTCATCGCTGATTTTAACCGGGACGAAAATGGAAATCCATTTGAAATTCTGGGCGTGACCCGTGACGTCACCGAACGAAAACATGCGGAAGAAGCACGGCGGCTAAGCGAGGAAAAGTACCGCAACATCCTGGAAAATATGGCGGAGACTTATCTGGAGACTGATCTCGAGGGCAATTTTCTGTTTTTCAATGATTCATTATGCCGTGTGCTGGGATATTCCAGAGATGAGCTGCAAAACGCCAGTTACAGACTGATCTCTCCTCCCGGAAATCTGCAAAAGATATTTGACGCCTTCAGTGAAATCTACCGTACGGGAAAAACTAAACTTTTTAACGACCACGAACTTTTAGCCAAGGATGGTTCCATCATTTATCTGGACATGTCCATCGCACTGATGCGCTCGCCGGAAGGAAACCCCATCGGCTTCGGCGGGCTGGGCCGAGACTCCACGGAAAAGGTCAAAACCCGGAGAAGTATCGAAGAAAACGAACGGCATCTGCGTCTCATCACGGATAACATCCGCGACATCATCTGGACGATGGACTTCAATCTGAAATACACGTATTTAAGCCCGTCCATCCTACGCATGACCGGCTTTACCGCAGAAGAAATCATGAGACTGCCCGTTAAGGCCATTCTGCCGCCTGCGACTTATTCGATGATGGAACGATTATTGTCCGAGGAGCTGGAGAAGGAACGAATCGGAACCTTCGCGGATCACGAAAGAATCACAACATTTGAAATGCAGATGATGCACAAAAACGGTAAATCCATCTGGGTGGAGATCAGTGCGGACTTCAACCGGGATGAAAACGGCAAATCGTTTGAAATCGTCGGCGTCACCCGCGACATCACAGAGCGCAAAAAAGTCGCCGCAGAAATAAAAAACAACGAACAACGCTACCGGTTGCTGGCGGAAAACGTCAACGACATCGTCTGGCGAATCAGCATGGATTTGCGGTTTATCTATGCCAGCCCGTCACATTTCCGCGTGACCGGGTTTACACCCGAAGAAATAGACACAATGTCTTTTAGTGATTTCATCGTTCCGGAATCGTATGCGCTAGTCGCCCAAATCATATCCCAAGAGCTAGAATTGGAGACCAGTGGCAAGCCCTTTGACCCGAATCGTTCGCGAAACATGGAGCTGGAAATTTACGCTAAAGGGAAAAATACGATCTGGTTGGAAGTTATCGCCACCTTCAACCGCGATTTAAGCGGCAAGCCTACGGAAATCCTTGCGGTCGGAAGAAACATCACGGAACGCAGACAAATGGAACGGTCGCTGGCGGAAAACGAAAAACGATACCGGATGATCGCTGAAAATATGAACGACATCGTCTGGACCATCGGTATGGATCTGCGCTTTATCTACGTCAGCCCGTCTAGCACACGCGTAACCGGTTATACGCCGGAAGAAGCCATGGCCAGGCCGCTCAACGAACTTCTGACACCGGAATCCTTTGCCTACGCTACCGGACGGCTGGCCGAAGAACTGACTCTTCTGGATCATAAAACCGTCCCGCCCGGTCAGATACGCCCCATTATGCTGGAAGTTGAAGCCATTCATAAAGATGGCACCACGTTCTGGCTGGAGGTCACCGGTACCTTTAACTGGAATTCCGAAGGGACCATCACGGAAATACTTGCCGTCGGCAGAAACATTACCGAACGAAAAAAGGTTCAAAACGCTCTCCATGAGAGCGAAAAACGTTTACGGATGATCGTTGACAACATGCAAGACACGATATGGACCATGGATTTCAATTTACAATATACATATCTGAGCCCAGCCATCAAGCAATTGACCGGTTATACGATCGAGGAAATCAAAACCGTTCCTCTGGATCGTCAACTGACGCCTGCGTCCATGGAGGTTGTTGCAAAGGCACTATCGGAGGAATTTGAACCGGATTACCCGCTGCGCCCGAAAAATCCGGACACATCGCGCACGCTGGAGTTGGAAGTTTTCCGCAAGGACGGCAGTATTGTGTGGCAGGAACTGACCCTGACCTTCAAACCGGACGATCAGGGGAATCCTGTTGAAATACTGGGTGTGGCCCGCGACATTTCCGAACGCAAAAAAGCGCAGGCTGTGATTGCGGAAAGTGAAAAACGCTATCGGATGATCATGGAAAATATGCATGAAATCATCTGGACAACAGACTTGAGTATGCGAAACACTTACGTGAGCCCTTCCTGTTTCCATCTGAGCGGATATACTCCGGAAGAGCTCATGCTCCTGCCTTTGGACCAGGTGATAACTCCGGAATCAATGATTCTGGCCGCAACTGCGGTGTCGGAAGAACTTACACTTGAATTTAGCGGGCAACCGGTTGATCCCCACCGGTCAAAAACGATAGAGCAGGAAATCCTCTGCAAAAACGGCGGCACGCTCTGGCTGGAAGTAACGGCCACTTTCACCCGTGATGAAGAAGGCAAACCCACCGGCATGCTGATGGCAGGCCGTGACATCAGCATGCGTAAAAAGGCGGAACAGGAAAAACGAAAGCTCGAAGAGCAACTGGTGCAGGCGCAGAAAATGGAAACCGTGGGCCGTCTGGCCGGAGGCGTGGCGCATGATTTCAACAACATGCTCAGCGTCATTCTGGGGTATGTTGACCTGGCCAAACTCCGCCTGGCCAAACAGCATCCCGTCTTGAAGGACATCGCCGAAATTGAAAAAGCGGCCGTGCGTTCGCGCGATATCACAACACAGCTTCTGGCATTTTCGCGCAAACAGGTCATCGAGCCTAAAATCATCGACTTAAATGATCTCGTGGCCCATACTGAAAAAGCGCTGATCCGGCTCATCGGCGAGGATATTGAATTGAAGGTTCTGACCGAAAAGCATCTTTGGGCCATCTTATTCGATCCGTCTCAGATTGAACAAATTCTTATCAATCTGGCGGTGAACGCCCGCGACGCAATGCCTGACGGAGGCAAACTGACGATTGAAACCACCAACCTCGTCCTCGACGATTTCTATTGTAAAAATCATGTCGACTCCCGACCCGGTTCCTATGTCCGCCTGACCGTCAGCGACAACGGCACGGGCATGGACAAAGATACGCTTGAACATATCTTTGAACCGTTTTTCACCACCAAAGATGTAGGCAAAGGCACCGGACTGGGACTGGCCACTGTTTACGGCATCGTCAAACAAAATAATGGCTTCATCAATGTCTACAGTGAGCCGGCAAACGGGACCACGTTCAGCATCTACCTGCCGCGCACCACAGAAGCTAAGGAAGCTCAGGAAGCGTCTGAAGATGAACTCCCACCCACAGGGGCAGGAAATATCCTGCTGGTGGAAGATGACGAGATGGTGCTCCAGATCACCCGCGGCATGCTGGAATCCATCGGATACTCGGTGACGGCTGTAGGCGCTCCCGGGGACGCCCTGTCTTTGTTTGAGAAACTTGAAAGCCCTGTTGACCTGGTGATTACCGATGTGGTGATGCCGGCCATGAGCGGCAAGGAATTAAGAAACAAACTTCTGGAAATACGGCCGGAGACGAAAGTCCTCTTTATGTCCGGCTATACGGCCGACGTCATTGCGCATCACGGTGTGCTGGAAGAAGGCGTGCATTTCCTGCAGAAACCCTTCACGATCAAGTCCCTGGCCGGTAAAGTCAGTGACGTCATGGCAAAGTCGGCCTGACGACCTGCCTTTGCCGCATCAATGAATATTGCCGTTACGCTTTTCAGGCCGGGTCGGTTTTCTCCGCCGTGATCAGCTTGACAAAGCGGTTTTGAACCAGATAATTCCTGCCCTGAACCTCCAAACGGAAAAACGCTTCCCGAGAATTCAAAAAGTCGGACAATCGTGAATGCGTCTGGGGTAAGGCAAACGAAACTTTTCCGCCGAGGGTTTGACCGGTAAGCAGATGAATAATCACCGGCACCTGCTTGTAGCCCGGCATTTCATTATCGGCCATATCCTCCTCAAGATAAACCATCATGATGTTTTCCTTGCGCAACAGCGCAATTTCGCCACTATCGGATTCAAACGGAATGTAATTTCTGTCCTGAGCTAAAAGTTCGGATATCAGCTCTCCGCCGTCGCGAAATGCTGATATGGCGGACACGAAAAAATTGCCGTTCATCTGAGTGTTTTCCGGAAAATAAACGATCGCTTTTTTCTTGATGGTTTCAACCTTCAATTGCATCATTCCCCCCTTATATCGTCTAACAAACAATATCTAAGCTTCTTCATCCGGCAGACTCTGTTCATCGTCCACAATCCGCGCCCCTTCCATTAGCAACGACATAGCACTTTCATAAATATTGCGCGGTGGGACGGCGTGGCAGGCCGTAATTTCAAACTCTCCGTCCATCCAGGTCATCATCCGGTAGAAGGCGTCCTGCCCTTCTGCGCCCTGCGCCTGCGCATAAATGACTTCGCCCTGTTGAATATAAATCACGCCTTTCTGGCTTCCGGACTGCAACTGAATTTCCACGTCCTTGTCGCCTGTGGTCAAACTTTGAATGATGTCCGTAAAGCTCATGTCGTTTAACGTGCCGGAAATGCCGCTTTTGGTTCCCCGTGAACTTTTCAGAATGATAATATTGCGGATCTTGATCGACATCATTTCCAGATCCGCAGGCTTCTTAAAGAAGTCGTCGGCGCCCGCTTCCAGACATTGCGTGGCAAGCCTTTCGCCCTCTTCATGCGCAAGAAAGAAAAACGGCAGACGGGCGGACGCGGCATTTTCGCGAAGCGCCCTGCAAAAACGCAAGCCATCGGTATCGGGCAGATTGACCTCCGATATCACAACGTCCGTACCGGAATTAAAAATGATTTTCGCCGCCGCCTTCGCGTCCGGCACTCCGAGAACTTCATATCCATCATTGCTCAACCGAAGCGCCAATGCCGACTCCAGTGAATAATCCGGATCAACCAGCAGAATGCGACGCCTTGAGCGCCCGACATCCTTTAAGAACTCGTCGTCCTTGATGACATTCAAGAAGGCTTCCAGAAGCGCGCGATCCTCGGGCTTATCGGACGGCAATGCGATATTTTTGCGGACCTTATCCATATCGCCGACAATTTCCGGCATTTCTTTCTTGAGCGCCTGATATTTTTTCACAATCCAGAGAACATGAATTTCGATACGCGCGGACGCCATTGATGATTCGCCTGCTTCAAATATCTCATCCAACGGGTACGGAGAGGCCATGTGATCGTAGATGATTTTGCCGATGCCGGGCACGGAAAGCCATGCAGCTAAAACGGCGCCGTCCACGTAAACGGCGGGCAGCCCCATGCGCATCGCCAGAAGCTTGCAATACCGGGCCGTCGCAATGACTTCAGTAAGCTGTTCTTCATGATCGTGCAGGGCCCGTCTGACGATAAAAGCCACAAGTGACGTCAGAGACGCACTCATTTGCGCGTAAGGATGCTCCTGCGCTAAAAGCAGGTTCCGAATATTGTAAAAAGACAAAATCGTCGGTGTAACGTGTTGGGCAAGTTGCTTAATCAAATGACCCTGCGATTTGAAGGTTCGTCCGTTAGCGACCAGCCTGTCCACCGGTTCTTCTTCATATGCCCGGACAGCTTCCTTCACGGACGCCACCCATTTCACATTGGGAAATCCTTCGCGCCGCAAAAGCGTCATCAGCGCCCGGGAGCGTTCCAGATCAGACTCCAGAAGCAATATCCGGCTGCCGCTTTTGGTTTCCTCGTCCAGGTCCAGCGTCTCTCTGGATTTACTGTCGGGAGAGACAATCAGGAATCCTTTGGGAATGTGCAGTTCCGGCTCCGGAATATATGAGTGGCCCTTATAATAAACATCAATGGCCATCCGGATTTCCGGTTTGGATGCCACCGTCATATCAATCAGCAGTGAAGACGCAATCCCCTTACGCAGGTTCTTCATTAAGTCCGGATCCTCCGGATCGGAAACCGCAAGTTTCAGGGTATCGCTTTTCGCATCATACTCTAAAGGAAATACATGAACAGCCTCGGCCGTCTTCACGGACACCTTTGACCGGACAATGTCCGCCGGCGCTTTGCCAAGCAGAGGGAAATAGGGTTTCTGATAAATTTCAGCCAGGCACTGTCCGAGCGCCGAGTAATTGAGCAGTTTCAGAAAAATAATGGATTCGTCGAGCGTCATACCGGCCGTCAGCGCGTAATCTTCCGCCCGCGCCATCAGGTCCTCGCTCAACCGTCTCGATTCAATCAGATGTTTTTTCAGTATGGATTTATCAATCATCGCGCCGTTTTCCGTAACATTACTCGATCCTGCTTGAGTAAATATCCGCTTCCTCCTGAGTTATCACGTTGTCGGACAAAAGCTTCCGGATGTGGTCGGCCATGGGCTGCATGCCGATGCTTTTCCCGGTCTGCATCACGGACACAATCTGGAAGGTTTTACCTTCGCGGATCAGATTCTGAATGGCTGTGTTGCAAATCATCACTTCCACGGCTGCGATGCGGCCTTTCCGGTCGGCGCGCCTCAGCAGACTCTGGGAAACGACGCCGCGCAGGGATTCCCCGAGCATCGTGCGAATCTGCGACTGCTGCGTGGTCGGAAAGACGTCGATGATCCGGTCAATCGTTTTGGGCGCGCTCGACGTGTGCAGTGTTCCCAGAACTAAAAGGCCCGTCTCCGCAGCGGTCAGGGCCAGTTGAATCGTATCCAGATCCCGCATTTCACCCACCAGAATAACATCCGGATCTTCGCGAAGCGCTGCCTTAAGACCCGTGGCAAAGCTTTCCATGTGGAAGCCCAGTTGGCGCTGATGAATCAGGCATTTGCCTTTAGGATGGATAAATTCAATGGGATCTTCCAGCGTAATGATGTGCGCATTTTTTTCTTTGTTAATCAGATCAATCATCGCCGCAAGCGTCGTGGATTTTCCCGAACCGGTAGCGCCGGTGACCAGCACCAGACCTTTTTTCAGCCTGGCCAGGGAATAGACGGCATCCGGGATACCGAGATCACGCATGGTTTTGATTGAGGTTGGAATGACGCGAAACGCACCGCCATAGCCTTTTCTTTCCATGAAGATATTACCGCGAAACCGTGCGACGCCTTCGAGCTCATAGGCAAAATCGATATCTTTTTTTGATTTCAGCAAACCCATGGTTTTTTCATCGAGCATTTCCAGAAGCAGCACTTCGACTTCTTCGGGCACCAGATCGTGATACTTGGTGCGCTGCAATTCGCCGTTAATCCTCAGAAGCGGCGGCTCGCCTACACAGATGTGTAAATCGGAGGCGCTGTATTCCAGAATCATTTTTAAAAGGACGTCGATTTTCGCCATGCACTCCCCTTTGGGTTTATGTATTGTTCGGCATGCAAGCCGGAAAGTTAAACACTTTGGGTTAAATATTTTTCCAAAACATCCGCATCGTCAGGAAGTATAAGAAATACGCCATTTTATGTCAACAAGAATTCGCCGATGCGGAATCAAAGAACAAAAATATTTTTTATTTTGACTTTAGAGGCCGGCCACGTTAAAAGTTCAACCATGAGCAAACTGGAAGATTCTTTAAATAAAATTGCGGAAAATATCCTGTATCTGGATGAAGCCTCTCTGACATCGCTTTGGGAGAAATACAAGAACAAAATGGAAAATTTTTCCTTTTCTCCGGATTGGGAAAAATCGGTGATCATCTTCTCCATTATCAATTCCATCCGGGTCAAAAATGCCATTTTCAATGAACAGATGGTAAAACAACAGACGGCCAAAGAAGCGGCTCCCCCGAAAAGAAAGCAGGACAAACCGAATCTACGGCTGGTTAAGTGATGGAAAATGCAACCGCGGTAAAGCGCATTTCCGAATTACGGCAAATTCTCGAATACCACAACCACCGCTACTACCAGCAAGACTCACCTGAGGTTTCGGATGCCGAATACGACCGTCTGATGCGTGAGCTTCAGAACCTCGAAGAGCGCTATCCGGATGAGCATCTGGCTTCGTCGCCCACACAGCGCGTCGGCACGGCGCCACTTGCCAAATTTGCATCAGTTAATCATCCATCGCCCATGCTGAGTCTGGCCAACGCTTTTTCATCTCAGGATATTCTGGATTTCGATTCACGCACCAAACGTCTGGCCGGAATCGCACAAATGGATTATGTGGCCGAACCGAAGCTCGACGGCCTGGCGGTTAACCTGATTTATGAAAACGGCCTTTTCGTCCGTGGCGCGACGCGCGGCGACGGCACCGCAGGAGAAGATGTCACCCAGAATCTTAAAACCATCGCCTCCCTGCCTTTGACAATGAAGCAAGAACAAGACGCAGGCCCGCCTGATTTCATCGAAATACGCGGCGAGGTTTATATGGAGAGCCGGCCTTTTCAGAATCTCAATCGCCGCAGGCTCGAAGAAGGCGAAGAACCGTTTGCCAATCCGCGCAACGCCGCCGCCGGGTCGCTTCGCCAGCTCGATTCGAAAATTACAGCCCGACGTCCCCTTAATATTTTTATCTATGGCATCGGATCCGTCCGGGGCAGGCGTTTTGAAAGCCACTGGGATATCCTGCAAACGCTGTCCGCCTGGGGTTTTCCGGTGAATCCGCTGATCTCGCAGGCATCGGACATTTCCACCTGCATTGCCTATTTTGAACGGATCGGCTCGATTCGCGAAAGCCTTCCCTATGAAATCGACGGGGTCGTCCTCAAGGTCAATCCACTGGCCACACAAGACCTGCTGGGCAATGTATCGCGTTTCCCGCGCTGGGCGCTCGCCTGCAAATTTCCTGCGGCGCAGGAAATCACCGTCATCAAAGACATCGTGGTTCAAGTAGGGCGAATGGGAACTCTTACCCCCGTAGCCCTGATGGAACCCGTCAATGTCGGCGGCGTCATGGTCAGCCGCGCCACGCTGCACAATGAAGATGAAATTATCAAAAAAGACGTTCGCATCGGCGACACGGTCGTGATTCAGCGCGCAGGCGATGTCATCCCCGAAGTCGTTGGCATTGTCGCCTCGAAACGAACCGGCCATGAAGTGTATTTTCACATGCCGCGCCAATGCCCCGAATGCGGTTCGGACATTGTGCGTTTAGAAGGCGAAGTCGCACACCGCTGCGTGAATTTAGCCTGCCCCGCGCAAATCAAGGAGCATATCCGCCACTTCGCATCGCGTGGCGCGATGGATATTGAAGGACTGGGCGAAAAAGTCTCCGCGCAACTGTTCGATGCAGGAGTGATTGCCGATCCCGCCGATCTTTATTTTCTCACCAAAGAAAAACTGCTCTCTTTAGACAGGCAGGCGGCTAAATCCGTTCAAAATCTGCTCGACGCGATTGATCGCTCCAAAACGCCGCTGCTGGATAAGTTTATTTTCGCCCTGGGCATCCGGCACGTGGGTGAACGGACCGCCAAACTCCTGGCCGATCATTTCGGCGGCATTGAAAACCTGATGCAGGCGGGCGTTGACGATCTCACCGCCATCCACGAGATCGGCCCGGAAATCGCACAAAGCATCGTTGAATTTTTTACCGAATCCAGAAACAGGCTCGTCATGGACAAGTTTCTTCGTGCGGGGGTTTCGCCGCAAAAAAAGGAGAGGCAGGCCAATGCTGCGCTTTCAGGCAAATTCTTCGTATTTACCGGCGGCCTCGAAACCCTGGGCAGAAGCGAAGCCAAAACTTATGTGGAATTGCAAGGCGGCGTCGTTCAATCATCGGTCACCGCCAAAACATCATTTGTGGTCGCAGGTACTGATCCCGGTTCTAAACTGGAAAAGGCCAGAGCCCAGGGAATTGCCGTGATCAGTGAAGCTGAATTTCTGAAACTTCTGGGCAGGCCATGATGATGAAAAGACGGCACGTCTATATCACAGGTAGAGTTCAGGGCGTTTTCTTCCGCGCGGAAACCGAGCGC
Source organism: uncultured Smithella sp. (assembly GCA_964547345.1). Classification (GTDB taxonomy): domain Bacteria; phylum Desulfobacterota; class Syntrophia; order Syntrophales; family Smithellaceae; genus UBA8904. Next base: position 7,430 of record CAZJMX010000022.1, on the reverse strand, counting down.
ACGGCAAAGTCGTTGAATCTGACCGGCTGGGTGCGTAATATGGAGGATGGTCGGGTGGAAGCCCTGTTCGAGGGAGAAGAGAGCGCTGTCGATCAAATGATCACCTGGTGTCACAAAGGCCCGCCCGCGGCCCGCGTTGACCGCGTCGATTGTATAGAAGAACCCTATACAGGAAGCTTTCGCGGTTTTAAAATTGTTCACTGACTATGACAAAACGTTGAGTTTCTCGATGCGGTAGCGCAGAGAATCAAAGGTCACACCCAAAAGATCAGCCGCTTTGGTTTTCGAACCTCTCGTTTTTTGCAGGGCTTTCTCAATGGCTCTTTTTTCGATCTTTTCAAGCTCGGCGTTTAAATCAAAACCCTTTTCCGCAATCACCAGGTCAATCTCTTTTCCCGCTTCGTCGCTTTGCTCCGACAAAACCAGATTTTCCGGTAAAATAATATTGGATGTTTCCATCGCCACGCCGCGTTCAATAATATTTTCCAGTTCACGGATATTGCCCGGAAACGGATATTCCATCAGCAATTCCATTGCGTAAGAAGAAATCATTCTCACTTCTTTGCCGAACTCGCGGGCATATTTCTCAATAAAATGTTTGGTCAAAAGTGGAATATCTTCCTTTCGATCCCGAAGCGGCGGCATTTGGATGGGAATGACGTTCAAACGGAAGAACAGGTCTTCCCGGAATTCTCCCTTTTTGACCCGCTCCTTGAGATTCTGGTGTGTCGCGGAGATGATGCGGACATCGACTTTAATGTCCTCTGCACCGCCGATCCGGCGAAACGTTTTTTCCTGGACGACCCTCAGGAGCTTCACCTGCAAGACGGGCGGCAGTTCGCCGATCTCATCGAGAAAAACCGTGCCGCCTTTGGCCAGTTCGAAAAGTCCCGCCCGATCTGCATACGCGCCGGTGAAGGACCCTTTCATGTACCCGAATAATTCACTCTCCAGCAAGTTTTCCGGAATTCCTCCGCTGTTGATGGCCATAAACGGCATTTTCGCACGCGACGAATTGGCGTGAATGGCGCGGGCAACCAGTTCCTTTCCTGTTCCGCTTTCTCCCAGGATCAGGATGTTAGCCGGTGTATCCGCGACTTTTTTAATGGTCGCAATGACCTTGGCCATTTCCCGGCTCGCACCGATCATCCCGTAAAACATGCCTGCGGAGGCATCTTTTCCCGGCGGCTGGCTTTCGCCGACCAAACCGTTTTTCAAAAGCGCCTGCCGCACAATTTGTTTTAATTCTTCAATGCTGCCGCCTTTTTCCACATAATCATAAGCGCCCTCTTTCATGGCGTTGACGGCCGTTTCTCCGGATGCGTAAGCTGTGATTAAAATGACAATGGTTTCCGGACGATGATCCTTGATTGTTTTCAGAAATTCAATGCCGTCGATTTTAGGCATCTTCAGATCGGTGATGACCAGATCATAAGCAGTTTTTCGGCAGAGATTGATGGCTTTGACAGGATGGTCAGCGGATGTGACATCGTATCCTTCCTTCGTCAACATGATCTCCATAAACTCTCTCATGCCTTGGTCGTCGTCAACCACCAGAATCTTTGCCATGCTTATTGTGCTCCTTATCGTTGATATGTAATTTCGGTCGCGGGCAGCCAGACGGTAACGGACGTGCCCTGATTCACCTGACTTTCAATTTTGATTTTCCCGCCATATCCGTCAACCAGACGACTGACGATGGCCAGCCCCAATCCCGTGCCTTTCTCCTTATTTGTAAAGAAAGGCTCCAGAACATTCTTAAGATCTTTTTCTTCAATACCGCATCCGTTGTCGGATACTTTAAAAACGGTGTAGTCTTTTTCATCTTCCAGTTTTATAGGCGAGATTTCAAGTTTCAAATTGCCCTCGTCCTCCATGGCCTGGAAGGCATTAAGAATGAGATTCTGAATGATCTGCCGAACCTGTTCTTTATTAGCATAAGCGAGGTTTAGTCCTGTAAACGCCTTGATGACGCTGATTCCCGGCTTCCCGTCTTTCGACATTTTGATATGCTCCAGAATTTCATCGACGACGACGCCCACGGGGACAATTTCCCGGGTTTGGGGAAGCGGGCGAGCCAGCAGAAGAAAATCGCGAACAAAGTGGTCCAACTGTTCCTTGCCCCGCAAAATGATCTGCATCAGTCTTTTATCCGTCTCGTCGAGGCTGGCCGTCTGTCCTAAGAGTTCAATGGAGCCTGCAATCGACGCCAGAGGATTTCTCATTTCATGGGCAAGGCCTGCAGCCATTTCACCGATCAGAGCCAGTTTTTTGCTCTGCTGGAGTTTGTCCTCCATGCGTTTGATCTCCGTCAAATCCTGAAAGATCATAATATAGCCGATTTGCTTGCCCAGGCGGTCTTTGAGGGCGGAAATAGAGCAGCCCAGGATGACCGGATATCCTTTGGCGGTAACGATGTTGACCTCTCTTCTGCTTCTGGTTTGATTAAGCGCATCGGCGTCAAAATAACCGGCAACGTCGGGAAATAGTTCCTGTATGCGCATGTTCTCGACGGCTTTGAGCGGATACCCCGTGATGCTTTCCGCCGCCCGGTTAAACGTCTTGATGCGTCCCTGAAGCGTTGTGGTCATGACACCGGTATCGACCGACTCGATAATGCTGCGAAAAAGAAGATCCAGTTGATTGAAAGCCGACTCCCGTTCTTCCAGCAGCGACCTTGTTTTCTTTTCCTGTTCAACCACGATGCTTGCAAGAAACGCCAGAATGTAAAACGACAGAATATGGACGATGAATCTGACCAGAACATCGCTTGCTTCAACGGTGTAATCACGGCCGGTACTGTAAAACGTGGGGATAATCTTGAAATATTCGAGATCAATCACCAATCCGTAGGCCAAAGCACAGAAGGTGGCGACAATCAGCGCGCCGCGGCGGCCCAGAAAAATTGCAGAGTAGATAATGACCAGCGAATAAAGCAGCGAATAGTTGCTGCCGATGCTTCCTGTCGCATAAACCAGAAAAGAAATCAGACCGATGTCAATCATCAGTTGAATATAAAGATTGGCTCGAAAATACTTTTCTTTTCTTAAAAGCAGTGTATAAACAAGCGAAAATAAAAACATCGCAATAATAACGCCATAGATGAAGTTCAAAAGCGCAGGCGAGACCGATATGGCAGGCGACACGGCGCCCAGGATAAATGTCACCAGAAAGAAAACGAAAAGGATGACCAGTCTGCTGACGATCAACAATTTGAGCCGCTGCCAGTGTCGAGACTCTGTTTCATGGTTTAAATGCATCGTTTTTTCCGAAAAGTTATTTGAAAGCCGCTTTTTTAGTGTGACGATTTTATAATATTTTTTTTTTTTTCGCTAATCATTTGAACGTTTTTTTTATTGAGGCCTGTTTTCATGCGCAGACCGCTGTTTTATCCCCTGCTCGCCCTCATTTTGGGCATTCTCATCGGCGATGCCACAGCCTTTCCATTCATTTTTTTAGCAGCTGCGGCGATTGCGGTATTGCTTTTCCTGCTTTGGAGCGTCAGAAGCAAATGGAACACAGCCGCTTTTGCACTCATCCTGGCCTTCACGTTCATCGTAGGACTTACGGGGATTTCTCAACATCAAAGCCTGATTCATGATCCCGGACACATTTGGCACAAGGCAGGCGCCGGTAAACTGACTATTGAAGGCACGGTGATCGAAAGCGAACAGATATTCCCTCAAAACAATGTGCTGGTTGTGCAGTGTCTGCGCATCATAAAAGACCAAACCGCCACGCCCGTCAAAGGAACCATTCGTCTGGCGGTCGGGGCGCCTTCTGATTTCGGCTATGGCGACTTTATCCGTTTTACCACCACGGTGAAAAAGATTTCCGGTTTTCACAACCCGGGCGGCTTTAATTATGAACGATACCTAAACCGTCAGGGCATCTTTGTTTCCGGATATGTAACCGGTCAGGCGGATATTGTCCTGATCCGTCATCAACAGGCAAACCGCTTCCGGCAAGCACTCGAAGACTACCGTCTGTATTTGAAGCGCTTGATCTATGCCAATGCCCCGACGCCCGAACGAGAAATACTCGAAGCCATGACCATCGGCAATCAAAAAACAATCCCGCCTGCCATCCTCGACCATTTCGCCAAAACGGGCACATCGCATATTTTATCCATATCGGGTTTACATATCGGCATTGTCGCGTCCACCGGTTTTTTTCTGACATTGCTTTTGCTGAAATTCTCGGAATATCTGATGCTGAGATTCAACATTCTGAAAATTGCGTCAGCCGCAGCATTGATTCCCGTAATTATTTACGCCCTGGTTGCGGGCCTGGGAACGCCGGTTCTGCGCTCAATGATCATGGCCCTGGCTTTTCTTCTGGCCGTGATGCTGGGAAGAGCCAGAGATCTATACAATATCCTGTTTGGCGCAGCGCTCGTTATATTAAGCATTGCGCCGGAAGCGCTCTTTGAGATTTCTTTTCAACTCTCCTTCAGCGCCGTTTTGGCCTTGATCTATATGGTTCCGAAATTCAGCCAACCGGCTTTTTCATTTCTTGCCCCCCTGCCTCGTTGGCTGCAATCCGGATTTCGGCGTGCTTATCTTTTTATTCTGGTCTCGGTCGCAGCCACGCTGGGCACGCTGCCGATCATCGTCTTTTATTTCAACCGCATCTCGACTGTCACCCTGATTGCCAATCTCATCTGCGTCCCGATACTGGGAATGATCGCACTGATTCCCGCTCTGGTTGCGATTCTGACGGCAGTCGTCTCGCCTGTGCCTGCCGGTTGGCTGATCAAGGCCGCTTCACTTTTCACAAGCATTGCTGTGGATATGATCAATCGCCTGGCTTCCCTGCCCTGGTCATCGATAAGTTTTGTCAAACCCGATTTGCCGGAAATCGTCTTGTTCTACATTTTACTATTTCTGCTCATCGATTTTCTGACGCCCGCCGACAGGAAAAATGAAAAGCATTTTACGTCGCGTCATCCGGTTTTGATCAAAACGGCCCTGCTGGCCTCTCTTGCGCTCCTGTTTGCGGATGTCGCCTACCTGACGGTTAAGGACAAATTTTCCGCGGATTTGAAAATCACAGCCATTGATGTGGGCCAGGGCTCATCCACACTCGTTGAGTACCCCCGTGGTGTTACCATGCTAATTGACGGCGGAGGATTCCATGACAGTTTATTTGATATGGGCAAATCCGTCATTGCCCCGTTTCTCTATTATAAAAGAATTCGAAAAATCGATATCGTGGTATTAACGCATCCCCACCCCGATCACCTGCAGGGACTTATTTATATTCTCAACAACTTTGATGTCGGTGAAATATGGTCTACCGGGTTGAAAGCGGATGATGATCTTTACCGGCTCTGGGAAAAAACAATCCATGAACGTAAAATCAAGGTCAGAAACATCTCGTCGCAAACCGAACCTGTGTCGATCTCGGATGCCCGGATAGATTTTCTCTGGCCGCCTTCTGTATCAGATGACGCAGGCTACGATGAAACCAACGACGCGTCTGTGGTCCTGCAAATTCATTTCGGCAATAATCGCTTTATGATCACCGGCGACATTTCCTCCTCCGTCGAATCGCTTTTGATTGATTCCGGAAAAGATTTAAAAAGCGATCTTCTGTTTATGCCGCATCACGGCTCGGTTCATTCCAGTTCCAGGGATTTCATCCGCTCCATATCCCCCCGATATGCCATCGTCAGCGCGGGAAGAAACAACGTCTTTCGACACCCTCACCCCGCCGTGCTGGAGCGCTACCTATCAAACGGCGTCGAAATATTCCGGACCGATCAGCAAGGCGCCATCACCGTGCAAACCGACGGCAATCATATTCAAATCATTCCCTGGCTGAAATAATCAACTTCTCCTTGCCCCCGTGGCCCTTGATTCAGCGCCTCATTGCGCTGGTTGTCATTCCCGTCCGGCATGTGACCTTCAGGTTAGGCGCCGGGCAAACATCCGGCGGAAATCCGGACATATCAAATCAGAGCATTAAAAATAATTTGCAAATTTTCGAAATAAATAATATGGATCGCACAGCTTCAACAAAATTTCACAAAACAAATAGTTTTTTTAGCAGCAAACAAAAGTATTCAGAAACGAGAATGATTCTTATTTTTATATACTTGAGGGGGTGCTGTCATGCCGTATCGGAAAAGATTTGTTATTTTGTCTTTTGTTGCCATCTTTAGTATTTTAACCAGTCTTTTATTTGTCCACACCGCACAGGCGCAAGGTGCATTTGGAGAAGCCGGATGGAATCCACCATTGGAGTGTAGGACAGGTAAGCAACTTGGTGAATGCTCAGCACAGCCATATTCAACGAGATTTTTCTGTAATGGTTCGGTAACAGGCTTATATGCCTATTCCTCAACTCCTGGCTACAGTCAAAGTGCAAGCGCACCCTGTGATAACAATAATTATCAAGCAGTTTGGGCAAGCTTATGTGCCTCCGTTATGGTCGGTGGTATAGTTGACGTAAGAAATGATACGCAAAAAGAACAAGGTTGCTGTCCTCCTCAGTTGGCCGGTTCCTGCACACCTAACAATATGGGAAATCCCGGGAACGATTGCTCATCGTCCCCAAATTCGCCCAATATTGGCTATAACTCTTCCGCCAATCTCAAAAGTGGCAATCTCTTTCATTCTCAAGAAGTGGGCGATCTTACTTTTTCTTATAACAGCAGTGATGTGAATTACAGCGCACTGGGCAAGAACTGGACGCATAATTACAACCTGAAAATAACAGCCTTAAGCGACAATGCAACTTTGGTTCTCAGAAATAATGACGGCAACATTATATACTTTAGCCTGGCCGGCAATATTTATTATCCGGAAGCTATCAGCGGTGATACTTCCAGTATTGTCAAGAACTCCAATAACACTTATACCCGCACAGCTAAAAGCGGTACTATCTACAATTTTGATACGTCAGGTAAACTTACATCCATCACTGATAAAAACGGAAACACAAACACACTTACCTATTACTATGGTTACCTGTCTGGTATTACCGACAAAAACGGCAGGACAACAACGATCACTTCCCCAAGCAGAATAAGCACGATCTCCGATCCGATGGGCAGAAACTACGCCCTGGCATATGATGGAAGAGGCTTCCTTTCTTCAGTAACCGACTCACTGGGTAATGTCTGGAACTTTACTTATGATAACAACGGTCGGATGCTCACGAAAAAAGACCCGTTGAATAACACAACGACCTATACGTATGATTACCAGGGCAGAGTCCTGACCGCAACCGACCCGGAAAGCAAAACCCGTTCCATGAATTACGTCGGATCAGGCGCAACAAACCTCACCGAAAAAGACGGCAGTGTCTGGCGCTATAAATACGACCCGATCTATGCCGTTAAAACGGAGAAGACCGATCCACTGGGTAATGCTACTAATTCCAATTTGCATTCAAGATGACACTATGATATATAATCGACATGG
>CAZJMX010000021.1:0-72630 GCA_964547345.1 uncultured Smithella sp. | reverse complement strand
CCGTCTGATTCCCGGAACCGATCCGATCCACAAGGTAACGATTATTCCGCGCGGCCGTGCCCTGGGATTGACCCAACAGTTGCCAATCGACGAGAAGCATACTTATCCCAGTCAATATCTTGAAAATAATATCGCCATCTTACTGGGCGGACGCGCAGCCGAAGAAATCGTGCTGAAAGATTACACCACAGGCGCCGGCAACGATATTGAAAGAGCCACCAATCTAGCCCGGAAAATGGTGTGTGAATGGGGCATGAGCCAGGCAATGGGTCCGCTGAGCTACGGCAAGAAAGAAGAGCAAATCTTTTTAGGGCGAGAATTTGCCACGCACAAGGATTATAGCGAGGATACGGCAAAACATATCGATGCGGAAGTGGTGTCTATTGTCAAGCGCAACTACGATAAAGCCATCTCGCTTCTAAACGATCATATCGAAATTCTGCACAAAATATCCAGTGAACTTCTGGAAAAAGAGGTTCTCAATAGTTCGGAAATCGATGAAATCATCGGCAGTGCCCTGCCTGTCCAACCGGCGCCGCAGACGTATTCGTGATCAATCATATATTTCCATCACTGAAGATGGTGAGGAATTTTGAAACTAGTTAAAATAGACAATTTTAACGAAGCTGTTGCCCTGTTTAAAAAAATAGGCGTTGATCCTTATGGGATCAACGCAATGGCGACCAAAACACAATCTCTTAATATCCTTCTTTCAGCGCAGCCCTGCAAAGTCGCGAATATTCTCAAACAGGAGCTGCTTTCGCTTGGCGCGGATGCAGCCGTGGCGCGTGGAAGCGTTGCCTGTAGTGTTGACGCGACAGATGTTTTGATTATGGGCACACTCAAACAAATCACTGCACTCACCAAAAAAATAGAAAAACAACCATTTGGTCTAAATGTAATCGCAAAAGATATTCTGGCGCTGCTCGGCAACATTGAGAAAGATCGCCATGTCCTTAAGACATCACGCCGCGAGTTAGTTTTGGGTGAAAAAACATTAATCATGGGTATTTTAAATGCCACGCCGGATTCCTTTTCCGACGGAAATTTGTATTTTGATCGTGAGAAAGCCATTGATCACGGGTTGAAAATGGCTGACGAGGGCGCAGATATCATCGATATCGGTGGCGAATCCACGCGGCCGGGATCAAAACCGGTCACAGTGCGTCAGGAAATCGCAAGAGTGATACCGGTTGTGGAAGCTCTTTGCAGAAAAATTAAAATTCCCATATCCGTGGATACAACTAAAGCGCAAGTCGCGCAGGCGGTTGTAGCGGCTGGAGCGGAAATCGTAAACGACATCAGTGCGATCGGTGATAATAAAATGGCGGCGGTTATCAAGAAATCCGGCGCAGCATTGGTCCTGATGCACATGAGAGGTAGACCGGAAAACATGCAAACCGGAAATCTGGCTTATGGCGATGTTATGGGTGAGATTATTTCTTACCTGAGGGAAAGAATTCAAAAAGCCGTAGCGGTCGGCATCGTTAAAGAGCACCTTATTGTGGACCCGGGAATCGGCTTTGGGAAAAGCTACGAGGACAATTGTAAAATAATCCGCAAATTGGATGAGATGAAAGGATTGGGTATGCCCATTTTGCTTGGAACGTCCCGAAAATCCTTCATCGGGCATGTTACAGGCGGTAAGCCTGAGGACAGAATAGAAGGTACAGCCGCAACAGTTGCCACAGCCATCATGAATGGATGCCATATTGTCCGGGTTCATGACGTGGCCTACATGAAGAAAGTCGCTGCGATGACGGATGCGATTGTTCATGCCTAGGAGATATCTATGATTTACGGCACCGGCATTGATCTGGTGGATAATAACCGCATCAACAAAGTGATTGAAAAGTGGGGAGATAAATTTTTAAACCGCGTCTTTTCCGACCGGGAAATTGACTATTGCTGTCGTCATGCACAGGCTCACATTCACTATGGCGCGAGATTTGCTGTTAAAGAGTCATTCCTTAAAGCCATGGGCATCGGTCTGGGCCGGGGCGTAAAGTTAAAGGAAATTGAAGTGATGAATGAAGAGGGCGGTAAACCGAGCCTGGTGCTTTACGGCGAGGCGCGGCAAGTTTACGAAAACGCCGGAATACAAAACAACCATATCAGCATTACCCACACAAAAAACTACGCATCTGCGATTGTTTTGTTGGAAAAATAGCTGTTTGATGATAAATGGCACAAAATTGAATGACAAAATTGGATTATTTTGAAAAAACTCTTATTGAAATAGTATCAGAAAGCGCCAAGCAAACGTTCAATATTGGACATTGTTTGGGACGGCAAGCCGGGCCGGGAGATACGTTTGCATTATCAGGGGAACTGGGAACCGGAAAAACATGCTTCACCGGTGGATTGGCTCGTGGTCTCGGAGTCGATGAGAATTATTCAATTACCAGTCCGACGTTCACTTTGATTAATGAGTATCCGGGAAGATGCAGGCTTTGCCATTTCGATGTTTACCGTTTGAACCGTTCGGAAGACCTGGATGACTTGGGTTTTGAAGAATTCATCTCCGGTGGCAATGTGATTGTCATTGAATGGGCGGAAAAGATTGCTTCGGCGCTTCCGCCTGATACGATCAACATCGTCTTTTCGTATATAGATGAAAATAAAAGACAGATCAGTGTCAGCGGACCGCAAAAAAGAGTGCAGGACTTAGTCAAAGATATGCAAAGGGAGGTTTAGAGTATGGGGTTGATTGTTCAAAAATTTGGCGGGACATCGGTAGCTAATATTGAAAAAATTAAAAATGTGGCAGCCAAGGCGATTCGCGAGAAGAAGGCGGGACATGACGTCATTGTCGTTCTCTCTGCAATGTCGGGAGAAACGGACAGGCTGATTAATCTGGCGCACAGCGCTGCGGATACGCCTGATGAAAGAGAGTACGATTCCTTGATATCAACAGGCGAGCAGGTAACCATCACGCTTCTTGCCATCGTGCTAAACGCCATGGGCTACCGGTCACGGTCGTTTCTGGGCTTTCAGGTTAAAATTCTAACGGATAATGCCTACAAGAAAGCCAGAATATCGCTTATCGATACGGATGTGATTAAGCGTGAGTTGAAGAAAGGTACCATTGTCGTTGTGGCTGGTTTTCAGGGTGTTGATGAGGAGAACAATATCACAACCCTGGGGCGCGGCGGTTCCGACACGAGCGCTGTGGCGCTAGCCGCGGCACTCAACGCCGAGCGTTGCGATATATTCACGGATGTGGATGGCGTTTACACAACCGATCCCAATATCTGTTCTAAAGCCAGACGACTCGATAAAATATCCTACGATGAAATGCTGGAAATGGCCATGACGGGCGCAAAGGTTTTACAGCCCCGCTCCGTGGAAATGGCTAAAAAATACGATGTGCCTGTATATGTCAAATCAACTTTTACCGATGAAGGCGGAACACTTGTAACGAAGGAGGATAAAGAGATGGAGAAAGAAGTACTTTCAGGAGTCACCTACGATCGTGATCAGGCAAAAATTACCGTTGTGCATATTCCCGATAAACCGGGCATCGCAGCGAGCTTGTTTACACCTTTGTCGGAACGCAATATCAGTGTCGACATGATTATTCAAAACGTCAGCGCGCAGGGGTTTACGGATATTACCTTTACGGTTTCGAAAAAGGAAATGAAGGACGCTCAGAAAATCGTCGAAGCGACGGCCAAAGACATCGGCGCCAAAAAAGTGGAAGTCGATGACGATGTGGCCAAAATATCCATTATCGGTGTTGGTATGGTCAGCCATTCCGGTGTCGCGGCAAAAATGTTTAAAACGCTGGCGGATGAAAGCATCAATATCATGATGATCAGTACGTCGGAAATCAAAATATCCTGTATCATCCAGAGAAAATATACGGAACTTGCCGTCATGGTGCTGCATGACGCATTTCATCTGGATAAGAAAAAATAAAACATGATGTCTCAGCGTCAAATCAAGGGAGTAATCGCTATCGCCGTTTGTTTAGCGGTTATTCCCTTTTTTCGTTTCATTAATCCCGCTTCGACGGAGTGGCAGGGACCGATGTTTTCGACGGCCGGGAGAAACAAGGTTGCTGTTGAAATTATTTCACAGCAAGGCTTGTCCGGCGTCTACTTTATGGAAAAGGGATCCACGCTGCAAGACCTTTTGCAGCGAATGGATGCGAATCGCAATATTAGAGACAATTTCCCATTGCAAAATGCGATGACTCTACGAATGACTGACCGCGCAAATTCGCAAAATGTTATTTTGGGAAAAATGGCGGCAGCTCAAAGGCTGGCGCTGGGCTTGCCGTTGGACATCAATCTGGCGACGCATGATGATTTGCTGCTGATTCCCGGCGTAGGAGAAGCCATGGCTGAAAAGATTATATCGCGGCGTAACGATATCGGACGGTTTTCGAAACTGGAGCAGTTGATGGAAATCAGCGGCATCAAGGAAAAGAAGCTCTCTAAATTATCTCCCTATCTTTGTGTTGAACAATAACCCGAATCAGGACTTGCTGAAGGTCTCGTAAAAGGCGAGCACGCGTTTGATGTATGTTTGCGTTTCGCGATACGGGGGAACGTTGTAGTTGTATTTTGCCACTGCGCCTTCACCGGCATTGTAGGCGGCAAGCGCCAGCGTTAAATTGCCTCTGTACAAATTCAGAAGATAGCGCAAGTAACGGGCCCCGCCTTCAATATTATTCTCGGGATGGAAAGCATCATCAACATTTAAAGCATAAGCAGTTTTCGGCATGAGTTGCATCAGGCCTTTGGCGCCGGCGCGGGAAACAGCCTGATGATTGAAATTCGATTCAGCTTTGATGACCGCTTTGATCAGGGCGACGTCAAGGTTGAATTTCCCGGCGGCTTTGTGGATGATTTTATCATATTGTGTGATATTGATTACTTTGGGAAAGAACACCCTTTTTTCCTTCAGAATCATCACGTATTTTGCCCTTGGATTGGATGGCACATTGGTCAGGTGCAATACACCGTCGTCATCTTCATACTTATAAATATCGGCATAGGAGGGCAATGTCCACACAAGAAGAACAATCATGACAACACATGCCAGCCAGCTTATAAAGCCTTTCTGCGATAATTTTAAGTTCGTTTTAAAGATCATGACGTTATCTTACTTTAACCCAACCCTTTGTTCAAGAGAAAATTTACCACTTCCAAACCCAGCTAAATAACAGCATTAAGATTTATATCGTAAAGACGGACAATTATCTTTAATGATCGGTAATTTGTTGTGAATACGGGTTTGTTCTTGACATGGTTAAATGATGATGGTAATGACCTCACACTTCAAATGAAGTTTGTCGGGGCGTGGCGCAGTCTGGTAGCGTATCTGAATGGGGTTCAGAGGGCCGGTGGTTCAAATCCACTCGCCCCGACCATTTTTTAATATGGTTTGCAACAAATCTACGATTCCTTTTCCATTTTAACATCCAAAGCACACAAATGACGGTTCCCATACACATTAAAATAGTGACACTAACGCTATCTTTTTCTTGCAATAAAGACGATTATCAATTACATGAGGCCAAAGATGAAAAGCTCAATTTGATTAGCGTTGCAGACGCACCTAATCATCATCTGCATTGACATTTTGGGCAAGAATTATATAATCCCGCAATCCATTAAAAAGCGAGAGTGGCGGAATTGGCAGACGCACTGGACTTAGGATCCAGCCCGCCCTAGCGGTTAGGGGTTCAAGTCCCCTCTCTCGCACCAGTGAACGAATATAATATTTTAACATAAGGAGAACAAAGTTGTGAGCGAGCTAACTATCAAAGTCGAAGATATCAGCCAGGTTAAGAAAAAAATATCATTTGAGATTCCCTGGGCGTCCGTAAAAGAAGAGTTGGATTCAGTTTATCGCGATATCAGCAAGAAAGCAAAAATAAAGGGCTTCCGTCCGGGGAAGGTGCCCAGAAAAGTTTTAGAAAATTTTTTCAAGGCCGACGCGGAAGGGGAGACGATAACGAACATCGTCAATAAATACTATTGGCCAGCGCTCGATGACCGAGGGATTGTCACATTATCCCGTCCGGAAATTGAACAAAACGGTTTAAAAGAAGATTCCGATTTTTCCTTCTGCGCGTCGTTTGAAACGGAGCCTGATATTGAGCCGCAAGGTTATAAAGGGATGGACCTGGAGAAAACCAATATTCTCGTGTCCGAATCCGATATGGAAAAACGTTTACAGGAAATCCGTAAAATGTTCGCTACCATGCAGGACGTAACTGAAGACAGGTCTGCGATCATGGGTGATTTTGTCACGATTGATTTCGCGGGAACTCTCGACGGTGTATCGCTTCCCGAACTTAAATCGGATAACCATCTGCTGGAGCTGGGATCGCAGCGATTTATTCCCGGTTACGAAGAGCAGATCGTCGGCATGAAAAACGGAGACACAAAAGATGTTAAAGTTACCTTTCCTGCCGATTATCATGAAGCAAAGATGGCCGGAAAAGAGGTAACATTTGAAGTAACGTTAAAAGGCCTGAAAGAACAAAAATTGCCGGAAATCGATGAGAATTTCATCAAAAATTTCGACAAGTACAACACGCTGGACGATTTGAAAAATGATGTCCGAAAATCTTTGGAAGAGCAGTGCAAACGTCAAAGCGATTCACAGATGCAGGATAAAATTATAGAAGCAGTTTTGCAAGCTAATGAATTTGAAGCACCGCCATCGCTGGTGGAGCGTCAGATCTATTATATGATCAATGACACGCAAAAAAGAATGCGTCAGGCCGGCATGGACGAGAAAAATGCAATGGAATTGAGTATTCGTATGCATGATCAGTTCAAAAAAGACGCGGAAAAGACCGTCAAATCCTTCCTGCTTTTGAAAAAGATTGGCGTCAAAGAAGCGATTGATGCAACGGATGATGATATAGATAATCATATCAAAGAATTAGCTTTAATTCATCACACGGAGTATGATGTCGTCAAAGGCGCTTATGATGATGAAGAAAGAATGAATAATCTTAAATCGGAACTGATTAATAAAAAGGTATTTGACTTTATCGAGCGTGAGGCCAATATTAAGGTCGTTGAAAAAGTGGGAATAGGGGAGGTTGAATAGTGAATTTAATACCAATGGTGGTGGAGCAGGATGGTCGGGGTGAAAGGGCCTTTGATATCTATTCCCGGCTTTTAAAAGATCGGATCATCTTCCTGGGAACTGCCATCGATGATAATGTGGCCAATGTCGTTGTTGCGCAAATGCTTTATCTGGAATCGGAAGATCCGGATAAAGAAATATTCTTTTATTTGAACTCGCCGGGTGGACATGTCAGTTCCGGAATGGCCATTTACGACACCATGCAATATATTAAACCTCCAATTTCCACGGTTTGCATGGGACAGTCGGCCAGCATGGCGGCTATTTTGCTGGCGGCCGGAGAAAAAGGCAAGAGATTTGCACTACCTCATGCCAGAATATTAATACATCAGCCGTTGGGTGGCTTTCAGGGACAGGCGACGGATATTGACATTCAAGCCAGAGAAATATTAAGATTAAAGGACGAGTTGAACCAAATCCTGTCTGATTTGACAGGGCAGACTCTGGAAAAGATTAAAAATGATACTGAACGCGACTATTTCATGACCAGTGAGCAGGCTAAAGAATATGGCTTAATTGACGAAATAGTAGTAAGAAAGCCGACGTTACCTGTTAACAAATAAAGGAGACACTTAAGTGATCAAAAGAAGTAAAGACAATAGAATGGGGCAAGGTATGCTTTTTTGTTCGTTCTGTGGTAAAATGCAAAGTGAAGTTCGTAAGTTAGTTGCAGGTCCGACTGCTTACATCTGTGACGAATGTATTGAATTATGCCGGTGCATCGTTGAAGAAGAAGAAAAGACTGTTGAAAAAAGCCCGAAAAATGTCTTGCCGGAGCCTAAAGAAATTAAAAAATTCCTTGACTCTTACGTGATTGGGCAGGAAAGAACGAAAAAAATACTCTCCGTTGCGGTTTACAACCACTATAAACGACTTTTTTCCAATGTGAGCTCCACAGATGGTGTTGAAATCCAGAAAAGTAACGTCCTCTTAGTGGGACCGACAGGTTCGGGTAAAACTTTACTGGCGAAAACTCTGGCCAAATTTCTCAATGTTCCCTTTACGATAGCGGATGCCACTACTTTAACGGAAGCAGGCTATGTCGGTGAAGATGTTGAAAATATTATTTTGAGTCTTCTGCAAAATGCAGATTATGACGTCGCCCGCGCTTCAAAAGGTATTGTTTATATTGACGAAATAGATAAAATTGCTAAAAAATCCGGCAATCCCTCCATTACGCGTGATGTCTCCGGCGAAGGTGTCCAACAGGCCTTGTTGAAAATCATGGAAGGAACGATGGCCAATATTCCTCCGAAAGGTGGTCGCAAGCATCCGCAACAGGAATTCATCCAGGTAGATACGACCAATATTTTGTTTATCTGCGGGGGGGCGTTTAACGATCTGGAAACGATTATCTCCAAGCGCATGGGCACCAACACTATGGGATTCGGAGCTGAAATCAAAAGTAAAAAAGAAAAGCGAGTGGGAGAGTTGTTATCGGAAGTCCGTTCGGAAGACCTCCTCAAATTTGGTCTTATACCGGAATTTATCGGACGCCTGCCTGTCATTGCCACACTCGACGATTTGGACGAAAATGCACTGGTGCGTATTCTGATCGAACCGAAAGATTCCATCATCAAGCAATATAAAAAATTGTTTGAACTGGAAAACGTCACTTTGAAGTTCACGGATGGCGCTTTGCGCTGTGTGGCTAAGCTGTCCATGGAAAGAAAATCCGGTGCACGTGGATTGCGCTCCATTTTAGAAAACACCATGCTTGAAGTGATGTATGACATTCCGTCGCAGCGCGACATTAAAGAATGCGTCATCAGCGAAGAGGTTGTAATGAATAAGGAGAAGCCGATTTTAATTTACGACACAAAATCGGAGTCCGCATAATAACATATAAAATCAGGAAGAATGAATGTCTGAAGAATTGAACCAGGATCAACCCGATAAAACAAACATCATCCCGCTTTTACCATTGAGGGATGTGGTCGTTTTTCCACATATGATCGTCCCGTTGTTTGTCGGCAGAGAAAAATCCATCGCTGCTTTAGAATCCGCCATGAAATACGAAAAAGGTATTTTCATGGTTGCCCAGAAGAATGCGAAAAAGGACGATCCCAACGAAGAAGATATTTATCGTGTCGGCACAATCGGCATCATTATTCAGCTCCTGCGCCTGCCTGACGGAACAGTGAAGGTGCTGGTCGAGGGAAAGACGCGAGGCGTGATCAGGGAATACCTGAAAAACGACGATTTTTTCCTTGTTAAGGTCAATGAAATTGAAGATGTCGATGAAGACCGCAATGATGTGCGTAAACAGGCGTTGATGCGCAGCATCAAGGAATCTTTTGAACTCTATCTGAAACTCAGCAAAAAAGTACATGTAGAAATGATGGGGACGATCATCGCCATTGAAGATCCATCAAAGCTGGCTGACGTTGTCATCACGCATCTGAATGTCAAACTGGAAGACAAGCAGAAAATCATGGAGATCTACAATATTGGCGAGCGCTTGGAGGCCATCTACTCCCTGATGCTTTCCGAAATCGAGATTCTCCAGGTCGAAGAAAAAATTAAACGGCGCGTCAAAAAGCAAATGGAGAAAACCCAGAAAGACTATTATCTGAATGAACAAATGCGCGCCATTCAGAAAGAAATGGGAGAAAAAGATGATTTCCGTAATGAAATAGTAGAGTTGGAAAAACGTCTCAAACAAAAGAAGCTTTCTGAAGAAGCGACGAAGAAAGTTCGTCAGGAAATAAAAAAACTCCAGATGATGGCGCCGATGTCGGCGGAGGCCACGGTGGTCCGCAATTATATCGACTGGATATTGGATATGCCCTGGTCGGACGTTACAGAAAATAAATTTACTCTGAAAGAATCGGAGGCGATTCTGGATGAGGATCATTATGGATTGAAAAAGGTCAAGGAACGAATTATTGAGTATTTGGCCGTGCAATCCTTGGTTAAGAAGCACAAAGGACCGATTCTTTGTCTGGTCGGACCTCCGGGGGTAGGGAAAACATCCATCGCCAAATCAGTCGCGCGGGCGACGAACCGGAAGTTTGTTCGTATTTCACTGGGCGGCGTGCGTGATGAGGCGGAAATTCGAGGCCATCGCCGGACTTACATCGGCGCCATGCCCGGAAAAATCATCCAGTCTTTGAAAAAAGCAGGCTCGAACAACCCCGTTTTCTGTCTGGATGAAGTGGATAAGCTGAGTTCAGATTTTCGGGGTGATCCTTCTTCGGCACTGCTCGAAGTGCTGGATCCCGAGCAGAACAGCGCATTCAATGACAATTACTTGGATGTGGATTATGATCTATCCGATATTATGTTTATCACGACGGCCAATGTGTTGCAAACCATTCCGGCGCCGTTGCAGGATAGAATGGAAGTGATCAGAATTGCAGGATATACGGAACAAGAAAAATTGAGTATTGCGCAGAAATTTCTTGTTACCAAAGAAATGGAAGCCAACGGTCTGGTTCCGGATAATATTGATTTAACCAAGGGTGCCCTTTTACGTCTCATTCGTCAATACACACGCGAAGCCGGCGTGCGTAATCTGGAACGTGAAATTGCTTCCATCTGCCGTAAGGTTGCCAAGGAAATTGTCAGTAATAACGGCACAACAAAAAAGATTATTATTACATCGAAGAACGTTCAGAAGTATCTGGGGGTTCCCAAATTCCGCCACGGTGAAACCGAAGGGAAAGACCAGATTGGTCTGACGGTTGGCTTGGCCTGGACGGAAGTCGGCGGCGAATTGCTGGTTATCGAAGCGTCCATTATGGATGGAACAGGCCGCATGGTCATGACCGGAAAGCTGGGCGATGTCATGCAGGAATCCGTACAGGCGGCTCTCACCTATATTCGGGCGCGTGCCGAGAAATTCGGACTGCCGAAAAACTTTTACAAGAAAATTGATATTCACGTCCATGTGCCCGAAGGCGCCATTCCCAAAGATGGTCCGTCCGCCGGTATTGCCATGGCGACATCTATTGCCTCTGCCCTCATGAAGAAGCGTGTTCGTGCGGATATGGCCATGACTGGCGAAATTACACTGAGAGGCAGAGTATTGCCGATTGGCGGTTTGAAAGAAAAGATTCTGGCGGCACATCGTGGAAATATTAAAATGGTGATTATTCCTAAGGACAATGAAAAGGATCTGGCCGAAGTTCCGCAGAATGTTCAAAGTGCGCTGAAAATTATGTTTGTGGAACATATCGATGAAGTGCTGGATCTTGCGTTTGTCAAAGATGAGGTGAATTTCAGCAATGTCATTCCCCCTGACATGAAGATCGTTGCCCAGCCTGTGAATTGATGGAGATTTTTAATATTATTGCTTGACAAGAAATCTCAATGTTGCTAGAAGCCACACAGCGTTTTTTAGGCATGGGGGCGGGTAGCTCAGCTGGAAGAGCGCCACGCTTACACCGTGGATGTCACAGGTTCGAGCCCTGTCCCGCCTACCAGATAAAAAATATTGCGGGGTCATAGTTAAGTTGGTTATAACGCCGGCCTGTCACGCCGGAGGGCAGGGGTTCAAGTCCCCTTGGCCCCGCCAGAAAAATGAAGGGAGTCAGCGAAAAGCGGCTCCCTTTTTTTGTGACGAAAGCCAGGCACATCGATCATTGACATAAATTCCCGAGCATGTTTAATAGCGCTATATAACACAATTGATGAGGTTGAAGAAAAAGTGGATTACGAAGGAATGATTATACGACCGCCCAGTGAAGCCTACAGTTTGCTTCTACAGGTGACAGTCGGCTGTTCACATAACCGGTGCACTTTCTGCGGGACTTACCGGCAGAAGAAATTTAAGATCAAACCTATTGAACGCATTGAAAAAGATTTACAGGAAGCCGGCGCCTACGGACAGATTGATAAACTGTTTTTATGCGACGGCGATGCGATCATTATTCCGCAGCTTAAGCTAGTGGAAATCCTGACGATGATTCGCCGGTACTTGCCCACGTTGGAGAGGATCGGCACTTACGCCAACGCCAAAAGCATTTTAAGAAAATCCGTTGACGATCTCAAGCAACTCAAGGACCTGGGATTAAAAATCATCTATTTAGGCGTCGAAACCGGCAATGCCGAGCTGCTTAAAATAATCGATAAAGGCGCCACACGTGAACAAATGGTGGAAGCGGCAAAGCGCGTGAAGGAAGCTGGTATTGAACTGTCCGCGACGGTTATCTTGGGTATCGGTGGCATCGAAAAAAGCATTGAACATGCGATGGATACGGCCAGTCTTCTGACGGATATGGATCCGGATTATGTCGGCGCGCTTACCTTAATGCTGGTGCCGCAAACGCCGCTTTATGATGATTATATGGCCGGGCGATTTGTCCTGCCGGATAAAATCGGTTTCATCCGGGAATTGCATACGATGATTGCCAATTCCAATTTTACAGACTGTTATTTTACGTCGAACCATGCATCCAACTATTTGCCGATTAAAGCGCGACTGCCAAGGCAAAAAGAAAAAGTTTCGAAAATGATCGGTTCAATCATTGACGAAAAAGATGTAAGCCAAATGCGTCCCGAATATTTACGTGGTTTGTAGTTGCGGATGATCAGAATAAAGCTATGAAAGAAATTCCTAATTTATTCTTCTGGCGTAAGCAGGAGTACATTCGGCAGGAACTGTTGTCAATCCTCGACAAAGGGCAAAAAAGTGGTCTTTTGGATGAGTCATCCAGGATCATGATAGAGAACATTCTCGATTTTACAAAAATGATGGTGCGCGAAATCATGATTCCGCGAACGGAAATTGTTGCCGTCAGCGCGGAAGATTCCTCCCAGGAAATACTCCAGGAAGTTGTCAACTCCCGCTTCACCCGCATTCCCGTTTATCGCGGCTCCATTGACAACATCGTTGGCATCCTGAACGTCAAGGACTTGATTAAATACTGGTCAACCCAAATGACCCTCTCGGATATTATGGCATCATTGACAAAGCCCTATTACATCCCCGAAACAAAAAACGTACATTTGTTGTTTTCCGAACTCAAAAACAACAAAAAGCATATGGCCTTTGTCATCGATGAGTATGGCGGAACATCGGGGTTGGTGACGCTGGAGGATTTGCTCGAAGAGATCGTCGGGGATATCCGAGATGAACACGATGAAAGTGCGGATTCCGAAGACATTGTCGCTACCACAGAAGGCGCTGTCGTGGTTGACGCACGCACGGAAATTGAAAAAATTGAAGAACACTTCAATATTGAACTCAACAGGGGACGCTATGAAACGCTTGGCGGCCTTATTTTAAGTGCAATTCGGCGCATTCCGCATAACGGGGAAAAATTCACAATCGAAGGCATGGACATCACGATTGAAAGTGCCGATGAACGAAGCATCAAAATAATAAAAATCAGAAAAACGGACGATGAAGAAGTCAATGAGGAATAAGCAAAAAGAAATGAACGGTGAACTTTCAAGCAAAAAAATCGATGGTCACATGGTATTTTTTGCGCTGCTTTGCGGCGTTTTAATGTTTTTATCTTTTCCGAAATTTGGTTTGGGGTTCATTGCCTGGATCGCCTTTGTACCACTTTTCATCGCCTTGCGGGATGTCGCCTCTTTTCGCCGGGCTTTGCTGCTGGGTTTGATTGCGGGACTGACGGCGCATATCGGTATGATTTACTGGATCAGCTATGTTGTTGTCAATTACGGCCACCTGCCGGTTTATCTGGGCGTCATTCTCATGCTTCTTTTAGCGGCTTATTTAAGCCTCTATGTCGCTCTGTTTGCCGCGGGCACGGTTTACCTGAGGGGGAAGAAGCTACCGATATATCTCGTGGCGCCGGTCTTGTGGATATGTCTCGAATATCTAAAATCGTATCTGTTCACTGGATTTCCGTGGGAAAACCTCGGTTACTCGCAGCATCAAAATATCTTTTTTATTCAGATTGCCGACATCACCGGGATTCATGGATTATCGTTCCTGATTATTCTCTTGAATGCAACCATCTATGAAATTATTGCCGAAAGAAACAGAAAGTCCTATGCAATCGCCGCGTCGGTGATTCTTTTGTGGGCGGCCGTCTATGCCTATGGCGCTATCCGAATCCAGCAGATCATTCAAATCCAGAAGGGCGCACCCACTATGGAAGTCTCCCTGATTCAGGGCAACATTGACCAATCGATTAAATGGAATGAGAATTTCCAGAAAGAGACCATTAATATTTATGAAGAGTTGTCCCTTCGTCGACCGCCGAAAAACGCCGGACTGATTATCTGGCCGGAAACAGCCGTTCCTTTTAACTATCAGGATGAAAACGATCTACAGAAACAGATTCGGAATCTGACTGTCAAAACAAATAGCTGGCTGCTTTTTGGATCCATGAGTTATGTGCCAGGTAGAGACAATACCGACTATTATAACACCGCCTATCTGCTTTCACCCCAGGGGAATCTCCACGGAAAATACGACAAGGTTCATCTTGTTCCTTACGGTGAGTATGTTCCGCTTCGAACATTCTTTCCTTTCGTCAGCGCTCTGGCTGCGGGAATCGGCGACTTTTCCGAAGGGAGGGGATTTCATCCGATAAACATGGGCGATAGAAAAATCGGCGTGATGATCTGCTACGAAGGCATTTTACCGGAAGCCGGTAGAATGTATAAAAACGAAGATGCCGAGCTGCTGGTTAATATTACCAATGATGCCTGGTTCGGTAAAACGTCGGCCCCCTATCAACACCTCTCCATGTCCGTCTTCCGGGCGGTGGAAACGCGACTGTATCTTGTTCGTGCCGCAAATACCGGTATTTCCGCCATTGTCGATCCGACAGGAAGGATTATCTCACAAACCAGTCTGTTTCAAAAAGCTGAGATTTCAGGAAACGTCAGGTTTGTCAAAGTCCCGACCATTTACGCCAGATGCGGCGACTGGATTGTGTTTGCGAGCTTTGCGGTTCTGTTCGTTATTTTATTATGGCGTCTTAAAGGGAGGATAAATCATGTCAGTCGAAAACATGTCCGAAAGAATTAGCGATCTGAAAAAAAGAATCCAATATATCGGTGAATGTCTTTGACGTCGGTGAACTGGAACTAAAGGTCAAAGATCTTGAGATGATCTCGGCCAGACAGAATTTCTGGGATGATCCGGATCAAGCCCGGGGTATTCTTCAGAAGAAAACAAAATTGTCTGACGCACTGGATCATTGGAAGAGATTCCAGCGTCAAATAAAAGATGCGGAAACCCTCTGGTTGATCGCGTCAGATGAAAAGGACGAGCACGTGATGGAAGACGTCGCGACTGAGCTTCAGTTGTTGGCGGATAGCGTCGAAAGAGAAGAGCTCAAGATGATGCTCTCAAGCGAGCAGGATCCGATGAATGCGATCGTCTCCATTCATGCCGGAGCGGGAGGCACGGAAGCACAGGACTGGGTGGAAATGCTTTTGCGCATGTATCTTCGCTGGGCGGAAGCCAGGGGGTTCAAAACCAGTATTATCGATTATCTCGCGGGCGATGAAGCGGGCATTAAAAGTGTAACTTTCACCGTGGAGGGTGACTATGCCTATGGCTATGCCAAAGCTGAAATCGGCATTCACCGTCTTGTCCGCATTTCGCCCTTTGATGCGGGCGCAAGACGCCATACGTCCTTTGCATCCGTATTTGTTTATCCGGAAGTCGATGACGAAATAAAAATTGAAATCAATGAGGATGACTTAAGAATTGACACGTACCGCGCGGGTGGCAAAGGCGGACAGCATGTCAATAAAACCGACTCAGCGGTTCGAATTACGCATCTTCCTACCGGCATTGTGGTTCAATGCCAGAATGAAAGATCGCAGCATAAAAATAAATCGATGGCCATGAAGTATTTGAAGTCGCGCTTGTACGAAAGAGAACTTCAACAAAAAAACGAAAAGCTCGATGAAGAGAATAAACTAAAAAAAGATATTGCCTGGGGCAGTCAGATCCGTTCCTATGTCCTGCATCCTTACAAAATGGTCAAAGATCATCGGACAAACTTAGAATCCGGCAACGCTCAAAAGGTTCTCGACGGAGATATTGACGCCTTCATTCAGGCCTACCTGATGCTGGGCAGCGAAAGAGGCTCAAACGAGTCTGGCGCCGGCAATGTAAGCTGACGATAAAATTAAGAAAAGGCAATATTGTTTTGGCAAACATGCAAAATGTGTTATAGCTTACACAAAAATATGCTGGCGTATCCGAAAGAATAATGGTCTGATGCTAAATAAGACATGAGTATTTTTATTTAAAAAAAAGAAAGCAGGAGTTGCTACACATGTTGAAAAAAACTAAATCCGTTAGATGCCTCATATTTTGTTTGAGCATCGCCGTCACATTCGCCATCAGTTTTGCCGCTTTTGCGGATAATATTCACTCCAATGACTCTCAAGTCAATTCCAGGATAGAAAACAAAAAACAGGATTCTGTCTCGATGGAAAATGCAGGCGGAGACAAAAAACAGGCCGTTGTTGCAGCCCCGAATCATGCAAAGACGGATGTCGAAGAAGAACAGGATCTGATGGAAAAAGCCCTCGAACTGCTCGAAATGGCCGACGGCTTCTGGAAGAAGGGTGATATTGAAAATACATTGAACAATCTGGATAAGGCCTATGCTCTGGTTCTGGATACCAATGGCGATGTTGAGATTGCCCGACAGAAGGATGATTTGCGCCTTTTAATTTCTCGACGCATTTTGGCGCTATACTCTTCTCAACAGACCAGGACCAACGGCAAAGCCAGTGAAATTCCACTTTTGCTAAACGCGGATGTGGAGAAGGAAATTCGGTCGTTTCAAGCCGGCGAAAGAGAGTTTTTTACATCATCTTATCAGCGTTCCGCCCTTTATCGGGAGATCATCATTAATGAACTAAGAAAGGCAGGGATGCCGGAGGAACTTTTCTGGCTGCCGCTGGTGGAAAGCGGTTTCAAAGTCAGCGCATTATCCCGTGCCAGGGCGCTTGGTCTATGGCAGTTTATTCCCTCCACAGGATATAAATTCGGCATGACGCGTGATGAATGGATCGACGAAAGAATGGATGTTTTGAAGTCCACACTGGCGGCCATTGCCTATTTAAAAGAATTACACGGCATGTTCGGCGACTGGCTGACCGTTCTGGCGGCCTACAATTGCGGTGAGGGACGGGTAATGCGCGTGATCTCCAGGCAACACATCAGTTACTTTGACCATTTCTGGGATCTTTACAATCAGTTACCCAATGAGACCGCTCGTTATGTTCCCCGATTTCTCGCGACGCTGCACATCATTAAAAATCCGGCAAAATACGGATTTGATTTAAAGACGACGACGGATGCGGCGCTGAATTATGAAAAAGTCAAAGTCAATAAAATGATGAAACTGGCGGACATCGCGGCCAAAATAGAAGTATCCGAGGATGTCGTCAATATTCTAAACGCAGAGCTTCGATACAAGACAACGCCCAACCGGGAGTATGAACTCAAAATCCCCAAGGAATCCCTTCAGAAATTCAATATGGTTTACGATGATATTCCCGAAGCGGAAAGACCTCGCTTCACCTATGGGCGCTCTACTTACATGAAACATCGGGTTCGCACCGGTGAAACGGTAGCATCCATTGCGAAGCGATATAGAATATCAACGGAAAATGTTTGCGATGCGAATCACATCAATACGAGTCGGAAACTGACGCGCGGCCAGGTCATTCGCATTCCCGTTTATCGTGGAGAAGCGGCAAGTGAGAAGAAGAAATCGTCCGTCCAAAAAACGGTTGCGGGAACCCGCAGCACCGCGGTTGCATCGGGTAAAACCTACAAAGTGAAACCGGGAGATTCCCTTCTCAGCATTTCCAAACAATTCAATGTTAATATCAGCAAACTCAAAGAAGTAAATCATTTGAAAACGAACGTTATACAAGCAGGGCGGGTTCTGAAACTTCCTGCTGCAGCAGTGGGGAGTTCAAACAATGACAAGCAAGACACAAAAGAAACACCTGCCATCTCGTCAAATGCCGCAACCAAAACAAAAATCGACAGCAAAACATTGACCTCTGAGGATGTGGCGCAACTGGGAACGAACAAGCACATTGTAACCCGGGGCGACAACCTGTCCGTCATTGCCCGGAAATACAACGTTGATCTGGCCAAATTAGTGAAATGGAATAGCCTCTCGGATCAAGAAACGCTGACGCCGGGACAGATTCTTATCGTCAGACAGTAGATCATCCTGACGATCAGGCGCAATCTAATTGCGTGAGATTCCGGAAAAGCTCTTTTTCTTTTTGCTTCATTTTCCTTATGCGAGTCTGTGTCGTATTGACGTGATCATATCCCATAAGATGCAACAGTCCATGAATGATCAGAAATAAAATTCCCTCATCAACGCTGAGATTGCCTTTGAGAGCGTCCCGTCTCGCCGTTTCGACCGAGACGATCACGTCGCCCAGCATATCGGGATTGATGTTGCCGAATTCTCCTTCCTGAAGTGAAAACGATATCACATTGGTGGGTTTGTCTTTGGAGAGATATTGCTTGTTAATCATCTGAATATTCGCATCGTCGACTAAAGTGATGCAGATTTCTTTGCCGGCGCAATCCATAAGCCTCAAAAGCTGCATTACGTCTTTGCGCATGCTGCGCCGGTCGATTTTAACCAGCTTCTGCCGGTTTTCGATTTGAACTTTCATGGGCTTCCTTCCGGGTTGAGTTCTCTTTTATATGATCAGGATATTCCACGCGATGATGGAAGATGCCCATCAAGATTCGCGTAAATGTTTCCGCGATGGTATTAAGATTTCTCAAAGTCAATTCACAATCGTCAAGCTGCCCGTCCATATAAACCCGCTCAATTCTTTCGCGCACAAGAGATCGGATTCTGCCTGGTGTCGGGTTGGTTAGTGTGCGGGACGAGGCCTCAATCACATCACCCAACATGACCAGACCTGCTTCTTTGGTCTGGGGTTTGGGGCCCGGATAACGGAAATCGCTGTCCGTGAGCGAGCGGATTGACTCATCCTTGTTCTTTTTGGCCTTATCGTAAAAAAAACTGACCAGACTGGTGCCGTGATGTTCACGAATAATGTTGATGATCGGCTGCCCGAGCTTAACCTGGGAGGCCAGTTCAGTACCTTCCTTCACATGAGAAATAATAATCAGAGAGCTCATTTTCGGTGAGAGTTTGTCGTGTCGATTGTCAAAACCGATTTGATTCTCGATATAGTAATGCGGCTTGGCAAGTTTTCCGATGTCGTGATAATAAGCACTGACCTTGGCCAGCAATGCATTGGCGCCGATGGCTTCCGCTGCTGATTCCACAAGCGATGCGACAATAATGCTGTGATGATACGTGCCGGGCGCTTCAATGATCATCCGCTGGAAGATCGGCTGATTCAGATTGGCAAGCTCCAGCAATTTAATATAGGTAATGAAGCCGAAAAGGCTTTCAAAAATAGGCGTGATGCCCGCAACCATGATGCCGGTCAGAATGCCTCCCAGAAACCCCATCGCCAGTCGGATGAATAAATCATTGAGCAAGTTGCCCGACAACAGATTCATACACAAAATGGCGGCCATATTGATCACGCCGAGGAAAATGCCGACTTTGAAAAACGCGGATCGCTGGCGGGTATTGACGATATGATAGGAAGCAGCCACGGAGCCGATAAAAGAAAACAAAGGAAAGAAAATTATTTCATCAAAAAGCAGGCTGATGAGAAAGGACGTCAGCACACTGATGATAAGCGAAACATTGCGATTCACCAATACGGCGATGATCATTGCGCCGCAGGCAAAGGGAATGGCGAAATAGCAGGCGTCAACTGGAATCGATGGAAACGCCCGGTTGACTGCGATGGCGATAAATATTCCGGCCTTAACAAAGAAAATCTGTAAAAGAGTGACAATGGCAAAGACAAGAAAATCGACATTGGAGCGTGCCGGCGCCTTGAGCCAGTTGCGTGTGCGCCAAAAATATAAGAGAAGCGTCAGAAACAGCGCCGTGAAGAAAATACCCAGGACAACTGTCATACTTGATAATCTATTTTCAGCGGATGTTTTATAAAATGCATCCAGTTTGGCCAGTTCCAGATACCCGATCTTTTCTCCTTCACGAACAATCATTTCGTTTTTCTGAACTTGGAAATAAACGGGTTTGACATCTTCACTGGCCGTTGTTTTTTTTCTGGCCGTTGCTTCTTTATTCAGTTTGAGATTCGGTTCGATGAGTTTTTTTAGAAATGCAAACGAAAACCGCCTGGAATCGGATTCGTCACGGTTGTATATCGCGTTTACTTTTTTTATAAGCCATGGATCAATATCTTTGAGGTGTAAAACGGAAGAAACATCCTTAAGATTCTCTTCTTTGCGCGCGATGACATCGACGATGGTGATGCCTTTTTCCCGTTCAGCTTTTTGAAACGTATCGGATGTGATCAGCGTGTTTTCATAAATAGCAGATATGACTCGGGAGAGTTTCACTAAAAGATCGTCGGAAGCTAAATGCGTTTTAATAAAGGCGAGTTCACTGGCTGAAAGAGAAATCCCCAATGTTTTTTCAAGGATCATTTTATACTGTCCGTTGTTCGGGACCGCGGCCGCCATCGTCAACGATTTTTTGAGCTTGGTTTTGAGCGTAATGGCCATCTCTGCATCGTAATCAAAAACCTGCCGGGTATTTTCAGATGCTTCGTTCCTTTTTTGCCGGGTTGAATTAGCATCTTCCACCAGAAATTCACGATCCGCTTTGACATTATCACGGGCAATCATCCCGTGCTTGTATTCCGGCTTTGAATCGTAAATATTCGGCGCCAGAATCACCGTCAGTCCAACACTCAGAAAGATCGCAATGGCCCATCTTTGAAAAATGGTATTGCTCAGAAACTTAAAGGTGAGTTTGTTTTTTTCCTTTAACTTCCGAAATAAAATATTTATCTTTTCCGATGCCGAGTCAATGATGTTCATAAGGATGATTTACTTTTGTAGGATATTTTTTCATTGTCCCATGTGGCGTAAGCCGCGATGACGTCCTGCACAAGTGGATGGCGAACCACGTCGATCTGGGAAAAATGCACAATGCGAACAGCGTCAACTTTTTTAAGAATCTTTTCAGCTTCGATCAGACCTGATGATTTTTCGGTTGGCAGGTCGATTTGCGTAACATCACCTGTGACCACCGCTTTGGAATTAAAGCCTAGGCGCGTGAGAAACATTTTCATTTGTTCAGATGTCGTGTTTTGTGCTTCATCCAGAATGATGAATGCGTCGTTGAGGGTCCGGCCGCGCATGAAAGCCAGCGGGGCGACTTCGATGAGGCCTTTGCTAATAAGGACTGTTGCTTTTTCCATATCCACCATATCGTAGAGCGCGTCATAAAGGGGACGAAGATATGGGTTGACCTTTTCAGCCAGATCTCCGGGGAGAAAACCCAGACGTTCGCCTGCTTCCACAGCCGGTCGTGTTAGAATAATGCGTTGAACTTTCTTTTCCAGCAGGTTTGACACGGCCATGGCCATGGCCAGATAGGTTTTGCCCGTTCCGGCGGGGCCGATGGCCAGAACCATATCCGTGTTTCTCATGGCATCAATGTATTGACGTTGTGTGATACTTTTCGGTGTGATGATGCGTTTTTTTGATGAAATAAAAACCGTGTCCAGAAAAATACGCGCTAAATCAAAATGGATATCTTCGGAGAGAATACGATGGGCATAATCAAAATCGGAAATATGGACATGCCATCCTTTCTCCATAATGCCGTAGAGTTGTTTAAGAATGTGTGTGGTGATACGGACGGCGGATTCATCGCCTGTGATGGATAAGTAATTTCCCCAGGGCTTAATTTTGACCGGTTCAAGCTTTTCCAGGATTTTTAAGTGCTTGTCGTGTTCGCCGCAGAGATGTTTAAGCAGGTCGGGGTTCGCGAGGGAGATTTTCTCTGTCTGCGTACTTTTAATTGATTTAATCAAAAATTTGTAAGCCTCGGGAAGTTTGATCTTCATCACTGCGTCACCACCCTTTTGATGGACTGAGCAAATCGCAATGACCTTCTTTATTTAGCGCCGTTTCTATCACTAAGATGACGTGATTGCAATAGAATTTAAGGCTGCAAAAACAGGTGCGCAAAGACCTTGGTATTGCCCAACATATTGTCAATCGGACAGTTTTCATCCGGTTGATGAGCGTTCATGTTGGTCTTGGACCAGACCGCCACCGGATAGTCTTTTTTGCGCAAATAAGCGGCTACCGTTCCAGCGCCGACGCCGCCGGCAAAAGCATCCAGTTGATAAACTTTCTTCACGGCCTTTTGCAGGGCGCAGACCACAGGCGCATCGGCGGGTGTGGGACGGGTGGATTGAACATATTGATGTTGAGAGATTTCAATCTTCACTGAAAACTTCTTTTCCACCTGCCGTATGATTTTCTGAATTTCGGCGACAACGTCCTGCAAATCATACCGGGGGAGTACACGGCAATCCATATAAAAGATATCTTCTCCGGGGATCGTGTTGATGTTACCCACATTGGCCTCTTTTTTTGTCGGTTCAAATGTGCAGGTTGGCGGTTCAAAAAGAGGATCGATGGCGTCGAATATTTTTCTGAGTTTCGTCAGTTTTGTCACCAGATACGATGCGGCGGAAAATGCGTTATTGCCCAGTTGCGGCTTGCTGCCGTGGCATTGCTTACCCGTGGTTTTGAAACCCAGCCACAGGATGCTTTTTTCGGCAATTTCAATGAGTGATCCTTCCGGGTTGCCGGAATCGGGAACGACAATCCAATCCTCCTGGGTGAAAATCTTCTCAGGTAAATCCAGCACATAATAGAGACCTTTCCCGCCTGAGGTTTCCTCATCCGCCACAAAAAAAAGTCCGACGGTGGAAGCGGGAATAATGCCTTCATCGAGAAAAGCCTTGGCGGCAAAAATAGAGGCGACCATGTCTTGTTGGTTGTCTTCCGTTCCGCGTCCATAGATATGGTTGTCTTTAACATAAGCGGTATAGGGATCGGCGCTCCAGAGGTTGAGTTCACCGGGCGGAACGATATCCAGATGTGTGAGAATCCACACGTGGCGGGAGGCGTTTTGGCCTTTTATCAATGTCAGAAAGTTTGGCCGGAAACCAGCCGAAACACTGTCGTCCGGCGCATCGTAATGATGAAAATTGGTAAAACCCATGTCCTGAAGACATTTTTTTAAAAGCTGAGCTTTGAGCATTTCTCCGTCGCCCCCGTTGATGGGGCCTACGGCAGGAACAGCCGTCAGCGATTTTTGCAAATCAATCATGTCCTCGCGGTAGGAGTCGATTCGGCTGGAGATTCTTTCAAAAATGTTTTCGTCCATTTTCGTTCCTCTATGTTACAGCTGGGGAGATATATATACCGGTTGTCCCCACGTCTCGGGTAATTTTCCAAATTTGTCCGTATCACCCAATATCAACGTCAGCCGTTTCTTTTCGTCCAGATATTTTGCGGCGACGCGTTTCAAATCCTCGCGGGTTACGGATTCTATTTGCTTGCGATAGCTGATTAGATAATTATCCGGTAATTTCTCAAACGCGATCGTCATTTGCTGTGTTGCGATTTGTGCCGGTTGCTCAAATGAGAAAATAAAACCATTGAGGGTTGACTTTTTTGCCCAGGCCAGTTCGTTGTCCGTGATGGAACCGGCCGCAACGTCTTTCAGAATCGACGAAATCAAACCCATGGCCTGATACGTCGATTCGGTTTTGGTAAAGGCATAGGTTCCGAAAACACCGTAGGAGGGACGGGCGCGGTAGAAGCTGCCTGCGCTGTAGGCCAGCCCTTCGTTGTTGCGTACGGCGGTGAAAATGCGCGAAGGAAATCCGCCGCTGCCGATGATGAAATCAAGCACGGAGAATGCATGAAAATCCGGATCATTCTTGCCGACGGTCAACTCGCCGCTCACCACGGTGGATTGTGATAGTTGCTTGTTCATGAAGAAGACGCCGCCGGCTGGATTTGCTGGAGGTGGGGCGAGATCCGGTTTGCGTCCGCTCTGCTGCCACTGGCCGAAGTATTGATTCACTTTCCGGATGGCCTCTCTTTTGGTCAGATCGCCGGTGACAGCCACCATCATATTGGCCGGGGAAAAATATTGCTTGTGAAATGCCGCCAGATCGTCACGGCTGATTTTTTGCAGGGATGTTGTAGTCATGTAGCGGCCGCGCGGGTCATTAGGATACAGAAGGCGGTTAAATTCGCGAAAAGCCAGACGCTGGGGATTATCAATAATCCGACGCAGGTCTTCGGCCTTCAAGGAAAGGGCCAACTGAAGCTTTTTTTCTTCAAACGCCGGCTGCATCATCATTTGCGAAAGCAGATCCAGGCAGGCATCCAAATCGCTTTTTAAAAAGGAAAAGTGAACAGAGGCGGAATCGAGCGACATGGAATACGAAGGAGATACGGCCAGAGCATCCAGGCGCCGGTCCATACGATCACTTTGAATCTTTATGGTGCCGCCGGTTCTCAAAAGATAGGCGGTCAGCTCTGCAACGCCTTCTTTGCCGGGGGGATCGTACATAGTGCCGGTTCGCAACAAGGCGGAGATGCTGACCAGCGGCAATTCACGGTCTTCCAGATAAAACAATGTCATGCCGTTTTGAAGTTCGATGCGTTCGGCCCGAGGCATCCGAAATTCCAAATCGGGATATTGAATCTGATCAGGAGGGACTGGCGGCTGCGAGAAGACAGCCTGCGAACAAAATACGATACAAATAAAGAATGCCAGTCCGAGAATGATGGATGATTTATTTTGAATCTGCATTGAATTTTCCGTCTTTCTTTTGCGTCAGCGTGGCAACCGTCCGGTTTTCTCGGGTCAGATACTTTGTTGCGACTCTCTGAATATCAGCGGCAGTGACTTTTTCAATTTGTGCCATGTAATTGGAAAAATACCGATAATCCCCCAGCAGCAATTCGTAGTAGGAGAGGATGGATGCCAATTCGGAATTGGAATCCAGGCTTTTAAGATAATCCATTTTCAGTTGCTTTTTGGCTTTGGAGAGTTCTTCCGCCGGGATCGGTTGTTTGATGATTTGATCCAGTTCGACATCAATAGCCTTTTGAAGATCGACAGTCGTATGTGGATGACGCGGTCTTGCGAAAATGGCAAACAGATTCGGATAGCGTGTGGCGGGAATGCCGTTATGCGCACTGATGCTGTCCGCGATTTGTTTTTCCACAACCAGCCTGGAATAAAGCCGACTGGTTCTGCCTTTGCTTAAAATCGTTTCCAACACGTCGAAAATATAGTCTTCAGCGGCAGGCGCCGTGGGTTTGTGGTAGCCTATGATCATCATCGGACTGGCATCATAGAACACCTCTACGTTTCGCTCTTTTGTCTGAGTCGACTCAGAGGGGATGACGCTGGCCTTAGATGAAGTTTTCGGAATGCGGCCAAAGTATCGTTCGATTAGTTTTAGTGTCGTTTGCGGATCAACATCACCGACGGCGGCAATAACCATATTTTCAGGAGATAAATATTTCTGGTGAATGCCGCGGATGGCATCCTGCGTCATATACTTCATGTCCTGAGGCCAGCCCAGAATCGGTATTCCGTAAGGATGCACCGTGTAGGCTGTGTTCATGAACGATTCGTATAATTTGCCGTCGGGGCTGGTTTCCACGCGTTGGCCTCTTTCTTCGAGGATGACATCGCGCTCCGTGTAAAATTCTCGAAAGACCGGATTTTGCAGACGATCGGATTCAATGCGCGCCCAGAGTTCAATTTTATTGGCGGGCAGACTGACATGATAGGTTGTGACATCCTGACCGGTGGACGCGTTCATGTCCATACCGCCGTTTTCCGTGTAAAGGCGGTCAAGTTCATTGGGAACGTAATAACTGCGATGTTCATCCTGCAAAGATTTCAATCGTTCGGAGAGTTGCTTGGTGATGATTTTGTCCGCCTTTTCGGCTTTCATCTTTTCGATATCCAGTTCCCGTCCGGTTGTCTCAATTTGAGCCAGGATTTTCTTTTCCCCGGCATCGTTTTTTGTGCCGATAGATGTTGTACCTTTGAACATCATGTGTTCCAGAAAATGAGCGGCGCCGGTTTGCCCCTTGGTTTCATCAACCGCACCTACGCGATAGCGAATGTAGAGAGAGACCGTCGGGCTGAATGTGCGTTGCAGCATCAGAATCGTCAGACCGTTATCCAGTCTGGCTTTAATAACTTTCTTTTCCAAGTCTATTGCTTGCGCTAAATCTGCGCAACAAAAGATCAGCAGTGCGGCAAGCCATAAATGCAGTCTATTTCGTTTCAACATCATCCAATCCATCTTTAGGTTTTTGAGGAAAAAAGCGGAAGCAGGCATAGAGAATGCCGACAATACAAAACAATATGATGAAAGAGGCGGAAAAGAGCGTCATCACAAATTCCAGTGGATTAGGCAGTTTAAATGAACCCATCAGAAGACTGACACCAAACGCCAGGAAGAATAAGGACAATAAAAGGACAACAATATTTTTTATCAGGATCGGAATTTTCATTTCAACCTTTCATGTTCAACTTCGCTTTGAGCCTGTTGTAAGCTTCATAACTGAAGTCATCGTTGCGGCAACTCAAAATTGAATTGTTATGATATAGAGGTTCCTTCTCAATGTCAAATGGTGAAGCGCAAACTGCGTCATGCCACATTTTTGTACCGGGGATAGGCGAATATTCCGCCAAAACCGGTTTGGCTCCGCACTGTAAAACAAAATCAATACTGTGTGCGACGTCTGCTTCTTTTTGTCCCGGAATGCCGCACAAAAGATAAATGCCGATGTCTTTTGTTTGATAGCCTGCGTTTTTCAAATGAATGACGGCCTTGCGCAGTTCTTCATTTTGAACTTTACCGCCCGTGTCTTTCTGCATGAGAAAATCAGCCGTTTCAAAACCGAACCGAATGGTTTTAAAACCCGAATCATAAAGCAGACGGCTTAAATCGGCATCTATTTCTCTTACATGCAGGCCGTTAGGACAGTGAAACCGGCAGGCTAAATGTCGCTTTCGGATTTCGCCGAGAAGCGGAATCATCATATTGGCGGAATCAACCAGCAGTGCGTCATCATAAAAGCTGAAATCCTTCACGCCGAAATTCTTTTGCCAGTGTTCGATTTCATCAGCCACTTTCAAAGGATCACGCCTAAGAAACTTTTTATTGAAAAGATAAGACGAACAATACGTGCAGCGATACGGGCAGCCAAGCGACGTCATGATGGGAACCTGATCGAGTTTTGTGATCAGATCAAATGCCGGATAGGGCAGGGCGTCCAGATCATCTTCCGGCGGGTCAATCATAATATCTTCATGAAATACATCGCGAAGCAGATGCAAAATCTGTTTTTCACCACGGCCGGAAATGACATGATCCGCACCGGAATGCAAAAGTGCATGATCATAGCAAAGAGAGGCATATTTTCCGCCCAGAACCACCGGCACACCCGGCAATACGTCTTTGATGATTTGAATGGCATCAAAGACACCGGGATACCAGTAAGTCATCATCGATGTGACGAGAACCATGTCCGAATCAGTATAGCGACGAAGCTCGGTGCGGAACACATCCGGATCAATGCCATAACGGCAATAGCTGCGCGGCAGCATGTTGAGACATTCGGGCTTTTCAATCACCTGACGAAAAAAACGACCGTGGCCGTGGGCATGACGCCTGGGGGCTTTATCGC
This sequence comes from uncultured Smithella sp., assembly GCA_964547345.1. Taxonomy (GTDB): domain Bacteria; phylum Desulfobacterota; class Syntrophia; order Syntrophales; family Smithellaceae; genus UBA8904. Next base: position 44,918 of record CAZJMX010000021.1, on the reverse strand, counting down.
TTCTTTGCAGCATCAGCGGGGAATAGGGATCAAGGCAGTCGATATACGATATCCGATGACCATTGGCCCGCAGAAGCCCCCCCAGATACAAAAGCCCCAGCGGTTTTAACCAGAAATCATAAGCCGCAAAGTCATAAATCCAGGGATTGATTAACAAAATATTTTTACTCATGATTATATTTGCCTGATGTGTTTGGCTGGCTCCGGAACAAAACGATAGACAATCGTCAATGCTATGGCTGCGCCGGCTGCGGCCGTCATAAAAACACCATTGAATCCGAAGACGTCGGTAATAACCCCTCCGAAGATAGCTCCAATGGTGCTGCTTTCCTGACTGATGCTGCTGGCCAGTCCTTGTCCGAACCCGCGTTGTTCCGGATTGACCAGATCAGAGATCATCGTCCGGATGACCGTGAGAAGAACGACTGTGCTGATGCTGTCCATAATGCGCACAATAAATACGGTTGTAAACGATGTGACGAAGGTGTAAGCGATCATCGTTATTGCGCTAAGAGTTATGCCTGCCAGAAAAGTCGGCTTGCGCCCTATTTTGTCCGCGCAGTATCCGCAGATGGGGGCAAATGCGATGGTGCAAAGAGCGCGAATAGCAAACATCCAGCTCATGTCCCCCATATTCATGTGGAGATTATTTTTCAAAAACAGACTAAAGAGGGGATCGACCATTGTGTAACCGATGCGGTAAATGACGATCGCCACAAGAAACATGAGATAGACAAAACCCAGACTTTTGGTTTGTAACAGGATGTTTTTGGCGCCCTGACCGAATGATCTTTTCCCGCAGACGGCTGGTTTTTGTATTTTGGCCTTATCAAGCGTCTCCTTGACGAAAAAAGTATTAATTCCAAGACTGATCAGACTGAATATTCCACAGAAGATGAAATAATAAATGAAATTGGACGCCTCGACGAAATAGCCGGCAAAGATCGGACCGATCAACTGGCCGATGCCGCTACTGACGCTGAAAAGGGCGATGGCTCGTCCCAATTGCAGGGGAGGAAAGATATCCGAGGCCATCGAAATGACGGTGACGGGAATCATAAAAAAAGCAAAGCCTTCAATAAATCGTAAGATCAGAAATGTAGAGAAATTCTTGTCGAGAAAAGCAAAGAAGAAAAAAACAATACTGTAGAGAAAGGCGCCAAATGTCAGGATAGGCTTGCGGCCATACTGGTCACTGAATTTACCGGCGATAATGCCACTAATGACACCCCCGAACGTGCCGATGCTGATCAAAACCCCCACACCGGAATTGCTTATGCCATAACCCTGAAAAAAGATGGGAAGCACCATGTATATGGTAGATGATGTAATTTGCAGACCGACACAACTGAGAACAAGGATCAGGTAATTACGTTTCTGCTCTTTTGTGGGATTGGGTTCGTCCCAACCCGATTTAATTATCTCCACTTTTGCAATCTGCCTCAGACTCTGAATAATATATGGAATTTCATTCGGAAATACGTTGTTTTTTTCGGCGGAGTATATGAAGTCGAAAGGTGCATGTCAAGAAATTAGAATGCTGAAAAATTAGAAATCCCCCGTCTACATCATATGGATCATCTGTTCTTTAACGGCAAATTCAAGGAATGCATAAATTTTCTTTGAGGCTTTTATGTTTTTATTTGCGAAGATCTGCCGGAGGGTTTCGATGCCGGTAAATGAGCTAAGCAGCTTGCTGGACGTTTGATCTATGGTCAGTGTTTTAACAACGCCACCGCAATTATAAATGACTAAGGATGATTTCTTCGTGGAATGGTGATTCAGGAACTCTTCAAATGTCAGTTCGCCGACAGTTATCAATTCATCGAAATCATATTTTAGTCCGAGAGAAATCGTTCCGGGTGATAAACAAAACACGGTTTCATCATTAAACATGGCGCTGCCTTCCGCAAACAGCGGCCCTGCATAAAGCGAACGGCTCAGCGCACCGTGAACAGTTATGATATCTTCCATGACAGGGAAGAGGTTTTTTTTGTTATGCCGGACAAACTGCTCTTTTATAAATGAGGTTTGCATAACCGTAATTTCCGCTCTTGTAAGCTCAGAAGGCTGTTGGCATGCTGACAAATATATTGCAAAAGCTGCCAGAAAGTCAGAGGGCTCCATGTCGAGGGTTTCCAGTGCCATGAACATCCAGCCGGCCGCGCCCCCTCGGTTGTAAAATATTTCACAGGCATTTTTCAGGCATTCGACTTCGGCCATTCCTGCTTCTGAAAAACCTGGCGAGGAGATCAGTGTGTAAGGCGCATCTTTCAGACAGTTCAGGGCAAAGGATTCCGCCTGATCATAAAGGGCCGTCCCCGGTATGACAGCCAAGGGGAAAATATCGAGATGGTTCGGCTGCAGGCTCAGAGCGTAATTCAGGCTCTCTTGAAATCCATCGGGTGTATCGCCCGGGAGGCCGTAGATCAGGTCAAGCCCAAAAATGACGCCGGCTTCGTTTAGAAGCGATATCTTTTCAGCGTACCGACCGGTGTCGATAGTTCTGTTGACATGGGCGAGCACTTCGGGGTGAGCGCTCTGAAGTCCAACCTGGAGGCTGCAGTGAACCTTGGCAAAGAGCGAGGCGATTTCCCGGTCGATAAACTCCGTCCTTATTTCAAAAGTAAAATGAATCAGCGGAGCCGTTTGAAGAATCATGCGCAGAATATTTTTTGCACGCTTCATGTCTTTGTTAAAAGTCGGGTCCAGTACAAATACCTGGTTTACTTTTTTTTCTTCGAATCGTTCAAGTTCTTTCCGGATTCGTTCTAAAGAGATCTGCCTGACGCCTGCTATCCCTCGTGATTCGAAACAGAAACCGCATTTAAAAGGACAGCCGCGCGAGATCTCCCATAATAGGCCGGAATACTGGCAGGGATCAATGGTTCCTGTCAGAAAAGGAGAGGACAGGGAATTGAGATCCATGACGGGTTGCTGGTCTTTTTCCGGATTAATTTTTGCGCCTTTAAAAAAGACCCCGGGTATGCCGTCGAGTGCATCACCGATAAGCAGCCTGTTCATAACTTCCGTCAGCACGATTTCACCTTCACCTTTAATGATAAAGTCAAAGGGTGCGCAATCGAGCAGTAGAAAAGGAAGTGCGGTTGCCTCCGGGCCTCCGGCAAAGAGTGTTACACCAGGAAATTTCCCTTTGATGAGTCGGCAGGTTTCAAGCACAAGGCGCCTGTTCCATAGGTATATAGAAAAACCGATCATATCGGGAATATTCCTGCATAGGTCATCTGATATAAAATTGGCGGAATCATCGACAGTGTAATCATCAAATGATACATCAAGCCCCTCGCTTATGGAGGGAATTGAATCGAGCTGAGCTTTAAGTGACGCCGCAGCCAGAGGAACAGCTTGGGGTGAGTCCTTAATGTGTATGGATACAAGTTTAAGTGTTCTTTTTGTCAAAAAGTAGTCTCCGTCATTATTTAAGTTCATTATTCAGGATATTTGAAAAAAGTAAACGAAGTATTTTATTAAAATGAACCTGTCCTAAATCCAAAGAAGTCATTGAGAAAGAGTAAATGGCAATAATACCCAAATTTTCCAAATAAATTGACAATGCCGATAGTGATGGTAGTATAGTAAAACGGAGAGTGACATGAAAGTGAAAAGCATCCACGGAGGAAGGTCATGCTGATAAAATCTGTTCCCTATTTATCACCGGACGACATGCCCAAAATGCCGTTTATCATGGAAGAGATTCCGGCGCGATTCGTCCGTGAAAACAAAATCATTCCCCTGGAACTCAAAGACGGTGTTCTGAAAGTTGTGATGGCCAATCCTCATGATCGTGATGTCATCGATGCCCTTTCCGTGGTTACATCCTCCGATATTCATGTTCATGCCGCCGATGACAGGGTGATCCACGATTTTATAGCCAAATTTTATACTCAGGAAACGCAGGATGTCGGGAGCATTTTGGAGGACATGAGCGACGACGGTCTGCAATTTATTGGTGAAGATGATGAAAATGTCGGGCACCTCAAAGACATGGCCTCTGAAGCTCCGGTCATCAAACTGGTCAACTTATTTTTGAGCCGGGCGGTGGAAAACCGGGCGAGCGATATTCACATTGAGCCTTTTAAAGAAGAACTGAAAGTCCGCTACCGGATCGACGGCGTTTTACACGATGTGGAATCGATCCCGAAAAAATTACAAGCGGCTATTATTTCGCGCATTAAGATTATGGCCAAGCTCAATATCGCAGAGCGTCGCCTGCCGCAGGATGGTCGTATTCGCGCCAGAATTACGGATAAGGATATCGACCTGCGCGTTTCCACCATTCCCGTGCTCTATGGCGAAAGCCTGGTCATGAGAATTCTGGACAAGGAAAGCATTGTCATCGATCTGGGACGCATGGGTTTTCACGCGGATACACTCTCCAGGCTGGATCATGTCATTTTACGTCCCAACGGGATTATCCTGGTGACGGGTCCCACCGGAAGCGGCAAGACCACGACACTCTATGGCGCGCTTGACAAAATTAACTCGCCGGATAAAAAAATCATCACAGTGGAAGACCCGGTGGAATATCAGCTTCATGGCGTCAACCAGATTCAGGTCAAGCCGCAAATCGGCCTGACTTTTCCCAGTGTGCTAAGACACATCGTCCGACAAGACCCGGACATTATCATGATCGGTGAAATCCGCGATCTGGAAACGGCGGAAATCGCGATTCAGTCAGCGCTCACCGGACATCTGGTCTTCTCCACATTGCATACCAACGATGCGCCCAGCGCCTTGACCCGCTTGATCGACCTGGGGGTGGGCGCATTTCTTTTGTCCTCGACCATTCGCGGTATTCTGGCGCAAAGATTGATTCGCGTGATTTGTCCGGCCTGCAAACAAGTTGATCCGATCGTTGTCAGCGACGGAAATCTAAGGAGTCTCGGGCTAAAAAAAGATACGTTGTTTTATAAAGGAAAAGGTTGCGAAAAATGCGCCAATACCGGCTATTATGGTCGAAGTGGGATTTTTGAACTGCTGGTGGTTAATGATGAAATTCAGCAGTTGATTATCAAACAGGCCGATGTGATGAAAATTTCGGAAGCGGCGCGCCGACACGGGATGATAACGCTGATCGAGGATGGCGGCAGAAAAGTGGCCGCAGGCGTCACAACCATCAGTGAAATTTTCCGCGTAACGCAAGAGGTGTAGGTTTTGGCATATTTTGCATATCGCGCCACGTCGCGAGAAGGTCAAATTCTGGAAGGACAAATCGAAGCGCCGGATGAGAAAACGGCCATCGACCGTCTGAAAAATACCGGCGCCATTCCCATTAGAATCAAAGCGCAGAAAAAAGCTGCTAAAGATCATTCCGGTTCCAAAACCACCCAGGACGAACTGCAAACCTTTACGTCGGAATTGTACGTCCTTTTAAACGCGGGTCTGCCGCTGGATCGCAGTCTCAATATCCTTTTCGAAGTCTTTGAAAGCAAGGGGATGAAAAATGTTATCGAATCGATCCTGAAATCAATTCGCGGGGGAAAGACTTTTTCCGACTCGCTTCTGGAACATCCGAAAGTCTTTCCCAAACTTTATGTCAATATGATCAAAGCAGGGGAAGCCAGTGGCGTGATGGATGTTATCTTGGAAAAGCTCAACGAATTTCTGGAATCGACACGAGAGCTCAAAGAGCATGTCTTTTCCGCGATGATCTATCCGATGATTCTACTGGTGACCAGTCTGTTGTCCATTGTGATGCTTCTGATCTTTGTCGTTCCCAGGTTTTCGACGCTGTTTAATGAAATGGGTGGCTCTCTGCCTTTTACGACGCAAATGCTGATGTCGATGAGCACGGGTTTACAAAATTACTGGTGGGCGATCTTGCTTATCATAGCCGCTGTCACCTTTTTTTTCCGCGCCTGGATCAAAAGCGAAGCGGGCAAATACAAATGGGACGCAATCAAGTTAAAAATCCTGGGCGATGTGATTATCAAACTGGAGATTGCCAGGTTTTGCCGGACGCTGGGCACGCTGCTCAAAAGCGGCGTGCCGCTATTACAGGCGCTGGTTAACTCCCGGGACGTAACAACCAATCAGGTCGTATTCTCCGCGCTCAATAAAATTATGAAAGATGCCAAGGAAGGGAAGGGCATTGCGGTGCCGTTGGCAAACACGGGGATCTTTCCCCCGCTGGCGTTATCGATGATCAAAGTTGGCGAGGAAACAGGTCAGATGGAAGACATGCTCATCAAGGTAGCCATGACCTATGAAAAAAGTCTCAAGGAAACGATTAAGCGTTTTGTCGGCCTTCTGGGGCCGATCATGATTCTGGTGCTGGCGCTGATTATCGGGTTCATCGTCGTTTCCATGCTTCTGGCCATCTTCAGTATTACGGATATGCCGTTTTAGTGACATTATGGAAAAAACAAGGTTGCCGCGCCGCGTCGCTCCTCGAAATGACACCGGAAAAATATCTATTTTTAAACAGTCGGAGAAATATCTTTCAAATGATCGGGGTTTTACCCTGATTGAAATCATTATTGTTTTGTCTTTGATGCTTTTGGTTGTCGGTTTGTCCGCCGTGTATTACGCCAATAGTCTTCCCAAGTTCCGTCTCAATGCGACCACGCGCGAAATCTCGGCGGAAATGCGTAAAGCCAGGGCGTTGGCACGCATCCAAAATGAGAAACAGGCGGTTTTATTTGATCTGGATCAAAAAAAATTTGGCATTACAGGCGCCAAAAAGCATGAAATTCCAGAAGGTATATCCATTAGGATCATCCACCCTGTCAACGGAGAGATCACCAAAGGCTCCGCATCTATTATCTTTCATCCAACCGGGGGATCAGAAGGCTATTCCATCATCCTTTCCAATGAACGGCAGACGCAAACCATACAGATGGATCCGGTTGTCGGCGCGGCGGTTGTCCGGTAGTTTTTCTTTTTTTAGAAAGAACTTGAAGACAACGGCAATTGTTGCTAACATGCCCAAACTTTTAAACGGGATACTTCATGCGTGCTGTTATTCAAAGGGTTGACCGGGCTTGTGTCAGAATAAATTCTCAGGAATTCTCGTCTATTCATCAAGGTTTGCTGGTATTATTGGGTGTTGAAAAAGACGATTCCATAAATGATGTGAATTATATTCTGGAAAAGACGGTTAATTTGAGAATATTTGAAGATGAACAGGAGAAGATGAACCTGTCGATTGCCGACATTGGCGGGGAAATGATGGTGGTCTCGCAATTTACGCTGCTGGGAGACTGCATCAAGGGACGCAGGCCGTCGTTTGTCCGGGCGGAAGAACCCGTCAAAGCCAAGCAGCTCTACGAGTACTTTGTCAGTCAGGCAACAACCCGGGTAAAAAAACTGGCCACAGGCATTTTTCAGGAAATGATGCAAATCGAACTTGTCAACAATGGCCCTGTCACCATATTACTCGACAGTAAAAAAACTTTATAAGACGGGAAAAATGGAATCAAGCGACATTCAAATAGATAAAGACGGCATCTGGTATTATCGCGGCGCGCATATGTTTCGCAAAGATATTCTGTGCGTTTTTTTCGAACACTTGAAAATGGATGACTGCGGCCGATATCTCATCGAACTCGATGACGAAATCTATTATCTGGATGTCGAAGACACCGCGTTTGTCGTGACGGCGGTTTACAAAACCAATGCGCAGGACAACGGTCAAGAGCAAATTGAACTCCTTTTAAGCGATGACTGCAGAGAAGTTCTTGATCCGGATTCATTGTCCATCGGACGGGACAATGTGCTGTACTGCCGGATTAAAGGCGGTCAGTTTGTCGCGCGTTTTGTTCGCAAAAGCTATTACCAGCTCACCGAGTTTATTGAAGAAAACGATACGGAAAATGGTTTCCATATCGTCCTAAATAACCAAAAATACTTAATTAAACATTCGTAGTTTATATTGCGACGGAGGGTATCATGCTAGACGATGTAGTAAGAGAATCTTTAACGTTTGACGACCTGCTTTTAGTGCCTGCGGCTTCCGATGTCCTGCCCCGCGATTGTGACACGGCAACCCTGCTGACACAAACGATCCGGCTCAATATTCCAATTGTATCGGCGGCAATGGACACCGTCACAGAATCGCGCACGGCCATCTGCATGGCGCAGGAAGGCGGTATCGGCTTTATCCACCGCAATATGAGTATAGAACGCCAATCCATCGAAGTGGATCGGGTCAAGAAATCGGAAAGCGGTATGATTGTAGATCCGATCACCATTGAGCCGGAACGCAAAGTCAGCGACGCACTGGCTTTAATGCATCAGTATTCCATTTCCGGCGTGCCAGTCGTCAAAAACGGAAAACTCGTCGGCATTTTGACTAACCGCGATCTGCGTTTTGAAGAAAATATGGACCAGACGGTTGCTAACGTCATGACCAAGGACAAGCTTGTCACCGTGAAATCGAACATTTCACTGGAAGATTCTAAAAAACTGCTCCACAAACACCGCATTGAAAAGTTGTTGGTCGTCGATGACGAATATTGTCTTAAGGGTCTCATTACCATTAAAGATATTGAAAAGATTAGGCGCTATCCCAATGCCTGCAAAGACTCCAAGGGCAGATTACGGGTTGGCGCTGCGATAGGAATCATAGACCGAGAGGCGCGTATTGCAGCTTTGCTGTCAGCCGGTGCGGATGTTATTGTCATTGACACGTCCCATGGACACTCGTCAGGCGTACTCGATGCCATTCGATCCACCAAGGCCAATTTTCCCCAATGCCAATTAATTGCAGGCAATGTGGCAACCGCCGAAGGCGCGCAGGCGCTTATTGACGCGGGTGTCGATGCGGTCAAAGTCGGCGTCGGACCCGGATCTATTTGCACCACACGCATTGTCGCCGGTGTGGGAATGGCCCAAATGTCCGCCATTCGAGACGCCTGTAAAGTCGCTGCAAAAAAAGGCATTCCGGTCATTGCCGACGGCGGCATCAAATTTTCCGGTGATATCGTTAAAGCAATCGGTGGAGGCGCTCATTGTGTGATGATCGGTGGTCTGTTTGCCGGAACCGAAGAAAGCCCCGGTGAAACGATTCTGTTCCAGGGCCGCAGCTATAAGGTCTATCGCGGTATGGGATCGCTCGAAGCCATGAAAATGGGCAGCCGCGACCGCTATTATCAGGACGATATCGAAGGCGCCTTAAAAACGGTGCCGGAAGGCATAGAGGGCAGGGTGCCCTTCCGCGGATCGCTTTCCGCCAGTCTTATTCAACTCATCGGCGGTTTAAAGGCCGGCATGGGGTATGTCGGCTGCAAAACGATTCCAGAACTGATTGAAAATTCGCGCTTTGTCCGGATTACGTCCGCTGGCTTGAGGGAAAGTCATGTCCATGACGTCATCATCACCAAAGAAGCGCCCAACTACTGGATTGATTAGCTAAAATGAATCACGCGAATTTTGTTCATCTGCACGTTCATACACAATACAGTCTTCTGGACGGCATGATCCGTCTGGATGAACTCTTCAAAAAAGCCAAGGAATTTGCCATGCCGGCCATTGCCATCACGGATCATGGCAATATGTTCGGCGCGATAGATTTTTATCAGCAGGCCTTCAAAAATGGTATCAAGCCGATCATCGGCTGCGAACTTTATGTCGCGCCGAAAGACCGCAGAGATAAAACGCCGTCTGCCATCGGAGAGGCGACACGGCATCTGGTGGTTCTGGTCAAAAACAAGCAGGGTTATAAAAACCTGATGAAGCTAACCTCTTTAGCCCATATTGAAGGGTTTTATTACCGCCCCCGCGTGGATAAGGCGCTTCTGAAGGAATGTTCCGAAGGTCTGATTGCGTCGAGCGCCTGCTTGCACGGCGAGATTGCCTCGCATATCGTCCGGGGCAACATGGACGAGGCCAGAAGGGCCGCCCGTGAATACATGGAAATATTCGGCGAAGAAAATTTCTATCTGGAAATCATGGAAAACGGCATTCCGGAACAAACCATTGCCAATAAAGGACTGATCGAGCTGAGCCGCGAACTCTCCATTCCGCTCATCGCCACCAACGACTGCCATTATCTCAATGTCGACCATGCGGAAGCCCACAACGTCCTTTTGTGCATCCAGACTGGAAAAACCATTGAAGACACCGACCGCATGTCCATGGCGACGGATCAGTTTTATCTCCGATCACCTGCGGAAATGCAGACACTTTTTGCCGCAACACCGGAAGCCATTGAGAACACGGTGAAAATTGCCGAACGATGCAATATGACCTTTGAATTCGGGAAATTCTATCTGCCGAAATTTGAAGTTAAAAATCCCGAAGAGTCCCTGGAAGATTACTTGGTAAGAAAGGCTGAGGAAGGCCTCGAAAAGCGAATGCCGGCTATTCTTCAATATGCCAAGGGCGAGGAAGACGCCGTTCAAAAGCAATACAAGAAACGCCTGCATGATGAGCTTGAAATTATCAAAAAGATGGGGTTTGCCGGCTATTTTCTGATCGTATCCGACTTCATCAAGCACGCCAAACATAATAACATCCCGGTGGGACCGGGTCGCGGTTCCGCCGCGGGGTCGCTCGTGGCCTTTGCCATCCGGATTACCGACATCGATCCGCTTCGGTACGGACTGTTCTTTGAGCGATTCCTGAATCCTGACCGCATCAGCATGCCGGATATTGATATCGACTTCTGTCAGGAAGGCCGGGGCGAAGTCATTAAATACGTGACGGAAAAGTACGGCAAGGATAAAGTGACGCAAATTTGCACTTTTGGAAAAATGCTGGCCAAAGGCGTCATCCGGGATGTAGGCCGCGCCCTGAATGTCCCCTATGGAGATGCTGATCGTATTGCTAAACTGGTGCCGAATGTTTTAAACATCAAACTCGAAGAAGCTTTTAAAATGGAACCCCGTTTTAACGAAGAACGCAAAAAGAACCCGCAGATTGACAAAATGTTAAAATTGTCAATGATTCTCGAAGGGCTCAATCGTCACTCTTCCGTTCATGCCGCGGGCGTTGTCATTTCGGATGCCCCGCTGGTGGAAAGAGTGCCGCTATTCTCGCCGAAAGACGATATCGTTTCTCAATATTCCATGAAGGATATCGAGACCGTCGGTCTCACCAAGTTTGATTTTCTCGGACTCAAAACCCTGACGGTGATCAAAAATGCGCTCGAATTTATCCACGAATCCAAAGGAATTGAACTGGATATCAATAACTTACCGCTTGATGATCCGGAAACCTATAAGCTTTTAATGAGGGGGGAAACTGACGGGGTTTTCCAGCTGGAAAGTTCCGGAATGAAGGATCTTCTGGTTAATTTCAAACCGGACCGCATTGAAGACGTCATCGCGCTCATTGCAGCATATCGTCCAGGGCCCATGAAAATGATTCCCGATTTTATTGCGCGCAAGCATGGCAAACAGCAGATCACGTATGAATTGCCTCAGCTTGAACCGATTCTGAAAGAGACATACGGCATTATTCTCTATCAGGAACAGGTCATGCAAATTGCCAATGTGATAGGCGGCTATACGATGGCGCAGTCCGACACGCTGCGCCGGGTGATGGGCAAAAAGAAAAAAGAAGACATGGAAAAAGAGAAACCCCGGTTTCTCGACGGTGCGAAAAAAGAGAAAGTTAATGATATTAAGGCAAAAACGATCTGGGATCAGATGGAAACCTTTGCCGAATACGGTTTTAATAAATCGCACAGCGCCGCCTACGCGATGATCACCTATCAGACGGCCTATCTCAAGGCGCATTATCCGGTTGCTTTCATGGCGGCATTACTTACCTCCGAAAAAGACAACCGCGACAAGATCATCAAGCACATGTCCAACTGCAAGGAAATGGGCATCAGCATCCTGCCGCCGGATATTAACGAATCGCAAAAAGATTTCAGTGTGGCAGGTGACAACATTCGTTTTGGACTGGCCGCCGTGAAAAATGTTGGTGAAGCGGCGATAGAATCCATCATTGCCATGGGGAAAGAGGCAAAGTTCACCTCTTTTATGGATTTTTTAAGCCGCGTTGATCTGCGAAAAGTCAATAAGCGTGTTATTGAAAGTCTGATCAAGTGCGGCTCGTTCGACACCTTGGGGTTTTATCGGCGACAGCTGATGGAATCCCTGGATTCAGCCATGGACGAAGCACAGCGCAAACAGAAGGAATTATTAAGCAATCAGGCAAGTTTCTTTGACGCTTTGGATGACTCCGGGCCGTCCAAACAAAACGGCTCTGGTGGGTATAAGCTTCCTGATCTTCCCGAATGGGATCGAAAAGAGCTCTTGTCCATCGAGAAAGAAACGCTGGGTTTTTACATTTCCGGTCATCCCCTGCATGGTTTTGCCGATAAGCTGAAATTTGTAACAAATTCGGATACAAGCACACTGAAATCAAAGCGCGACAAAGATACGATCACCATCGCCGGTGTTGTCAGTTCTCTTACCGAACGCTTAACCAAGAAAAAAGATGTCATGTGCAATATCGTTCTAGAAGATCTCCAAGGATCAATTGATATCATTTTCTGGCCTGATGTTTATAAGAAATTTTTTGAAATTCTACATGCCGATGAACCCATTGTTCTTCAGGGAACCATTGATGTGCAAAGCACGGGTGAAAACAGCGATGAAAATTTCAAACTTATTGCTCAGGATGTGACGGCTCTGGCCAAAGCCCTGGAAAATCCCTATAAACAGGTTCGTTTCATGGTGGATGCTGATAAAATAACACCCGACGGCATCACGTCTCTCAACGAGGCCATCAAGAAATATCGTGGTAAATACGAAAGTTACATTCACATCGTGAATGGAAAAAGTGAAACCATCGTGAATTTGGGTGACGCCGGACGCATCGACATCTGCGACCGCTTAAAGAGAGAAACGGACGGAATTCTGGGCGAAGGGGCTACTGTCTATTGCTAAGGCTGAGGGTAGGGGCTGAACGTGAAGCGTATTTCGTGAAGCGTGAAGCGTAATAACTGTGGATAAACATATAATATGCCATATGAAGAAAGAACATACAGATATTTAATTCATAAAGACAATCTAATTTCATATAATGTAAAAAAAGACGAAAGTGATCTGTTGATAAGCTCTGATACCAACCTGGCCAACTTGGCTGAAAAATCATTACTTCTACACCGCCACACATTAGAAGCCTACATAAAAACCCATCCGGAATTCCGCACATCACTTTTGCCGCTTCCCGAAGATCATTTAGCCCCGCCGATTATCCGGGACATGCTCATCAAATCAAAAATATGCGGGGTAGGGCCCATGGCCGCAGTCGCCGGCGCCGTATCTGAATTTGTCGGATATGACCTTTTCGATCAGACCCAAAACCTCATCATCGAGAACGGCGGAGACATCTTTCTTCGGTCAAAAAGCAAACTGACCGTAGCCGTTTACGCCGGAGAATCTACTTTAAGTTATAAAGTTAATATTATTGTAAAACCAGATGAAACGCCACTTGGTATTTGCACATCATCTGCCACGGTCGGCCCGTCTTTAAGCTTCGGCAAAGCTGATGCTGTCTGTGTTCTTTCTAAATCCGCAACCCTGGCTGATGCTGCCGCATCCGCCATCGGCAACCGGGTAAAAAGTAAAAAAGAAATTAAAACAGCCCTGGACTACGGAATCAAAATCCCTGGCGTCCGTGGAATTGTCATCATTGTTGGAAATGACATGGGGGCCATAGGAGAAGTAGAGTTTGTTTAGAAATCAGAAATTTGTCGTATTTTTTGTCATTGCGATCCGACTCACAGAAGGAAGATAAAAATAATGATTTTAGATTACACCGAAGAAGTAAGAAAACGCAGTCCTTTCATAAAATTACTTGGTTTGGCCATTGAAAAGCTGGAAAATGGATATTGCCGGAGTAGCTTGGAAATCAAAGACGATTTTCTGAACAAACATAAAGTTGTCCATGGCGGCGTCATCTATTCCATGGCCGACATCAGCATGGGAGTAGCTGTTTATTCCACACTCAAAAAAGATGAAGAAACCGCCACAATCGAAATTAAGATCAATTATTTAAAACCGGCAAAAACGAATATCCTGATTTGTGAGGCAAAGGTAATCCAAAAAGGAAAAAACATCGCAGTCCTGGAGTCGGAAATAAAAGCTCATGATTTTTTAGTTGCAAAAGCCATCGGGACTTTTACAATTTTCAAAAATAAGAGCAATGGTTAAAATACAGTTTGTATTACCATTTATGTTTACATAAGATATCTTATGAGACGTTGTATGGAAAATATCAATGGGAAGTAGTAGCCCTAAAAATGCAAAAATCGTCAATATCCTCTTAACATCAGATGGTATGCCGATCCAAATAAACTGATAACTTTGAACTTTGAACCTTTTTTCCTAAATCCTAAATCCCTTCCTCAGCCAACTGCTCAATCATTTTTATCTGCTTGTCCGTTAACTTTTTCGGAACATCGACATTGATTTTAATGAATTGATCACCTTTGGTTGCGCCTTTCAACCCGGGTACGCCAAAACCCTTCATGCGGATCTTGGTGTTGTTCTGTGTACCTGGAGCAATTTTTAGCCTTTTGGTTGTTCCGTCGAGCGTCGGAACATCTATCGCTGTCCCCAACGTGGCCTGTGTGAATTTTATGGTTTTTTCGATGTAGAGGTCGTTTCCGTCTCGCGCGAAAATCGGATGAGGCAATACACTGATATTTAAGTATAAATCTCCATTTGGACCTTCGTTATGACCTGCCAGGCCTTTGCCGGGCAATCGGAGTTTTTTGCCGGAACTGATTCCAGCCGGAATCTTTACTGTGATATCTTCAATACGATTCTCCATCTGCAGCGAAATCTTTTTATCGGCGCCAAATACAGATTCTTCTAATGATACAGATAGATTATATTCCGCATCCTGGCCTTTTTGCGGCATATTGGCATACTGACGACCCCCGCCCCCGCCAAATATATTGGAAAAAGGATCTTCATGCTCCTGATAGCCGCCTCCTCCGCGTCTGCCGGTACGGAATGTTGTTCGTCCCCCTCCCCTGGGGCCTCCAAATCCGAAACCGCGCAGGATTTCATCCAGATCAAAATCACGGAAAATGTCTTCCTGAGAGTATTGTTGACGGAACTGATCGGCGGAGCCGAATTGGTCGTACTGCTCCCGCTTTTTCGCATCGCTCAAAACCGCATAAGCTTCACTGATTTTTTTGAATTTTTCTTCAGAGGCTGCTTTGTTGGTCGGATTTTTGTCGGGATGCCATTTAACGGCCAGTTTCCGATACGCTTTTTTTATCTCGTCTGCCGATGCTTTTTTATCGACGCCTAATACCTGATAGTAATCTTCTGCCATAGGGGTTCCTTAATCGTATGATTGCCGGTAATTTAAGCAGCAATTCCCATTTGAAAAGCGTCTAAATTTAGTTTTACAAGTTTTTTCGGGAAAGATTGCTCGATGACTTTCTCCCAAAGGGATTTGTCAACATTGAGCAGATTAGACACAGCGCCTAAAAGAACAACGTTGGCCGCTTTTATATTACCAGCCTTTTGAGCGATTTCGGCGGCATTAAACGCGATCACTTTACGGTAATGTGTTTTTAAAAAACCGACAACATCTTCCGGATAGGGCGAATCTCCCATATTGACGGCCGGCGGATATATTTCTTCCGTATTCAAAATGATGGATGCGTCTTGGCTGAGGAATTTAAGATACCGTAACGACTCCATTTTCTCAAAAGAAATAAGTGTTTCGATGCTTCCCGGTTCGGCAAGAGGAGAATAGACCTTAGTTCCGTAACGGACATGACTTGTGACACAGCCGCCGCGTTGGGCCATCCCGTGAACTTCACTTTTCCGCACATCGAAGCCGGCTTCCATCATGGCTTCACACATGATGTCGCTCGCCCGGAGTATTCCCTGGCCGCCGACTCCCGCAAATAAAATGCTTTTTACTTTATGTTTTGTCATTTCTTATCCTTATCTCGCTTTAACTGATTGCACCGAATTTACAGACTTGTTCGCATAATCCGCAACCATTACAAAGTGTTTCGTCAATTACGGAAATTCCCTTTCGTTTCGATCCTTCTTTGGCCACTCCTTTTTTCCAGGAAATTGGCGGACAGTTCAAATCCAGGCAGGATTTGCATCCTTCACATTTTTTGGGATCAATCTTCAAAGGCAGTTTAGGCTTGGCGTTGGCCCTTTTAAACAAAACACAGGGACTCTGAGCAATGATGACGGATGGGCCGGAGCTGGCCAGTTCCTCTTTGATTGCCGCTCTGGATTCTTTTAGGTTATTCGGATCGATAACCTTTATATTTTCTATTCCTAGAGCTGAAACTAGAACATTTAGATTAACTCTTTTGGCTTCCTTTCCCATCAATGTGAAGCCGGTGCCAGGATGCTCCTGCATACCGGTCATGGCCGTTGTGCTGTTATCCAGGATAATGATCAGAGCGTCGCTCTGATTATAAACCATGTTGAGAAGTGGGGTGATTCCGGAATGCAAAAATGTAGAATCACCGATGACGCCGACAACTTTCCCCTTCCCTTTTTCACCCAATGCCTTGCTCATGCCGTGCGCCATGCCAATGCTGGCGCCCATGCAGATGCAGGAGTGTAGACCTTCCAGCGGCTTTAAATACGATAGCGTATAACAACCGATATCGCCATGCACATAGGCTTTTGATTTTTTGAGCGCATAAAACAATCCCCGATGCGGGCAGCCGGGGCAGAGATTCGGCGGGCGTGGAGCCAGGTTCTCCTTATACGGTGAAACAACGCCCTGCATATCGGAATTAATAACGTTTTTTATAATTCCGGGGTCAAATTCATTGGTATAGGGGAAAATATCTTTACCGATGACTTTTATCCCCATCGCCTTAATCTGCTCTTCCAGATAAGGATCGAGCTCTTCAATCACGTAGATCTTTTTGACTTTGGAGGCAAAATCGCGGATCAGTTTCTCAGGCAGCGGATAAACCATCCCAAGTTTTAAATAGGAGAAATCCGGGAAAACTTCCTTGGCATAGTTGTAAGGCATGCCGGCGGTGATGATACCGATTTCCGGATCTTTAATTTCCATCTTATTTTCAGAAAATGTCTCCACAAATTCCTTAAGCGCTTTTTGCCGCTTTTCCACTTCGACGCGCCTGGTTCGGGCATTAATGGGGACCATGACGTATTTTTCAGCATTTGTGTGCAATGTTGTCTTATTATCCATCGGTTGAGGATTATCAAGAGAAACAACTGATTTTGAATGCGAAACGCGTGTGGTTGATCTAAAAAAAACAGGTGTGTCGAATTGTTCACTGATTTGGAAGGCAAGCTTTATATAGTCTTTGGCTTCCTGCGGATCGGCTGGTTCCAGCATGGGAATTTTAGCAAATTTGGCATAATTGCGGTTGTCCTGCTCGTTTTGCGAGCTGTGCATGGAGGGATCATCGGCGCTGATAATGACCAGGGCCCCCTCGATGCCGGTATAGCTGACGGTAAAAATGGGATCCGCAGCCACATTGACGCCGACGTGCTTCATCACGGCCAGTGCTTTGACTCCACCCAAAGCGGCACCAATGGCGACTTCCACCGCTACTTTCTCATTGGGCGCCCATTCGGCATATACGCCGTCATACTTTGAATATTCTTCCAATATTTCCGTGCTGGGGGTTCCGGGATAGGCAGATGCAAAACGAACTCCCGCTTCATAGACACCGCGGGCGATGGCTTCATTTCCGGACATTAATACTTTTTTCAAAATTTGGCGCCTCCGTGTAAATTAGCTCAGGGTGGAAATTTTTCGCTTGATGAAAATGGATGCGGCGGGTTCCGTCGTTTTTTCCAAAGCTTTTTTATAGTATTCCAGAGCCTTTTCTTTATTGTTTAATTCTTCATAAGCCCGCGCGATATTACGCAATCCTATCATTTCAAATCCCGTATTGTATGCACTTTGCGCATCTTCGAAATATTTAAGGGCTGTTTTAAAATCTTTTTTGGTTTCATAGGCATAACCCAGCGAGGTTAACGCCAGGAATTTAACACCTGTTTTATCATTTTTGATCTTACTGATGAATATTTCGTAAGAACGGATGGCCTGATCAATCTCCCCGTTTCCATAATAAATATTGCCCAGATGGTAGTGCGCCATGCGGCCGCTCCAACTGTAAGAATACTTATCAATCAGTTCTTTAAATATTTTAATGTTTTCATTAACTGTTTCTTTGTTTTCGCCACCTTTGAGGATGTTTTCCTGGGCCTTGGCATATAATTTTAATGCGGAGTTTGAATAATAGCCCCAGAAAAAATAGATTCCGGCTGCAATGACAATGGCACATACCAGCGCCACACCGGCCACGGTCACGCGTGTCTTATTTAAGGAAACGTAATCGACCACCTTTTCGAATGAAGATTGAAAGGCGTCGGGACTGTTGAGCTCTTTTTTTGTAATTTTAGATGACATATGACTACTCCTCTTTATTGATATTAAATTTATCGGTCAATTCCAGCAGCAATTGCGGTATCCGGCGAATTTTTCCTTCGTTGTTGGTGCAGGCGTGAATGGTGTAGCCTTCCACAAGTAGTTTTTCTTTGTTTTCATCCCAAATTTTTGAACCAAACCGGATACTGGCCCTTTTAATGTAGTCAAATCTCGTTTCAACCGTTAACAGGTAATCATATTTTGCGGGCGCCAGATAATGACAGGAAACTTTAGTCAGCGGGAGGTTAAGCCCCAGTTTTTCCAGTTCCGTGTAGGCCACGCCCAACTGCCGCATGAGTTCGTTGCGGCCCAACTCGAACCAGCGGATATAATTGGTATGATAAACAATGCCCATCGCGTCCGTATCAGCATATATGACCCGTACTTTTGAAAAATTACTGACCAAGGTATGCACTCCAGTCCCGAATAAATTTATCCATCAACTGATGGCCGGGAGACACCAATAAGCCGCTTTCCCTGGCGGCAGCTTCGGTGAAAGGTTTTCCTGCCGCCTTGTTTTCTTCCGGGCGGGAAGACAAAACAGCAAAAGGGCTCGGATCGCCGACATGGGTTTTCAAATCCACCGGGGTCGGATGATCGCTCAATACAAGAATTCGATAGTCGCCGAGTTTGCCGATGTTGTTCAATATCGGCCCGACAATTTTTTCATCAAAATACTCGATTGCCTTGATTTTGCCGATGGCATTGCCTTCATGGCCCATTTCATCCGGAGCTTCCAGATGCAGAAAGACAAAGTCCATAAACTCCAGGGCTTCGAGCGCCATTTTGGACTTGCCCTCGTAATTGGTGTCGATGTATCCGGTGGCGCCTTCGACAGGCAACCGTTTTAAACCGGCGTAAACGCCAAGACCGTTGAGTAGATCAACCGCTGAAATCATGCCGCCTCTGAAATCATATTTTTCAGTCAGAGGAACCATCTGCGGCCTTCTCCCCTGCCCCCAGAGCCAAATAGAGTTGGCTTGTTTTTTCCCATTGGCCAGACGCGCGGCGTTGACCGGATGTTCTTTCAATATGACGACTGCTTTTTCCATCAGGCCATTGACTTCTGCGGCAAAATCCCCCGAGGGAAGATAAGGCGCAATCGCTTTTTCCGGAATGTCATGCGGCGGCGTGGTTTGCGGAGAAGCGGCCGCATTGCGCCAAACCAGCAAATGGCGATATCCGACTCCCGGAAAGAACTGCACGTCGGAAGAACCCAGCTTTTTTTGGATATCCAGAATCATTTCTCTGGCTTCGGCAGAAGATATATGACCGGCTGTGAAGTCATCCATGAAAGCCTGATCAGACCCTTGTTCACCGATGCTCACCAAATTACAGCGATAAGCGATATCATTGGGACCGAGGTTGATGCCCATGCTGGCAGCTTCGAGCGGCCCGCGGCCTGTATAATTTTCCTGCGGATCGTAACCCAGTACGCTTAAGTTGGCCACATCAGAACCGGGGGGCAACCCCTGAGGAATGGTATCCACGAGGCCCAGCGTGCCCTGGGCTGCTATCTGATCCAGAAATGGCGTGAGGGCGCATTCCAGCGGTGTTTTTCCGCCGAGTTTTGAACTCGGATAATCGGCCATGCCGTCGCCCAGTAATACAACATATTTCATAAGGAATATCCCTGTTCTAGTTTAATTCATCCTCAATTCGGATCAGGATGGTCTTGCCCCGGACAATGTTTAGTTTATCTATTTTCTTCAATGCCTGGCGCACGTTCTTTTCTTTTGCTTTATACGTGGTCATAACCACCGGCACGGCGCCTGCTTTTTCCCTTGCTTTCTGGATGACCGTCGCGATGCTGATGTGATGTTGTCCCAATATTCCTGATATTTTTGACAAAATACCCGGCTGATCCAGTGCCGAGAAGCGGAAATAATACTTGGTTTCCACATCGTCCATGGGGATCAGTTTGATATTCTTCATGCTGTTTTCGTCAATGGACCTCAGCGGTACGCGGCCGGAAATGCCCTTCAATACATTGCGGGCGCAATCCAGTACATCGCTGAAGACCGCGCTGGCTGTGGGCATCATACCCGCACCCTGACCGAATAAAAATACCGGTCCGGAGGCATCGCCCACCAGATGAAACGCGTTGTAATTACGGTTGACATTGGCCAGAAGATGTCCGGAAGAAATCATGGTCGGGTGGATTCTTGCCTCAACGGCGTCGCCTTTGAGAATACCGATGGCCAGTAGTTTGATCCGGTACCCCAATTCTTTTGCAAAAGCAATGTCTTCGCCACTGATTTTGGTGATGCCTTCCACATAAATGTCTTTCAGTTTAACTTTCCTGCCGTAAGCCAGCGAAAGTGCAATGGCCATTTTATGAGAGGTGTCGATGCCTTCAATGTCAAAAGTCGGGTCGGCTTCGGCAAACCCCAACTGCTGGGCTTCTTTTAAAACAACATCAAACGGCTTACCTTCGTCGGTCATTTTGGTCAGGATGAAGTTACATGTCCCGTTCATGATGCCGATCATGGAATTAATGTTATTGGCAGCGAGCGATTCCTTCAGCGTTTTGATAATGGGAATCGTTCCTCCGACACTGGCTTCAAAACCGACATCGACCCCATTTTTCTGAGCGGCTGGAAAGATTTCATTGCCGTAAGTCGCAAGCATCGCCTTGTTGGCGGTGACCACATGCTTGCCGTTCTTGATGGCTTCCAGAACAAATGTCCGGGCCGGTTCGTATCCGCCCATCAGTTCGATAACAATAGAAATTTCCGGATCATTGAGAATATCCCGGGCATCGGTGGTCAGCGCTCCTTTGGGAATTTTGACGCCGCGCGATGATGTAATATTAATATCGGCGATCTTTTTTATAAGAAGCTTTGCGCCCAGTTTACTTGTGAGAAGCTCATCATTTTGCTGCAACAATTTGACGACTCCTGTGCCGATGTTGCCAAAACCAATTAAACCCATGTTAATTTTTTTCATATTCCCCGCCTTGGATACTTATGCAAAACCGCTGTATCTCAATATATTCCAGTACATCTTACAAGGTGCAATACCTATAACAAATCCAGTTGTTTTGTCAAACAATATGCGTCTGAGTAAAATATTATCGGATGATTAATTGTTTGTAAACTTCATCGTGCAGTGGGGTAGGAACGCCTGATTCATGTCCGGCCCGGCAAAGAAACGCCGTCAACGTGTCGATTTCCGTCTGGTTGCCTTTTTCTCTGTCCAATTGCATGGATGTTTTTGAATTGTGACCAAAACGGGCAACCATCTCCATCGTTTGATCGACGGCATTTTCCGGCAGATAGATATGGCGTGCTTTTGCAACAGCAAATACTTCCGCCATCATCTCCCTTGCCTTCTTCTTGAGTGCGGAATCTCCTAGGATGGCGCCGTATGTTTTGCCGGTTGCGGACGTCAGTGACGCCAGCGGGCACATCAGTAGATATTTCGCCCACAGAGCTTCAGAGATTTTATCGGTCAACGTGGCATTCATTTTTGCCTGTAATAAAAGATCTAGAATATAAGAATATTTTTGGGCGGATTCCGGGGTATCCGTGCCGAATGTCAGTTTGCATGCGCCGTCCTCCTGATGGATAACGCCCGGTTTTTCAATGTGGGTGATGATATAGACACTGCCGGCAACAATATTCGCATGGGGAAGCACAGTCCGAAGTCTTTCGACGCTGTCCACACCATTTAACAGCGGGATGACGACCGTATTTTCGCTGATGTTGGATTTAAAAAAAAGAGCTGAACTCTCCAGAGAGTAACTCTTAACGCAAAAGAAAACCAGATCGAAGGGTCCGGCTATGTCCGGATCGTCGGTGGCGATATTTGGCCAGGCGACGTAATCGCCTTCTCGCGTGTTGAGCTGCAATCCGTTTTGTTGTATCGCTTTCAGATGCTCCCCGCGGGCGATAAAAATGATTTCATGCCTACCGGTCCCTGCATATGCTCTGGCCAGTTTGCCGCCGAAATATCCCCCTACCCCACCGATGCCGACTATTGCAATTCTCATTTATCCTGCTCCCTCATTCATGATAGGGCATTAATATCCAACCGGTCAGAATGATCAAGCAAAATTTTGAATTTATGACAACATACTGAATAGGGTAAAAAAGGGGCAGTCCCTTCACGATGAAGGGACTGCCTGAGAATAAACATCAAGAAAGGAAGATCAACGCTTCAGGTTTTCGATAACCGTTGCGACCCCAAGTCCACCGCCGCAGCATGAACCATAGACACCGTAACGCCCTCCTCTGCGGATCAGTTCACGCATCGTGAACATGCAGATCCTGCCGCCTGACGCGCCGTTGGGGTGGCCGTACGCAATCGCACCCCCGTTGGGGTTCCATTTGCCTTCCAGGTCAACCGCCTCTTCCGTCTGCTTTTCAATTTCTTTGATAACAGCCAGATTCTGAACGGCAAAGGCCTCGTTGCATTCCAGGACATCCATGTCGGCAAGCTTCAACCCGGCTCTCTTGATAGCTTGTGGCATGGCATAGCCAGGCGCGATGCCCATGATTCTCGGATGGCAGCCATAATCCGCGCCGCTGATCCATTTCGCCATGGGTTCGTAACCCAGTTCTTTGGCCTTTTCCCTGGACATCATCAAAACAAACGCGCTACCGTCATTACGTCCCGAAGCGTTACCGGCTGTTACAGTCCCTCCCTCTTTAAAAGCAGCGGGCAATGCACTTAAGGCTTCCAGGGATGTTGACCGGGGATGTTCATCTTCTTTGAACACAATGGGTGCTTTTTTCTTTCCTTGAGGAATATTGACGGGAATGATTTCATCTTTAAAGTATCCGGCATCGATGGCACGTCTTGCCAGGATCTGGCTTCGAAGCGCGAATTTATCCGATTCGATGCGCGGGATGTTATACATTTCATGGAGCGTCTCCGCCGTCGTTCCCATGCCGGTGTCTCCTTCTTCTGGATCGGGGGATAATGACGGCACAAATGCCACGGGAGCCATGAACCTATATGGCTGCACGCTCGTTGAAAACTTGACTGTACATTGACTCCATGACTCCATCCCGCCGGCAATAATATCCGCCTGATTGCAAAGTATTTTCCAGGCCGCATGATTGATGGAGTCGATCCCCGAACCGCACTGCATTTCCACAAAACTGGCCGACGTTTCATAAGGCAATCCGGCATAAAGCGATGCCCACCTTGCGGGATTGATCGCCCGGGAACAGTGCCAGCCTTCGCCTAGAATCACTGAATCTACATGCGCTTTTTCATTGATCTTTGTTTTCTCAATCAACCCCTTGATGCCGATACCGCCCAGTTCTTCGGCTGTGATATCGCGCATGGCTCCGCCCATTTTTCCGAAAGCGGTGCGCATCCCTTCAACAAAAACGACTTCTCTTTCGGCCATTTCTCGATTTTCCCCCTTTATTAACTACTTACAGATACGGCCAATCCGGCTTTTTCGATAATCTTCTTCAATTTATGGATCTGTGTTTCATCGGGTGTTTTCCCATCAGGAAAGCCATAAGGCGTGCCTAACTGTTGGCACTTTGATTTTCCCCCTTCATGATAGGGAAGCAAGGATATCTTCTGCGCATGAATTTCTTTGCCCAGTGCGGCAATCTTCTTTATATGCTCGGCGGAATCATTGAATCCGGCAATCAGCGGGACTCTGAGCCAGATATTATTCGTCGCGGCAGCGTTATGTAAGTTTTCCAGAAGAATATTGTTTTTGATGCCGGTCGTTTTCTGATGTAGATCGGAATCGAGATGTTTTATATCAAATAGGATCAGATCAACAAAACTCAGAACCTTCTCCATTTCCTTCCAGGAACCATGACCCGCTGTTTCCAGAGTCGTGTGCAGTCCTTCTGTTTTGCAGCAGGCGAGTAATTCGCCAACAAACTTACCTTGCGATAAAGGCTCCCCGCCGGAGATCGTTACGCCGCCGCCGGAATTTTTATAAAAGATCTTGTCCTGCAATACTTCATCAAGAACTTCCTTGACGCTCCTGTATTGCCCGCACTGGTTCAAGGAACCATAAAGGCAGCTCTGAACGCAAATCAGGCACTGATCGCATTTTTGCCTGTCAATGATTCGACCGGTTATTTTTGTGATGCTGATTACCTTCTGTGGACAGGCTGCGGCACAAGCGCCGCAGCCTTTACAGTTAATGTCCCTAACCAGCAGTTCGGGTAGAAAACTTTGCGACTCGGGATTGGAACACCAGAGGCATTGCAACGGACAGCCCTTCAGAAATACGGTTGTTCTAATCCCCGGACCGTCATGGACACTGAATTTCTGGATATTGAAGATCAGTCCTTTGTCTTCATGTGTCACGTCAGGCTCTGCTCCGTTCTGGCAATAATGTGATCCTGAAGGCCGGCGGATAAATCGACAAAGTACGCGCTGAATCCGGCAACTCTCACGATCATGTCACTGTATTTTTCCGGTTGGGCTTTTGCTTTAAGCAAGGTTTCGCGATCGACAACATTAAACTGGATATGAGGGATATTCAGCTCTTTCCAGGTTTTCAGATAGCCCAGGAAGGCCGGTTTCAGATCATCATCCAGAAATTTGGGAAGAAACTTTTGATTCAACAAATGATTGAACGTATCGACCGTGTTGATTTTGGAAACGGATTTTAAAACGGCCGTGGGGCCTTTTTTATCACAGCCTGGCGCGGGGGCCAAAGTCGAATCGGAAAAAGGCTCGCCGTCCACGCGGCCGTCGGGTGTGGCCGGTGTATCAATGGCTAATCCGTAGGTGGCGGATACGGCACTGCCGTCGCCCCGATGAGAAAGTCCAAACCGGTCCTTCACACTTTCCATGGCGGCCTCGCCTCTGGCCTGCACATCACGGGCGATTAAATCCGCGTAATCATCGTCATTGCCGAACTTCGGAGCGTTGAGACATGCCTGCCGAATGTCATCCCGACCTTCCCAATTCTTATCCATAATGTTTATCAGTTCCGGAAGCGTTATCTTCTGATCATCAAAAACGACTTTTCTGATGGCGGTGATGGAATCAGCGACATTGTTACCGCCGATCACCTGCGA
This sequence comes from uncultured Smithella sp., assembly GCA_964547345.1. Lineage (GTDB taxonomy): Bacteria > Desulfobacterota > Syntrophia > Syntrophales > Smithellaceae > UBA8904. The sequence goes on along the minus strand of CAZJMX010000021.1, from coordinate 19,518 downwards.
AAAATGATGAAGCATGGAGTTGTAGACCCACTTGCGACATTCCTTGCCCTGTTCGATGCAGCCATCCAGAATAGCCGAGTAAAACGGACGCGGACAGTATTCAGCCAGAAGTTCGTTGTTGATTCTTTCCAGATTTTCAATCTTGCCGGTAAAGAATTTGACCTGCTCGGCATAGGCATCAAGCACATCTTTCCAGCTTTTGAATGTTGCCGGATCGGGCGTTTTTGCTCCGTGCTGTTCGCCGGTTTTCGGATTCACGCCCTGATGCAGCGCCCACCACAGACATTTCGGCAGAACAAAATAGCCCACCGAGCGGCGGACAACATTTTTACCGGGAATCTCAATGTACACGCAGCCGGTGACGGCATATTGTTTTGCATCCTCTGATGAGACACCCCAGCGCTCAAAAAGGGGAATCAGCGCTTCATCATTAAATAGCGAAGGATACCCGATGCCGGTTTTTATGACATCGGCCGCCTTGGAATACACTTCATCGGGCGTTCCATCATGCATCCTCAAGACGATGCTCGGTTCGATAATCTTCAATGTTTTAGCGGCTTCCATGGTCAGATACGTCAAGTCGTTGGTTACATCCTTGCCGTTTTCATCCGTACCGCCGATGGTTACAGCCTGCAAGGACGCGACGCCGCCATAAACGGAACTCACGGTAGGAGAATAAACCAGCCCCAGTTCATTGAGTTTGATCCAGAGCAGCTGAAGAATCCCCAGCGTCTCTTCTCTGGTGATCCGGCCTTCTTTTAAATCTTTTTCGTAATAAGGACCAAAGATATGGTCAATGCGAATGCCGATGCCCAGCGTGGAATATTCCAGATACCGCACCAGATGAATAAAATAGAAAAACTGGATGGCTTCGATAAACGTTCTGGGGGGATTGGCCGGAACCCACTCGCAGGTCTCGGCAATTTCTTCAAGGATCTTTTTGCGCGCCGCGTTTTTCTGCTTGGCGGCAGAGGTCCTGGCCAGTGCGGCATAACGTTTTGCAAAATTGATCACCGCCTCAAGAGAAATAATCGCTGCTTCCAGGAAAGTTTTCTGCTCCACGTAATCGCCGGGAATCTCCTCGTCCACCGCAGCTATCTTGTCTTTGATCTCCTGAATCAAACCGTTCAATCCCAGCTTGAATAGTTTTTCGTAATTCGGAATACCCAACTCGGAGAGCTGACTCCAGAGAAACGTTCCCTCATACGTCCAGTATTTTTTCAAATGCTCGGGTATGATTGCCTGGTGGCGATCGCTGACGGCTTTACCTTTCCAGTAGGCACAAAGCTCGTCGAGTTCCTTTCTTCCCGCGTCATCGAGCAGCGTCTTGCCCGCAACACTATTAGCCAGCCTCTGCGGAGATTTCCAGTTCTGCTCAATCGGATGATAAATACCATTGGGATCCGCCGTTTGATAGCCGACGATCCGCTCATAATCGCGAATGAAGATACCCATTTTGTTTAAAATATTAGACAGAGACTTTGCCCGCCGCAGAACCATCGGCTGCCCGTCGGTCTCTTTATAAGATTCCGTCATCAGCCGTGATCTTTGCAAATCCAGACGAATTTCCGGTCGAAACATTCCCCGCTGGGAATCATCATCGGCATTTCCCCGTTTGATATTGCGGATGGCCCTGCTTACGACTTTCTTCCGAAGTTTTTCCGGTGTTATACTTTGTGTCTGCATTCTATTTCTCCTTTATGGTTTGATCAATTGAATATCGAATTAATGATGGGCGTTTGCTGTGCATATGCCTAATACATCAAAATACATGCCATCGTAGCCGCTATCAATAATACCAATAATATCAATGACAAAAATAACCAATCCCATCAGCTGCCTTGTAACCAATCACAGCATATAGTAATCAACGCCAATATGTGGTAATTTCAATGTTGACAACGGCTTTTGTTTTTGTAATCATTCAAGTCAATTTGGGCCCTAAAGCCGCTTCGGACTGCTTGGGGATAAACTAATAACCTAAAGGCACACGAGGTCACTCATCAGTCTCTGCAATCCACCACTGCCAGCGGAGAACATTAAAGGAATGAACCATGAGCAACAAACGTGAACTTATCCATCCGCTAGCCAAAGAAGACCAGGATTTACTGGCTATCGCCTCACTCTTTGAAGGAAATTTTTCCATTGATTGGATTCAGGAATTAACCAAACTGAAAGCTTCCGAAGTTCTTCTGAGCTTTGAACAAGCCGTAAATAACGGTTTTTTGAAGCGGGAAGAAATTGGATCGTTCTCGCTTACTGATAAAAAAACACAAAGGAAGTTTCATGCCCTTTTGTCTGCAAATGAAAAAGAACGCTATAACCAGACTATCTCGGCCATATTAATTAAAGACGTGCCGGAATCGCGTCAAAAGGCCGAATTGATCGCCCCGCATCTCCTGAACATTCTCAATGACACAAAAGGATGCAACTGGTTGCTGAAAGCGGCCAAAAAATATTCGTCGGATTTTCATACCGAAGCGGCGCTTGCCTGTTACGTGAAAATTCTCGATGACCTGGCAGGCGTCCATCAGGAAGGCGCCGATGAGCTTTTCTGCGATGCAGCCATCGAATACGCAAAACTCAATACGGCAAGAAACGACGTCAAAAAAGTCACCTCGATTCTGGAAGAGGCGATGTTCCGGGCAAAAAATATTAAAAACCAGCGATACCAGTCCATGATCGATATGAACTTTGCCAAAAACAAATGGCTGCAATCGCAATACAAAAGCGCGCAGAGTCACTTTGAAAATTCCTGGAAGCTGGCCACGGAACTGGGCGATGAAACCCTGATACGATCCATCGCCAACTTCAAAACATTCCTTCTGTACTGGCAGGGCCGTTTCAAAGATGTTGTCCTGGACTACGAAAAATCTCTGGCCGATGTGGAGAAATATCCGCACGGACGATTTCCATTGCTGGCAACCATGACGGTTGGCACCTGCTATGGTCAAATCGGCCAGGTGACGCAGGGAATCGGCATGATTGATTCCATCCGCAGGCATTGCCTGGAAACAGGAGACGTAGGGCTTGCCGCCCATTCCGGTATCTGTATCGGCGCGATTATGCTCGACATCGGTCACATCGATGACGCGCTTCAACATCTGGTTCCATCTGTTGAGGAAGCCCGAAAAATACAGCCGGACTGGACAACCATTCAGGGAGAGTTGATTCTGGCCTACGCATATTATCTCAATAGCGATCAAGATAAATCTCTGCGGCATATTGGTCAATTTTATAAATTAAGTAAACAGGTCGATGTTTCGGTGCGCCCCTGGCCTTATCTGATGGAGCTTTGCTGGGCCATTGAAGAAGGATTGCTTCCTTCCGTGCCGGATATGTCGATCCGGCAGGAAGTTGATGCTATGCTCAGTGGTGAAAATGTTTTCCTGAAAGGCGTTGCCTACCGGTTTAAAGCTCTCCTTCAGAAAAAAGAAGGCGTATCCCATGCCGCGATTATTGACACCTTGAAGCATTCCGTGGAATTTCTCGAAGCCTCCGGGCATGCCATTGAACTGGCAAAAACACGCCTTGAACTGGCCCGGCTTTATCTATTGCAGGGAAATCAGAAACAAGCCTTTAAGATGGCCCAGGCAGCCTGCAATGTCCTCTCCCCGCTCAATGAAAACCTGATTCCTGATGATCTCAAGCCCCTCATCAAGCCTTCCACCGCCAATGAAAACCAATTAAAAGAGCTTATCGCCATCAGCAGGGAATTGAGTCTGACGGGCAATAACCGCGATGCCATAGGCTTTATCCTCTCCACCGCCAATCGGATAATGGGCGCTGAAAGAGGCGGAATATTTTTATTAGAGCAGTCAAATCAGCCTTACAAATTCACCCTTCGGGCATCAAAAAATCTAACTCAGGAACAGATTGATCTTCCCGAATTTAACTCTTCAATGAAGTTGATGACGGATGTGGCCGCCGCAGGCATTGGAAAAGTGCAGGATTTAAGGATGCAGGATAATCCTGATTATCCCGACGAAGAAATCATCTTATCGAGCATCTGTGTTCCAATTATTGTCAGAAAACAAATTTCAGGAATTCTTTACCACGATAACCGATTGCTGAGTAACGCGTTTAATGAGTCTCTTTTGGATATTCTCTCATCACTGGCATCCTATCTTGCCCTGGTTCTGGAAAATGACAAGCTGCAAAAAGAAAATCAAATTCTTGCCGGGAAAATAGAAGAAATAAATGCACACTATGAAAAACAAAACGCCGACGATCAACCTGCTTTTATTGAAAGTATCATTGGCGAAAGCCCGGAAATGAAACGCGTGCAAGCTCAAATAGGCGAGATTGCAAAAAGTGATACCACGGTTTTAATCCTGGGTGAAACCGGCGTCGGCAAGGAAGTGGTGGCGAAAGCTATTTTGAGTAACTCTTTACGTAAAAACAAACCTTTTATTTCACTCAATTGCAGCGCCCTTTCCGAAAAGCTGATCTATAGCGAACTTTTCGGCCATGAGAAAGGGTCCTTTACGGGCGCGGATCATCGCCACATTGGTCGTTTTGAAAAAGCGCATGGCGGCACATTATTTCTGGATGAAATCGGTGATCTTCCTTTAGACATCCAGGTCCGGTTGCTTCGGGTCCTCGAAACAAAAGAATTTGAACGCGTCGGCGGCAAAGAAACCATCCGCTCCGACTTCCGCCTGATTACCGCCACCAACCGGAATTTAGAGCAAGCGATTAAGAAAAAATTATTTCGATCAGATCTCTTTTATCGGATCAATGTCTACTCCATCTATGTGCCGCCGCTGAGAGAACGCAAGCAGGATATTCCCCTGCTGATTAACTATTATTTAAAAGAACAGGCCGGCAAGACCGGAAAAATGTCGCGTCTGATCACAGATGAAGAGATGTCTGGCCTCAGCGAATATGCCTGGCCGGGAAATGTGCGGGAACTGAAGAATTGTGTCGAACGGTATGTTGCCTCTTCACAGACAAGAATCACAGAACTCCTCGAAACCCAGTACCATCCGGCATCGCCTTCTAAGAATACCGCCGTCACGCTTGCCGACAATGAGCGTCGGCATATTGAGTGGGCGCTGACAAAAACCATGGGGAAAATTCACGGACCGGGCGGCGCTGCAGAACTGCTTGACATTCATCCCAATACCCTGACTTTCCGCATCAAGAAATTAGGAATCAAGAAACACAGGTAAACACCGTCATTAAAGGGCTCATAGCTGTTTTTACATTTAATATCCTCCGCTGGCGGAGGTGTCACAAAGTGACGGAGGTGGAAATTGTGTTATTGCAACGCATGCCCCTACCCACCTGCGTTCACCCATTTTCCATAACTGACCAGCGCCGCCATGACATCGGCAGCCTCATAAGGCATCTCGTAGCACACGCTGCCGGCCTGCCCGATGGCGTACAATACGCTCGCTTCCTGCGCGGCGGATGATATCAGATGTTCAGAAGCAACGACAACGGGCTTTTCGTATTTCCGGGCAAGACTGCTCAGATCTTGTACAAGTTCGACAGAAGCCCGAACAAGCGCATCTCCCCAAGCTTCTCCCGCACTTCCTCTCAGCTTCAGTTCTTGCGGGGTGAACTTCAGCGCCGGCATCAGGCCTATGTAGATCACGCCGTCCACGTCCGGACTTGCCAGCACCGTCTCGACAACACGCAGGACATCTTCGGGATCACTTCCCGCCACCAGATCAACCGGATTGCCCCGATTCCACCAGGCCGGAAGAAAAGCATCGAGCCGTTTGATTGTTTCATCAGGAAGCTTTGCCATCTCCAGGCCAAGGGACACGCATTCGTCGGCGGCCATAACCCCCCATCCGCCGCCTGCCGTGACAATGCCTATTCTTCGTCCTCTGGGGAGCGGCTGGTTCATAAACGCGGTGCCGACATTGAATAAATGATGCAGATTCTTAGCCCGGAGAATTCCCGCCTGTTTGCAGATACCGTCAAAAATATCATCACTGCCCGCAATCGATGCCGTATGGGACATTGCCGCTTTCGCGCCGGCCTGCGTTTTGCCCGCTTTGTAGGCCACAACCGGTTTTTTCTTCGTTACTTCACGGACAACGCGATAGAATCTCTGGGCATCCTTGAACCCTTCAATGTAACAGAGGATGACGCTGGTGCGGGGATCATCCGCAAGATAAGCCAGATAATCTTCCATATGCAGGTCCGCCTCGTTGCCGCTGGCCACGCAAAGGCTGCATCCCATGCCTCTGATCATGATCTGTCGCGCCAGACCGTCGACAACGCCCCCGCTCTGGCAAACGAGGGCAATGCTTCCGGGTGGAACATGAAAGCTGGGAAAATCAACGTAGAGTTTCTCCCAAGGACTCATTATACCGTTGCAGTTGGGCCCTACCATCACCATGCCCTTTGCGCGGGCCGTTTTGACCATTTCGTCCTGAAGCCGCCTGCCCTTTTCGCCCAATTCCGCAAAACCAGCCGTAATACAGACTGTCGCCTTTATACCCTTGTCCGTGCAAGCCTGCACAGCAGCCAGCACCGACTTCGGCGAAACAGCGATGACGGCCAGGTCGGGCGTTTCCGGAACATCTTCCAGAGATTTATAGACCTTTTTCCCCAGCAGTTCATCAGAATCGGGATTGATGGGATAGATGTTTCCCTCAAAGCCGCCGTTAATAAGGTTTTTCAACATAATATGACCCCATTTTCCGGGGTTGCTGGACGCGCCGATGAGGGCGACAGAATGGGCTTTGAACAGGGGATTAAAACGTTTAATGTCCATAGAAGCAGGATAACCTTTTATTGTTGGATTACCGAAAACCTACCGTTTTCGATTTGGCGACCAGCATAATATCCGAAGGTTGATTTGTCAAAAGAAACCCCGACGATGATTTCATCCGCGGCTGTGACGGCGGTGCGAGCGCCTCGGCGGGATATGGATTGAGACCCGGCAACCGGTTTTAATAGTGCCTGTCCTGTTTATTTTTTATCAGCCAGCATGATGGTCAGCGGGGGTACATCGCTGATGTTTTCTCCATAATGAACGTACTGAATAACCTTCTCTGCCGTCATGGCAAATGCGGCGGGAAGTTGCGTTTCTTTCCCTTCAAATTTGCCATGGCGGAAGCCCTGACGGACGGCCTTGATTGCCGCGAGCATCCCGGCAGGATGCAGATATTTGATTATTCCGCCAGGATGAACGCCATAAAGCATAAAAACTTTTCCTTGAGGGTCGCAGATGATCGTGAAGGGCCAATCTTCTTTGTTGGTTAAAGACGCAATGGCTGCCGCGCTGCTTTGCAAAGCGACAAACACCCGCACACCTTTTTGCCGTATCAGATCGATTTCCCGCTTTATTTTTGCCATTTCCATCCGGCAAACCGGACATCCGTAATAGCGCAGAAAAATCAGCACCGCCGGATGATCACCGGCAGCATCATAAAAATTCGTCTCATTATCCCATGGTGTTTGAAAGCGGAAGTCCGGAGCGTTATTCCCCGTCGCCAGCTTTGAATACATTTCCGAGCCCCTCATCCATTAAGAAAGATTATCCCAACTCTGTCAGTCCCCGACCGCCCCTCTTGTGTCATTGTGAGCAGCCTCCAGTCGGCGTGGCAATATCATCCCGCATCATCATTCCGGTCCTTGAACCGGACTATCAGCCATCCCGAATTTTATTTTCTCCGCGCTTTGCATGGTTTATCAAAGCCACAAGATACCTTGATTTAAACTGATCACTGGCCAGTATTTGTTTTGCGGGCGGGAGTTTAAGAATGACGCCCAGCACGGCGGCCATTGCCCGATGGCTGAATAATATCTGATTATCAAACAGGAGGTTCTGAAACTTTCCCCGCTCGATCGCCATGAGGATAACTCTGTGGGTTGTATTGACCGGCGTCAGAACGCGCCGGCTTCGTGATTTCAATTGAAGGGTGTCAACATTGCATCCTTTCAGGCACACGCCGCAGCCAAGACATTGATCAGCATTCAGCTTTGCTTTCTTTCTCCCCGGTTTGTGCGGATCACTGGCGGTGACCAGCGTCATGGCTTCTACCGGGCAAAGGGATACGCATTTGCCGCATCCGGTGCAGGCATCGTCACTGATCTCCGGAATAAAATTAGTCGTGTGAACGGGGTTTAAAAAACCAAATTTTCTGGCTGCAATTAATGCTTCGCAGCAGCAGCCGCAGCAATTGCAGATAAAATTTACTCTTTCCTGAACATTCTCGCCAAACTGCACCAGGTTATCATCCTGAGCCTTGCCCAGTAAATCCAGCCCCTCCGCCACATCCAATTTTCTGGCAATGCCATGACGAATCAATGATTCAGCGGAACCGTTGAACGTCATGCAAATATCCATCGGCGCGCTGCAATTTTTACCTACATGTTCCATCTTGTGCCGGCAATAGCAGACGCCAACACCAATTTGCGAAGCTGTTTTGACAACTTCCGATGCCCGCTCGAAGTCAAGAACATGCAGAGCATTTTCATTTGTCAGGACACCCTCGTTGACAAATACTCTTCCGAGCTGCGTTTCGCCGTTAAGGAATAGATCTTTTATGAAATCCTCCTCAACATTCAGGTACTGGTAAAACAGTTCCGCCAGAAATTTCTGATCGACATCATTGCGATACCGCATCATGGAGAATTCAAAGAATCCCGCCATGGGAGGAGGCAGAACATATGTGACATTTCCATCCTCCTCGTAATCAAGAAGAATCCCGCGGTCGGCAAGATCATTCAAAACAACCCGTGCATCCTGAAGATTGAGCTTCCAGATCGCGGCTGCTTTTTTATCTGTGAAAGGTTTAATGGGAAGCTCAGATACAAGCTTTGCTTCTTTTTCGGAAAAAAGAACGTTGAGAATTTTAAATAGAAGTTCCGTGGGGGGAGCACCCTGTGGAAATCTATTGAACCGGCGCGCCAGATTACTGTAATGGTTAGCCTTGATCGTGTTGTGATGTGCCATTTAATTCCCTCAAGAGAAATCGCCATTGCGCTTCAAAACATCTATGATTTGGACAAAATGTTCAAGGGTAAAGATTCCCCCCCCGATTCTTCACCGGGAAAAGGCATCAGGGGAGAACGGCAAAGACTCTGGCCGGCGCACCCGTTGCGCTTTTAATGGACATGGGAATCACATAAAGCGTTGCTCCCTTCACCGGAAGTTTGTCCAGGCCGGCTATGTTTTCCAGTGCCAGTTTGTCCGCGCCGCAAATAATCCGGTGGACACGGAAGTCCTGAGACTTGCCGTAATCGATGCTCGGCGTGTCAAGGGCAATGCCTGTGATCTTCCGCTGCTTTGTAAGAAATTCTGCCGCTTCCGGGGAGAAACCCGGAAAGCTTAATTCGGGCAACGCCTGCAAGCCTTTCCTGTCCGTGCCCAAAACACGTTTCGGGTCGGGATAATATTTCGTGCCGATGCCCGTATACATGATTACCCATGCCCTTGCAGGAATCCGGCCGTATTTTCGCTCCCATTTATTGATATCTTTCACCGACAGAAGGTAATCCCTGTCTCGGGCGCATTGCTGCTGCACATCAATCTTTACGGCCAGTCCAATCCACTCCGCGATTGGAATCTGATCGATGGTGCGCCCATTTTGGGCAAAGTGAAGCGGCGCGTCTGCATAAGTTCCGCCATGCTCCGAAGCGGCATAAAAGTTGGCGGCATAACAGTAGCCCCCTTCGCTCATTCCCTTGAATTCCGTTGTCAGCTTAAATGGTGTTGCGTTCGGCCAATAGATTGTATTTTCGTCATAGGCATAGGTCATATCCAGAATCTTCCCAGGACGGACGGCGCATGCGGGCCAGGCCGTCATCGCAACCATCACGGCGGCGCACACTGTCATCAGCAAGTATTTTCTAATTCTCATCATTAATGACCTCCTTAGGGCGTGAATCTTGGCGGAGCACCCTGTAACAAATTTAATCGGTGCGCCAGATTGCTCCAACTGCCAGCCTTGATCGCATTGTGTTGTGCCATTTAATCCCCTCAAGAGAAATCACCATGACGCTTCAAAACATCTATCGGTTGAACAAACGTCAGAGCAAGGATTTGCCCCCTGAATCTTTGCTTCATTTGATTTGTATAAATTCGGAGGATAGGACGTGCCTCCATTTCCCTGAGTCACTGTTCCCGTATCCATCGTATACTTCTGTCCGCAATTATTTCATAGACCTCCCGGCTAGAGAGAGAAGACGATTTCGGCAGGTTGAAGGAATGGTCGCCGCCCTCGATAATCTCCAATTGGGCCTGCGATCCCAAACGCTTGAAGACCCTCTTCAAAAGATCCAGGTCGCAAAGAGGGTCCCGGGCGCCGGCAAAAAAGAGCATGGGGGTTTTGATAAGAGGCAGATGCGCATCCCGAAGTTTATCCTTGTTTCCTGCAGGATGAAGCGGATAACCCAGAAAGATCATTCCATCCGAGGTCAAACTCCCCTTGGCCAGCATCTGGGAGGCCACTCTTCCGCCCATGGATTTTCCTGCCGTGATGATTTTGCGCAGCGGATAACCTGATTGATCCTTAATAAATTGAAAAACCTGCCGCCATGTATTCTCGAGGACATCCGCCCTGTCCGGCGCTTTGCGTCCATGCTCTTTGTAGAGGAAATTAAATCGTACGGCTAAATAACCCGCCAAAGCGAGTTGATCGCAGAAAGAAACAAGCAAAGGATTGCTCATATCGTTTCCCGCACCATGCGCGACGATAACCGCAGTCTTTGATTCAAACCGATCCGGAACGGACAGCATCGCCGATACAGATTCCTTCTCTGAGACGGCAATGGTGATAAGCTTTGATTTCATCTGGTGAATCCTTTCGGTCTCTTTCAGTGCAGGTCCCGCAAAGGTGCGAACCGTGAACTATCATCTATGAATTGATCCCGGAATCAAAACGGAGGGTGGATCGTCATCAAAGTCAACACATCCATTTTGTTCATTTCCGCCCTGGTTTCTTCTCCATTGATCACGCAGGTCATCAGGTCGATCATCCTGTCGCGAAGCTCGTTTAATGGGCAGCCCTCGACCAGAACGCCCGAATTGACATCCATATCGTCTTTCATGGCTTCGTAAATCTTGGTATTGCTGGCCACCTTGATGACAGGCATTCCCGGAAAACCCACGGGAGTTCCCCGGCCGGTAGAAAAAAACATGAGATGGGAGCCGCTGGCAGCAAGGCCTGCCATGGAATCACCATCATAACCCGGTCCGTCCTGCAGGATCAAACCCTGTTCGGACGGCGCCTGTCCTAATCAACCACCTGATTGATCCGGAACGTGATTATTAGCAATATATTCAGCAATGTTCAGCAACGATTCATCCTTCCGGACAATGTGTTCGTAAAAATTGGCCTGCCAGAGCGGCTTCACGATGAACATGATCAGGCATGATGCAATAAGCCAGAACCGTCACTTCGTCGGCAATACGCGAACGATAGTGGATTTCGTCGGCAATATATTTTGCGATTTCCGGTTTTTTGAAATATCTGATTTTATTATGTGTGCATATCGTAATGAAATACATAACATTGGTATCGGTATAGTCAAAATTGGCCAAATGGACATTTTTTCGTTTCGGCAATGTTTTTTCCATATCACTCCGCAGGGCGCAGCGCGTGACCGCGCCGGACACCCACCGCATCACGTAGGGCGCGGTCCCCGACCGCGCCGCTTCAGGCGTGTTCGGGGGATAACCTGATGACCTGAAGGTCACACGAGGTCACACGCAACCACGCCAACCGCTACAAACCTCGCATGTATTCCGGCCGCAGCAGGTGGGGATCTTTCCGGGACAATAAGGCATTTAACTGCTTGAGAATTTTATCCCTGTCTTGCGGCATCGAACCCCGGATCGCAAAATAATTTGACGCATGCATGGAGCTGAAAAAACAGTTAGTGAATGTTGAATTCTCGACAAGGCCTTTCAGCTCGCGTAGAGAATCAAACGGCGTGATCAGCTCAAACAAGCCTTGTTCCCATTCCTTGTAAAGCGCCGTTCCGGGGATTAACGTCAGGGTTAGCGCGCCTGCAAAGTCCGGGTCCATTTCCGTCAGAATTCTGGCCGTCTCCGAAACATGCCTTTCGCTGCCTTTGACTCCGCCCAAGCCCAGGATGACCGTCATAGAGAGCAGGATGCCGGCTTCCTTTACTTTTCTTGCGGCTTCCACCATCTGATCGTGGGTAGCGTTTTTCTGAATCCTTCGCAGCACGTCGTCATCGCCGCTTTCCACGCCCATATAAATAATGCCCAGCTTCTGATCTTTGAGCGCCTTCAATTCCGCAACGGAACGCCGGAGAATATCCTGCGGCGTGGCGTAGCTCGCTATGCGCTGAATGTTGGGGAACTTCTGGTTAAGATACTGCAAAGCCGAAAGCAGCTTGGGATACGGATAGACCAGGGCATCTCCATCCTGCAGAAAGACTTTCCTGCCGTCCCACTCCTGCAATATGTAGTAAACAATCCGGGGCTGACCCTGCACTCCCTTACGATGATTCACATACACGGACATGGCATCGATTTCCTCCTTAACATCCTCAAGATCGCGAATACCGAGATTTGAAAATGAAAAGTTGCAAAAGGTACACGAATTGTTCGAGCATCCCGAAGTTAACGGGAGATAATAACTATCATGCTCGCTGGGGGGACGGATAATTTCGGGTCTGATAAATGACATATATTCACCTTAAATATTATTTCCTCGCAAGAGTATAGGTGCAAGGCGGAGTTTGTCAAGGCTATACGTTTCTGGCTATCTCGTAGGCATCCCAGATCGCCTTCATCACGTTTTCCGGCTGCACCGCGTCGCCAATCAGATGAACCGAGTCTCCTTTTAATTTAATGAATTCATCATACAGTTGATGATCACTGATGTATCCCACCGACACTACGATGTGGTCCGCCTTCACAGACGATTTTTTGGGAATACCGGAGGGGCCCGCGGTGAACATCAACTTTGCTCGATTGGCGATATTGGGGAAGTTTTTAACAAGGGTCAGCAATTCGGCCACGCCGTTTTCGTATCTTGTCACGGTCGTTGACGTCAGAACCTTTACAGCATAGTAATCCAGCATTTCTAAAAGCATGTTGTAGTTGGCCGCCGAGATGCCGAAGGAATTGATGATGGTATCACAGGCTTCCACCACCGTGACGGTTTTTCCTTTTTTGCCCAGATCGCAGGCGATCTCGATTCCCGTCAGGCCGCCTCCTACCACCAGAACATGCTGACCTGAAATATCGGTGTGTAGCAATGTGTCGATGGCATAGGTGACTTTGGGGTTATCAAAGCCGGGGGTATCGAGCTTGCGCTCTACCGCACCGGTAGCTACAAAGATTTCGTCATAGAGATTCTCATCCGCCAACTGTTTGCCGGCTTCTTTATTCAAGAAAATATTGATCTGCAATTCTTTCATCTTCCGGATGTACCAGGCCAGCAGGCGCTGATCGTCCTCTTTATAATCCTGCGCCGAGGCCGCGATAAACGCGCCGCCCAGTCGGGTTGACTTTTCATATAGATCGACGCGATGTCCGCGCAGCGAGCATATACGGGCCGCTTCCATGCCGGCCAGCCCGCCGCCGATCACGAGGACTTTCTTTGGCGCATCCGCTTTATCAACCCCGTAGCTTTGTTCTCTGGCACAGGCTGGATTGACGGCACAGCAGATATCCTTGAACTGGAAGATGCGTGAAAGGCAGCCCTGATGGCAGCCAATACAGGGACGGATGTCATCCAGGGCGCCTGAGGCAAATTTATTGGCAATCTGAGGATCTGCCAGAAGCGGCCGCCCCATGCCCATTATATCGATTTCATTGCGGGCGATCATATTGTCGGCAAGCGCCGGGTCGTCAAGCTTTCCCGCGCAGATGACCGGTATGGAAACATGTTTCTTCAGCGCCCGGACGTCGTCGAGATTACAGGCCTTGGGCATGTAAACCGGCGGGTGCGCCCAGTACCAGGAATCGTAGGAACCATTGTCGCAATTAAGCGCGTCATAACCCGCTTGAGCAAACATGCGTGCAACTACAAAGCTCTCTTCAAGGCTTCTGCCGAATTCAACAAAATCTTCGTCCGGCAGAGCACCCCGGTTGAACCCTTTCATATAGCTGCGCACACTGTAGCGCAGAAGAACGGGATAATCGCCGCCGCATTTTTCCTTGATAGCACGGACAATTTCGCAGGGAAAGCGCAGGCGGTTTTCCAGGCTGCCGCCGTATTCATCGGTCCGGGTGTTGGTGGAAGCAATCGTGAACTGATCCAGCAGGTAGCCTTCATGAACAGCATGAATCTCCACGCCGTCGATGTCCGCAAGTTTGCAGGCCAGGGCGGCATTGGCAATTTTCTCTACATAGGCGGAAATTTCTTCTCTGCTCATTTCGGGATGTATCTTTGTCGGGTCCCATACATTTTGAATCACACAGGCTGCGGGTTCGGATGGGCTGGTGCTTGCCCGCCCCGTCAGCGCCGAAATCTGCACAACCACTTTTGCGCCATAATGATGGACGCCCCGGGCAAGATATTTCTGCTGTTCGACATATTGATGGAAGCCTTCACCCTGATCTCCGGGGCCGCGGCCATTAGGATACAGACCCACCGGCAGCAGACCGGTGACGATCAGCCCCACTCCACCCTTCGCTCTTTCAATATAATAATCCGCGCCGTCTTTGGTGTATGCGCCATTGGGCCCCATCAGCCTTGGCGAAAACACCCCCATGGGCATCATGGCGATGCGGTTTTTGATTTCCATCCTTCCGATTCTGATCGGCGAAAATAAAGCCGGATAGAGATTTGCCATAGTATTAGGTTTCCTTTCCGGTAAAATTATCTGTTTTGAATTTCTTTATAGTGCTTTCTTGATCCCAATTCCATTAGGATTTGCATCCGCTTCAAGCGAGCGCACCCTTCGGTACGCTTCCAAGACGGGCAACAAACCCGTCAGTGTTTCAAGCTTTAACTTTCATGAATTGTCAAGAACATAGATTTGGCTCCACCTTTCGTCCCCTTTCGTAGGGCGTCCCCGAACACGCCAAATCAGTTTTCCGCTGTATTCAACCGGCTGCGAATTGTGGCGGCGATCTGCCGGGCCCACAGAGCATAGGCAGGGGCTCCGGGATGAAAACCATCTGACGCTATATAAGCACCCTCCAACGGAAAATCGATCGAGACATACACGCATCGTTCAGACCTGTTCGCAAAATTCTTTAATGCGCTGTTAAATCGTCCGGCTCTTGCCCCGAGATACCATCTCAACGGCTGCGGAAAGGCAGGAAACAAGTGCATGGGCGGAATGCAAGACAGGATGATGTGCCGGGCTTGAAATTTTGACTGGAGCAGTTCGACAATCCTTGCCTGCTGATTCATCCATTTTCGGAAACCGGTTCCGTGCGTGACGTCATTCACGCCGATGGATGTGACAACAACGTCAAACGGTTCAGAGGCAAGCATCTCCAATGTTGCCAGCACATCTTTCGCCTTGTGTCCCCTTTGAGCAATCAATTTCCATGAAACCCGGAAAGCGGTCCCCAGCGCAAAAACCAGCTGACCGGACAGGGCCTGGCTTTGTGTAGTCACGCCAACACCGGCTGCCGCGGAATCGCCCAGGATCAGCAGCCTGAGAACAGAACCGGCCCCATGGGTGCCGTAACGCTCGCCCTGCGCCTCGGGTAACCTGGGGGTTACAAGGCGGACATAGAGCGCCTGGGAAATTAACAGGGGTGCAAGACCGATTGCCGCAAGTTGATGTTTCATATCTGAATGGTTTTCACCTCAATCCGAAAGCAGGCGGTGCGCCGCAACCTTCTTCCCGACCGTGGGCGACGAGATAGAGAAGCGCCAGGGTCAATTCGTCCACTTTATCTTCATCGCATTTCATGTATGTTCCTCAAAATAATCACTGAAAGACCGATCATGGCGAACCCAGAAAATAATTGTACCTGTCCTGTTTCTCGATATATCTTACATGTGATGCTCTTTTCATGGGATTGTTATTGTAAACCATTCCCCCGTCTTGAGATTGAGATACGAATGGATTTGATCGCTCATCGTATCCATCGCATCAACGGCTTCTTTTAAGGAAACGACCAGGGTTTGTTTTCAACAGAAGTCATGGCACATCCCTTTATATCCTTTATTTAATGATTTATTTAGCATCTTTGGCTGTCAAATGTTAACAAGTTTCTCCATTTTATTTTGTTTTTAATTGACACACAATGTTGTTTTACCTATAATCAATCGCATAAAAGCTAATTATTATCGGAAAATAGCTACGAGTCATGGAAAAAAACGTAAAATACTGGCTGGATATTTCAGAATACGATTTGGAGACGGCTGAAGCAATGCTCGAAAAGGCACGTTTTCTTTACGTCGGTTTCATGTGCCATCAGACAATTGAGAAGATTGTGAAAGCATACTACCAGCAAGAATTAAATCAGCTTCCGCCAAAAACGCACAACATCATTCTTTTGGCGCAGCAGTCAAATCTATATGATAATTATTCTGATGCACAAAAAGCGTTTATTGAAGTGTTGCAACCATTGAATATCGAGGCTAGATACCCAGATTACAGGGATAGATTATTGCTGTCTCTGAATCAGGATAAATGTAAAAACATCCTGCAAAATACTCGGGAGTTACACCAATGGATAAAAGAGAAGCTGAAATAACAGCCCTGCAATATATTAAGGTTGCGCGGGAAAAAATAGCCTTTGATAAGGCCGTCTTATTCGGCTCCTATTTGACGGGTAAGTACGATGCGGACAGCGACGTCGATATCGGACTGTTTGTGGAAAGCCTTGATAAGAACATTGATTATCTGGACTTAATGTCTCAACTTTATCATCTGGCCGCTCAAATCAACGCCCGTATCGAACCGCATCTTTTCATCCGTGATGAAGATCAATCCGGTTTTGCGGAAATGGTCGAAAAAACCGGCCAGAAGCTCCTCGCTTAAGTCAACTGTCCCTCATTACCAAGTTCGCCTGTTTTTTAAAGGTTTGATTTTTTTTCTTTCTTTTCCTTCGCTAATTTATCTTTTTCCGCTTTTATTCTTGCAAGCAATACACTTGCCGGTTCATCATTGGGGTTTTGCGGCACTAGCTCGCCACGAAATGCTTTGGCTAAAATGCTTTGCGGCAGTTTGTCCAACATGGCTTTGGCTTTGGTGTAACGAGCTTCTATTTTATCGGCAAAGGCAAAAAGTTGTTCGACTCTGCGGACGATTTCTTTTTGTTCTTCAAGAGGCGGGAGGTTGATTAATAAAGATCGAATTGATATTTTATCTATCGTGATATTTCCGACTCCTTTTATATAATTTTTAATATCCATTTCACCATACATTGAGCTGAGGTAATAGTATATGAATTTCCCCTCAATAAATTCTAAATTAAATTTCAATGCAAACAAGTTCATTGCTAGAGAGCATGGCCTATTCAATTTAGGCATGTAATATATCTTTCCCGCATTTCCTATTTTTCCAATAATAATCTCACCACCAAAAAGCTTAGACTTTTTCAAGAAATTATAAGAGTGCTCATTGATATATAACATTAAGGTATCAAAATTATTTTTTTCAAAATTGGTTGCTCTAATCATCATCGCGAAATCCGAGTGGTTAATAAGCTCAACATTTTTTTTAAGAATTTCATAACTCCCATTTGCATGATAATCAGTTAAATCATCATGAATTTGACCTATCCTACATTGCTTCCAATTAACCGGGAGTTCTACTTCATAATAATAATCATTTAAAAATGTTTTTGTTAATTTCAGGTTTGTCTTTGTTCTTTTAATTTCAATTCTCTGAATTAATTCCGCAGCACTTTCAATGTTCGGATTCTTCTCCCTCCAATCCTCCGTCAACTTACCACTTACCGCAGCAGCCAATACAGATTGCCGGAAGCGTTTGAGCAGTTTGGGTATTTTGTCTAAGCGTAGTTTGTTGCTTTCTACTTTTTGCATTACCGCATCTAACTTGGCTACAATGCGGTGTTGCTCGGCAAAAGGTGGAAGGGAGATTTCAAAGCTCTCTAAATCTGAAGATTTAATGGATGTAATTCCTGTGGTCCCCTTCGTATTTGCTTTTATCAATTCGTCAGCTTTAGCCGACTGAAACCAATAAAACAAATGCTTCATATTTGTTTGCTTCAACTCGTCTCTTATAACTATAATAAAACTATCGCAAACAGTTGGTTTATTATCATTAGAGTAATAGCTCGACCTCCCTAATGTGCCAACGCCACCAGAGTTAAACAATATATCACCCTTTTGTAGTAGCTTTTCTTTGGGAATTTTTTTTAATTCGTTATCACTTATCCATTTGGCTTTTTGAATTTTTATTCCATCAGGGAAATTTGCGCCAGAAGGAATAAACAAGTATTTGCCAGAGTTACTTTTGAGGGCAACATTTACACCTTTAAATAACGTTAGTCTCAATTTGCTAATTGGAATTAACTTCCAATTTTCAGGTAAATTATTCTCCATTGCTATCCAATAGGTTTAAAATGTCACGTAAATTGTCCACTACTGCTTCTAGTTCGGCAATGGCTTCGGTCGCTAAATCGTTTGGTTCGGGAAGGCTGTCGGCATCTTCAATGCTGTCGTCTTTGAGCCAGGTGATGTCCAGTTTGTAGTTGCGTTTCTTTACATCGTCCAATGTAAAGCAGCGGAAACGTCCTCCCTCGCCCTGGTCTTTTCTCTTGCTGTTTCCGTTGGGGTCGGTGCCGTAGCATTTTTCAAAGTCTGCAAAATGTTTGGCGGTCAGCGGTCGGTCTTTTTTGGTAATCCCTTCAATGTTGCTGCGGTTGTCGTAAATCCAAACCTTTTCAGTTTGCAAACCTTTCTGAAAGAAAATCACATTTGCTTTTACGCCCTGTGCATACGGTGTAAATGTTCCTCTTGGCAATCGTAAAACAGTGTGCAGGTTGCAATCCTGCATCAGTATTTCAAACACTTCACCGGCTTTGTCTTCAAACAAAACATTATCGGGCAATACAATGGCGGCTCTGCCGCCTGGTTTGAGTGTGCTCATAATGTGCTGCACAAAATTTAACTGTTTGTTGCTGGTCTCTACGGTAAAGTCGTCCCGTTCCGGAGCCTGGTTGGCTCCTTTCGTGCCAAATGGCGGATTAGCCAGTATCACATCAAAGCGTTCACTATCGGGTGTGTTGTAAATGGTATCACCCAATTTTATTTTGGGTGTGACGCCGTGCAAATACATATTCATCAAAGCCAGTCGCCTTGGCCGGGCAACCAACTCTTGCCCGTAATATGTTCTTTCACGAATGCGTTTTACATCTTCACGAGGCAAGGCTCCTTTGCATGCCTGCATCAGCCACTCATAGGCAGAAACCAGGAAACCGCCGGTCCCGCAGGCAGGATCGGAAATGGTGAAAGTATTTTTCCCTCTGGGGTCGGGCTTCATCAGCCTGACCATGCTTTTAATTAATGGGCGTGGTGTAAAATATTGCCCTGCGCCTTTCTTCCCTTCGCTGGCTGCTTTTTCCAGCAACCCTTCAAAGGCGGCGCCTTTCACATCCACATCCATTGAAGTCCATTCGTCTTCTTCAATCAG